>JACKCD010000033.1 GCA_020634215.1 Ardenticatenaceae bacterium | reverse complement strand
GGATGCTGCCCATGGGGGTGGCGTTAGAAAAGACGGGCACGGCGCAATACCTGTCCAATAACATCATCATGTTAGTCGGTGAGTTAGGCCCTCGTGGCATTATGCTGGGGCTGATTGTTTTGACCACTGCTCTCACCGCTTTTATGTCCAATGCAGCAGCAGCGGTGTTGGTGGCACCCATTGCCATTCAAACCGCATTGGGTTTAGGTATTGATCCTCATGCGTTTGTCATGGGTGTAGCTGTTGCTGCTTCAAACTCATTTTTAACGCCTATTGGGCACCAGTCGTGTGTATTGGTTTATGGTTCAGGCGGTTACAAATTTACCGACTTTACCAAAGTGGGGCTGCCGCTTACCCTGCTCATTTGGCTGCTCATGCTGCTTTTCTTGCCCATCATCTTTCCCTGGTAGCCGAGGATTCCAATTCTCGCTCTTTGGTTTGTGCAAAAGTACGAGCTTGGGAAAGCTCGGCTACATAAGATTTGCTGTGACCGTTAGAGTGTCGTTAAATCATCAGGCTGCTAGTTGCTATTAACGATTGTCAGGCCGTATAATGACCTATGGTGCGCTGAAAATGCGCCGTTGTTTTGGCTGTTTGCCAGTGTTAGACAGCCGAGGTCGAAAGATAAGGTGATAGTAAGTTTTATTAACCTTAAGCAAAACGCAGCGACTTAAGGCATTTTCGGAAAAACAGATAAGTCTTTAACCGAAGAAATGCCCAGCGAATTCCGAGAAAACGGCCGTTTTTCCCTCGATTACTTTTTGGAATTCGCCTAACAGTGAGCTGACCAAATCTAGGATGTGAATTATGTCAATATTATGGGCCATTGGTGGATTTATTATTATCCTTACGCCCATCGTTTTAGTACACGAGTTGGGTCATTTTTGGGCGGCACGTTTATCAAATATTCGTGTTGAAGAGTTTGGATTAGGATTGCCCCCCCGTGCTATGACCTTGGCCGAACGAAAAGGCACCATTTTTTCGCTAAACTGGATTCCTTTGGGTGGCTTTGTACGGCCGGCCGGAGAAGATGACCCCAATGTGCCAGATGGTTTAGCCGCCGCTTCCAAACGGGCACGCTTTTTTGTGTTGGTGTCGGGGGCCGGGATGAATTTTATTGCTGCCATTGTCATTTTTTGGGTGGCGTTGATGATTGGCCCGCCGGCCGTTGCCATTAGCAACGTCAATCCGGGTTCACCCGCCGAAACGGCCGGTTTGCAGGCCAACGATGTCATCCTTGAAGTAGATGGTGTGCGTGCCGACAGCTCTAGTGTGCTGGTAGACCGGGTGCATGAGATGGCCGGACAGCCCATTCAACTGTTAGTTAGCCGTGATGGTCAGCAGCTTAACATTACCCTGGTGCCTCGCTCCCCTGGCGAATATGACTCCGATAGCGAAGGGCCGATTGGCGTAGGGCTGATGATGTCTACCACGGGTGAGCGCATTAGCCGCAATCCGATTGAGGCTGGTGTGGATGCTGTGCAATTCATGGGCAACTATGTGTCGCTGTACCTACGCTTGCCCGCCATGCTGCTCAGTGGCGACATTACACCGCAGGAGGCACGCCCGGTAAGTATTGTGGGCATTAGCCAAATTGCAGGACAGGCGGCTGAAGCATCGGCACAAAACCGGAATTTGTTCCCACTGCTTTCCATTGCGGCCTTTATCAATGTGGCGCTGGGCTTAACCAACTTGCTGCCGTTGCCCGCGCTGGATGGTGGTCGCATTTTATTTGTGGTGATTGAGGCAATTCGTGGGCGGCGGATTGAGCCAGAGCGGGAAGGGATGGTGCATGTCATTGGCATGTTGGTGCTGTTGGGCTTGATGGTGCTAATGATTGTGCAGGACATTGTGAACCCGATTATCCCATTTCAATAGAACATTGTGACAGACAACAGTAAGCGTGGTTTAATCAACCAAACTGCGCCATTTTAAGAAATGAAGACGTTGGCTACGGATAAGTAACCAACGTCTTTGACTATGTATGGAAGAGGAATATTTCGATAAAAAGTTACCGTTTGCGGAGCTAATGCACCATTTGTTTGAGGATGAAGCGTTAAGCATTCCGCTGCTCTATCAGCTTTCCGATCTGGAAACGGCTGATTTGGCCGCTTTTCAAGCGCGTTGGCCGCAGGCGGCTGATGAACGACGGCAGCAGATTGCGCGGCATTTGGCTGATTTGACCGAAGACAGCTTTACGGTGGATTTTGCGCCGTTGCTTGCCATCTTGCTGAGTGATGCGATCCCTGCGGTGCGGGTGGCGGCTTTGGACGGGCTGTGGGATGCGACGGATGTGAAGCTGGTTGCGCCGATTTTGCGTTTGCTGGAAGAGGATGGGGAAACGGCCGTTCGTGCTTCCGCTGCTTCCACCCTAGCTCACTATGTGCTGATGAGCGAATGGGGGGAACTGCCCCCGTCTGTTTCAACCCGCATTGTGCCCCGGCTGTTGGCGCAGTATGAGGCGGTGGGAACGGAAACGGCCGTTAAACGTGCCGCCTTAGAAGCCATGGCCGCCGCCAACCATCCCCGCGTACCGCAGTTCATTGAAGAAGCATATGAAGACAAAGCATTTGAAATGCAGCTAAGCGCCGTTTTTGCCATGGGCAGCAGTGCCGATTTACGTTGGCTCCAAACCGTGTTGTATGAACTGGAAAGCCCGATGGCCGAAATGCGAGCTGAAGCTGCCCGTGCGGCCGGCGTCTTGGGCAGCAGCGATGCCGTGCCGGGGCTGGCCGAATTGACGCTGGATGAGGATAGTGACGTTGTAGAGGCCGCCATTATTGCGCTGGGGCAAATTGGTGGTGAGGAGCCAACGCGCATTCTCACCGAACTGCTGGACGATGCCGAAGCCGAGTCATTTTATGAGGTCATTGAAGAAGCACTTGAAGCGATGTCATGGCTGGCGGGTGATTTTACGCTGTTTGATTTTGACGAAGATGAAGCAGACGATGAGGACGACCTGGGGTTGTTTAGCCAAAATTGAGTGACATTCTTGCTGTTTTTACCCAAAATATCCTGCCGATTCTGATTGTTGCCACCTTTGGCTTTGCCCTCCAACGAACCTACCAAATTGACAAACGGGCACTTTCCAGCATCGTTTTTAACTGTCTAGGCCCCTGCCTCGTTTTCACCTCCCTGGTCAAATCGCAGTTACCCGGCGATGAACTGCTGCAGTTGATGGCTTTTGCCATTGTCAGTCTGCTGGGGATGGGGGTGTTGGGCTGGCTGCTGGCGCGTGGGCTGCGCTTTTCGCGCATGGAAACGGCCGCTTTTCTCGTCGTCGTCATTTTTGTCAATGGCGGCAACTTTGGTCTCACCCTCAACCAACTTCGCTATGGCGATGCCGGGTTGGCGCGGGCAATTGTTTTCTACATGGTCAATACCTTCCTGGCCTACACCCTCGGCGTGTTTATCGCCTCATCGGGCGAACTATCGGCGCGGCAGGCATTGGCGCGGCTGGGAAAATTACCGGCCGTGTATGCGGCCGTGCTGGCAATCATTGTCTACAGCTTTGCCATTCCCATTCCCGCCCCGCTGCTGCGCGGGTTGGAAATTGCCGGGTCTGGGGCAATCCCAGTGATGCTGGTCATTTTGGGGATGCAGATTGCCGACTTGCGCGGAGGACTGTCGTGGCGGCTGGCACTGCCGGCCGTCTCGGTGCGGCTGCTGCTGGGGCCAGTGATGGGGTTGCTAGTGGCAACGGTACTGGGGCTGCAAGGGTTGTCGCGTTCCACCTCCATCATTGAGGCGAGTATGCCAACGGCCGTTTTTACCATCATCCTCGCCACCGAATTTGGCCTCCAACCAGCCATTGTCACTGGCATTGTCGTGGTTAGCACCCTGCTCAGCCCACTGACCATTGCCACAACCATCACGCTGCTAGGGTTATAGTATGGGCAAACGACTTTCTTCAATCCTTCTGGCCGCCCTGCTGCTGGCTGGGCTGCTGCCCCGTCCGGCAGCGGCGCAGGAGCCGCAGTTTACCCCCAACGTCAGCTATGAATTTGGGCAGGTGATTCGTTTTGAGCTAACGCTGGAGAATGCCCCCCCAGCCGACACGCTCATTCTCTTTTTTCGTCCCGAAGGTTCAGAAAACACCTATACCGATGAGGTAGCCCTGCCGCCGGGCGGCCGTTTTTCTGTGGCACATGAGATTGATTTGACCCAACTGCGGCTGGCTCCGTTTACCGAAATCACCTACTGGTGGCTGCTGGCAACGGTGGATGAGGATATTTTTTCCCCCACCTACACCTTTTTTTACGAAGACGACCAGTTTGAATGGCAAACGCTGGCTGAAGAGCCGGTGACGGTGCATTGGACGGGCACGGATGCGGCGGTGGCGCAGGTGGCGCTGGATGTGGTGAAGGAGACGCTGGTGACGGTACGGCCGTTTTTGCCCGATGTCGGTAGTCACCCACTGCGGGTGTATTTGTACCCGACGGCCGCCGATTTGCGGGCGGCGCTGCGGCTGACGGGGCGCGATTGGGTGGGTGGTCATGCGTCGCCAGAGTTGGGGGTAATTTTGGTAACGGCCGTTAACAGCCGCACCGCCGCCGCCGATTTACGCCGCAGCATTCCCCATGAGCTCGTCCACGTGTTGCTTTACCAAGCGGTGGGGCCGGCCGCCATGAAGCAGGTTCCGGCCTGGTTTAACGAAGGGCTGGCGACGATGGTGGAGGAAAACCCGAATCCCAATTATCAGGTGGTGCTGGAAACGGCCGTTGACAACCATACTACCATCCCATTGCTGGAATTGTGCCAAAGCTTTCCCAGCGACGAAGCCGAGGCGGTGCTGGCCTATGCTCAAAGTGCCTCCTTTGTCTCTTACCTGCAATCCCGCTTTGGCAACCAAGCGTTGGGGCAAATTATCTTGGCGCACAAGGATGGTGCCGACTGTGAAGCGGGTGTGGCGCGAGAGCTGCAAATTTCCCTGCGTGATTTAAACGAAGCGTGGTTGGCTGATTTGGAGCCGCCCACGCCGCTGGCCTACTTTTTTGATGTCAGTGGTTTTTGGCTGCTGCTGCTGCTGGCCGGTTTTGGGATTACAGGACTATTGATTTTAAAACCATCTCGAGGATAAACGTGCAGAAAAAGAGGAAGCGAAAAATGAATCAACCGCAGCAAAAACGGAAGAAAACGGCCGTTGGGGCGGTGATGGACAAATTTGACCCTGTCTTTCGGCGCGGCACCGAACTGCTGCACCGGGGGCAGGTCGAGCAGGCACTGACCTATTTGGAACGAGCCAATGAGCTAGAACCAGCCCATTTTGACGCGGCACTTAATCTGAGCGGTGCCTACATTTTGACCAAGAAGTTTGGGCGAGCCGTGGGTCTGTTGGAGCCGTTTCAGGAAAGTTATGCTGACAACGAGATGTTATGGACGAATTTGGGCGCTGCCTATTTAGGTAACCCGGTTTTAGCCAAGGATGCGGATCAAGAGCGAGCCATTGCGGCCTTTAAGCAGGCACTCGAAGTCAACCCTATTGCGCCCAATGTGGCCTACAACCTGGGTTTGATTTACCGCGACCGGCGCGACACTGAGGCTGCTGCTGGCTGGTTCCGCCGTGCCATAAAGGCCAATCCCAACGACCGTGACGCTCAGATGCTGCTGGCGAAGCTCTTAGAAGCGGACTCGTTAGATATTTAGGTGGATTGTAACGTTGTAGATTTACCCTTTGAGATAGCAACTGACCAAATGGCTCGTCTCTCCGAGGATTGGTAGTTAGCAGTTCAACATAATCCCCTGAGATACATTGTTAAAATTCCCTATAATTTGGAGCAGACATGATTGCAACCCTCACTGAACAATTTGTCCCTTTTGCTAACCGTTTGGAAGCACAAGGGGCGCACCCCATTTTTATTGATATTTTTGCCTCTTACTATGAGCAGCTTTTGGCTGGGCAAACGGGGCTAATTTCTGAAGAGAGCATTGAGCCGGTGGATTCGCTGCCAGATGCGGAACGGCTGCCGGCCGACCTGCAAGCCATTGGGCGGGAGGCACTGGAAAGAACGGCCGTTATCAAGCTCAACGGCGGATTAGGCACCGGCATGGGGCTGGAGCAGGCTAAATCGCTGCTGCCAGTTAAGCAGGGGCTAACCTTTCTCGATGTCATCGCCCGCCAGGCGCAGCAAATCAACGTGCCGCTGCTGCTGATGAACAGCTTTGCTACGGAAGCCGACACCTTGGAGGCACTGGCATCCTATGCCAATTTACCTTACCCTCCCGCTACCTTTGTGCAAAACAAAGAGCCAAAAATCCGCCAGGCTGACCTGATGCCGGTGGATTGGCCGGAAAACCCAGAGTTGGAATGGTGCCCACCGGGGCATGGCGACCTATATGCCTCGCTGGTCATTAGCGGCATGTTGGACAAGCTGCTGGACGATGGCTTTGAATACGCCTTTATTTCTAACTCTGACAATTTAGGCGCGGTGGTTGACCCGGCTATTTTGGGCTATTTTGTGGACAATGAGCTGCCGTTTATGATGGAAGTGGCCGACCGCACCGAAATGGACAAAAAGGGCGGCCATTTGGCGCAGCGGGCAGAGGATGGGCAGCTTGTTTTGCGTGAATCGGCGCAATGTCCGAATGAGGATGAAGCGGCGTTTCAAGATATTTCGCGGCATAAATATTTCAACACCAACAACCTGTGGCTCAATCTGGTGGCTTTGCAAGAGGTGATGGAAGAGCGTAGTAATATGCTGGGGTTACCGCTGATTCGTAACAGCAAGACGGTAGATCCGCGTGATGGGGGATCAACGGCCGTTTATCAACTCGAAACCGCCATGGGTTCAGCCATCAGCGTATTTGCCGGTGCCCAGGCCATTCGTGTGCCGCGCAGCCGTTTTGCCCCGGTGAAGAAAACCGACGACCTGCTGGCCGTCCGTTCTGATGCTTATTTGCTGACCGACGATTACCAGATCGTCTTTAACCCGGCGCACGTCAGCGGCAATCTGGTGGTGGAACTAGACGGCCGTTATTACAAATTTGTCAACGATCTGGATGCCCATTTCCCCGAAGGCATTCCGTCCTTGCTCAACTGCACGCGGCTGCGGGTGCAGGGGGAGGTTGTTTTTGGGGCGAATGTGTCGCTGGTGGGCGATGTGGAGATTTGCAACAAAAGCGGCCGTTTGGTCACAATTCCGGCAGGGTCTGTCTTGTCCGGCCGGCATTTGTTTGAGTAGCCGAGGATTCCAATCCCCATTCTTTGACCTAGACTGAAGAGCGAGGATTGGAATCCTCGGCTACGAGCTAATCAAGGGTGGTATTTCAATAATGGACGTAGTCGCGGCCATTTTGGGGACTGTGTTGGTTTGTTTGGGGGCGGTTTTAGCTGTTTTAATCCTGTTTGGTTTCGTCAAAAGGATGTCCCGAGTGCAACGGGAACTAACGAGAGGGCAGATGATGCAAGCTGTCCATGAACCAGAGCGAGAAAAGTTGCTTCAGATTGCCAATGTGTTGGGATTATCTGTGGTGATAGGTGCTTTGGAACCCCCTTTGCTGCCACGAGATGTAATACGGCCGTTTTCTCATGACAAGATCATTGAGCGGCACCACCATATGATGCAAGGCACTAGAACTCATTTTGTTGTCAAACTCTATGAACTGCAAGTTACTACGATTCCGGCCTCACGAAAGCAGGCTATTTCAACCCAGCGGACTCTGTGTCTGGCAATTGAGGTTGCCGCTCCCAGACCTTTGTTTTTTCATATTCGCCCCCGTACCTGGGTAGACAAAACAAAAGCTGATGGATTTGTACTGGGCAAAAATTACGTATGGGGCGAATCGCTTTCGCTGCTGCGGCAATGTATAGATTGGGAAATTGGCATCCGTTGTGAACAGTTTTCCCGCTTATCTGTTCAGGGACGTGGTTCACAAATCACGTTGGCCTGGCCGTTAGATTTTTTGCCAGGGCGCAAAATGTGGCCGGAAAAAGAAGCCGTACTGGATTTTGTGCAGTTGGGTGAACTGTTGGCCCAACGTTTTGAGGCAGTGGATGCAAGCTGAGATGGTGGCGATTGTTGGGTTTCATCAAGATGAGGTGGGGGATTGGGTGGCTGATTTTAGCTGTGGGCACCGGCAGCATATGCGGCATAATCCGCCGTTGACGGATCGGCCGTGGGTGTTGACGGAAACGGGGCGGGGGGAATTTATCGGCCGTTTACTGGTCTGCAAGCAGTGCCAGGATGAACGGGAAGCCAATACGAACATGACAACTGATTCCATCGATTACGCATAAAACGCGGGGGTTTTGCGAAGGGTGAGCCACTGTTCCGGTTCGTGGCCGTAGATGACAAAGGCATTGTGCTGTTGGGCAATTGCCATCAAGCGTTTGGCGTTGGCGCGGGCTTGCGCCGGGTCAACCGCCCCGCCAAACCCTTCCACCAGTTCGGCCGGCCGGGAAATGACATCACCCGTCAGCAACACAAAGCCAGTTGTGGAAATGCGGCCGTCTGTTTTGGCAAAGGCCAATCTGCACCGTTTCGCCCTGGTGTAGTTGGCGACGTACTCAGATTATGCCAGGTCGAATTGTGGTAGCGAGTGACGATGGAACGGCACGGCTATGGAACGGTGAAGGGGAAGTATTGGCGGTGCTGGAAGGGCATACGAGTGGGGTTAATACGGCGGCGTTTAACCAGGATGGGAGCCGGATCGTGACGGCGAGTGACGATGGGACGGCGCGGGTCTGGGTTGGTATTATGATTGAGGCAGATGCGACGCTGGTGGAGGCGATGCTTAAAGAGGCAACGCGGCGGGTGCTGCCGCTGCTTACCGAAGAAGAGTGTGCGGCGGCGTGGGGGATAGGGTGTGGGGAGATTCGGCGGGTGGTGTTGGGGGAGTCGTAGGGTGTGCGGGGCACGGGAGCAGGGGGGCAGGGGAGCAGGGGAGCGGGGGGGCGGGGGAGCGGGGTGTGGCTGTATCAGTGCATGTTGGGGGTAGCCAGGCGGGAGAGCGAGGATCGGAATCCCCGGCTACGGGTTGAATCGTAGCTATGTTGGTTACAGGGCAAACCAGCGGCGCACCAGTTCGACGCGAAAGGTGCCGTTGGGCTGCAAGATTTCCTGGGCTACCAGTTGGTTAAGGAGAGATGGGTTAGCAACGGCCGTTTCTTCTCCCCTAGCCACCTGCCGCAAAAACGCCCGCCCCGCCTCGCTTACCTGGTTTTGCGCCAGGTCGGCAAAGAAAAAGCTGCCGTGTTCGAGAGCGGGTAAAACGGCCGTTTCTACATCCGCCACCGTTGCCAGCCGCCGCTGGCCGGGCGGCTGCTCATTTTTCAGTGCCACCACCTCGGCACACAGCAACTGCACCAAAAACGGATGACCGCTGGTCAGCTCCCACACCCGCGCCCGCGCCGCCGGTTCATAGCGCAGGGCAAACCCTGCCACCGGTCGCTCCACCAGTTGGTTGGTCTCCGCCTCGCTGAGAAAGCCAATATGGACAAGCTGGACGTTGATCAAATAGCTTGACCAGCGGTGAAACGCCGCCAGCGTGTGGGAACCCGACAACAGCACCTTGAAGCGGGGGTGGTGCTGGATGAGGTGACGCAGGGTTCCCAAAATGGCGGCTTCGTCTAAACGGTTGTTGGCAAATGCCTCCGCCAGCACCTCAAACTCATCCAGTAGCAGCAGCCCCGTCTGGCTGCCCAGCACCGCTTCCACCGCGTCCAGCCACTCATCAAAGGCCGTAAACGGATCCGCCGCCAGCGTTTCGCGGGGCAGTTCGGGCAGTTCAAGCTGCCGCTGCCGCCGTGCCGACTGCCGCATCGCTCGCGCCACGTTGTAGAAAAAGCCAGCCGCATCCCCTGCCCGCGTCGCCGGCCCCTGCAAATCCACAAACAGCGGCACGATGTGGCGAGGCAGCAGCCGCCCCAAATTGTTGAGCAGCGACGTTTTGCCCACCCGCCGCTGCCCGTAAAGCAGCAGCGGTGGCCGCCGCCGATCCAGCAAAAGCTGCTCAATGCGGCTGCTGATGTCGGTGCGCCCCACAAAAAGCTCCTGCTTTTCCGTCAGCGGCACGCCGATGATGTAGGGGTTGTCTAATTCCTGGCGCAGTTCGGCTTCGGCGGCCAACTGTAGCCCCGCCGCCGCCACCAGTTCCCGCCAGCGCCCCACCACCGGGCGAAAGCGAGGGGCATAGGGGTCGCTGCTGCGGGTCAATTCGCGCAGCAGGCCGTCCAGCCGTTCCTCCACGCCGCGCAGTGCCAGCCGCTGGTTGTAAGCACTTTCCTGCGCCAGCGCCGCCGCCACGTCCTGGCTGACGCGCTGCAAGCTGCGGAGCAGGGCACCGCGGGTCGGTCGTTCGCCCAGCCCCATGCTGTCGCCATGGCGGCAACGGCCGTTAACGACCCACACGGCCGCCAACTGCCGCACTGTTTCAATTTGCGCTGGGCTTGCGCTGCCCACTGCTGGCGGCTGGCGGCCAAATAAGCCAACGCTCGCACTCCGTCTTCCGGCCAGTGGGTCAGCACCAGCAGCAAATGGTCGGTTAGCCCAGCTGAAGCGGGCAATACGGAAATTGTCCCAAAGGCGGAGTGGTGGGGAAAAATTGGGCTGCTTTCCCGCTGTCCCCACCTGCCGTTCATCCAGCCGCAGCAGCACCCCATCTCGCCACCAGCAGCGGATAGTAAGATGGTCGCCACCACGCCCCGGCCAGTTTTGCAGCACCAGCAGGGCAACAGCAGGGGGCCAATGGCGGTTGTTTCGGCTAAAAAACAAATAGAGTCCGCACCGCTGCCCAACGCCCCGGCTGCTGCCACGCCCCTGCCAGCCGGTCGGCCAAAAATAAGGCAAGGCATAGAGGGCGGTAATCAGGCCACGATAAAACAAGATTTCCCACGCCCCACATCCCCACATTCCGACACCCCCACATCCCCAATTTCCATTAACCCAATCATGCCCCCAATCAGCCCAGCAATCGCCAGGCCGCCAGCGGCCGGTCTGTTCACATAGCCAGAGCGAGGAGGGCGATGAGGAGGGCGGCGGCAACGGCCGTTTATCCCCGCCAGCGTTTCGTGCCAACGCCCACCAGCAAACCTAATCGCCACGCCGCTGCTTTGCCGACCAGCGGCACCGCCCGCTGAGGAGGGTGGTTGGCTGATGCCAGCGGCTATGCCAAAGCTCAGCCTCCGGCCAGCCCGCTGGCAAGCCTAACGACCCCCTTCCAGCAGCAGGGTGGGCAGGGGTGGCCGCTGCTGGCGAAAACAGGCGGCTGGTGGTGCCACCACTAATCCGCGCTGGCGGCTATGCCAGCGGCAATGCCGACGGTAAACCGCCAACTAGGCCAACGATGAGGGTGGTGAGCAGAGAAAACGGCCGTTGCGACCATCCTGGCACAGCGGCTGTGACATCACCCCTGAATCAGCCACAGCGCCTGGCCTGCCAGTCCGCCGCCCAGGCACCAGCGGCCAGGTGAGGGTGGAGCCTGATGGAGGAATCGCCAAAGGGAGGGAGCGGAGGGAACGGCCGTTTAATTCCGCTAAACAAAACAGCGGCGACACCCCACATCCAGCCGCGCTACCTGCCCCCGCCACGCCGACGGTGAAAAAGAGTTACAGCGGCAAATTTCGCACGTCGCCCAGCAGCAGGTTGGGCTGTAAAGTGGCTTATCAGTGCGTTATCGAGGCTGTTAATCTTGTCCCTTCATGGACAGCCATTATACTCGCCCCGCGAAGTTACAAAGATGTTTATTTTGTTAGAAGATGAAGTGGGTAAGAACGGCCGTTAAAGCCCTCACGCAACCCCTCATCATCAACCGTCACCGCCAGGAGGGTGGGGGATGTTTAGCGCCAAGGATTGATGACCACAAGGTTGGGGATTTCTGCAAAATCTTTTTCATTGCGAGTAGCCAAACGCAGACCATTTGCCAAGGCACTGATGCAATTTGTGCATCTTCTACAGAAAATCGGCCGTCCGATTTTGATGCGCTCTACATGATACGGGCCGTAATGTACTGCTGCAAGTTCGCCGAAGGGAAGACATCGTTGCAAAAATTTCAACATCTCTTTGCGCCAACACGGCAAGCGTTTGCTTTCGATTCCCTTCAGGTAACAAAAGGATACCAATTCAATTTCTGCACGTGTGACTGCGTTTGTGAAAAGGGTTGATGAGTTGATTGTCCACCAACGGATAACGTCTGCGCTTGGCTGAGGCCGCATCGTTCTGATAAGACGTTGGTATTCATTAGAATCATGTTTCTTCTTCAGAGAAAAATATTGAGTGTGCGAACTGGTGAGCGACGGAATTGATAAATCAAGCCCACCCATTTTAGTAAAACATATTGGTTATCTCTGTTTAGCCCTCCTTTTTCCTTCTTGGTTAACGGCACAATTGAGAATGTATAGCTCTTCTTCCATTGAATGACCATGTTTTGGCCGCATTGTCTTAATTTCGCTTTGTTTCTTCGTTTAGATTACGAATCGTCAGTGCTGCCAAGTCACACCTCTTGATAATATGCTATCATTGCTGTCATTGAGGCAATGATAGCATACTTGTGCGGCAATCAATCCCCTTCCACTCCTCTGTTCGGTTTTGCAATGCGGTGCCACGGTTTCGCGGCTGAGGTGGTGCGTTCCAGCCGTTCCAGGCGGCGCGGATATGCTGAGTTCGGCTGGGTTCGGGCACTGCCGTAGCGCACGCGCACAAAAAGCCTGCGTCACCTAAGGCGGCATCGCTCTATGGCTTAAAGCACCTGATACCAGCACGGCAAATATTCAGGGCGTTTGCCTCTGGCATCGGGATAACTGGCTCCGGCGGTGGCGCGGCACATTTGGCGGTAGATGGCGATGGAAACGGTCACCGCCAATGACGCAGGCATCCCCAGTCGGCCTGCAAAGCCGTTCCGCCAACCCTGGTTCTGTCGTCGTCGTCATCGGTTAATCGCCCGCTGCGCTACGTGGCGTTGCGCTGTTCCCAGTCGCGCTTAATCGCCCTAAAAAGAGGGAATGAGCAGCACCACCCCAGCGGGATAAGCAGCAAATTTCTAGTCGACGCTGGGATGAAGCTGGCTGGTCGTTTCCGGACAAAGTCGTTGGGTGAGCAACGGCTGCGGGCGGGCAGCGATTGGGATTGTATGTCTACACCGCGCACAAAGGCCAGGAGGGGTGTAACAACCAACTGGATAAGCCAAAGCAGCCATTCCAGCAGGATGGATGCCCCAGCAGGTGGGGAAGGCGAGGTAGGAGGTGGTGACAAAGGCGACAGTGCTAAGCTGGAGAGGGCATCCCACAGGGG
Organism: Ardenticatenaceae bacterium; assembly: GCA_020634215.1. Classification (GTDB taxonomy): domain Bacteria; phylum Chloroflexota; class Anaerolineae; order Promineifilales; family Promineifilaceae; genus JACKCD01. Next base: position 47,381 of record JACKCD010000033.1, on the reverse strand, counting down.
GTTGAGCCAGGCGATGAGCAGGAAGGGGGGTGTTGCTGCCACGATGAGGGTGAAGAGGGCGGTTAGCACAACGAGAAGGCTGGCGATGACAAGCCGCCAAAACCAGCGCGGGTGACGGCGGCGGATAGACGGTGCGTTTCCTGTCAATTTGTTCGGCGCGGATGAGGAAACGGCCGTTATCGCCGCCAAAAAGTAGAGCAGAACAAAGGGAGCCATGGTAAACAGCGTACCGCACCGTTGCCAGCCAAAATGACGAGCGGCGTAAACAGCAATTTCGCCCACGCGCAAATTTTTTAGCCCCATGGCGTTGATGTCGGGTTGCCGTTTCCATTCATTGCCCGCCGCGACTCCAGGCAACAACAGCGATGAGCAAAAAACAGCCCCACATCGCGTGAAGCGCCAGAAGCTGGCGATTTGGCGTAGGGCGGTGCCAATTTGCCCCCAGCCAGCGGAGGTCGAGCAGAGTAGCCGTGGAGGAGGTGCGGAGGGTGATGAAGAGGGTGAGGAGGAGAACGGCTGTTAACACCCGCTGCTGCTGCTGTTTCGGCCAGTCGAGCAGGCCTTACCAGCCGCACGAGGTTGTAGGCAGCAGCAGCAGCAGCAAGACAAAAAGTGCCATTGTTCGGCGGCCAATACCGCGTCCAGCGCAGCAGCGACAGTGCCAGCGGCGTAATCAGCGCCCACATCCATCAATGCCCAACCCAGTGGAAACAACTTCGCGCCGCACCGACCCCAGCTTGCGGCTGCTGGCGGGGCGGGTTGGCCGGTTTATTGATGGTTGATCACGCTTCGAGGTGGTAGAGTATCGGTAACTGCACCAGTACGCTCACTGATTACCGATCGGGATTACTGATTACCGATTACCGTGTTCGTTCCTGCCACCCGACGCCGTGGTGCCAAAATTCTCGCTAACCGGCGCGGGTTGGGGCAGGGTTTCATAACGGATTTTAGCATACGCTTCGGTAATATGCCGTGATCGGACTGGTTGTCAGGCACCTGAAGGCTTCATGAAATCGTACGGCCATTCACATGATATAGATGCCTTATTTCCGAACTACCAGCGGCAGATAGATCGAATAATCTGCAGCTTCTCCACTGACCGTAACCGTAACCGAATCTGCTGTCCCATCTTTACCGTCGCCATAAAGTGGAAGCAAAGGTGTCCACACCTCTGAAAGTGGGGCTGGGATCTGTAGGTCACAGTCTGGCTGTTGGTCGTAGCTCGACCAAATTCAGGGCTTACTGACACTGTAGACCGTCAGCGCGTCTCCATCGATCGGTGTCGTTCATTAACATGTTAATCGTGACCGCTGTGCCCGGCGTCGTGGGCAGCTTGCGTCTGCTGTAGTGTCAGGTGCCCATTGCTCGTTTTGCTCACCAGTAGCCAGATCAGGCCGTTGCAGCGTAAAGCAGCAAGAACCGTAACGGTTCATGCGTATACCTTCACAGCGTTTCCCTGATACTGCTGCTGATCTGGCCGCTGTCACCACGTTGATCGTCCCGCTCATCTGAATTGTTACGAACTGGCTGTCCGCCAACCGTGGTAGCTACCACCTGCTCGGAGATAAGGGTCGATTGGTACCATCAAAACGGCTGCTGACATACAGCGCCAATTTTTGGAGTGTGGTGCCCCCATTCGAGATCGTGTGTGTTTCAGAAGACCAGGTCTTATCAAGATTGACATAACCGTTGATCGTACTGCCGTCCTGGTTGAGATTGATGTCAGATCAATGGCACCCAGGTCAAGCGGTTCGGTGCCCTGGCGGCGGGTGGTAGTGCGGGCGGCCAGCGTAAGCGTTGTGGTGACCCCAGCCACGGTAAATTGACCACAAGCGCGATCAGCACAATATGTTTCGCCAGTAGCCTGCCGGATGATTGTAGTTTTGAGCCATTTGTGTTTCATCATAGCTTATGCCCCTTCTGGCCTCCCATTAATCTACGCGGACGCACTGCGACGGCTGTGGCGGCGTGTTCGATGCCCGCGTCCCATAGGTCGTGCTGGATCTTGGAGTTCGATATCGGTCAAGAGTCAGAGATCCATATCCGGCAGAATGCTGTTCGGTGAACCCGTACCAACCACAACCTGCCATTCATTGGCCGCCAACGGCTTAAGAAGGCGGGCGTACTTTATAGCTCCGGCGTTGTGTTGCCATGTCCACCATTGACATCACTGCTGAACGAACCCTGACACCACATCAGTCGGCTGGTTGTTGGGGTACTAAGCCCCAAGAGCGCTGCCGGTGGAATCAGCCGATAGTCAAAAGAGACAAAGCCCGTGTTAGGACATCAACTCCCCGTTCGACCACTTTATTGACGTGCGCACCTGCCGATAGTTTAACGCCCTGGTTCAGTTGCAACCAAATTAACTCCTAGTTATTGCTGGCCGGTTTTGGTCAGCTTCAACCTGGCCACTTTGTGTAACCAGTAGAAGTCATATCCTTGTTGCACCACCTGACCAATCAGGCCATTGGTTCCGCCGATGCTGTGAAGGTAAATACCAACTGTGGTTTACATTTCGCTGGGTGTTTTGCGCCACCCACTCGGAACTGTTTCGTGCGCTCAGCCTGTAGCTGGCTGTCAGGAACGCCTGCCCTTTAAGGAAGGATCAGTAAGACCAAGCACGTGCTGCGCCACCGAAATCGTCAGGTCACGCTGGTTACTGCCGCATCTTGCACCGCACCAGGCAATTGGCAATGGCTGCATCCAGATTTTCTTGCAAAAAGAGCAAAATGTCGTTGGCAGTGCGTGTGATTTATAAACGTCAGAGATGGAAATTGCTGGCGCCTGGAGGCGAGCCGTACTCATATTCAGCGCGGCGAGCAAATTTAGATAGGCTGGCGCGAAGCGGTTTCAGGGCTTCAGGCTAACTCAATCCGGCGCGAATCACGCACCATCCGATAGCTGGGACTGGCTAGGCAGGCAGCACCGTCGTATAAGCGTGTTGCCGCTTGACTCAAAACACATCGTGAAGGTTCGCCCAACAACGCCATTGAACTGGTCAGCAACGACTGAAACTGCGCCACGGCGATGTCAATTTCAATTCCCTGCGCCTCTGGTATCGTCGTAGAAGAGATTGCGAACCACCGCCTCAGAGTTGGTGGTATCTTCAATCTCCATGTCATGCGCTGCCTGCTTCAAATTTGCCCCTGGCTGCAGCCCCTGCCTCAACAAAGCCCCGGGTTTGTCGAGAAACCAGGCGGGAAACCAATCTCAAGCGCACAGTTGGCGGCGGCAAGGATTCCTTCAACGACCGAAGCGTCCTGCGCCCCATTGATGATGGCACTTTGACTCTGATATTACGCATCACTTCAGTATTCGACCGTTAGCCAACATTGTCCCGCTTTTGGATTGCTGCCTGATGCCCAGCCACGCCGTGCGTAAATCTTGCCGCGCCACACGCATTAATTTCACCAAATGAGCAAGTTGTTACCGTCAACTTTAGGCGGTAAACCATCTAATGTCCGACTCCATGCAGGCTTCAAAGCTGTTGGACATCGGGTCACATTCCTGTGTGTGTTTGATCATATCGTCAATGCAGGCATATTTGTACCCGTCCGGGATCCGGCTCATTGAGGAAGTTTTGCAGATCGCGTACCCAGCCTCAATCTGGATTTCATTGTCATCTTGTTGTTGATGGCGATCACCGCTTTTAGCGAGTTCCTGCTGGTTCAGGTCAAGGTACGTTCTGGGCGTTTCCGTCTGCTGTTGAATTTGGTAAAGCCAAGGCAGCAGTATCTGCGCCTGCTCCCACAAAACCCTTGTCAATGCTGCCAAAAGCGGTGATAGGGACGGCAAAGTTTAATATCCATGCTAAAAACATGCGCCTCGCGTATTTCTGCGGGCATTGGCGCGGTATCCAACAGGTTAAGCGCCATTTCCGCTACCATCCATCGATTCGCCCCTATCGCCGCACAGCCGCCGCCGACGCACCTAGCACATTTGCCCCAGCCAGCCCAATCATTTTTAGATAGTTTCGGTGGCGCCGCCTGCGGCATGTATTCTGAGCATTGGCCTGGGCGCGAGGGATGTCACTATCGTTTTTGATATCCAAATAGCTTAGACGGGTGGCAATGTGGTGTTGGGCCACTTCTTTGTCCTGCACAGCGCGTGAGAGCAGCGCCCATTCGGCCTGGGTGTAAAAGTCGGAGACAAGACAGCCGTTGCCTAAGGTATGCTCCAACGCTTCACGCATCCCTTTTTCAGTTAAAGTGTATTGATATTCAGCCGCTTGCAGTTTAGCTACCTCCTGGCGTACAAAGGCATCGCCACCCAGCAGTGACCCTGCGCTGAAGTGCAGCCCCAGGGCATCAACCATAAACTGCTGGGCAAAGATCATCCGTAAATAGGCCGCCTCGCGCACGCTCTGGCGCAGACGGGCGGGGAAATTGCACCAGTCAATGACGGGATCAAGCACCTGACCCGTATGAGTTGGGTCGGGAGGATTGGGGTCTTCGGGCTGGGCGCAGAGTTGAAAACCTTGTAATCTTTGGAAGCCAGGTTGTCAGATCCTGCCCGTCATCAGCCCGCATACGGGTAACAGGGGCGTAGACGGCCAGAAAGGCATACAGGTCACGCGCCTCACGCAGGTCGGCATCGGCCAAATCAATGCGCTGTTGCAAGGTCATGGGGGGAATGGCTGGGTCTGGGTCATCGTAGGGAGCCAAAAAGCCGTTGTTGATGTCAAAATTGACGCACCAACTCAGCAGTTGTTGTTAGCTGATAGGGGGAAATATCAACACGGAAGTTCGCTATGTTGCGTTCCAGCAAAATCACGCGCCTGCGTTTCCAGCGCGCGTTTCATAATCGGCATAGAAGAGCGCAGCCAGCCACAGGCAGGCGGTTGCTGTTCACGGCCGGCAAGCTGTTGCTGGTAATGCCCATTGCCGTGAGATCGCTGCTCAGCCCAAAGTTGCTTGAGCAGAAATCACCGAGATTGCCGCCACCACACACCGCCTGTGCAATGCGGTAAAGGAGCAGCAGCAAGGCCAGTGAGAACACCAGTAAGCCACCCCAAAACCGGTTCCTTGATCGAGAACGATAAAATTGCCTCACAATTCACCTCCTATCTGATATGGCAATTTAGTCTTCACACGATCAGAACACAGGTCAGTGGGGCCACTATAAGCGCCCATACCAATTCGAGGCAACCCAAAGCCCGGTTGACTGTCGCTGGGGGCGCGGCGTTAACGTATTCGCCGTCGGTCAGGAAACAGGCGTTATAGATAATAAGAGATGGCCGACAGCACCATCATTATCGGTGCCGACGGAAACATCCGAGCAATGCGGAAATCCCAATACCGTTTGTTATGTTATCAATATAGCCAAGGCTGAGGTGGCGAGCAGTGACACTTCGGCCATCGTGTCTTTCCGTCCCAATTACGCATGTATAAACTCACCCAGCAGCCGTCTTCGTCCCGACAGAAATTGTTGAGAATTTCCTGATCTACTGGAACCGTGTCCGGTGAGGCGCCATTGTCTGGGGCTTGCACGACGTAGCGCTGGATATCTACCGGGTATTGAGAGCGTGTATTTTGCCCGCCGTTGGAATCGCCAACGTCCAGAATGGCACCAGCACTCCAGGAGCCATTCACCACCAGATCGCTGTTTACAATCACGGGTTTGTTATTGCCGCTTGTCACCGTTAGCCCGTTGGTATCACTGGCTACTTTGCCACCGGGTGCAAAGGCGATCTCGCTGGCTCCGTTGGTTCCAAGGGTGACGAGGTTGGGGACACCGCCGCCTTGGGCAAGGTTGTTGGCGGTAACGGCCGTTTGTGCACTGGTAGCCTGCATCGCATAAGGCACAGGATGCAGCCGTTGACGGGGCAACAATTCAGCATCGTTGTTGACTTTAATGCCAAGATAGAGTGGAACAGTGTTAAAGATGCTGGCCGGTAACGCCTGAGCATCACCCACGACAACCGTAAAAAGGCCGTCACGCACATTGACATCAGTAAACGCTTCAGTGTAGAGTGCCGTACCGCCAGTCACCACACCGTAAAGGCGGAGGCTCAGATTGACTGTACCACTGATCAAATTACCGTCCGCGTCCCGCAGCGTACCCTGATAGCTAAAGGAGCTGGGGATGGCAGCAGCAGCGGCGGCCTCCACATTTTGGCTGAGCGAGCCGGCCCAAGCCACGCCAACGGCTTTGCCCGACATCAACCAGATGCTAAACAGAACGTTAAGAACAAGAACAGCGACAAAGATAGTAATTAATTCCAAGCGACGAATGTACATACTCTTTCTCCTTTTTTGAAGAACTCAAATGGAATAGCTCCTGCGGCAGTGAGGGCATCGTGGGAACGTTGGACGGCAACCTTGTTGCTTCTAGCGATCGCCTGTCTAGGGTAGGATGCTGTTTGGATCGCGCCGCACAATGGTTGCAAGCTATGGGAGCGGATGATGTTTTTCATCCATTGTGATATAGTTTCTCAACTTTAGGGACACACCATTAATTCATCATTAGTTTGGACGGTCTTGTCTAGATTGATTTTTTCTTTACTCGGTCGCTTACAGATCGAGCATTCCGAATTAGGAGCCATCACGCTTACCAACCGCAAGGCGATTGGATTGTTGGCCTATCTCCTGATCGAGTCGGAACATGCCCACAGCCGCGAAGTGCTGTTGGGCTTGCTGTGGCCCGATTTGCCAACGGCTGCGGCGCAAAACAACCTCCGCGTAACCTGGGCGCAGCTTCAGAAAACATTGGGGATGCCTGCTGCCGACGAACAACCACACTTGGTTGGGGATCGGCTCACCCTGCGTTTCAACCCACTGAGCGATTACGAACTGGATGTGACCGGCTTTCGGTTCTTGCTGGAAGATTGCCGTCGTCATACTCACCCCGACCCGCACACTTGCCCCGCCTGTGCTGCCCGGCTGACACAGGCACTTGATTTGGTGCGCGGCGAGTTTTTAGACGAATTCGCACTTCCTAACTGCCTACAGTTTGACGAGTGGCTCCTGATGCAGCGCCAGCAGCTAGACGTGCAGGTGACAACGGCCTTGGAACAGTTGGCAGCGTATCAGGAACAGGCTGGGCAACTGGCTGAAGCCGAACGTACCATCCGCCGTCTGCTTGTATATGCGCCGCTGAGTGAATCTGCCTATCGTCAATTAATGCGCGTGCTGGCGGGTGCCGATCAGCGCAGTGCCGCACTGGATGTCTATGAAACGTGTCGCCGCGTGCTGGCAACTGAGCTTGGTTTAGCACCGGCCGTCGAGACCGTGATACTAGCCGAACAAATCCGCGCCCTGGCACGGGTCGAGCCGCAGGCGGCGCAGGCTGTGTTGCCACCCGTTCTGACACGCTTTTTTGGGCGGCAGCCAGAGTCGGCACGGCTGGTCGCTCTGCTGTCAGGTCGCACGGTCAGGCTGGTAACATTGGCAGGGCCAGGCGGTGTTGGTAAGACGCGCCTGGCAATTGAAGTTGCTCACCGTCTGGCCAGTGTTTTCATTCATGGCATTTGCCTTGTTGAGCTGGCCGGCGTTACCGATGAAAAATCTGTGGACGATGCGGTGGCGGCGACGCTGCGTTTGCCAACCACAGGGCGTTCGTCCACCGCTACCATTATGGATTACCTGCGCGACAAGACGATGCTGCTGGTGCTGGATAACTGCGAACACCTGGTGCAAGCGTGCGCCCGCCTGGTGCAAGCAGTTTGCCATGAGGCGGCAGGGCTGACGGTCTTGGCGACGAGCCGCCTCCCGATGGGAGTGGCAGAGGAGCAAGTGGTACGGCTGGAACCATTGACCGTTCCCACCACGAACGGCGAAACACAGCTCACGGTGGCGGAGGCTCTGGGCTTTGACTCGATTCAGCTATTTACCGGCCGTGCGACCCAATCGCTGCTGCATTTTGCGCTGACCGATACCAATGTGCGGGCGGTGGCTCATATCTGCCAGCAGCTTGATGGCATTCCTCTGGCTATCGAAATCGCTGCCGCGCAAACCCGTGCCTTGCCTGTCTCTGCCATTGCTGAACGGCTGGGACAACGTTTTGCCTGGCTGAACAGGCAGGTGGCCGGAAGTCTGCCACGCCAGCGCACCTTGTATACCCTGATTGACTGGTCTTACGAACTGTTGAGCGATCAGGGACGCTCGCTATTGCGCCGTTTAGCCGTCTTTGCTGGTGGGTGGACTCTAGAAGCAGCGGAGATGGTTAGCGCACAAGGAAAGCCTTGCCTTGAGACTCTGGCTGAGTTGGTTGACCATTCGCTGGTGGTCTTTGGAGCGGATGCCGAATACCGACGCTATCGTATGCACGAAACTATCCGGCAGTTTGCCCAGGTGCAGTTGCGTGACAGTGATCAGGAGGCGGAGGTGCAGGAACGTCATGGACGATACTATGCTCAGCTTGTCTCCCAAGTGGCGGAGAATCGGGCGGGGCAGACGTTGCCTGAGCGTTTGCGGATGGTGCAGGACGATCACGATAATTTGCGCCGTGCGTTTGAGTGGCTGGTCGCACATGATGGTGAGCAGGCATTGACCCTGGTGGCGCAGTTGGGCATGGAATTAAAGTTTTGGGAACTGGGTGGCTTTTTCCAGGAGGGGCGGCGCTGGCTGCAACGTGTGTTGGCAGATACGCAAGGTTTGGTTTCACTCTCGCGGGGATATGCTTTGCTAGCGGCGGCTGGCCTGTCTTCGGCGATCTCGGATTTTGACTATGGGCTGGAGTGTGCACGACAAGCGCAGCAGTTATTTCAGCAGCTTGGCGATGGGCGGGGGGAGATAGATGCGCGGTTGATGTATTGTGACCTGGCTCGCTATGCTGGCAAACTGACGCACCTGCAAACGGAGATTGAAGCGGCGTTGCGGATGGCCGAGCAGATGGCTTATACGGCGGGGATGGCGAAGGGTAAACAGTTGTTGGCGATCCATATTGCTTATACGACGGATGAGATGGAAACGGCCGTTTCCTATGACCTGGACAGCGTTGCCCTGTGGCGCGAATTAGACAGCCCGTTTGAATTGGCAACGGCTCTCAACCTTCTGGGTGCGGACTTGTTGGAAACCCAAGAATATGCAGCTGCACGACAGGCATTGCTCGAATGTCGGGATATTTATCAATTGCTGGGCTACCAACGCGGCGTAGCTCTTGCCATTCATAACCTAGGGGAAATCTCGCACACAGTGGGGGAGTATGGGCGTGCCAGGGAATTGCTGTGTGAATCATTGCGTATGCGCCATTATTTGGGTCTGTGGCGGGGATATGCCTATTCATTTGAATCACTGGCTCAGGTCAACGAAGATGAAGAACGGTATGAACAAGCGGTTCGACTTTTGGCAGCAGCCGAAGCCTTGCGGGAGCGCATTGGCGCACCGCTCGAACAAACGGCAAAAAAGCACATCACGGCTGCTTTGGCGAGGCTGCGAACGCGGCTGGGGGGTGTGGCATTTGATCTGGAATGGGCGAAAGGCGGGCATATGACCACTGAGCAAGCAATCGCACTGGCGTTGAGTTGAGTGGGTTTATGCCCTGTTTGGCTTCACTTTACGGGTTCTGTTTCGGCAACTCGCTGCCAGGCGGCCAAAATTTTCTCCAGTTCGGTGCGGGTTTCGGGCAGGGTTCCATAGCGGATTTTAACATAGGCTTCGGTGATGAGCCGCAGGTCGGGCTGGTTGTGCGGCCATAGTTCGCCGAGGCGGGGCAAATATTCGTAGGGGGTTTCGCTGTCATCACGGGGATGCCCGGCGGCGGCGGCGGCGGCGCAAAGCTGCTGGTAGGCGCGGCGGATGGAGCGGATGGTTTGGGCATCGCGCCAACTGCGCCGCTGACCAAAGAGCCGTTCAAAGAGGCTGGGCGTTTCTAGAGCGGTGGTTTGCTGGCGGGTGGTACGGGAAAAACGGCCGTTTTCCAACCCCAACCGATTTCTCCGATACCGCCACCCCATGAGCAGGGCCGCTCCAACGATGAGCAGCAGCAGCAGGATAACAAAAACCAGCCGCCAATTGACCAGTGCCGCCCCCGGATTTTGCGTCAACCGCTCGATAAGGTCTTGATTTTGCCCCGCCGTGAAATCGGATTCGGGTGGCGGCTGGGCGTTTTGCAACATCCAGGCCGCCAGCATGGCAAAAAGAGATGACAGCCATTGCAGCAGCCGTTCGACTGGTCTGGTGAGGGGGAAAAGCAGAAAGACGACGGTGAGGCTGAGGACGCGCCAGCCAAAGCGAAAGGGGAGCCACAGCCAGTTGATTTGGGCAGTGCTGAGGCTGGCGATGCCGGTGGCGAGCAGGGCGGCCAGCCCCGTAACCAGCACGCTGGAGCCAACAACGGTGCTGAGCCAGCGCGGGGTGGCGGAGGGCAGCAGGGCGGCGTGGAATCGTTCGGCTTGTTCGACGCGGGTGAGGGAAACGGCCGTTAATCCCGCCAGCACAAACAGCAGCAAATAGGGGGCAATGCTCCATGTTAGCCGGGTTGCCAGCCAGATGGACAGGGGGGCGATGATTAACGCCCCGCGCCGGAACAGAACCCCAAGCAAGGCAATGCCGGGTTCGCTGGTAACCAGCACAATGCCGCGCCACCAGGTGAAGCCAACGAGGGCGATGATGAGGAAGTCACGCAGCCAGAGGTCGTTGTTGTTTTGCGTGAGGGTGTGATAAACGGCCGTTAGCCACCCCATATCCAACAGCCAAGTTGCCCCATACAGCAGCCGCAGCATGAGCAAAATGACCCACACAACCCCCACCATCAGCACCAACCGCTGCCGCTCCAGCGACACGGCTAATTGATCCAGCAGGCGTACCAGGTTGAATGGCAGGAGGAGGAGCAAGAGGAGGAGCAGGAGGGTTTGGGCGGCCGGCCAATAGCGCAGCCACGGCAGGAGCGCCAGCGCCACCGGGGTCAGCAGTGCCACCTCCATTACCGCCCAGCTTAGGTAAAGCAGCTCATAGCGGGCATACGCCCACGCCTGCTGCCAGGTGGGGTAATGTTGCCGCGCTATTTTTTTCGCTGCTGGGAGCCTCAAGTTAATCATGAAACGGTTTGTTGCCACGCATGAAAGCGAAATTTGCCCAAATTAGGTTGTGTTGACATTTTGTAGAAAGGGTCAAAATCATCGAATTTGCCGTGTCATTCCGAGGTCCTCCGAGGAATCTTTCTCTTTTGCCAAGAGATATTACGGTCAAATCGAAAGATTCCTCCTCGAAGACTCGTCGGAATGACAAATGCCAACAGAACCTGGATTATTTGCAAAAAGGTTCTACAGAGGTTCCCAGAGAAACCTCTGTGGAACTCTTTCTGGACTCTGTGGAACTCTGTGTAATTTCTTTGTGACCATACTGAAAACCAGTGCCATTCGCGGTGATCAATTCTGTGTTATTTTCTCAAAACTAATCCCCAGCGGTTCGGGCGTGGGGATGGCGTTGAGGGCGGCCTCGGTGGCAGTAGCGGCCTTGCGCCCTTTTTGGAAGGCGGGGACGGTGGCTGGAATGTGGTAGGTAAGCATGTTGCCCAGCTCCAGCGGGGGCGGGTCGTCGGCTAGGGAGATGAGGACGACGCGGCGGCCGGCTTCTTTTAGCCGCAGGAGGGCAACCATGATTTCGTCGGTGACGATGCCGGTGACGAGGACGATGGTGGCAACCCAGGGCAGGCCGGGGCTTTCGCGCAGCAGCATCAGGTCAATGGCGCTGGTGGCAAATTCGGTGACGGCGGCCATCGCTTCCAGCACCCGGCCAAGCTGGTCGGGGGAGCGGCCGGGGGCGACGCGGATGGGCTGGTCGGAGTTGGGGACAGAGCCGTTGGCGTAGAAGCCCACGCCCCACCCCTGCTGCACGCCGTAGTTGGCAATAGAGGCGGCGACGCTGACGGCGCGTTCGAGCAGGTCGGCGTTAAACCCCATCCAATGTTTGGCGAAGTGGCGACGTTGAGAAAAACGTGGTGTCATCCCCGTGGACGGATCATACACCTTTGTCTGCAAACTACGCGCGCCGTCTGTTCAGTGAACATCGCGGAAGCGGTCGTTGGGGTGGTAGTCGCGGATGCCTGCGTTTCAGTTAGGTCAGTAAAGACTGCGGCTGACTTTCACCTCGCCAAATGGCTCCTTGGCTGGCAAGCCAAGCTGTATCCAACAGCCAAGCTGCGGAGTAAACCACCAGCGTATCAGATGATAATGCTCCTCGTTCGATGGTAAACAGGGTAAAATGTCGCGATTCGTAGGTGACGGTAGATGTGATATTGGCCCCGCTTGGAAGCGCAGGGTGTTGCTGCGCTCGGTTTTGCTCATGGCCTTGCAGCGAGAAGGTGTTGTAGAGGTGTAGGGCCGGGTGGCGTACGTTTGCGAAATAAAAGCTTTCTTCTGGGGAAATGGGCAGTTCATCGCGGAAGCGGAGCCAGGTGAGGGGCAAAAATTTGTCGTTGCCCACGGTGATGGTCATTTCAATCGGTTCGCCGGGGAAGACGCGGGTTTAAACTGCGCTCATAGGTCACGCCAGCAGCGACAGATTTTCCATGGTGCTGACGGCGACGATGAGCAACGGCACCGCCGAGGGCGAGCAGGGCAAATTTTGACCGGTGAGCCCAATGATGACCGACTTTAGCACAGCTAGGGGGTCGGCATCGCTAAAAATGCTGTTTCCCGTTCGCGCCGCTGGTCCCCGCTAAAGGTACATCAGCCATGTTGACCCCTTTGCGCTCATGGCCGCTACCATCAGGTTGCGCCGCGCTTCAGGCGTGCTGCCGCTGTGGTTTTTGCCGAATGACGAGGTGGATTTGTTCGGGGGATTGGAGCATGGAAGAAGAGGAGACTGGGAGACTGGGGGCCTTGATCTCAGTCTCCCAGTCTCGAATCTGTTTTTTACGATTCCTGCTTTCCGGCACCATCGCCACTACCTCTTTAATTGAAAATCTTCGGGCTTGCGACCGCGCAGGCGGGTTGGGGAGTTGACCATGGGGCGGTGGGTGAGGACGTAGGGGGTATGGTTTGACATCATCAGGGATGACAGAAGTCGCGCCTGCGAACGGCCGCTAATGCTGGCAAGTGCGATAGAAATGCATTATGGCGCGAGGGCGGCACAGCTCAATGTCAGCGTGGTCGCGGGTGGCGCGGCAGACGTTGACGATGTAGTTGCGGACGGAGGGTTCGACGCGGATTTGCCGGGCTTCATCTTGCACATGGTGAGAATGTCGGTAAAGCTGAACCACTGCTTCTAGCGTTTCAGCAGATCTTGCCGTTCAAGCGGAGCAAAATGTCGTTTTCTTCGCTGGCGTCTGCTGGGGTAACCGAGGGCGATTTCATCAGGAAGCGGTCAAGCTGGGCTTCGGGCAGGGGGAAGGTGCCTTCCAGTTCCACCGGGTTTTGCGTGGCGAGGACGAGGAAGGGCTGTGGCAGCTTGTGGGTGGCAATGTCTACTGTCACCTGCCGCTCCTGCATCGCTTCTAGCAGGGCCGACTGGGTGCGCGGCGTGGCGCGGTTGATTTCGTCGGCCAGCAAAATTTGCGAGATGATGGGGCCGGGGCGGAACTCGAACTCCTGGCTTTTCTGATTGTAGTAGTAGATGCCGGTGACATCGGAGGGGAGGAGGTCGGGGGTGAACTGGACGCGGTGGAAGGTGCAGCCGAGCGAGGCGGCAATGGTTTTGGCGAGGGTGGTTTTGCCGGTGCCCGGTACGTCTTCGAGGAGCAAATGCCCACCACAGAGCATGGCGATGAGGGTGAGGTCAATGATTTCGTCTTTGCCGACGATGACTTTTTGGATGTTTTGGCGGAGTTTAACGGCCGTTTCTGCAATCATAGGGTCTAGAGATTGGAGATTAGAGCGTGGAGATTGATGAAGGTTCACAATCTCTAATCTCCAATCTCCAACTTTTGTGATTATTTTGGCACAAGTGTAATACAGAGTGCGGGGAGAGGCGAATTAAACGGCCGTTTCTGGTGACATTGTGGTGACAACATCGGAGCCACGGTTGCATACTATTCGTAGTGCCATTAACCTGTTCAATCCATCTTTTCGACACCTTTGCCTCTACGAAATTGTATTTGCCAATGCTGCTAGCACCCGTTCCGGCGTAAACGGAATTTCCCGCAGCCGCACGCCAACGGCTGCAAAAACGGCATTGGCAATCGCCGCCGGGGTCGGGTTTTGCGTCGCCTCACCTACCCCCAAAAACGGGAGGTGGGGGCGGTTGATTAGCACCGTCTCGATGGGCGGCACGTTGTCAAAACGTAGCACCGGGTAGCTGTCCCAGTCGCGGCTGCGGATGCCGTCGGGGGCAAAATCCACCGCTTCGGCCAGCGTCCAGCTTGCCGCCTGCACAAAGCCCCCTTCAAGCTGGTTGCTCATCCCGTCCGGGTTCACCATTTGCCCGGCATCGGCGGCAATCACCGCCCGCAGCAGCTTGATGGCTCCCGTTTCTCGGTTCACCGCCACCTCCACGGCAATGGCGGCATAACACTGCCGGTTCTTGTATTGGGCAAAGGCAATGCCCAAGCCGCGCCCCTCGCTTGGCGTGTAGCTATGCCAGCCCACCTTGTTGGCCGCCGCTTCAATCACCGCCTTGGCGCGGTCGTCGGCCAGATGCGCCAGCCGGAACGCCGCCGGGTCGGCTCCAGCGGCGTGGGTCAGTTCGTCCATAAACGATTCGATGGCAAAGACGTTGGCATACGCCCCCAGGCTGCGGAGGGAGGAGGTGCGGAGAGGGCTGTTGGCAACGTGGTGGGCAACGACCCGCTTGTGGGCAAAATCGTAGAGCGGGTCGGCGTTGCGATAGCTGCCAGCATGGTTGCCCAGAAAGAGGGGTTGTGGGGTGCGGGAAAACGGCCGTTTTCTGTGCCACGCCGCCACCAACCCCGAACTATCCCCCATTGGCCGGGGGCGACCCATGTGGGGGTAGCTCCACACGTCATGGTTCCAGTCGGCGATGTGGCCGTCGTGGAGCGTCGCCGCCAGCTTCACCACCATCGCCGGGCCATACGGTTCCCAACTGTGTTCATCGTCGCGCATCCATTTTAGCGACACCGGGCGGTCGGGCAGCGCCAGCGCCAGCAGTGCCGCATCCATCGCCGCATCGTCAGCCCCATTGTGGCCGTAGGTTCCCGCCCCCTCAGTGTGGATAACCCGCACCTGCTGCGGCGACAGTGCCAACGCTTCGGCGAGAGCCGCCTGCAAAATAAACGGCCCCTGGGTGTGGCTCCACACCGTCAATTGTCCCTCTTGCCATTGCGCTACCGCCGCCGATGGCCCCAGCGAACCGTGCATTTGGTAGGGGCGATAGTAGCTGGCTTGCAGCGTGGGACTGGGGTTGGCGGGGGGAATGGGGTCGGCAACGGCCGTTCCCTCCCGCACCAGCACCGATTCGGCCGGCTGGGTGAGCAGGTGGCTGTAGAGGGTGTCGGGAGCGGGGAGTGGGGCGTGGTCGTGCCAGGTGGCATTTGCGCGTAGCGATTCAGAAGCCCAGATGGCTTGCTCTTCGCGTTCGGCGATGACGGCCAGAAAGCTGCCGTCGTGGATGACCGCCAGCACGCCGGGGAGGTGGGAAACGGCCGTTTCGTCCACATTCACCAGCCGCGCCCCGTAGCTGGGTGGCCGTACCACCCGCCCATGCACCATCCCCGGCAAATCGAGGTCGTGGACATAGCTGGGAACCCCCGTCAGCTTGGGCACCACATCGGCGCGGGGAGCTGGCTGGCCGATGAGCGTGTAGGCGGTGGGGTCTTTGGGGGCGATTGTGCCGCTGATGGTGCGGCCAAACTGTTTGCCTCCCATCAGCTTCCAGTAGCTTGTTTGGCGGCCAGTGGCGGGGTCGGTGATCACGCCATCGTTGATCTGAAGGGCGGCCAGGTCGCTGGCTTCCAGTTCCTCAAAGGCCAGCGTCAGCAGCAGGTGGCGGGCTTCGGCGGCGGCCACGCGCAAAGCCCGTCCGCTGACTTCCACCGACATGCTGCCCGCCGTCAGCCCTTCATCCGGCACCTGCCCGGTGTCGCCGCTGATGATGCGGATGCGCGACAGAGCTATGTCCAGTTCTTCGGCGGCGATTTGGGAAACGGCCGTTTTAATCCCCTGCCCAATCTCCACCTTGCCGGAAAAAATCGTCACCGTTTCGTCATGGTTAATCTGAATCCAAGCGTCAAGATCGGGCGTTTGGGCGATGGAAGGAGGTAGGGCGGTGGCGGCAGGTGCGGCCGGGTCGGCCAGGGTGATGATGTCGTAGATGGGATCCCAGTGCGGCCGGCCGATTCGCAGCTTGATCGCCCGCCGTACCCGTTCATACACCCCGCAGCGGCAAAGATTGTCGGCCAGCGCGGCGCGGATGTCGTCGTCGCTGGGGTAGCGGGTGCGGTTGAGCAGCCCCTGGGCGGCGATGACCATCCCGGCGGCGCAATAGCCGCACTGAATCGCTTGCTCGGCGGCAAACGCTTCTTGCAGTGGGTGGGGGTTGTCGGCACTGCCCAGCCCCTCAACGGTGGTGATGGGCAGCCCGGCGACCTGCTGGATAGGGAGTTTGCAGGATGGCACGTCCTGGCCGTCTACCAGCACTTTGCAGGCGTTGCACTGCTCCTGCCCACAGCCATATTTTGGCCCTTTCAGCCCCAAGTCGTTGCGTAACACATAGAGTAGTGGGGTTTCGGGAACGGCCGTTACCCAGTGTGTCCTGCCGTTGATAATTAGTTCAAGTCCGTTGGTCATGTGGCCTCCTGGATAGAGATTGGGAGATTAGAGATTGGAGATTGATCCCCAAACTTACAGTTTCCCCATTGGGTCATGTTTGCGTGCGTAGGGCAATTTTGCAAAATTGCTCTACAGATTGGGTGATGGTAGCGCAAAAAAGGGTGGCAGGCATCTTTGTTTGCTTGTGGTTGGAATTGCCCATACCATTTGCGGGTAATAAAGAAAGGGCGTATGCAATACGCCCCTACAGGGCGGCATTTGTAGGGGCGTATTGCATACGCCCGGATCATGAGGTAGCGATGACAATCAATTCTTTGCAGGCAATGTTTGACGGCGAACAACTGCTGGCCGATTTGGAGGTGCTGGCGCAAATTGGGGTGGATGAGACGACGGGCGGGATGGTGCGGCTGGCGTATGGGGCGGCGGACAGGGCCGGCCGAGCCTGGGTGCGCGGTGAAATGGAAAAGCTGGGGCTGGCAGTGACGGAGGATGCGGCGGGGAATACGATTGCCCTTTACCCTGGCACCGAGCCAGATTTGCCCCCCATTGCCCTGGCCTCCCACACCGACACCGTGCCGCACGGGGGCAAATATGACGGGGCGTTGGGGGTGTTGGCGGCATTGGCGGCAGTGCGGACGCTGCACGCGGCTGGGGTGCGGCTGCGCCATCCGGTGGCGATCATCAATTTTGCTGCCGAGGAAGCGACGATGGCGGGGGGGACGATGGGCAGCCGGTTGATGGCGGGCAATTACGATGTGGGGCTGTTGCAGCGGTTGGGATGGAACGGCCGTTCCCTGGCCGACATTTTGCGCGAAGCCGGGCTTGACCCCAACCGCATCACCGAGGCGGCGCGGCCGGTGGGCAGCCTGGCGGCGTATGTGGAGCTGCATGTGGAGCAGGGGGGCTTGCTGGCGGAGACAAAAACGGCCGTTGGGGTCGTGTCGGGTATCGTTGGCATTCGCCGCTATCAGGTGGTTTTTCTCGGTTATGCCAACCACGCTGGCACCACACCCATGGCGAGCCGCCGCGACGCGCTGTGGCTGGCCGCGCCCTATGTGCTGCAGGTGCGGGATGTGGCGGTGGCGCATGGGATTGTGGGAACGGTGGGTGAGGTCACGGTGTCGCCGGGGGTGGCGAATGTGATCCCGGGGCGGGTGGAGCTTTCGGTGGAGATTCGGGGGCTGGAAACGGCCGTTCTTGACGCGGCCGAGACCGAATTGCGTTTAGCTGCCGAGGCGGTGGGGGCGGAATTTGATTTTGTGGAAGACAAGGAGCCGGTGCTGGCCGACCCGCGCATCATGGAAGCAATTGCCGCTTCGTGCCGGGCGCTGGGGCTGTTGCACCGGGTGATGCCCAGCGGGGCTGGGCACGATGGGATGAATATTGTCCAACTGTGTCCCATCGGTATGATTTTTGTGCCGAGCGAAGGGGGTATTAGCCATTCGCCCGATGAATACACCGTGCCGGAGGACAATGTGAATGGGGGGCGGGTGCTGCTGGAGACGCTGCTGCGGTTGGATGGGGTGGTGTAGGGAGCAGGGAGGCAGGGGAGAAATCTCCTTTGCTCCCCTGCCTAATTCAGCGTGTTGGTTAACGGCCGTTGTTCCTCCTCATCCACCGGATCGCTTTTTAAAGTTGAGCCATGTTAAAAGTGTAGGTCAGCCCCGCTGCAACGTCAACGGGGAGTACGCTGACACCTAGACCACCGATAACGATGAGGCCAGCGTTTTCTCCTGCACGCAGGGGAATACCACCAGATATCCCTGCGCTAAATTGGACAGCTTCCCCTGCATCCACCTGTACATAAGCCCCTAAGCCCAAAGACTCACGCGGTGTTTGCGGATTAACAAAGCCAATATCCACACTGGCTTGGATGCCAATATTCGTAGCGGCTCCGGCGTTTAAGGTAAGTACCGCGAATTGAGGTTCGGATGGGTTAGGCGTTGCGTTGAGCAAGAATCCCAAGCTGTACCCCCCTGAGATGATCCATGACGCACTTCCGCCAATGCCAATATAGAATGAAAACTCTTTTTTTAGCGGTAAGAGTTGCTTTGCCTGGGTAACCAGGGCTGTGATTCGTGGATCCTGGTGCATGGTTTGTGCGGCTTGCTTCAGCTCTGGGCTAATGCTTAGCCCCCAAAAGAGAGCACCAGGTCCTACAGAGATGGCGCGTAATGCTTCTGCAACAGGTTCGGCTGCTGCCAGGGCGTTTGTCACATACGATGCCAGTCCCTGCACAGTCGTGATGTGGGCTGTCAGAAAGTTTTGGGCAGGCTGGGCAACAGATCGGCTAAGCCTGGCTTGTTGGTTCAAGCCAACCAGAACGGTAACATCACCCAGGTCAATGCTGCCGCTGCCTCCATTTGCCCAGATGCCAAAAGAGGCTTCCACAATCTCACCAATAGGCTGAACTGGATTCCAGGTAAACATCAACTCATCGTCTTCCCACAGCATTATCACATTTCCACTTTGCTGAATGGTCATGACAATACGGTGCCACGTCCCGTCCGCTTTGATTTTGGAATGTTGCAGGAAGCGATTTTCGTTGACTATGTCTTTGTAATAATAGTCCGAAGGTGCATTTTGATAGAGGAAAAGCCCTAACCCTTGGGGAAAGTTAAATCCTTCGGAACTTCCAACCAATGTATTGACTTTATTTATCCGTAGTTGAAAGGCAATGGTAATGGTTGCATTGGTTGAGGAAAAAGACCCATTGATCGCGGCAGTCACTTGCTCGTGATGGTTGTTACCCACAGAGGTCGCTTCAAAACGAAGGAACCCATCATTTGGTTCGACCGACCATCCCGTAGTCACTGGATCTTTTGTAATAGTCCATGCGTCAGTTAGCGGAACCGCTTGCTGGAAGGGAAAACTGCGTGGTACTCCGAACCCAATCCCGGTATCTACTGAACGTTTGCCCGTAAGAACAGACGAATTCAATATAGTTGGATCAATCCCATATACATTATTAGACATTGAAGGTCTCCTTTTGGCGTTTTGTTTTTGCCAGTAACAACGAGTTTTATAGCTACCAAACCTGCCCCGGCCCCTGACTGCCAACCGTCTCGCGTAGCCCATGCCGCAGACGACTGCGTGTTTCGGCATACGCCGTCAAGGTTTCCACTAACCGCAGCCCGTTAAGTAGCTCCGTTTGGCTGTAATAGGTCAGGTAGCGGCGTGCCAGCTCTGGCTGGTTGGCATGGAGCAGCGTGGCGGCGGTGGCTACAATGTCGTTGTGTTCGGCGATGAGGCGGGCTTCGTGGGCTTGGAAAACGGCCGTTATTTCCCCCACCAACTCCTCATGATGTTCCAGCACCCAATACAGCAGCCGCTTAACCGCCCGGAACGCCGAGCGCGTTGCCTCGACCGTTTGCGGCACCTGCGACTGATTAGTTGACCCCTTGCGCCCGTCCACAAAGCGGCGCGACTCGTCATGGGTGAGGTATCGGTGCTGCTTAAACTCTGGCGGCAGGTCGCTGCAGCCCAAAAAGACGGGGACAAACGGCGCGGCCACCGACCCTGACTGCGTGTGCCATAGGCAGCGCAGTTCGGGGTAAGGCTGGGGAGCCAGCGGCACAATTTGCCCGTACCCGGCGGTGTCGCCCGTTAGCTGCGGGTGGCGCACCGCCCAAATGATGTCTTCCAGCGTGAGCTTGCGTGTTGCAGCCAGGCGGGTTAGTTCGTCCTCGATGAGGCGCACCCCGGCAGAACGGCCGTTTCCATCTCCATACACCTTGTTCACATCAAACAACCCCGTCTCGTCCGGCACATACCACCCTTGCGCCACGGCAAACGACACCAAATGGGGCGGTGCCATCACGTTGGGGTCGCTGGCAAAATCGGCCGCAATCGCCCCAATGTACCCCGGCCGCGACACCCGAATGTTGTTGGTACCCACCCGCTGTGCCGCCCACAGCCCCTGCCCCCCGGCAAACTCAAGCACCACCCACCCCTCGTCGGCATCGGCAATAAAGTGGGAGTTGCCGCCATAGGTTGAGTAGCCATAGCGGGCGATCAGATCGCCAATGATTTCCACCCCTTCGCGGGCGGTGTGGGCACGTTCAACCACGATCCGCGCTAGGTCGCTGTAGTTGGGGCCGCGCTGGTTGCGCGGGGTCATTTGCACCAGTTCCGGGCGCGAAGGGGACCAAACATCGCGCACGGCGACACCGTGTTCGTTCAACCCGCCGTTGGTCAGTGGGGCAGGCACGCCGCGATAGTAGGAGTAGCTGACGCGCAAATGCCGCGCCGTTTCCGCCACCTGCGGAATGTCCATCAGTTCCCCCGGCATTTCGGCCTGCGGGGTTACGCCCACGGTAATCGTCGCCTCGGCTGGATGCCGCTGGCGTGGCACCAGTTCCAGCCAGTGGCTCGATGGTTCATCTCCATACCCGGCGAGATAGGAACGGCCGTTTGCCGTCAACTGTTTACCCACATACACAGCGTAGCTCATGAGAATAATCCTTTTGTGGCAGAACGGCCGTTAGTGCGATCCTTGTGTGAGCGTTTCCGCCAACTCCTTTAGCAGCATACAGTAACCGCGCTGCCCCCGCTCAAAGTTGCGGATACGGATAAATTCGTTGGGGGCGTGCAGGTTTTCATCGTCTATGCTGAAGCCAAACCCCACCGTGTAGGCCGCCAACTCTTTGAGGAACAGCGAGCAAACGGGAATGCTGCCACCGAGCCGGGTGACGTAAGGAGCCTGGCCGTACAGCTCTTCCAGCACGGCGGCGGCGGCGACGTTGCCGGGGTGGTCGGTGGGCATGAGGTAGGGGGTGGAGCTGCCGCTGCGCGGGGTGATGGTCACTTTGGCACCGGGCGGGGTGTGGCGGGCAACGTGGTCGCTGATTTGGCGAATGATGTTGGCCGGGTCTTGATTGGCGACCAAACGGCAGGTGATTTTAGCGTGGGCCTGGTTGGGGATGACCGTTTTCGTGCCTTCTCCCTGAAAGCCACCCCAAATGCCGTTGATTTCCAGCGTCGGGCGCGTCCAGTTGCGTTCGCGGGTGGTGTAGCCGGGTTCGCCAAAGAGGTCGTCGAGACCGAGGCTAGCTTTGTAGGCGGTTTCATCGAAGGGAACGGCCGTTAACTGCTCCCTCTCCACCTCACTCAACGCCACCACATCGTCATAAAACCCATCCACCATAATCTTGCCCTCGGGACTCCGCAGTGAATCGAGAATGCGAACCAGGGCGTGGATGGGGTTGGGCACCGCGCCACCGTGCAAGCCGGAATGAAGGTCGCTGTTAGCCGTTTGCACGTCAATTTGCAGCGCCGCCAACCCCTTTAACCCCACCACCAGCGACGGCTCATCGGCCGTCCACTGCAAGCCGTCGGCACTGACCACCAAATCACAGGCAAAGCGGTCGCGGTTGGCGGCCATAAACGCCGGAAGCTGCGGGCTACCAATTTCCTCCTGCCCTTCAAAGATAAATTTGACGTTGAGCGGCAGCCTGGCCTCGCTTTGCAGCAACGCTTCCACGGCCAAAATCGGAGTCAGCATCCCCCCTTTGTCGTCGGAGGCCCCACGGGCGTAAATACAGCCGTTTTCCACTCGCGGCTCAAACGGCGGGGAATCCCATAACTCAATGGGGTCCACCGGCTGCACGTCAAAATGGCCGTAAATGAGGACGGTGGGCATGTTGGGCGCGTGGAGCCAGTCGCCATAAACGACGGGGTGGCCGCCGGTTGGCAGTACTTCGGCATGTTCCACCCCGGCGGTGGTCAGCCGCTGCGCTACCCAGTTGGCAGATCGAACCACGTCGTCGGCGTGGCTGGGCAGGGCGGAGATGCTGGGGATGCGTATAAAATCAAATAGCTCGCTGAGAAAGCGGGCTTCGTTTTGTTTGAGATAGGTTTGCCAGGTCATAAGATTTTATATCCATGATTTTTTGTCGTTTTGACTTATTCGCCGTATCAAGGTATTCGTTGATTCGTTCCTATTCGTTGTCGCCGCGCTAAACATGTCAACGAATGGCAACGAATAAACGAATGATTTCTACGAGCGTTTCTTGGTCGAGCTTGTTG
Source organism: Ardenticatenaceae bacterium (assembly GCA_020634215.1). Lineage (GTDB taxonomy): Bacteria > Chloroflexota > Anaerolineae > Promineifilales > Promineifilaceae > JACKCD01. The sequence continues at coordinate 24,748 of JACKCD010000033.1, read as the reverse complement.
AGTGGCTCACGGTCAGCTCCTTCCAACGATAACATAAGATATGATGAGTGTCTTCACACATTGATTTTGCGTTTGATTTTTATATGTACTATGCCAACATTTTGCCCTACATTCTGTAGGCTTAATCGTTACTAGAAGACAATCTCTTGGGTGGGTTGGATGGTGAGGTGTGGAGCCAGGAGGTTGTGGGCTTGGGCGATGGCATCAGCGGCGGTCATTTCTTCCCAATCAAAGGTTGTGTGGGCATCGGCCGCCAGCGTGACGTTATAGCCAAGATTAACGGCCGTTTGGCAGGTTTCGGTGATACACACTTCTGTTTGCATACCTGCGACAACGAGGTCGGTTATTCCTTGCCCGTCCAGCAGGCTTTGCAGCGTTGTGTTGTCGAAGGCATCGGCGGTTGCTTTGTCCACAACCATATCGTCTGCTTGAGGTGCAATTGCCGGGTGGATTTCCCACCCAGGAGTGCCGGGTTCGTCGGGGTCGCCTGCACCGCCGTTGTTGCGAATGTAGATGATTTTGGCGTTGGCGGCTTGGGCTTTGGCGATGAGCGCGGCGATGTTTGCCAAGATTTGGGAGCCATTGGCAACGTGAAAATCATCGGCGAACATATTTTGCTGGGTATCAAGAATGAGTAGGGCAGATGGGGTCATCAGTTTATTCCTTTGGAAATGGGGTAGAGGGTTTGGGCGTTGCGGTGGAGGATGGAAACGGCCGTTTCCTCCGCCTCCTGTGCCGACAAAAACCCCTCGCTGATTAGCTCATCCAGCACCTTGCTCAGTCCCCAGCGCCCCCACCGCGCCGCCAGCCAAAAAATGTCGGGCATGGTGAAAGCGTCGGTGGCGAACATAATTTTGCTGTGGTGAGCCATCCCCAGCACCTCGCGCAGCAAGGCGGGGATGCCGGTGGTGGCAAAGGGAATCGCCAGCGACAGGTCGAGCCAGACGTTGGGGTAAAGTGCCGCCAAGTGCGCCGTTTCGCGGCTAAACGGCCACCCCATGTGGAGCAGCACCAAGTTGGCCTTGGTTTGGGCAATTAGCGGGCGCAGGTGGAGCGGGTTAGCGGTGCGGAGGTCGGCATCTTCGTCGCCAAAGCCGGTGTGGATTTGCAGCGGCAAGGATTGCCGCGCTGCTTCTTCGGCCGCCAGCCAGAGCAAATAGTCGCACAGCGGTTTGGCCGCCAGCCGCACGCGGCCGTTGCGCTGTGCTTCTGCGTGTAGCGAGTTGTAGGCAACTTCCGCTCCCGCCTTGTCCGCTGGGGCAATGTCTAGCCCGCTGCGGTAGGCGATGATGCTTTTGAGGGCGACGTAGCCATCTGCCCGTGCCCGGCGCAGCGTTGTGACAAACACTTCAAGGGCATTATCAAAGCGGGGGTGGGCGACGATGAGTTCCTGAAAATAAGTTTCGAGGCGCAAAATGGGATGAACGGGGCAGGGGAGCAGGGCGGGGAAGGTGGTGGGGGTGTAGCTGTCGGCAGTCGAGTAGCCGTAGTCGCACAACACCATGCTGATGTTGGCATCGTTGAAGAGGCGGTGGCTCCATTCGGCATAGGGAACGGCGGCGCGGGCGGCCAGAACGGCCGTTATCGTCGCCTCACACCCCAGCAGTTCCGCCAGCCATTTGATGCCGGTGCGGAAAAACAGGGAGTGCGGGACGTGGTGCTGGTGGGTGGCCGGGTGGGTGGATTCGGTGAACCATTGCTGGAAGGAAACGGCCGTTTGTACTGCCTCTGGCCGCAGCAGCGGGTGGGCGTGGTGGTCGAGGATGGGAATGTGGTTGAGGTTCATGTCAGGGGATTGGAGATTAGAGATTAGAGATTGAGATTGTCAACTTCCAATCCTCCTAATCTCCAATCTAAAATTTGTAAATGTGATGCTTGATCACAAAATCAACATCCTCCGCCGCGAACGCCGCGTATTCGAACGGCGGACGGCGAGGTAAACGCTGCTGAGGTCAGGTAAGGGCTTCCATGAGCACGCGGTCGTTCTCCAGCGCGTCGAGGGCTTTGGGCTTGGGTGGTGGGGTAGCGGGCAATCCCCAGCGCGGCTCGTTCTTCGTCGCTGTAGTTGCAGGGTCAACCAGCGTCGCTTTTGCCAAGCTCCAATTCCCGCCGGATTCCGTCCAGTCCGGCGGCGATGAGGCCGCCCAACGCTAGATACGGGTTGTTGCTGGGGTCGCTGGCCTTTAGCTCCATGTTGATCGAAGCCGCTTCCATCCCCCACAGCGTCGAGGCGATGCGAACCGACGCTTCGCGGTTGTCTGGCCCCCAGGAGGTGTAGGCGCTGCTCCAAAAGTGGGGCTGGAGGCGGCGGTAGGAGTTGTAGCTGGGGGTGGTGAGGGCTAACAAACCGGGCAAATGCGCCAGCACCCCGGCAATAAAATGGTAGCCGAGTTCGCTGACCAGGTACGGGTCTTTGGGGTCATAGAGCAAATTGTTTTCCCCGGCCAAATCCCAAATGCTCCAATGGATGTGGGCGCTGTTGCCCGCCTGATCGGGCTGGGGTTTGGGAGCGAGTGAAGCAACCAGGCCGTGCTGGTCGGCCACATTCCGCACCGTTTCGCGGAACCAAATTTGGTTGTCGGCGGCGCGCAGGGCGGGGGCGTGGCGAATGGGGAGTTCGTGTTGTCCGTGACCTAGTTCGGGGTAGTAGGCATCAATGGGAATGCCCTGCACTTCGAGGGCGGCGATGATGTTGTCCATTACTTCGGCGCCGGCCGACATGGAAATGGTGCTAAAACAAAGGCCAGTATCAATGGGGAGGTAGCTGCCGTCGTCCTGCGGGTGAAAAAGACTAAACTCGTTTTCAAAGGTGGCCTGGAAGCTGAGACCGAGGTGGGCGGCGCGGGTGATCATCCGCTGCAGGAAGCTGCGGGGGCAGGCAGCCCACGGCTTTTTGTCCAGGGTGAGCATGTCGCACATCATGGCGGCACTGTTGGGGGCGTAGGGAAGGATGACAAAGCTGTCAATGTCGGGCACCAGCCGCACTTCCCCCACTGGTCCCATGCCGGGAACGGGCTGGAGCTGATCGAGCATGTTCATGGCCTGCATGGCCGGGGTGAGGCCGATGCCGGTGCCAAGACGGCGGGCAAAGCTGTCTATGTGGACAAGCTTGCCGCGAATGGTGCCGCCGTTGTCGCAGTAGAGGAAGCGGATGAGGCGCACGCCAGCGTTGTTGGCGGCGGAGATAACCTGGTCTTTGTTCATGAGACGACTCCTATTAGAGATTAGCGGAAATAAGAATTTCTCACGCAAAGCCGCAAAGTCGCCAAGCTTTTTTCCTTTGCGTCTTTGCGACTTTGCGTGACATAAAGTTAATTCCGATAATGTCTATTATACATAGTGTCATTCCGGGATTCTCTGAGGAATCTCGCTTCTATTTGGTAACGAGAACGGGATTTCTCCTCGCGGACTCGTCGAAATGACATGGGTTAGGCAGTAGATAAAGGGCAAATTGAGGGAATGCAATCGCCCTGCCCGAAAAGGTAGATGGTAACGCAGTTGGGGGGAGCGTCAACCTTTTTGCGGTCGCTTGGTATAATTGGGGCGGGAGTAAAAATTGCGTTGGTTTATGGAGATTGGAGATTAGAGATTGGGGATTGGGGATTTTGAATCTCTAATTTCTAATCTCCAATCCCTTTTTGGCTATGGCTGAACAGATACGGTTATTGATTGCGGATGATCACCCGGTGGTGCGGGATGGGCTGGTGGCGATTTTGGGCACGCAGCCTGATTTTGTGGTGGTGGGGGAGGCTGGGGATGGGGCGGAGGCGGTGGCGCGGGCGGCGGTGCTGCAGCCGGACGTGGTGCTGCTGGATTTGGAGATGCCGCTGCTGGATGGGGTGGAGGCTCTGCGGCAACTGCGGGCGGCGGATGAGGGGGTGCGGGTGATTGTGTTTACGGCGTTTGACACGGATGAGCGGATATTAACGGCCGTTCAAGCCGGTGCCCAAGGCTACTTGCTCAAAGGGGTGCCGCGTCAGGAGCTATTCAACGCCATTCGCGTGGTCTATTCAGGTGGGTCGCTGCTGCAGCCGGTGGTCGCCTCCAAGCTACTGCGGCAGGTGAGCCAGCGGCAGGAAGCCCCGCCGCTAGAGCCATTGACCCCACGGGAGCAGGAAGTGCTGGAGCAGTTGGCACTGGGGCTGCAAAACAAGGAGATTGCCGCCCGGCTGGTGATTAGCGAGCGAACCGTCAAATTCCACGTCAGCGCCATTTTGGGCAAGCTGCACGCTGGCAACCGCACCGAAGCGGTGGCAATTGCGGCGCAGCATGGGTTGGTGAAGTTGCAGGGGGGAGCGTAACCTCAGTCGCTGGTTTTGCCTGAGCGGGCATACCACCACGGATGACAATCAAAGATTTCGCAGATTTCACGGATTCGTCCGTGTTTGCCCGCGTCCCGTTTTTGGTCTATTTTGTCGGAATGATTGGGTTCTTGGGACAGTTGCTTAACATAACCACGCCGTTATCTGTTACCTGCACAAAATCCTCAATGCGAACGCCACCCCAGCCGGGTAGGTAAACACCTGGCTCCACGGTGATGGTCGCTCCGGCGACAAGTGTCTCCGTTTCTTCGGCGCGGAAGGACATAAACGGGTCTTCGTGGATGTCGAGGCCAACGCCGTGGCCGAGGCCGTGGCCGAAATGGTCGCCATGTCCGGCAGCGGTGATGACATCGCGGGCAGCAGCATCGGCCTGGCGCAGCGTCATGCCGGGGCGCAGGGCAGTTAGAGCGGCCTGTTGGGCAGAAAGCACCAGATCGTACACGTCCCAAAACTGCGGCGAGGGGTTGTTGCCCAAGTGAAAGGTGCGGGTCAGGTCGCTGCGGTAGCCATTGAGCTGGCACCCCATGTCTACCACAATCGTATCTCCTTCTTGCAGTTGGCGGTCGCCAGCGCGGTGGTGGGGGTGGGCGCCGTGTGGCCCAGAAGCCACAATGATGTCAAAGGCCAATCCATCGGCCCCCCGTTCACGCATTGTTTTTTCCAGTTCCCAGGCGAGGGCGCGTTCGCTCATGCCAACGTGGGCAATTTCGTTGATTTGGCTCATGGCATAATCGGTGATGGCGGCGGCGGCGCGAAGGGCTTCTATCTCAACGGCCGTTTTTACCTGCCGCAGTCCTTCCAAACTCTTTTCCAACGGTATCCACTCAATTCCTTTACCCAGCTTTCGCCAATTTTCCGCGTCGTAGAGCGTGATTTGTTTGGCCTCCAAAGCCAAGCGGGTAACGTTAGCAGCCACCAGCAGCTTTTTACTGTCGTCGTCGGTGCGCTGATGCTTAAACAGTTCAAAAGCTGGGGCTTGCTCTTTCGCTTGCTCCCAGTAGCGAAAATCGGTGGCAAGCAGTGCTTTGTCGGCGGTGATGAGCAGTTGCCCGGCAGAGCCGGTGAAGCCGCTGGCCCAGCGCCGGTTGGTGGCGCTGGTGATGAGGATGCCATCGGTTTGCCAGATGGGGAGTTGCTGCCGGATAAGGGCAAGGCGGTCGTGGAGCAGTTGGGCTGTTATAGACATGGGTTGGGTAAGTGCGTTGCACGCTTGGCGTGCAATACACTGCTTGATTATGGCTTGGTCAAATGCTTGATCTCGGTTTGCAAAATAGCGCGGAGGATGGCGACCATCGTGGCGTAAGTAGGATCCATGCCGTAGTAGGAAAGATTTTGCGAGCCGAGATTTTTGCCTTTGCTAAAGGGGGTGTCGGAAGCGTAGTGTAGCATTCCGATGGGAAAGTTGGCGTTATAGAGGTTGACGAGTTCGTTGTAGGGGTGGCGGCGCGGACGCACCATCTCGTAGATGGCACTGAGATAGGGGCCGCCCTCCATTTCCATGTCGGTGTAGCCTTCCTTGTAGAAGACGGACATGTAGCCTTCGTTTTGCAGGAAGGTGCCGGGGACGGTGATCGCTTTTTGGTTGTCCATGACGGTTCCGTAGACGAGGTGGGGGGCAACGTCGGTGGCGGTGAAGCAGTTGTCAAAAAGATAGGTGTTGAGCGAATGTTCGTCGTGGACGACGCTGGGGATCATGATGTCACCAATACGGCCGTTTAGCGTGGCCGCTTTGCCCATAATGTAGATGCCGCGTACTTCGGCAATGTTGCGGGCGATCTCGGTGAGAACCTGATAGGCGGCCATGCCGAGGGGGTAATCTATGTTGACAACGATGGCGTTGCTGCGGCTGAGCTTGTTGAACCCATCAACCTTAAGCCGGGGATCAAGGCTTTTTTCGCTGAGCTTGTTGAGGGAAACAATCTGAACTTCAATGTCAAAGGCGTGGTCGCTGGGGATGCGGTTGATGCCGACGTTTTTTTCGTGGGTGAGGCGTTGGGAAACGGCCGTTTCTCGCGCCGCCTCAAATTTCTTTAGCACATAATAAAGAAAATTCTCAATCCGGCTGGGGACGTTACGCGCCTGAATCGCCTCATACTCTTGCTTGAGGTCACTGTTGGGCTGGGCGTTGACAAAATCAAACAGATCTTTCTCGCGTTGCAGCGCATAGCCACTGAGCAGGTTGGTCAGAGTGTGGGTGTTGCTGGAAACAAAGTAGACCGGACAGTCGGCAAAGGGAACGTGTGGCACGCATCGTTCGACGTTTTGCCACCAGCGGCGGGTGGCGCGTTTGTAGTCGGTGAGCGACCCGGCCAGGGAGCGAATGGCGATTTCCTGCGTTTTTTGGCTGATTTGCAGGAGTTTAACGGCCGTTTGTCCCCGCCAAATCTGCCCTAGCCGATCCAAATCCTCGGCCGGAATGTTCGTCATCCGCGCCAGTCGGATGAGGTCATTACCCTCCACACGGCCGTTTTTGTCCTCCTCACACGTTTGCAGCAGTTGGCGCACCGAGTCGCCGCGCAGCAGTTGGTGCAGCTTGCGCCGTTCAATCTGGTACGCCGTCAAAATCGGAATCAGGTCGTCAATGTCCGACTGGCTGGCAATATAAACCGCCAGCGTGCCGTTGCCATCATAAAAACTGCGCCGCCGCCGCCCCGGAGCCTGCATGTGCCGCCACGATTCCACATCAGGGTAGCCGTGCTGGGCAAACACCCGTTCCGACTGCCCCATTACCACCAGCCGCACATCGCTCAGGCAGTCGGGAATACGCAAAATGCTGTAGGTAAAAGCCGCCAAATCAGGCTCTGGCTCGTCGGCATGAATGTGCAGGGCGGAGTTCATCCGCTTGTGGGCTTCAATCAGCGTTTTGATTTCCACGGCACGGCTGCTACGAAGCAGGGAATAATAGGTGCGGAGGTAAAGCTGTATTTCTTCGTTAGCGGAAGTGGGTACTGTTCTATCCATTTTGGGGAAAGGAATCAGTTATCAGTTACCAGTTATCAGTTGTCAGTCCACGCTGTACGCGAACCGGTCGTGAAACGACATTACCGATTACTGATTACCGATTACTGATTACCGATTACTCGTTAACAAAAATCTCGCCATCACCCTCAGCGACGGTGCCGACGATAACGGCCGTTTCGCAATGTGTCTTAAACGTTTCCACCTGATCCGGGGCGACGGCGACCAGCAGCCCCCCCGATGTTTCCGGTGTCCACAACATATCTTGCACCAGTTGGCTAACGTTGTCGCTGAACGTAACCCATTGTTCAAAATGATGCAGGTTGCGCCCCATGCCGCCAGGGAATGCCCCCGCCTCGCCATAGGCCAGCGCCCCAGGCAGCCAGGGTAGTTGGTCGGCAGCAAAGTGGAAGGACACTTGGCCGTGGTGGGCCATTTCGTGGGCGTGGCCGAGCAGCCCAAAGCCGGTGATGTCGGTCATGGCGTGGGCGTTGGCGGCTTGGGCAGCCTGGGCGGCGGCTTTGTTGAGGGTTTTCATGCTGGAAACGGCCGTTTGCACATGCCCCTCCTCTGTAATCCCCTGCTTCAATGCCGTTGTTACTACCCCTACCCCAAGTGGTTTGGTCAGCAGCAGCACATCGCCCGGCTGCGCCCCGCCCTTCGTTTTCACCTTGTCGGGGTGGATGATGCCGGTGACGGCCAGCCCGTATTTTGGTTCCTTATCGGCCACACTGTGGCCGCCGGCAATCACGCCGCCTGCCTCGGCCACCTTTTCTGCCCCGCCGCGCAAAATCTCGCGCAAAATCTCCTTGTCCAGATTTTCTGGGAAGGCCACCAGATTGATGGCAAACAGCACTTCGCCACCCATCGCATAAATATCGGATAACGCATTGGCGGCGGCAATGGCCCCAAAGTCGTAGCCATCATCCACAACGGGTGGGAAAAAGTCGGTGGTATTGATAATGGCTTGCTCGGCATTTAGCTGGTAGACAGCCGCATCATCCGCCTTGGCAAGCCCCACTAGCAGTTGCGGATAGTCGGCAGGGTTGAACAGCGCACGCAGCGGCTCCAGCGCATAAGCTAGGTCACCCGGACCCAGTTTTGACGCTCAACCGGCGCACGAGGCCAGGGTGGTGAGGCGAATCTGTTTTCCACTCATGGTTGGACTCCTTCAAAAATAGGACACGGACGAACACGGATGAATCTACGTCCCATTTGATGTTGTTTCCTTGGTCATGTTTGGGATTGGAGATTGGGGATTGGAGATTAACCAGCTTCTAATCTCTAATCTCCAATCTCCAATCCCCCAAGCACCAATTTAATCGGACAGTATACCCGATGCCTACAGGACGGCAACGGTAATTGACGCGGCGGGGAAACGCTCTACAATGGGCGATGATATGAAACAAACCCCTTTTTCACGTTTTGAATCGTTGGCGCAGCGGCTGATTGAAGGTTCGTTTCGGCGGCTGCTGGGCAGTGGGCTAGACCCGCTGGAGTTGTGGGAACAACTTGGGCAGGCGTTGGAGCGTTGTTTGGAGCAGCGGGAGTCGTTTGCCCATTTTCTCATCCATTTGCACCCGGATGATTATCGGGCGATTTTGGCCGAACGGCCGTTAATCACCCAAGAGCTATCCGATTATCTGGTCACGTTATTGCAGCGAGCCAGCATCCCCTTTTCCCGCCCGCCGCAAGTAGAACTGATTGCTGATTTGGTGGCGCAACCGCGAGAGATTTCGATTGAAACGGGCGGCACACGGCAAACACGCGCTTTTTCCACCCAGGTTTTTGCCCGCGAGCAAAAAGGGCAAGACGCGCTGGCGGCTCTGCGGCAACTGGATGCCTTTTTGATTGTGGGTGGGCGGCAGCATGTACCGCTGGATAAGCCGGTTATCCACATTGGGCGGCGCATGGAGAATGATGTGGTGGTAGATGCCCCAACGGTGAGCCGCAGCCATGCCCAAATTCGCTGGCGGCTGGGTCATTTTGTGCTGTATGATTTGAGCAACCGGGGCAGAACGGCCGTTAATGGCTGCCCCGTCACCGAACATGTCTTAAAACCGGGTGACGTGATTCATCTCAGCGACGTGGCGTTGATTTATGGCGAGGGGGGGGAGGCGGCGGAACGGCCGTTAACCACCCCCGACCTCGATGACCAAACGCTGGCAATGCGGCGGGAGGAGTAGGGAGTGGGGCGTAGGGTGTAGGGTGTAAAAAACTCCCCACTCCCCACTCTCTACAAATTCTTATGGACACAACACTGCTCATCTTCCTCCTCCGCCTTGCTGGCGGGTTTATCTTACTGGCCTTTGTTGGAGCCATTGGCTGGTTTATTTACCAAGACATGGAGCTGGCGCGGCGGACGCTGGCGCAGGTGGGGCAGGCGCAGGGGCGGCTGGTGGTGGTGGGCAGCGAGTCTGGCACGCCGGCCGTCGGCACGGCTTACCCACTGCTGCTGGTGACGCAAATTGGCCGCGCCAGCAGCAACACCGTTGTCCTTGATGATGGTTACACTTCGACGCGGCACGCGCAGTTGATATGGCGCGGCGGGCAGTGGTGGCTGGAAGATTTGGAGAGCCGCAATGGGACGCTGCTCAATGGGGTGGGGTTGGCAGAAACGGCCGTTGTTAGCAGCGGCGACCAAATCACCGTTGGCACTGTTCAGTTCCAGCTTGAGTTGTAGCTGTTTTTTTGTACAATTTAAGGAACGAAGATTAGAGAACCACTGAGATTGGAGATTAGAGATTGGAGATTAAGCCAATCTCCAATCTCTAATCTCCAGTAAACGATTAAACAGTTGATGCCAAACCAAACACCTGTTTCAGAACCAACCTGGGAAATTGCCCAGCTTTTTCCTGACCAAGGGCATTGGTCGGAGGAAGAGTATTTGGCGTTGACAACCAATCATTTGGTGGAGTATGCAAACGGCCGTTTAGAGTTTTTGCCTATGCCAACCCAGTCGCACCAATTTCTTGTCCTTTATCTCTATCACGCCTTGTTTACCTTTCTGACGCAAAACCCCGTAGGGACGGTGCTGCTGGCTCCCTTGCGCGTCCGCTTGTGGGCGGGCAAACACCGTGAGCCGGACGTGGTTTTTATGCTGGCCGAACACGAGGAGCGGCGGGGCGAGCAATATTGGGACGGAGCTGACTTGGTGATGGAGGTTATCAGCCCCGATGACCGCCGCCGTGACCTTGTGACCAAGCGGCATGAATATGCCCAGGCGGGCATTCCAGAATACTGGGTGGTTGATCCGCAAGCGCAGCAAATTACGGTGCTGGTTTTGGCTGGCAAGCGGTATGCCGAGCATGGGGTGTTTGGGCTGGGGGAAACGGCCGCTTCCCAACTGTTGCCGGGGTTTGCGGTGGAAATAACGGCCGTTTTTGCCGCCGCCAACCGCTAAACCCGCCCCACATCTACCATTCCCACCCAACGCCACCCTGTCCCTTCGTACAGACAACTGTCCCTTCTTACACCATTCTAACCAAACTATGGCATCCTGATAACTTCAAGGTAATCTCCCAACCGATTACTGAATACCGTTTACCGATTACTGAATACCGTTCACCAACCACAGGAGGAACTATGTCCTTTCACGGCGGCGGCTGGTTTGCTTATTTAAGTCATGACGAAAAAGAAAACCAGCCAGCCATTACACGAGAACTACTGCTGCGCGTTTGGCGCTTTGCCGAACCTTACTGGCTGCGCGTTGGCGGCCTCTTATTCAGCATTCTAATCATCACTGGGCTGGGGTTGCTTTCCCCCCTGCTCTTCCGCGACCTCATAGACAACGCCATTCCCAACCGCGACTTTACCCGGCTTAACTGGCTGGCGGTGGGGATGATTGGCATCCCGCTGCTCAACGGCATCATTGGCGTGTGGCAGCGCAACCTTAATTCGCAAATTGGCGAAGGGGTCATTTTTGATTTGCGCCGCGCCCTCTACGAACACATGCAGCGCATGTCGCTCCGCTTTTTCACCCAAACCCGCACCGGTGAACTCATGTCGCGGCTCAACAACGACGTGGTGGGGGCGCAGCGAGCCATTAGCGATACCCTTGTCACCATCATCAGCAATGTTGTGTCGGTGGTGGCAACCATTGCCATCATGCTGACGCTGGAGTGGCGGCTGACGCTGCTGGGGGTTGCCATTTTGCCGCTGTTTGTGCTGCCCGCCCGCCGCATTGGCCGCGTGCTACGCGATTTGCGCCGTGACTCAATGGTGCGAAGTGCGGAAATGAACGCCACCATGAACGAAACGCTCAACGTCAGCGGGGCCTTGCTGGTGAAGCTGTTTGGGCGAGAACAGCGGGAAATGGTGCGGTTTACCCGCGATGCTGAGGCGGTGCGGGATATTGGCATTCGTTCAGCCGTTATTTCGCGCTGGTTTTTTATGATTTTGGGGGTCGTGAGCGCCGTCGGAACGGCCGCTATTTTCTGGGTGGGCGGGCTGCTGGTGCTGCGCGGCGAATTCACCGTGGGGACGATTGTCGCCTTTGGCACTTACGTCGGCCAGCTTTACGGGCCGCTGATGGCACTGACTAATGCCCCAGTGGAGTTTGCCCAAAGCATGGTCAGCTTTGAACGGGTGTTTGAAGTGCTGGATATTCCGGTAGAGATTGACGAAAAGCCGAATGCCAAGCCGTTGCCGCCGGTAGCGGGCAAAATCGCCTTTGAACAGGTGGCCTTTGACTACACCGTGGTGCCAGATGAGCGGCAGGTGGGGTTGACCGAGGTGCGGCGGCGGGGAAGTGCGCTGCTGAAGCGGGGCAAGCAGGCAGAAAACGGGGCGGTGGCAGACCCCAAAATTGTCCCCAGCCGTTCCCAGGCGTTGGATGGAATTAGCTTTACGATTGAACCAGGGCAGTTGGTGGCCCTGGTGGGGCCAAGCGGGTCGGGCAAGACGACGACGACCTATCTCATTCCCCGGCTGTATGACCCCACAAACGGCCGTATTCTCATTGACGACCACGACATCCGCGACGTAACCCTGGCCTCGCTGTCGGAAAATATCGGCATGGTGACGCAGGAAACCTACCTGTTCTACGACACCATCCGCGCCAACCTGCTGTACGCCAACCCCAACGCCAGCGAAGCCCAGATGATAGCCGCTGCCCAGGCGGCCAACATCCACGACTTCATCACGTCGCTGCCTGATGGCTATGACACGGTGGTGGGGGAGCGGGGCTACCGGCTAAGCGGCGGCGAGCGGCAGCGGATTGCCATTGCCCGTGTGGTGCTGAAAGACCCGCGCATTTTGGTGCTGGATGAAGCAACCTCTAGCCTTGATTCGCTGTCGGAGGCGTTGATTCAGGAGGCGTTGCAGCGGGTGATGGAGGGTCGCACCAGTTTGGTGATTGCCCACCGGCTGTCCACGATTTTGGCGGCGGACAAGATTTTGGTGCTGGAAAACGGCCGTTTGCGCGAACAAGGCACCCACGCCGAACTGCTGGCCCAGGATGGGCTGTATGCCATGCTTTACGAAACCCAGTTCCGCACGGTGGAGATGGAGATGGGAGATTAGAGATTGAGAGATTGGGAGATTGGCGGTTGGTTGAGCCAGCCGCCAACTTCATTTAGCGTTGTTGTAGGTGGATTATGCGATATTATTAAGTCTCTGTTGGTCGATAAGACATACATTGAGGAAGCGCGAATGGCAAAAATCCCATCCTACGACAAAATGATGAACCCAGTTGTTCAGGCTCTCCATGAATTAGGGGGATCAGGGACAATTGAGGAAATCAACAACAAGGCAGTTGAAATCCTTGGTTTGTCCGAAGATTTGCTGGAAATCTTGCACGATTCCGATAAGGGGAGCCAGACAGAGGTTGAGTATCGCCTTGCTTGGTCAAGGACTTACCTCAAAAAATATGGCATTTTAGAAAATTCATCACGAGGCGTTTGGGCCTTAACGGTAAAGGGACGGCAAACTCAACAAGTCAATCCAGATACCGTTCGGCGATTTGTTCAAACAGAGCGGCGAACGGAGAAAGTGCAGCAGTCTGACATTAATGATGATAATGATGAGCCTAAGCTGACCTGGAAAGAGGAATTGATATCAGTGCTGCTCAAAATGGATCCATCTGCCTTTGAAAGACTTGTTCAGCGGTTGTTGCGAGAATCAGGCTTTATTCAAGTTGAGGTGACGGGGAAAAGTGGTGACGGCGGGATTGATGGCAAAGGGATTATGCGATTGGGTGGGTTGCTGAGTTTCCATGTCATTTTTCAATGTAAACGATACTAGGTCACATGAAAGTGGACACATTTGGTACACCCTACATCGGTAGGGGGTAAGCCAAAAACGGCCGTTTCAGTGAAACGGCCAGAGAAGGAAGAAAAACACAAAATCAGCCATAATTCTCTCCAAAAACGCCGCAGAAGAGCGCAGGAGAGAGCAAATGGAGACCAATCACCCCTTTTCCCAGTTACAACTACAGTTTATCGACCCCATCCAACACGATTACGAAGTCATCCGCCCCATCATCTTGTTCTCCCAACCCGTTGCCGAACGAAGCCATGAAACGGAGACACCGCGCAGCACCGTCAGCGATAAAGCGCGGCGATTCGTTATCGGCGGGATGCTGGGACTTGTCGATAAACGGTCACAAACGAGCCAGCAACAAGAAGTTGGCTATCCAGACCCCATCGCCAACCACATTCTGTACCTCAAACAACTTTATCCACCCATCCACTATCGAGAAATTGTCCGCATTATCGAGAACAAGTTTGGTCACAAGACCAACCACAATAAGGTAAAGCGGTTTCTGACAGGCAACCCAGTTCCTGTTCAACTGGAAATCCCATTTGTCACCTTCCATGATTTTGATGATGCTTATGAAGCTCGTTGGACAGTGGTGCGGATGTTTTACGAAGGCTGGAATAAAAAGAGCATCGCCAACTTGCTGAAGCTTTCACGGCAACATGTTACCGACCTCATTCAAGCCTTTGCGAAGGATGGCTTTGCCGCCTTGGAAGATAAACGAACCCGACCAACTAACCATCCCGATAACCAAATGACACTTCCTTTTATGGAACAGGTCTTCAAAGCCCAGCTTGAGTATCCAGATCTTGGTCGCTTCCGTCTCCACGGGGTGTTGGAACAAGAAATGGGTGAAGATACGCCCAGCGAGACTACCGTCGGCCGTGCTATGAACCATAATCGTCTCTGGCTTGGTGCGCCTCATCCCCTCAAGCAAGAAGCAGAAAAGAAAGAACCAGCCGAATTGCCCTATGAACCACGCTATCATCACCAATATTGGTTCATCGACATCCGCTACTTGGTCAAACAAGAAGGGAACTGGGTCTACAGCGTCTGTATTATTGAAGGGATGTCCCGTGCCATTCTCGCGGGAATGGCTTCCCACTACCAAGATGAGTTGGTGATTCTCCAGCTTTTACACACGGCTGTGAGCCATTACGGACGACCGTGGGGGATTGTCTCTGACAACGGCTCCGTCTTCACAGCCGATGCCTTCTTACGGGTTCTGGATGATTTAGAGATTCAACCCTGCCCCATTGAAAAGCGGCAAGCGTGGCAGAATCTCATCGAAGCCCAATTTAATGTCCAACGTCGTTTGGCGGATGCCAAATTTAAGCAAAGCGAGACCTTTGCCGAGATACAAACGCAACATGCCGCCTTTATTCAGGTATTCAATACCACACGCCATTGGGCGCATCGCCAGCGCACCGATGATTGTTTGACCCCTATTTCTGTCTTGGGTGGTCGGCTCGGTCGAGCGGTAACAGCCTCACAATTGCGTCAAGCCTTTCGCCAGCTACAAGTTTCTCGCGTTGTGAACCAGCATGGGGCTGTCAGTCTACAACGCTTTTACCTTTATGCTGAACGTGGTTTGACCAAGCAGCCTGTCACCGTTTGGATTTACGAAGACCGTCTCAACATTGAATACAAACAAACGCTCTTGGCTCGCTATGAATGTACAGTGGCACGTAAGCAGAACAAAATTACAGCAGTAACTGACCCCAAGCTCTACGACACCCCTTTTCGCTCACCCCAGCAAGAACTGTTGGTCTTAGATGATGAGCAATGGCTCAAGGTGCTGGAACGCCCACCTTATCACCCACGCCAGCCGCAACGATCCCCAGAGGCGACACAACTATTCTTGTGGGGGGCGGCATTGACGCTTTTCTTATGGCTCTTTTGGCTCTAAACTGTGCGTATGCACAAAAACAACGATTCTAACTGTTTGTTTGCTGTTATTACGGCTCAAGAAGCTGCCCAACTTTGGGGCTTGTCGCGCAATGCGGTAAGTGATGCTTGTCGGCGCGGTGCTTTGCGCTCGCGTCGCTCTGGTAAAACATGGCTGGTAACGATTGAGGATATGCTTCGTTACCAACAGGGCCGTTACTGGCCTGACAACTTCCCAGTTGAGCTACAACCAGCTTTAGAGAGTGCTTTAGCCCAAATGGAGCGGGATGAATAGCTCTTATACTTACACTAACTGCTTATACCACTGGGTTACTGTTTCCTGTGGCTCTCTTTCCTGCCGAAGTAGCGTGTACCAAATGTGTCCACTTTCATGTGGCCTAGTGTCGTAAACGTTACAAAGGGTCTGTTTCAGCAAGCCAAGTGCGAGATTTTCGGGGGGCAATGGTGGGACGAGCAGATAAAGGCTTGTTGATCACCACGGGGAATTTTACCCGTGACGCTGAACGTGAAGCAACTCGTGATGGTGCGCCAGCCATTGACCTGATTGATGGCGATTTGTTAGCTGATAAATTAAAAGAACTGAGCTTGGGTGTTGAAACTCGATTGGTTCAGGTGGAACAAGTTCATGTTGACCCAGATTGGTTTTTTACCATATAGGTGTTCAGTTGATCGCTGTTAAACGATTACATGCCCAACTGCACGCCAGCGCGGAGCAGAATTTGCAGGCGGTGGCGGTGCCGCCGTTTGTTTGTTATTTTCATCCGACGGAAACGGCCGTTTTTGCCAACTATGCCATTCCCAGCCAACCCATTGACGGCAACGTAGACGACGCATTGGCCGCTGTCATTGACACGTTTCGCCAGCGGCAGTGCACGCCCCGCTTTGAATATTTGCAGCCCTTTGCTCCGGCACTGGCGCAGATTCTTGAAGCGAAGGGGTTTGTGCGCGAGATGGAGAGCTACCTCATGGTGTGCCAGCCGCCGCTGGTGCGCCCGGTGGCGGTTGACCCAGCCGTGACGATTCGGCTGTTGGGTGGGGCGGGGGAGGAAACGGCCGTTAAACAAGCCTTTGTCACCGTGCAGGCGCGGGCATTTGGTGGCGATGACCAGCCAGCGGCCACCGCCGAAAGCGCCGAGGCGTTTTGGCGGCAATTTGCTGGGGTGGGTAAATTTATGGCTTGGTGGGATGGCGAGCCAGCGGGTGCGGGCAGCCTGACCCAGCCCCACGACGGGGTGGCGGAGGTGGCGGGGATTGGCACGCTGGCGGCATTTCGGCGGAGGGGGATAGGAACGGCCGTTGCCCACCACATCACCACCTATGCCTTTGCCGCCGGGTTAGATGCGCTGTTTTTGACGGCCGGCGATGAGCAGGCGGGCCGTGTCTATGCCGAGGTCGGCTTTCACCACATCGGCTCCGGCCTCGCCTACATTTTGCCAACGCTATAGACAAACTTTGCGTAGCCTTTTCTCGGGTGTATTTCAGTTTGGGGGCAAACTTAACAAGTTTGACCTAATCTTTAACTGCGTAGATGGGAAATCCAGTGTCATTTCGAGGTCCTCCGAGAAATCCCGTTCTCATAGCCGCCATTTGAGCAGGATTTCTCCTCGAAGACATGAGCCCGCCCTGAGGCTGCCGAAGGGTCGAAATGACAATTCTTGGCTGAGAAATTGGCTTGCGGAGAGGTGAGTTTATCAATGCCCCAAAACTGAAATGCTCCCCTTTTCTCGCCAGAATTTGACAAAATGGAACATTTGTTCTATTATCCCGTCTACAACGCTATTAGGCGTTGTTGGTGCATGTACCAAAAAAGGAGCGCAAATGGAACCACAATTTGTGACAAAATCCGCCTTTACCGTTGTCGGCCTCTTGCTCCACACCACCCCCATGAACCCGCAGATACCAGGTTTGTGGGATCAATTTGTGCCGCGTATAGACGAAATCCCCCATATGACCGAGCCACAGGTCAGCTATGGGCTGATGGATAACTTTGATTTCCAGCAGAACCGGCTGGATTATATGGCCGGTTGTCGCGTTGAGCAGGCTGACAAACTGCCCGCAGGCATGGCACGCTGGCAAATTCCGGCCAACACCTACGCCGTTTTTCAGGCGACTTTATCCGACATCGGCGAAACGTTTGACTACATCTATAACGTTTGGTTGCCAGCCACGGGTACTCAGCAAGCGGCCGGCCCTTATTTTGAACGTTATGGCGAATCCTTCAATCCCCATGACCCCAAATTAGCTAAATTGGACATTTATATTCCGGTAAAAAATTAGTAAGGGACACCATGAACAGTGGCACACCGCGATGAATAGAAATCAAAAATTTCGCAGATTTGTCCGTGTTTGCCCTTGTTCGGCCGTGCCCCATTTTAGAGGAGAGCGATATGAGTGGTGTACGTGTTTTGGTTGGGACGCGCAAAGGCGCATTTATTTTGAGTTCCGATGAAAAGCGGCAGTCGTGGGACATTAGCGGCCCGCACTTTGCCGGGTGGGAAATTTACCACCTGAAAGGGTCGCCGGCCGACCCCAACCGCATCTATGTTTCCCAATCCACCGGCTGGTTTGGGCAGCTCATCCAGCGGTCGGACGATGGTGGCCAGACGTGGGCACCGATGGGCAATACCTTTGCCTATGATGGCGTGCCAGGGACGCACCAGTGGTATGATGGCACGCAGCATCCGTGGGAATTTAAGCGCGTGTGGCATTTAGAACCATCGCTAACCGACCCCGATGTGGTGTATGCTGGGGTGGAGGATGCCGCCTTGTTCCGTTCCAGCGACGGCGGGCAGACGTGGCAAGAGTTGGCCGGGCTGCGCCATGTAAAGGGGAATTTGTGGCAGCCAGGGGCAGGGGGGATGTGTTTGCACACCATTGTGCTGGATCCGGGTAACCCTAACCGGATGTTTGTGGCGATTTCGGCGGCTGGTGCGTTCCGCACCGATGATGGCGGTGAGACGTGGCGACCGATTAACCAGGGGTTGATTTCGCCGTTTGAGCTGCCAGATTCCACCGCTGAAGTGGGGCACTGTGTCCATAACCTCGCCATGCACCCGTCGAATCCTGATGTGGTCTTTATGCAGAAGCATTGGGATGTGATGCGGACGGATGATGCGGGGGAGATGTGGCATGAGGTGAGCGGCAATTTGCCCAGCGATTTTGGTTTTCCCATTGCGGTTCATGCCCACGAGCCGAACACGGTGTATGTGGTGCCGATCAAAAGTGACTCCGAGCATTATCCGCCGGAGGGCAAACTGCGGGTGTACCGCAGCCGCAGTGGGGGAAATGAGTGGGAGGCGTTGACCAACGGGCTGCCGCAGCAAGATTGTTATGTCAATGTGCTGCGAGATGCAATGGCGGTGGATTCGCTACCGTCGTGCGGTATTTATTTTGGTACAACGGGTGGGCAGGTATACGCATCAGCCGATGGAGGCGATAGTTGGCAGGCGATTGTGCGCGATTTGCCAGCGGTGCTGTCGGTTGAGGTGCAAACGCTGCCATGATTTGGGTTGTGATTCCGCACCATTTGCGGGTGCTGGCACAGGTGGGCAAGGAGGTTGGCCTGGTTGTGCCGCCACCGGTGACGTTAACGGCCGTTCTTACTGCCCTTGAAACCGACTACCCCATGCTGCGCGGGACGATTCGGGATCAGGCAACGGGGCAAAGACGGCCGTTTATTCGCTTTTTCGCCTGTGGACAAGACCTTTCCCATGAGCCAGCCGATACCGTGCTGCCTGCTGCTATCTGCAACGGCGACGAGCCGCTGCGGATTGTGGGGGCCATGGCGGGTGGGTAATCAGTAATCGGTAATCAGTTAAAAGACCACTGATTACCGATTACTGATAACTGATTACCGAATTAACGGCCGTTTCACCACCCCACCTCCCTGCACCAGCCACAAATCCGTGGCAAACCGCGTGATAAAATAGCGGTCATGCACTACCGCCAAAATTGTCCCCTCAAACTGGCGCAGCGACTGCTCAAACTGTGTCCGCGATGGAATGTCCAGGTGGTTAATTGGCTCATCCAGCAGCAAAAAGTTGCACCCCTGCGCCACCAGCGTCGCCAGCATCAGCCGTGACCGCTCCCCATAGCTCAATTGCTCAATCCGGCGCAGCGAATCATCCCCGGTGAACAGAAAGAAGTGCAAAAACGACCGCGCCTCCGTTTCGTTCATCGCCGCCACCCCCTGAATCGTCGCCAAAGGCGTAGATGTTGGCTCCAGCGTCTCCTGCTCCTGCGAGAGATACCCCAGCCGAACCGAACCGCCCAGCCGCACACTGCCCGCTAGTGGCGGCAGTTCCCCGGCAATTGTTCGCAGCAGCGTCGTTTTGCCCGCGCCGTTTGCACCTGTAATAATCACCCGCTGCCCCGCTTGAATGTCCAGGTTAAGGTCATGCAGCAGCGATGTCGTATATCCAACAGATAGCCCCTCCAACGTCAGCACGTCCCGCCCCAGGTGGGCAGTTTCGGCAAAATCGAGCTTCATTTGCCAGCTTCGCGTTGGCTTTTCCACCCGCTCATCCGACTCCAGATACCGATCCAGCTTGTTCTCACGGGATTTTGCCTTTTTCGCCACCTTTTTTGCCAAGCGACGAACAGTGGGCTGGTTGGGTTTGGTCGAGCGTTCCACCCCACGTGCCTGCTCAAAGGTACGAGCAATGTCCTGCTGCATCTTGCGGATTTCGTATACCTGGTCTTTCCAGGCGGAAAGCTGCTTTTCCCGTTCACCCAAATATTGCTCTAGATAGTCGCTGTAGTCGCCCACATATTCGCGGATGGTGTGGCTGTACGGGTCGAGGTCAAGAATGCGGGTGGCAGTTTGGTCAAGAAAGGCGCGGTCGTGGGAGACAATCAGCACGCCGCCGGGGAAGGTGGTCAGCCATTGCTCCAGCCATTGCAGCATTTCAATGTCAAGGTGGTTGGTTGGTTCATCGAGCAGCAGCAGTTCCGGCTCACCCAGCAGCACCAAGGCCAGTGCTAGCCGCGTTTTTTGCCCGCCGCTCAGGGCAGCTACGGGCAAGGTGTCATTCAATTTAGCCAGCCCCAGATTTGCCAAAATCGCCTGAGCTTGTCCCATGTCGGAGCGGGCAAGTTGGCTGAGTACGTTGTCGTAGGCCAATTGTACAGCTTCGTTGGTGGGGTCATCGGCCAGTGCTAATGCCAATTTCCCCAGCTCGGCTTCCAGCAGGGCGGGGTCGCCGGCCGCTTCGTGGAGCAATTGCCCAATGGTAAGCGCGGGGTCGGGGTTGAACCCTTGCGCCAGGTAGCCGACGCGCAACGTGGCCGGAGCAAGGGCAACGTGACCGCTGTCTGGCCGTTCTTCACCGGTAAGCAGCCGCAGCAGCGTGGTTTTGCCACTGCCATTAGGCCCAATCAGCCCTATGCGGTCACCAGCGTTCACAGAAAAGGAGATGTCAAGCAAAATGGGGTCGAGATTATAGAATTTGGAAAGTTTATTCGCAGTTAGCATGGGTTCATCTGCGGCACAATTGAGCAAAATTGGCCGTGTAGTTACTCGTTAAGACAAAAAGAATAGATGAACTCAGCTTATCATGGGTCTGCGAAAAACCTCCAAGGGGGTTGAATATTCTCTATTATGCAGATTTGAGGGAATTTGGCAACCTGTAATAGTTGACAAATGCAAATCATTAGATTATTATCTAATTAGATAAACTCCTAATTAGGCATCTACCTAACATTTTATTAATCGTATCATGAATTTGGTGACTGCCAACCCATGTGGCAGCGTCAAAACAGATTGCTATAGACTTTCAGATAATCTTTTGGAATCACATGACTCTGTCATTTCCGCGAAGGCGGGAATCCACTCGGATGAATCAGATGGATGCCTGCCTTCGCAGGCATGACAAGCCAAAATCTTTTTCTTAATGTCTATAGATAAGCAGGAGGTTTTCTCATGCAAAGTTTGACGTTTACTGAAAGTGTGGCTGTCCCGGCAACGGCCGTTTATTACGCCCTCACCAATGCCGCCGCCCTGCAAGAGTGGCTGTGCAACACCGCACAAACGCAGGTGCGCGAAAATGGCTCCGTTTTTTTAAGCTGGAACCAGGGCTACTATATGAGCGGTGAGTTTGTAGACGTGGTGCCAAACCAATCGTTTGGGCTGCTGTGGCAGGGGCGGGGCGAACCCCACGCCTCGCGGGTGGATGTGGCTTTGGCGGAGGCGGGGGGAGAAACGGCCGTTACGCTCACCCACGGCAACCTTGGTGAAGGCGAAGCGTGGGCGCAGACGATTGCCGAATTGAAAAGTGGCTGGGAAGGCGGGCTGGCAAATTTGAAATCCACGTTGGAAACGGGGCTGGACAAGCGGGTGTTTGACCAGCCGTTTTTGGGGGTGCTGGTTGCTGGGGTGGTGACAGCGGCACAGGCGGCGGAAATGGGGTTGCCCATTGCCGGTGGGGTCAAAATTTCTGGCACGGCACCCAACAGCGGGGCGGCAGCTATTGGCCTGCAGCCAGAAGATATTTTAGCGACGTTAGCAGGGCATGAGCTGGTGAATTTTCAGGCGATTCGGCCGGCGTTGGCTCCATACAAGGCCGGAGAAAAGGTAAAGCTGATTTATTACCGCAGCGGCGAGCAGATGACGGATTTGCTGGAGCTGTCGCGCCGCCCCACGCCAGAGGTGCCGGAAACGGCCGTTTCCTTTGCCCAAACCCTGCGCGACATTTACAGCCAGCAGGATACCCAGCTAGATGAGTTGCTGGACGGTGTGACCGAAGCCGAAGCGTCGTTCCGGCTGGAGCCGGACGGCTGGAATGTGAAGGAGCATTTAGCCCATTTGCTGGGGTCGGAGCGGGTGGCGCAGATTGGCATTGCCATGCAGCTTTCGGATCAGGCGTTGACTGGGTTTCCCAACAATCCGGCGGCGTGGACGGCGGGAATAACGGCCGTTAATCCCACCCTAGCCGACATGGTGCGGGCGTGGAAAAACGCCGAAGCGGAGACGGTGGCGCTGGTTGCCAACCTACCCGACAGCTTTTCCGCCCGTAAGACGACTTGGCTCAATATGGGCGTTATGCTATTACAAGGCTTGCCGGGTCACAACCAGGCCCACTTCAACGATATTCGCCGTCTGGTTGCGGCGGCGCGGGGTGGGTAGATGCGGAAAACGGCCGTTGGCTATATGATTGTTCTCATGACTACACAAATATAGGACGCAGATTTGCCTGATGCACCACCTGATAAAAAGATTCATCAGGCAAATCAGGATAATCAGTGTCCTTATAAAGGAGATCCAAATGAGCGAGAACAAAATGGAACTGCGTACCCGGCAAGTCGGGCCGTGGGGAATGAACACCTACGCCCTGATTTGCTCCGCCACCGGCCACAGCGTACTCATTGACCCCGGTGACGACCCCGATGATTTGGAAGCAATGCTGGCTGGCAGCACCCCGATTGCCATCTTGCTGACTCACAGCCACATAGACCACGTGGGTGCATTGGCTGACATGCAAAAGCGGCTGCAAGTGCCGCTGCTCACCCACCCTGGCCCCCACGCCGCCGATGCCAACTTTACCGCTGACCAGCATTTGAACCATGGCGATACCTTTCAGGTAGGCAACCACACCCTAAACGTCTTTTATGCACCGGGGCATATTGATGACCAAATCTGTTTTGCCATTGCTGGCGACAACCGCGTTGTGGTCGGTGACACTATTTTTGCCGGTGGGCCTGGCCGCACCTGGTCAACGGCCGGTTTTCAAACCACCCTGCAAACTTTACGCAATGTGGTGCTGGCCTGGCCTGACGACACCGTTTGTTATCCCGGCCACGGCCCTAGCTTCCGGTTGGGTGACAAACGCGCCGTCATTGAAGCGTTTATTGCCAAAGACCACGGCGACTTTCACGGCGACGCTACCTGGGAAATGTAGTGGGGAAGATTTATGAGCAACCGCATACAGCCGGCCGGAATGCAGGGCTTCGTCATCGTGTGGATTGGTCAAGTGGTGTCGCTATTGGGCACTGGCATGACCAATTTTGCCGTTTCCTTCTGGATTTATGAGCAAACTGGGGAGGCAACGGCGTTAACCTGGGCCATCTTTTTCTTTATGGCGCCTACCATCTTGTTTAGCCCGACGGCCGGGGCACTCATTGACCGCTCGAATCGCAAATTCATGATGATTGTGAGCGATTTGGTAGCGGGTGTGGGTACGATTGGGCTGCTGCTGCTGCTGTTGAGTGGCAACCTGCAAATTTGGCACATTTACATTGCTAATATGTTGGCTGGGGCAGCCAACGCTTTTCAATTCCCCGCCTACTCCGCCGCTGTGACGATGATGCTGCCCAAGGAGCAGTACGCCCGCGCCAGCGGGATGCTGGCTTTGGCGCAGGCGGCTTCGGGCATTTTGGCTCCGGCGTTTGCCGGGGCGCTGCTGGGGGTGCTGGGGTTAACCGGCATCATGACCATTGACGTGGTGACGTTTGTGGTAGCGATTGTGGCTCTGATGATTGTCCACATTCCGCAGCCGGCCGAAACGGCCGAGGGCGTGAGCAGTCGCGGCAGCTTGTGGCAAGAGTCACTGTATGGCTTTCGCTACATTTGGGCGCGTCCCAGTTTGTTGGGGCTGCAACTGGTCTTTTTCTGGATCAACTTCTTTTCGATGCTGGGTTTTGCCTTGCTGGTTCCGATGGTTTTGGCGCGAACGGGGAACAATGAGCTGATGCTGGCAAGCGTGCAGTCCATTGGCGCGATTGGCGGGGTGGTGGGTGGGCTGCTGCTGAGTGCGTGGGGTGGACCAAAGCGGAAGGTGCATGGGGTGCTGCTGGGGATGTTTGCCACCAGCCTGTTTGGGCAAGGTTTGCTGGGCATTGGGCGGGGGCTGGTGCTGTGGGCAGCAGGCTCGTTTTTAACTCAGGCGCTTATCCCCGTTTTGAATGGCTCTAACCAGGCGATTTGGCAGGCAAAGGTGGCTCCTGATGTGCAGGGGCGGGTGTTTGGCGTGCGGCGGGTGTTTGCCCAGGTGACGGCGCCGATGGCGACGCTGATTGCTGGCCCATTGGCCGACAAGCTGTTTGAACCGGCTTTTCGGGAGGGGGCTGGCTGGGCGCAGTCGTTGGCCTGGCTGGTGGGCAGTGGGCCGGGGGCGGGGATGGCGATGATTTTTGTGATAACGGCCGTTCTTGGGGCAGCCTTTGGTTTGGGTGGCTATCTGTTTCCCGCCGTGCGTAACGCCGAAGATTTGTTGCCCGATCATGATGCTGTGGGAGAAACGGCCGTTGTGTAAGTTTGTTATTGCGTATAGTTCGTATCGTGTTTATAGTTTGTGGTAGCGTGAACA
>JACKCD010000032.1 GCA_020634215.1 Ardenticatenaceae bacterium | reverse complement strand
GATGTCGTTGCCGGGGGTGCCTTTGAGCTTGTCGTTGCCGGGCGTGCCGTGGATAACATTGAAGCCAGAGGCAGGATCGCAACTGGCGGCGTTAGGGTCGGTCACGGCTTGTTCAGCGACAAAGATGTCGCTTGCGTTGTTGCTGTCGCCGCTGACGAGGTTGCTGGCACGGGACTGAAAGGCGATGAAATGACCATCGCCGCTAATGCTGGCGATTCGGCTATCACCATTCCCCTCACTGCCGCTGCTATCCACGGAAACGCGATTAGTCTTTCCCGTTTGTCGGTCGTGGACAAAGATGTCGCTGCGGAAATTGCTGTCGCCGCTAACAAGGTTGCTGGCAGAGGATTGATAGGTGACAAAACGGCCGTCGCTGCTGATGCTGGGGATAAGGATGGGACCGTTGCCCTGGTTGCCGTTGCTGTCTACGGAGACACGGCTGGTTGTTCTCGTTTGCAAATCGTGGACAAAGATGTCGACTGCGTTATTTGTATCGTCGCTGACGAGGTTACTGGCGCGGGACTGGAAAGCGACAAAACGGCCGTCGCCGCTGATGCTGGCGTTAAGGCTTTCGCCATTTGCCTCACTGCCGTTGCTGTCTACGGAGACGCGGCTGGTTGTTCCCATTTGTTGGTCGTGGACAAAGATGTCGTAAGCCCCATTGCTGTCGCCGCTGACGAGGTTACTGGCACGGGACTGGAAAGCGACAAAACGGCCGTCGCTGCTGATGCTGGGGGCAAAGCTATAGTCGTTCCCCTCGCTGCCGCTGCTATCTACGGAGACACGGCTGGTTGTTCCCACTTGCCGATCATGGACAAAGATGTCGGGGCGGCTATTGCTGTCGCCACTGACAAGGTTGCTAGCATAGGACTCGAAGGCGACAAAACGGCCGTTACTGCTTATGCTGGCAGCCTGACTGGCATTATTCCCCTGGCTGCCGCTGCTGTGCACGGAAACACGGCTGGTTGTTCTTGTTTGTAGGTCGTGAACAAAGACGTCGTGATTGCCATTAGTGTCGCCGCTAACGAAGTTGCTGGCAAGAGAATCGAAGGCAACAAAACGGCCGTCGCCGCTGATGCTGGGAGCATCGCTGTTATCATTCCCAGGGTTGTCACTGCTGTCGACAGAGACGCGGTTAGTCTTTCCCGTTTGGCGGTCGTGGACAAAGATATGGATTATGTCATAGCTAGTGCCATTAACGAGGGTGCGGGCAAAGGAATCAAAGGCGACATAACGACCGTCGCTGCTAATATTGAGGGCATCGCCGAGGCCGCTGAAATGGCCCCACTGATTGCCGTTGCTGTCCACCGAGACGCGCTCAATGTCGCCGGGGGCGGCGCTGGCTAGCTGGAAGCTGATGAGCAGCAGCCCGAAAAAGGTTAAGAGTATACGTTTTTTGTGATTATAAAGTTTGTTTTTCATGATATTGCTCCTGTTATTGAGTAACTTCCCCCCTATCTGCTGAACCGAATCAGACCTGACAGGTTTTTGCATTCTGCGAATGCCAACCTGTCAGGTCTTGGGCGAATACCTACAGCTCACAACTCTTCAACTTTTCCCCATCTATACAGGTATCCGTCCCCGCGCTGCCGTCAAGCTGGTCGTTGTCATCGCCGCCGTCGAGGGTGTCATTCCCCTGCCGGCCGTAGAGCCTGTCATCCCCCGCCTCCCCATACATCATGTCGCCGCCATCATCGCCACGCATGTTGTCACGGCCGTTGCCGCCATACAGGGTGTCGTCGCCCTTATGCCCCACCATCGTATCGTCGCCGTCGTCGCCGTACATGGCATCGTCGCCGTTGTTGCCGTCCAGACGGTCTTTGTCGCCACCGCCGTGCATCTCGTCGTCGCCGTCGTTGCCATACAGCTTGTCGCGGTCTTGGCTGTCATAAACGGTGCTGTTATCCAGTTCGCCACCCCACAGGATGTCGTTGCCTTCACCGCCATAAAGCTGGTCATTGCCGGGACCACCGATCAGGCAATCGTTGCCGCCCAGCCCTTCGAGGCGGTCATTGCCGCCATAGCCGATGATTATGTCGTTGCCGGGGGTGCCTTGAAGCTTGTCGTTGCCGGGCGTGCCGTAAATGGCATTAAAGCCGGAGGCAGGATCGCAACTGGCGGCGTTAGGGTCGGTCACAGCTTGTTCAGCAACAAAGATGTCGCCTGTATTGTTGTTGTCGCCACTGACAAGGTTACTGGCACTGGATTGGAAAGCGATAAAATGGCTGTCGCCGCTGATGCTAGGAAAACCGCTGCCGCCATTCCCCTCATTGCCGCTGCTGTTGACGGAGACCCGGCTGGTTGTTCCTGTTTGTCGGTCATGGACAAAGATATCGAAAGTGCCACTGGTGTCGCTGCTGATGAGGTTGCTGGCTTCGGAGGAGAAGGCAACAAAACGGCCATCGCCGCTGATACTGGGGGAATGGCTGCTGCCATTCCCCTCGTTGCCGCTGCTGTCGACAGAGACGCGGCTGGTCGTTCCTGTTTGCCGGTCGTGGACAAAGACATCGTAAGAGCCATTGGTGTCGCCACTGACGAGGTTGCTGGCATAGGAGCGGAAGGCGACAAAACGGCCGTCGCCACTGATGCTGGGGTTATAGCTGTGACCATTCCCCTCGTTGCCGCTGCTGTCGACGGAGACGCGGCTAGTCGTTCCTATTTGCCGGTCGTGGACAAAGATGCCGAGAGTGCCATTGGTGTCGCCGCTAACGAGGTTGCTGGCCCAGGAAGCGAAGGCGACAAAACGACCGTCGCCGCTGATGCTGGGGTACAAGCTAACTTGATTTCCTTGAATGCCGCTGCTGTCCACAGAGACGCGGCTAGTTATTCCTGTTTGCCGGTCGTGGACAAAGATGTCGCTGCGGCCATTGGTGTCGTCGCTGACAAGGTTTCTGGCATCGGACTCGAAGGCGACAAAACGGCCGTCGCCGCTGATGCTAGGGTTATAGCTATCGTCATTCCCTTGGCTGCCGCTGCTGTCCACAGAGACGCGGCTGGTCGTACCTACTTGCCGATCATGGACGAAGATGTCGGCCACGCCATTGGTGTCGCCGTGAACAAGATTGCTGGCACCGGACTTAAAGGCAACGAAACGGCCATCGTTGCTGATGCTTGGGTGCTCGCTACTGGTATTCCCCTGAATGCCGCTGCTGTCGACGGAGACGAGGCTGGTTGTGCCTGTTTGCCGGTCGTGGACAAAGATGTGGACTCTATTGATGCCATCGCTGACGAGGTTGCTGGCACGGGACTCGAAGGCAACAAAACGGCCGTCGCCACTAATGCTGGGGAGAAAGCTACTTCCATTCCCCTCGTTGCCATTGCTGTCGACGGAGACGCGCTCGATGTTGCCGGGGGCGGCACTGGCTAGCTGAATGCTGACCAGCAGCAGCCCGAAAAGGGTTAAAAGTATTCGTTTTTTCTGATTGTAGAGTTTATTTGACATAATATTGCTCCCATTGTGTGGTAATTGTTTGTTTGGTGTGTTTGTGCGGTGGGAAAACGGCCGTTTTCCCCCACCACACTTTATGGAGAAAAACGGCCGTTTCCTCCCCCAAAAACTAGTAGTTACACAGATCTTCGTCTACAGCCACCTCGTTGTCATCCCCATTACCGGCACAGGTATAGACCCCGGTAGAGGTAGCACTGTTGTTGTTGCCATTAGAGGCCTCGGCGTAAGCACCATCACCTGTAGCCGTGGCACTGTTGTTGCTGCCCTCGGCAGCAACAGCCACCGCACCATCACCTGTGGCGGTGGCACTGTTATTGCTACCAGATACATAAGCGAAAGATCCAGCACCAGAAGCAGTACCACTATTATTGTTACCATAAACAGCAACTTGCCCGCCATTTTCAGCTCTTCCACTGCTGTTTTCACCACCGCTAAGGTAAACCCACCCACCACTCTCTGCAAAGGCAGTAGCGTTGTTGCTATAGCCAACTTGAGCCCCTCCGCCAGTTATACCCGTCGCAGTGCTGTTACTGGTGTCTACCATTGTTGCGTAGCTATTATGGCCGATAGCCGTGGCTATATTGTTGCCGCCGGTATGCACAATGACTTCACCATAAGCAGAACCGCTGTTGTATGTGATCTGAACAAAACCGCCATCTATGGCAATCGCACTGTTATTAAATCCAAGCTGAGTAATCGCCGTACTGTTGTTGCCAATAGCTGTGGCGTGCAAACCATTGCCTGGAGAACTGTAGCCCCCTGAAGACCACCCAGCAAATGCCCCATCGTGACTATTGCCGCTATTGTCCCCATTGGATACCGCCACATTGGGGTCTGTCCCTGTACTGGCAGAAGAAATACAGCGGGCCAAGCCTCGGCTTTCCAGCAGCACCCCGTCAATCGACAGGCAGAAATGGGTTTCGTCCACATCCAGCGTACCGTCGCCGTCCAAATCTTCACAGGCATCGCCCGCGCTGGAGCCGTAGCGGTCTTCTTGCCCTGGGTTGGCAATGTCCACGCAGTTATCTGCGACATCCTGCACCCCGTCCCCATCGCTGTCCAGCGGGTGGCAATTGGCATCCATATCCACCCCCACCACTTTGTCGCCATGACCCAAATGCGCCTTCAACGCCCGCTCAGACACGCTGATGGGGTTATAGTTGCCCTCGTCGTCGAGGTGGCAAATAGCCACCTTCTCCGGTCCCGCAAAGGCCACCCCAGACAGTGGGCCAGCCAGCAGCAGCACCAACAGCACATTTAGCCCGATGAGCAGAGCCGAGGAACCCGATTTTCTTGTCATTTTGTTTAACCGTAGCATGTGTATCTCCTTGTCAACTATTTATCTTCATCTATCGTCCAGTTTAGGCATAACCATCTTTTTTTCGTCTATTGCGTCCACACCTCTCGTTCGACGTTTGGTATGGCTCCATTATGAGAAGCTATCGTGACCACATCATTAACGGGAAGGGGAAAATGGGGGCGAATCCGTTAATGATAGACTTTTTAAGTCGTGACCGTCTTTTTTGTTGCCGTGTGTCTAATTGTTCATCATACCTCCGTCTTCCTCCTCAACGTGGGAAACAGGGGGTGCTTGCAAAAAAGCAACCAACGCGGCCAGACTAGAAAAGTAAATGCTTTCCCCTGTGATTACAGAGCGTAGCATCACCCGCTGTTCAACCGCCCCCGTTGCGCCTGTGGCTAACCACAGACGGAGCAAGAAGGATTCGGCTGCCTGCTGCTTGTAATCCCTCTCGTCTTTTGCCATAATAAAGTCTCCTTATGGTTCTAGCTTCCTAACCTGGGCAAGCCAGAACCAAAAACGTTACACAGAGATTCACAGAGAAGACACAGAGAAGCACAGAGAAAAAAGGTGTTGTTTGTCTCGCTTCCTCTGTGAAACTCTTTCTTATCTCTGTGTAACTCTGTGTCACTTCTTGTTCTGTATACAAGAATTTCATCGTTAAGGTACTATTCACTGATTATGGAGAGCTGCCATTAACGCACCATTACCATGACACAAAAAAAAGAGACTAATCCATTAATGATACGGTTGTTCAACGTCTGGAATGTGCAGATTGATGGCATTTCGTTCCACATTGCCGGCCGGAAGCAGGTTGCGCTGCTGGCGTATCTTGCGTTAGAGAGCGGCCATCGGCACAGTCGCCAGTCGCTGCTGGGGTTGCTGTGGCCGGAAATGGGGGAAGACGAGGCGCGTAATAATTTGCGGGTGACGCTGGCGGGGCTGCGGCGGGTGCTGAGGAAAGGGGCGGCCAATCTCATTGGCAGCAATCGTCACGAAGTTTGGCTGCGGGCGGAGCAAGCTTGGGTTGATGTGGCTGAGGTGGCGCGGCTGCTGGCTGCTTGCCAGAGCCATGAACATGCCGAGCGGGCCGCCTGTGCGGCGTGTCAGCATCGTTTGGCCGAAGCGGCTACGCTGTATCGGGGTGAACTGCTCCACGGTTTTTATTTGGCCGATTGCCCCGCTTTTTCGGAATGGCTGGTGCTGCAGCGGGAACGGCATCATTTGCAGATGATGGCGATTTTGGGAGAGTTGGCCGCTTTCGCGGCGGGGCAAGGGGAGTTAGAAACGGCCGTTTCTCACCGCCGCCGCCAGCTCGAACTCGACCCCTTGCACGACGAAGCCCACTATCACCTGCTACAGCTTTGGGCGCAGCAAGGGCAAACCAGCGTCGCGCTTGCCCATTTTGAGCAATACCAGCAGCTTTTGCATCAGGAATTGGCGGTAGTCCCAACGGCCGATATGCTGGCCTTGGTGGAAAAGTTGCGGGCGGGGGCAGCGACCCAACTTACGGTGGAAAGTAGACAGGTTGAGGGGAAGGAAACGGCCGTTTCTCCTCCCATATCCAGCCTGCCCCACTACCTCACCCCCTTTTCTGGCCGTGAACCCGAACGCCAGCAAATTCGGCAGCGGCTGCAAGAGCGCAGCTATCGGCTGCTGACCCTTGTGGGGCCGGGGGGCATGGGCAAAACGCGGCTGGCAACCCAAATTGCCCAGGAAAACGACGACCTCTTTGCCGACGGCGTGAGCTTTGTCTCGCTGGCCCCTATCCAGGCGGTTGATGCCGTTCCGGCCGCCATTGCCCAAGAGCTGGGCATCGCCTTTGACAGCACCGTGCAGGGGGGCGGGCAGCAGCTTGTGGCGCATTTGCAGGAAAAAGAGCTGCTGCTGGTGCTAGACAACCTGGAGCATTTGCTTGATGTGGCCGACCTCATTCTTACCATCCTCAACCAATGTCCCCGCGTGACCATTTTGGCGACCTCGCGGGAGCGGCTGAACGCCCATGCCGAGGATTTGTTTCATTTGGAGGGGCTGCCGTTTCCGCAGGAAGAAACGGCCGTTTCCACCACCCCCTACTCCGCCATCGAGCTATTTGTCAACCGGGCGCAGCGGCTGGATAAAAGCTTTCGGCTGACCGAGGAGAACCGGCCGGCCATCATTCGCATTTGCCAGCAGGTGGAGGGAATGCCGCTGGGGATTGAGCTGGCGGCGGCGTGGGTGGAAGATTTTAGCTGTGCTGAGATTGCCAGCACCATTGCCAACAACCTCGACTTTTTAACGGCTGATTATCACGACATGGCGGCGCGGCACCAATCGCTCCGCGCCGTCTTTGACCATTCGTGGCAACTGCTAACGCCACCGGAGCAGCGGGTGCTGGCTAAACTGTCGGTCTTTCGCGGCGGCTTTACGCTGACGCAAGCGATGACGGTGGCGGATGCACTGCCCCAGATTTGCCGCCGTTTGCGAAACAAATCGCTGCTGCGTTCGTCGGGCAGCCAGCGGTTTGACCTGCATGAGCTGATTCGCCAATTTGCAGCGGAACATTTGGCACGGGATGAGGAGGGGAAAACGGCCGTTTATCAAAAACACAGCGATACTTATCTCCACCTGTTAGCCGCCCAAACCACCCGCCTGCAACGCGCCGACCAGGCCGCCGCTCTGGAGGTCATTGAGCAAGCGTATGACAATCTCTTGCAGGCATGGGAATGGGCCATCACTCGGCAAAATATCCCCTTGCTGCAAGCTGGGCGCGATGCCCTTATGCTGTTTCTTAGCAAGCGCAACCGGTATGAAGAAGGGATCAAGCTCTGCCAAGACTCGGCTCGTTGCCTGACAACAGAATCGCCTTTTCGCGCCATGCTGCTGGCCTGGCACGGCTTTTTTGCCAATCGGCTGGGGCAGCATGAGACCGCACGCCGTTTGCTGCTGGAAGCGCAGCAGCAGATGGATCCGACAGCCAGCGAAACCATGCTGGATCGCGCTTTTATTCTCTATCAGCTCGGCCAATCGTACTTTCAGACCAATTTGGAGCAGGCTCAAGGCTATTATTACCAAAGCTTGTCGCTCTACCAGCAGCGGGATGCGCCGTGGCAGATGAGCCAGGTGTTGGAGGCATTAACGGCCGTTTTGCACGACCTGGGCCAACACGCCGAGGCCAACCAGCGCGGCGCGCAAAATTTAGCCATCCGACAGCAGCTTGCCATCCCCAGTGAACTCGCCAGTGCCCTGACAGCCCTCATTCCGCTTAAACTGGACAGCCGCGAGTTTGATTTAGCCGAGCAGTATGGCAAAGAAGCGATTGCCATTTGCCGCCAGCTAAACGACCGCCGGGCGTTGGCCGAAGGGCTGGCCGAATTAAGCCTTGTCTATCTCTGGTCGGGTAAAGTTGCCCTGGCTCCGTCGCTGGTGCGGGAAAGCATTGCGCTTTTTGCCAGCCTTGGGGCAAAACAGCTTGAAGCGTATTGGCGCAATCGCCTCGCCCTTTATCTGCTGCACCTGGGCCAATATGAGCAGGTTCAAGCAGTCCTGCACGAAACGGCACAAATGGCCTATGGAGCCGATAACGAGCGCGTGAGCGCCTGGACATTCCAGCTTGAGGCGTTTGCCCTCATGGGACAGGGAAACTATGCAGCGGCCGAACCGTTGCTCCGGCAGGCTTATAGCCTCTTTTCCGTCCGCAATAATTTGCCCGCCGTGCGCTTTGTGCAAATTTACCGGGGCATTGTCTTGTTCCACTTGGGGCAATATGAACAAGCCAGGCAGCTTTGGGTGCCTGTTCTGGCTGAATCGGTGCAAAATCGGTTGATGATGTGCCTCTTGACGGCTCTGGCGGGCATTTCGCTGTGGCTGGCGGCGGTGGGGCAGGTGGAAGAGGCAATCCGGGTTTTTGCCCGCGTCGAGATGGAGCCATTTTTCAGAACATCACAATGGTATGCTGATGTGGTGGGTAACTATGTGTGGCGCAAGGGGGCTACGCTGCCGCTGGCGCAGTTTCAAATGGCGCAGGCAGGGGGGAAAACGGCCGTTTTGTGGGAGTTAGGCCAGCAAATACAGACGCTCGCTTCGGTAGCATTAGAGGTTGGAAATTAGAAATTGGTTAGTGTCACGAAGTTTTCGCCACCATTTTTTATTGCGTATTTAGAGGGGAGTTACGCAATACGCAATACGCAATACGTGGACGTGGCGAAAAACTAAAGATACTAACGAGATTGGAGATTCGCATAATGAGTGATTTAACGTTGAAGCAGTGCCAGGAAATTGTGGACGAATGGATAACAACAGTGGGGATACGGTATTATTCGGAGCTGACAAATACGGCCGTTCTCATGGAAGAAGTTGGCGAAGTAGCGCGGCTCATGTCGCGGCTCTATGGCGACCAAAGCTTTAAAAAATCGGACGAACAGTACAACCTAGCCGACGAATTCGCCGATGTGCTGTTTGTGCTGATATGTTTAGCCAACCAAACGGGTGTGGATTTGACGGAGGCACTGGGGCGCAACTTGGACAAAAAGACCAAGCGCGACAGCCAACGCCACGCCAATAACCCGAAGTTAAAGGAAGGGTAAAAATGGCTATTTCTAAAAAACACCGCAAGGCACAGACCAAAAGAAAGCAGCGGCAAAAGGCACTGCAAAAGCGGAATGAAAGCTCACTTTTGGGAATGAGTGATCGATCTTTGGCAAAGCAGTCGGCGGGATGGCCGCTATTGGAATGCCTCATCCCTGTAGAGTGGCAAAATACGCAGATGGTTCACCAGATTTGCGTGGCTCGCCGCTCGCCAATTGGCTATATTGCCGCCGGAATTTATTTGGTGGATTTGGGTTGTCTAGGGGTTAAAAATGCCTACGCAGCCGTTTTTAGCTCGGAAGCGGAGTACCGCCGCGAGTTGGTTGCCCGGTTAGAAGGCGGGCAGGAGATGCAAACGGCCGATTTAAACCTAGCCGCAAAAATCATCGAAGAAGCCATCACCTATGCCCAAACGCTTGGTTTCTCCCCCCATAAAGATATTCGGCAAGCCAATTGGGTCATGGGAACAGACGTGCGGCCAGAAAATTGTGACATTGAAGTGCCTGTGGGCGGGCCAGATGGCAAGCCATTCTTCTTTGCTGGGCCGTATGACAACGTAGACCGGATCATACGAACTTTGGATCGATCAGTGGGGCAAGGCAACTATCAGGCTGTTGTCCGAATCGGTGATCCATTCTTTGACGATGATGATGACGACTATGAAGATGACGAGGAGGACGATTGGGATGTTTAAAAACCAGGTAGCGATTGTGACAGGAGCCGGGCGCGGGATTGGCGCGGCGGCGGCCAAGCTGTTTGCCGAACTGGGAGCCAGCGTGGTGGTCAATGACTTGAACGCCGAGCCGGCCGAAGCGGTGGTGGCCGAAATCAAGGCAGCCGGGGGCGAGGCGATGGCTTACGCCGGTGATGTCACCGACCCCGCCTTCCCCGATGCGCTGATGGCAAAAACGGTGGAAGCGTATGGCAAAATCAATATTTTGGTCAACAACGCCGGGTACACCTGGGACGGAATGCTCCACAACATGAGCGACAAGCAGTGGCAGGCGATTTTGGATGTCCACGCCACCGCCCCTTTCCGCATGATTCGGGCGTTGGCTCCTTATATGCGGGAGCCAGCCAAGGAGGAAAAGCGGGCGGGTGGGCCGATGGAGCCGCGCTGTATTGTCAACGTCTCGTCCACATCGGGGCTGCACGGCAACGTGGGGCAGGCCAACTATGCCACGGGCAAGCTGGGGATTGTGGGGCTGACTAAGACGGTGGCGAAGGAGTGGGGGGCGTTTGGCATTCGCTGCAATGCGGTGGCGTTTGGCTTTATTGACACGCGGCTGACGCAAAGCAAGGATGAGGGGGCTTCGATTAGCGTAGATGGTGAGGAGGTCGCCTTAGGCATTCCCGACCACATCCGTTCGATGGCGCGGCTGGTGATTCCGCTGGGTCGGCCGGCCACGCCGGAAGAGGCGGCGGGGGGCATCATCATGCTGGCTTCGCCCTATGCCGCCTACATCACGGGGCATACGCTGGAAGTGACGGGGGGGGCGGGGATTTAGTAATCGGTAATCGGTAAACAGTAATCAGTCAGTCATTCACTACTGATTACTGACAAAGAGGAAAAATGGAAGTCTTAATCATTAATCATCACGAGGTGCGGGAACTGCTGCCGATGGGGGAGTGCATTGAGGCGATGGCCGATGTGTTTCGCATAATGGCAGGCGGGGATGTGGTGCAGCCGCTGCGCTGGCCGCTGTGGCTGCCGGATCGGTCGGGGCTGCTGGGGATGATGCCGGGGTATGTGGGGGGCGAGATGGGGATGTTGGGGATTAAGACGGTGAGCGTGATGCCGGGCAACCACGGCACGCCGTATGATAGCCATCAGGGGACGGTGATGTTGTTTGAGAAGGTTAACGGCCGTTTACTCACCATCATGGACGCATCCGAAATTACCGCCATTCGCACCGCCGCCGTCAGCGGGCTGGCAACCCGGCTGCTGGCGCGGGACGATGCCCACGATTTGGCGATTTTAGGCACGGGCGTACAGGGACGCTCCCATTTGGCGGCGATGCTGGCGGTGCGCCCCATTGACCGGGTGCGGGTGTGGAGCCGCAATGCGGAAGGATTGGCGAACTATGCGGCGTGGGCGAAGAAAACGCACGGGGTGGAGGTGGAAATTATGGGGGATGTACAAACGGCCGTTTCCGGAGCCGACCTCATTTGCACCACCACCGCCGCCCCCACCCCCATTTTGTACGGCGAGTGGCTTGCGCCCGGTGTCCACATCAACGCCGCCGGTTCCAGCGTCAAACACACCCGCGAACTGGACACGGCCACGGTGGTGATGTCGCGGCTGTTTGTAGACCGGCGCGAGTCTACGGTTAACGAGGCGGGCGACTTCCTGTTTCCCAAGCAGGAGGGGGCGGTGGACGATGACCATATTGTGGCGGAGATTGGGGAATTGTTGATGGGAGAGAAAAACGGCCGTCAAACCGGCGACGACATCACCCTCTTCAAATCCCTCGGCCTTGCCATCGAAGACATTGGTGCTGCCCACCACATTTACGAGAAAGCCATTGCCCAGGGCAAAGGCACTTGGGTGGAGCTTGGTGGAACGAAGGAATTTTAAGACGTAGGGTGTGGGGTGTAGGGTGTGATTTTTTGCGCCCCACACCCCACATCCTATGCCCTACAAACAATGCAAGAACAATACATGACAGACGAACTCCGCATGTTCCGCGATGCGGTGCGGCAATTTGTACAGCGGGAAGTGGTGCCATTCCATGAGCAGTGGGAAAAAGATGGCATTGTATCGCGGGAGGTGTGGCTAAAGGCGGGTGAGGCCGGCTTTTTGTGTATGGACGTGCCGGAGGAATACGGTGGGCTGGGTGAGCCGGATTACCGCTACAACGTCATTTTTGCCGAGGAGTTGTCCAAGGTGGGGGCGACCGGCCCCGCCTTTGGGGTGCATAACGAGCTAGTTGTGCCATATCTGCTGGCGTTTGGCAGCGAGGCACAGAAGAAAAAATATTTGCCAAAGATGGCAACGGGCGAAATCATTACCGCGATTGCTATGAGTGAGCCGAATGCGGGGAGTGATTTGCAGGGGATTGGAACAACGGCCGTTAAACGTGACGACCATTACCTCCTCAACGGGCAAAAGACCTTTATCTCCAACGGCATCATCAGTGATTTGGTGATTGTGGTTTGCAAAACCGACCCGGCAGCGCGGGCGCGGGGGATGAGCCTGCTGCTGGTGGAGCGCGGCATGGAGGGGTTTGAGCGTGGGCGCAATCTGGACAAAGTGGGTCGCCATGCCCAAGACACCGCCGAACTCTTTTTCCGCGATGTCAAGGTGCCGGCCGAAAACCTGCTTGGTGAAGAGGGCAAGGGGTTTTTCTACCTCATGCACAACCTGCCGCAGGAGCGACTGGTCATTGGGCTGGGGGCATTAACGGCCGCTGAAGCCGCCCTTGACCACACTATTCGTTATTGCCAGGAGCGCACTGCCTTTGGCCGCCCCATCGGCACCTTCCAAAACAGCCGCTTCAAGCTGGCGGAAATGAAAACTGAGCTGGAAATTGGGCGCGTGTTTGTAGACCACTGCATTATGGAGCAAAACGAGAAGCGGCTTACGCCGGAAAAGGCGGCGATGGTGAAGTGGTGGACGACGGATTTAGCCAAGCGGGTGATGGATCAATGTCTGCAGCTACATGGTGGTTATGGCTACATGCTGGAATACCCCATTGCCAAGCTGTTCCTCGACGTGCGGATTGACCCGATTCACGGGGGGACGAATGAGATTATGAAGGAAATTATCGGCCGTTCGCTGGGGTTTTAACGGCAGACCTGTGGTTACGGTTTTCTAGTCTTGGCTACAGGGTCAGGTTTGGTTGTTTGGGGGTGAGTTTGTAGGAGTTTGTGAGAAAACGGCCGTTTTTTCAAGCCTTAATGCCAGCTTCGTGATAGGATCGGGCTGGCCGTGTAGGGGGTGGGAAAACGGCCGTTTATCATCTATTTTGGGGAGAAACAACCCTGAGATTAAGGAGTTGAGAAAAAGAATGACTGAAGTAGTCAGCCCTGTGTACCATCAGGCAAGTCCCACATTGACAGTGCCCGATAATATCAACCCACACGCAAGCTATGGCGTGTTGAAAAAGCAGATAAAAAAGAAAGGGCTGTTGGAAAAACAGCCTGGCTACGTGTCACGACGTATTGCCTCCAACTTTATCATGCTTGGCATATCTATCGTCATATTATTTGCCACCGATTTGGTATGGGTTCAGTTGCTCAATGCCCTTTTTATGGGGTTTGTGTTTGTTCAATTTGGCTTTATTGCCCATGATGTCGGGCATCGGCAGGCGTTCCGCAAAACGGAGACCAACGATTTGTTTGGTCTGCTACATGGGCCACTGCTGTTGGGAATGAGCTTTGGCTGGTGGCTTAACAAACACAATGAACACCATGCCCATCCCAATGAACAGGATGCCGACCCGGATATTGACTTTCCTTTTATTGCCTTTAGCGAGCAAGATGCGCTGGAAAAACGTGGATTGTTTCGTTGGATGGTGAAGTATCAGGCATATCTATTCCCTTTTTTGGTGATGTTTGAATCATTCAGTCTGCGCTTTGGCAGCCTTCAGTTTTTGCTCACGCGCCCCTGGAAATATCGGCTGGCGGAACTGGTTTTGATGTTGCTGCATTTTGCCTGGTTTTTTTGGCTGGTTTTTGCAGCACTGCCTGTACAAACGGCCGTTTTATTCATCGCCGTACAGCAGGCATTCTTTGGCCTCTACTTAGCCTCCGTTTTTGCCCCCAACCACAAGGGCATGTTGATTGTTGAAGAGGATATGAACCTCGATTTTATGCTCAAGCAGATTTTGACCGCCCGCAATGTCCAGTCACACCCGCTTACCGACTACTTGTATGGTGGCCTCAACTTTCAAATTGAGCACCATTTGTTTCCGACCATGGCCGAAAACAAGCTGCGCGAAGCCCAAGCCATTATCAAACAGTTTTGTGCCGAGCATCGTATCCCGTACTACGAAACAACGGTTGCCCGTTCCTATGTAGAAATTTTGCAATATTTACATGCGATTAGCTCCCCCTTGCGGGCGGGAGCGTAGCCATTTGATGAGTCTCGCGCACATGTTGGCTCACAGCTTGTTTAGAAGCCCCGCTGGCATCCCGTTTGCCCATAATGCACAATCGGCCATAATCAAATGCCGAGTAGAGGGATGTGAAGATGATAGGTGAGAATAGCGAGCTTTTTTATCATTTTGGGGTGGCTCTTTTTATTGGCCTGCTGGTGGGGTTGCAGCGGGAATATTCCTATGATGCTGAAAACAAGCCAGAGGAAAAAACGGCAGCGGGGCTGCGAACGTTTGCGCTGCTAGGGCTGGCGGGGGCAACGGCCGCTTTTGCTACCGAGCAAATGGGTTCGGTCTGGGCCTTTGTCGTCATTGTCACCATGCTGGGGTTGTTGTTAGCCATTGCCTATTACCACACATCCAAAGGGGGCAGCATTGGCATGACCACCGAAGTGGCTGGCGTGGTTGTCATCTTGGCTGGAGCAATGGCGTATTGGGGGCAGGTGGCCCTGGCGGTGGCGCTCGGGGTTATCACGACGGCGCTGCTATCGTTTAAGCTAGAACTCCACACCTTTGTTAAACGGCTGACGCGGGAAGATATTGTTGCTGCGCTCAAATTTGCTCTCATCACAGCCATCGTGCTGCCGGTGCTGCCCAATGAGCCAATTGCCGCCACGCCACCATTTGACGTGCTGAACCCTTACAAAATTTGGCTGATGGTGGTGTTGATTTCGGGGATTAGCTTTTTGGGCTATGTGCTGATCAAGCTGGTGGGGTCACGGCAGGGGATTGGGCTGACGGGGCTGCTGGGGGGCTTGGTGTCGTCAACGGCCGTTACCCTCAGCTTCTCCCAGCGCAGCCAAAAAGACAGCCAAATGGCAAAGCCATTTGCCTTGGCGATCATGGTGGCGTGGACGGTGATGTTTGCCCGCGTGCTGCTCGAAGTGGCGGCGGTCAATGCATCACTGCTGGCGCGGCTGTGGCTGCCCATTGTGGCGGCGGCGGTGGTGGGGTTGGCCTATTGCGGTTATCTCTACTTTGCGCCGCATGGCAATGATCAGGAAGAGGTAGCGGTAGCAAACCCGTTTGAACTGGGACCAGCCATTACCTTTGGGCTGCTGTATGGGGTGATTTTGCTCGCCGGCCGGGCGGCGCAGTTTTATCTAGGGGATGTCGGGGTGTATGCGTCGAGCATTTTGTCGGGGCTGGTGGATGTGGATGCGATTACGCTGTCCATGTCGGAACTAAACCGGAGTGGGAATTTGGCGGCACAAACGGCCGTTCGTGCCATCGTTCTCGCCACCATGTCCAATACCGTTGTCAAAGGTGGCATTGTGCTAACCAGCGGCTCCGCCAGCCTGCGCCGCGTCTTCTTGCCTGGCTTTCTGCTGATTTTGGTCACTGGGACGGTGCTGGCTTTTTTCCAGTAATCAGTTATCAGTAATCAGTAATCAGTTATCAGTTATCAGTTATCAGTCGCCAGCTACACCGCTTACTGATTACCGATTACCGTTTACTGATCACCAACTCCTCTACCCCTAGCCGGGTGCTGCCGATGAGGAGGAGCGGGTAGAGATAGACCCACGCTTGCAGCGAGAAGTCGAGCCGCTGGGTGAGGTCGGCGGGGAAGGCGAGGTGGTGGGCGAAGATGTGTAAACGGCCGTTATCCACCTCAGCCCCCAGCAGCAAATCCTGTAGTGCCCGCACCTGCTTTTGATACGGCATAAACAGTTCCCACGGCAGTTCCCGCTGGGCAAATGCCAGTAGTTGCTCCACCAGGGCATGGACAACGGTGTGGCGCTGCACCGGATCATGGGCGACGCTGTCCAGATCGAGCTGAGTGCTCCACGGGTCTACCTCAATCACACCACCGCTCATCACGCGCACCAGTTCCACCAGGTCAATGTCCCCATTAACGGCCGTTTTCGGCGTGGCAAAGTTCGTGGAAACGGCCGTTTCCGCCTCCTTCGTCACATAATACAGCTTCCCCGTCCCCTGCCGATTCCAACGATACGTCAGCAGCCCCGCATCGCAGAGCGCGTCCAAATCACTAATTCGCTTAAAATGAAAACTTTTGTCGCCGCGCAAATAAATGGCAAAGTGCGTCGGGTTATTGCCCGGAACCGGTGTAATCGGCTCCTTCAACTTCCCCGCCTCAATCAGGGCCAACAGTTGCCGTAGAAGGTTTTTTTGCTCCGCGCTCAGTTTCATATTCAGTTGTCAGTAATCAGTAACCAGTAACCAGTCGAGAACACTGATTACCGATTACTGATTACCATTTTTTACCGCCCAACCCCCACGCTGCCGCCAAACGCAGCCGACATTTCATCATAAATTGCCGCAATGCTGGCCTCATCCCCCAGGAAAAAGTTGCCGTTACCCTGCGTCGCCAACGCTTGCAGCGTGCTTTCTTCGGCATCGTTGCCATAGGCAATCGTAAAGACGGTGGTATCGTGGGCCGTTGCATCAGCAATCAGGCCGCTATCAAAATTCCTGCTGCTGTTGGTGTCTTGCCCGTCGGTCAACACCACCATCGCGTTGGTCGTTTGCGGCAGCGTCGTCTGGTCAATAATTTGCGCCCCAGTGGCAATGGCATCATAGAGTGCCGTGTCGCCGCCGTCTACCATGCGCTGAATAATGGCAATCACTTCTTCCCGCTTGTCGCCTACTCGTTCGTGATAGACCACCACGTCGGGTTGGGTGTGAAAATCAATGACGCTGATGTAGTCATCGTCTCCCATTTGCTGCACAAATTGCTCCGCCGCCAGCCGCATCCCAATAATTTTGTCCCCTTCCATGCTGCCAGAGGTGTCGAGCAGCATGACCAAGTTGACATCTTTCCGCGCCGATTGCCACAACGCCTGCACAGCGTAGACGGTTTCGACGCTGGGCGCGCCAAAAACGGTGGTGGGCTGCGTCAGATCTGCGCCGCTGACAGCATCAAATGGAGCCGTGTCGGCGGCAATGGTGCTGTTGACAGGGCGGAAACCGGCGGCAACGGCCGTTTGTTGCCCCTCATCCCCCAGCAAATAATCCCGAAAAACGGCGGCCGCAGCCTGGGTGGCAGAATCGGCCGTTTGGCTGATGCAGGCCGGGTGGGTGGACATAAACGTTCCTTCCAGCGGGTAGACCGGCACAATGTCGCCGTTGCCAACTTGCAGCACCGTGCTTTCATACATGATGCCCGCCCCCAAATAGCTAACACCCCGCTCGGCCATTGCTGACCCCAAAGCGGCGGTGCTGTTGCTAAACCAGCTTACGCCCCCTTCAAACGCCCCCACCGACGCTTGCACAATCGGCTTCTGGATGTCGTCGCTGGTGACGGCCTCGGTTTGGGCTTCGGCCGCTTGCACAATTGCCAGCAGGGTGCTGGCTCCCGAACCAGAGAGGCCGGGGTGGGTGTGGCCCAGCCGGAACGTTTCGCCATAGGCTCCGCCGCTGTAGTAGTTCCAGGCGGCGGGGTCGGCGGCGAGGCTGCCGATGTCGAGCCAGCCAATGGGCAAGCCGGGCCACCCCAGCGATTCGGCCACGTCGCGCCACATGGCGATGACCAGCGGGCTTTGGG
This sequence comes from Ardenticatenaceae bacterium, assembly GCA_020634215.1. Classification (GTDB taxonomy): domain Bacteria; phylum Chloroflexota; class Anaerolineae; order Promineifilales; family Promineifilaceae; genus JACKCD01. Next base: position 46,562 of record JACKCD010000032.1, on the reverse strand, counting down.
CCACGCTGACGCAGTTGCTTTGGAAGCGGTTGCTGCCCTGGTCGGCCAAAATGTTGGTCCACACGGGGTCGTCGGGGAGCCAGAGAACGGCCGTCTCATCTCCCACCAACTGCCCCACGGCAGCGCCTGATTCCACGTACTGCATTTGCACGTAAATGGGGTCGCCGTTGGTGTCTTCGGTGGAGGAGGCGTTGAAGGTGGAAACGGCCGTTTCCAGCCACGGCTGCAGTGCCGTATTTGCCACCCCATTCACCACCACCGCCCCACGCGGCGGCCCCTCTGTTCCTGCATTATCTAGCAGCCCACAGGCCAAGCCGGTCACACTCAATAGCACCACCAACAGCCCCAGACCACGAAAATTTTGCCAATTCATAAAACTGTATCCTCTTTAGGGGTGTTTTCCTGCCATGCGTAGGAGCCTACGCATGTTTACAACCCCCGGACGATTCAAGTTAAGCGCGTTGATAGTAGCGCGACCAACGGCCGTTAGCGGTGATGTAACGTCGAGACATAAGGCGAAGGTGGTTGGATGTCTAGCTGTTGCATGAGCTGATCAACCGTCAAATGACGCAATTGAGCCAATTCGATAAGTGCCGCCAAACGATTTGCGTCAGCCAACTCAACTTGATCTACCAACCTTAAAAGCTCTTGGTATTCTTCTGGCGCAATTTTTTCATTTCGCCGCAGATCTGTTAGCTGGTCGTAGCGTGTTTGCACTGAAACTGGAAGCATTTGATTAATGACTTGAAGCAATCGTGCGTCTTCCTTGGAAAAGTTTGCTACCTTTCTTTGCGCCAGGAGAACACTTACCTCAGTTAGAAATTTTTCCAAATCGGGAGTGTCCAATTTGGCAACGCCATCTAACACCTTCTCAAGCTCAATGTTGATCTCTGATTGTAGTTGAACTGTTGTCATAACTTTTCCTGAAGAATCCACTATTGAACAAATAAGGGGAGTAGGGGATTCGAGTTGATCCCCTACTCCAATATCTTACCGCCCAACAGTGACAAGCGTCAATTCGACAAAGCGGTCGTCGGCTTGCACAAGGGGGTCATCGCTGTTGCGGTGGTCTTCCGGCGGTAGGGTGGCTTCGACGATGAAGCGAGCGGGGTCAATGCCCTGTGTGACCAGATAATCTACCACCGATTGAGCACGTCCTTCGGCCACTTCCAAAATGTCGGCTTCGGTGTAGGGCGGCTCGTTAGCGGGCCAGGCGGAGGAGCCGCGCACGCGCAAGAGCAGGCCAACGCTTTGCGAGAGGGTGGGAATGACGCAGTTATCCAGCGTGCGGCGCGATTCCAGCGTCAGTTCGGTGGATTCAGGCAGGAAGTTGAAGGTGCGGCACGGCAGCACGGCCAGCGTTGCCGCTGCGTCAGAATCCACGCCGGTCAGGTCTAGCTGGGTGCGGGCGGACATGGAGAAGGTGTCGTTGACTGGGTTGCCGTTGGCTTGCAGGCTGGCTTGTTCGGCGGCACGCAGGACAAAGCGGGGTTCGATGAGGCTTTCAATGTCGTCGTTTGGCACAGGGACATCGGAAGCGGCCCAGACGCGGCGGGCAATGCCGAGGCGGTTGGTGAGCGGCCGGGTGTCGCGCATGACAAAGGCGTTGTCGCCAAGGTCGGCCTGGGCTACGCTTTCGAGCCAGGCTTGGAAGTCGTCGCTGGCGGTTTCAGTGTAGACAAAGCTCCAGTCGTTGTGGCCCCATTGGGCGATTTGTCCAGCGGCGGTGTCGAAGTTTTCCATTTGGGCTTTGAGGGTAGCAAACCAGGCGTTGTGGAAGTTTTGCACCAGGTCGGGCTGGGTTTGGACGGATTGGCGCGAGGTGACAACCACGTCTACCACGATGCGAAGCTGGTTGGAACTCATGAGCGGTACGCCGCCGCTGTTTTCAGCGTCGTAGATGTCGGGTTCCCAGCCGGAAACGGCATCGGCCTGGCCGTTGTTGAAGGCGGCGACGGCATCGGCCACGGTGTCCTGCGGCACTAGGGTGACTTCGGAGCGGGGGCTGAGCTGGGCGATGGAGAGGGTGTAGTAGAGGAAGTATTCACCAACGGATCCCCGCGAGAAGGCGATGCGCTTGTTTTTGAGATCATTTATGGTGGGGATGTCGCGCCCCCAAAGCTGGTCGGCTCCGGCACTTTCGTCCACAACGGCCGTTATGACCCCCGGACTCTTCAACGCCACCGAGTCGAGCGTGGTGAGTAGGCAGTTCCATTGCCCGGCTTCAAGTAACGCGGTGCGCTGCTCTTCGGAAACCTCATAGTTGGGGTCGCCGTCGAGGGCAAAGGGGACGATGCCGAGGTGGAAGCCATTTTCCACGTCTTTGCCGGAGACCTGCATTTGTTGCAGGGTAAAGTAGCTGCCAAAAGCGTCGGCTCCGCAGATGTAGGTGGGTAGCCCATCGTTGGGGTCGTAGCTGGGGGCGAAGATGGGGTCGGGGGAGTCGAGATTAACGGCCGTTACGGTAGCTTGCCCATTGTTGCCATTGCTGCCGTTGTTGCCACTGGAAGAAACGGCCGTTGGTTCGGCAGCACCGCCAGCGAGCGAGCCTAAGAAATTGTAGCCAATGACACCACAGATGGCGAGCAGTGCCACGCCAATGATGGCAATAAAAATGACTCGCGTTCTATCGAGCTTCATGTGTAAACCTCTCCTTGTGTCGGTAGACAGTAAACAGTAATCAGTAAACAGTAACCAGTAATCAGTGGAAGATACCCCTTTATTTTCTGGTAATAGCTGATTATGCTGCGTAAGGTCTATATCTACCGCCTATACGTAAATGGTAGCGTGGGGTTTCGCGGCGGTAGTATGGTGTTTGTATGGTTTATGATAAACGGATTAACAGTTATGGCAAGTCAGGGACGGGAGATTGGGGATTAGAGATTGGAGATTGGTGATGGTTCATAATCTCCAATCTCCAACCCCTGTTTTTCATGTGTAACCGAGGTTGGCGAGTACGTCTTTGGGCGTTTGGCCGGGTAGGATTTGGAAGGAAAAACGGCCGTTTTCCTCGTCCACAATCAGCTCAACCGCTTCTGGCAGCACGCAATGTTTGCTCCCCTTCACCCCGCCCAGCATTTCTTGGTACGCCCCCACGCTAAAGAAGCCAATGTAGAGGTCGTCGGTTTCGATGGGCAGGTAGAGCGGCGAGTGGCTTGGTTTGGGCGGGTAGACATCATCGCTGTCGCAGGTGATGCCCCCAAGCTGCACCTGTTGGAAAGGTTGGTTCAGGTGGGTGAGCGGCAAGCAGATAAAATGCTCGCTCAGTGCCCAACTGTCGGGGAACGAGGACATGATGGAGCCGTCTATGATGTACCAGGGGAGTTTGGAGCCGTTCTCTTTGACGGCCATGATTTTGAACAGATGCGCTCCGTGTTCTGATGTCGTGTAGCGACCAAACTCGCCCATTACGTCTGGCACGGGCACATCATAGCGGGCGCACGTTTCTTGCAGGGCAGTCAGCAGCAGCCGCACAAAGTGGTGGTAATCAAAGTTGAAGTCAAGCGTCATGGCAACGGGCATCCCGCCGCCAAAGTCGAAAATGGAAAGGTGGGGGTGGCGTTTCCGCAGCCGGGCGTAAATTTCGATGCCGGGTTTGAGCCGGCCGAGAAAGTCGTCGGGGTCGGTGAGCTGGCTGCCAACCATGTAGTGGTAGAGCTTGAGGGTGAGATTGGGGGCGGCGCTGAGGTAGTCGGCGGCACGCCAAAGGCCGTCGAGGTTGAGGCCAAAGCGAGAGTTGGCTTCTTCCATTTCGGCTTCGGTGGTGTTGTGGCCGTAGCTTTTTTGCCGCAGCCCCACGTCAAACCGCTTGCCGGAAGTGAGCAGGGGGGCGATTTCGCCCAAATCTTCGATGACGGGGATGGTGTTGGCGTGGTTGTCTTTGAGCCGAAGGATGTTATTGCTGTAGAGCGAGCCGGCCGGTTTGAAGCCGTTGCAGATGACCATTTTGTCGGGTTGCAGCAGGCCGCGCTGCACCATGAGGCGGGCGATGTCTACGTCTACGGTGGAAGACATTTCGTGGTGGGCGCCGGCGCCGAGGGTGGTGCGGATGACTTCTTCGGCGGCGTTGGCCTTGGAGGCGTAGGTGTAGTGAAAACGGCCGTTATATCCCACCTCGGCACTGACTTCGGCAAACACCTGCCGCATCCGCTCAATGCGCTGGCGAATGAGGGGCAAATAGATGATTTCCAGCGGGCTGGGCAGGCTGCGCCCCACGCCCACGTCGCCCAAAAAGAGGTCGGCCAAGTCAAGGGTGTTGTCGGAGTGGGGGGTGTGGAGGTGTAAACGGCCGTTTTTCTCCCGCAAATAATCGTTAAATCGGTGTCCGGCCGGCACCGCTGTCTCTGCTTCCCAACCAATCATTGCCTGTGTCATCGTGTATTCTCCCGTTTGCCGTGGCTGCTAACTGCCACAGCTTGCCCCAAAAGTATACACCATTTGTGGCGATGGCTTCATTGAAAGACGCGACAAACTTCTGTATACTGCCCATGCGTGTTTTATTGTTCAGCATAGGTTTCCCGCAGACACGTTCCGTGCTATCGTGCTGAACGCGCTGGGGAACTAAATTTTGTCGGTTCGCTTGTGCCTACTGACACTATATCATCAAGGAGATTCCCATGGGATTGCTTGAAACGGCACTATTTGAAGAAGATCTTAATCAGCTTCAGGAAACGATGGAACGTCTGCGTCGTGATTCCAACGCGATCACTGGCTTACTGGTGGACAGAGACGGCCAACAGATCATGGCGGTGGGACACGAGCCTCAATTCGAGCTCTCGTCACTAGCCACAGGAAACTTTGACCCTGCCAGTCTCAGCCAAGAACGTGAGTTTTCGGTACTCTTTCACGAGGGCGAACGAACTAACTTCCACATTTCGATCATCTCGAACCGTGCGCTTCTGCTCATCTTGTTCGACGAGCACTCGTCGCTTGGCCTGGTGCGGTTGAGAGTCAGACGGCTCGGTGGTGAACTCGGAAAGATTATTGAGACCATCGTCGAGAAAGCAGCCGCCGAGGATTTCTCGAAGTCAATACTTGGCGAGATCACGTCCGAGGATCTCGCCAATCTGTTTGGGCAATGAAAGGCTCACCCAGATTGGTGAATTGTTTTTGGGAAACAACGGGCAAGATAAATTTGGTGTCGAACCCCAATGCCTGTGATCGTTGGTTGCCGCTGCATGTGGTGTTTGGCGATTCATAAACCGACGAACAATGCAATGTACCGGAGCCGCGAATCAGAGTGCCTTCAAGTGGGCAATCAATCGTCGCGGCCCGGTGATTGCGGTCGTTAGGGGCTTTGAGATTTCCCCATGAAGCCGATTCTACTTTTCGGGTTGGTTGAAGAGCCTATGCTTAAAAGGGATTGATGAGATGGAAACAATTGAAATGAGACATGACATCCCTGCTTGGGCAAAGCAAAGGGTGACTTTGGCGGATCATCGTTTTCTCGAAGTGTGCCAGTTGCATCGCCAGGGTAGGACGCAAATTCAGTTGCCCGACCTTCAAGAGCTAAAAGGCTGGGCTAAGTCTCACGCCTGGCCGGCACCCTGGTTCGGTTTCAAGGATGCGTTTATCGCCAAGCTGTTTGAAAGTGATGAGGCCTTTACGCTGGCACTCAGCGAAAGCGGTGTCATCATTCATATTCCCATCAAAGAACATACCCTGACGCTTGAAACGCTCAAGGCATTGGATGCGTTGTATGAGGAAAGAGAAGATATGGGAGCCTTGGGGCAGCGGCCTACTGGCTGGGGATCCCTGGTCAGTGAACTGCGGGAGATACGTCGTCTTGTGGAAGCGGGGGTTGTGGTGAAAATTGCAGGAACCGAGACGGTTCTGACGACGTGGCAGCGTTTTTATAGTTGGGCGCACGGGCGTTACCATATGCTTGAAGATGGCTATGACAGTTGGATAGGGGATGACGATTCGTAACGGCCGTTTACGTTAAGCCGTGCGTTGGGGGGAAAACTTTTCCCACCAAATAAATTGCAAGACAGTCCAAAGGTGCGTATCCTGTCTTAAGAGGTAACCATGATAGACCCGCAGTTGGAAGGAAAAGTGGTCTTGGTCACCGGAGCCAATAATTTAAATGGCATTGGCGCAGCCATCGCTAGGGCTTTTGCCCGGCAAGGGGCAAAGATTTTGTTAACCTATCTCCGGCTTTCTCCTAAAGAGTTTGGCATTGATCAGCAAGAAGCACTGCAAGCCAAGGAAGCCGGATTGCCCTTTTACCACGCCAGGCGAGCTGAGCCAGCGACAGAAGTTGTGAACACCATCCAAGCCGAAGGGGGGTGGGCAGCAGCGCATGAAGCTGATCTGACCAGCCCCGAGCAAATCTCGCAGCTTTTTGACTGGGGTGAAAAAAATGCCGGCCCCATTGACATTCTGGTTAATAACGCGGCCGCATATCAGGATCCGGACACGATATTTTCGGCCTCGCTTGCAACCTACCGTAAGACATTTGATGTCAATGTTGGGGGAACCTTGCTGATGATGGGCGAATTTGTGCGCCGATTTGAGCAACAAGGTCTCATCCGTGGCAGCATCATCAACATGAGCACAGATTCGGCACAGGCTTTTTCCGGTCAAATTAATTATGGGGCAAGCAAAGCGGCCATTGAAGCATTCACCCGCAGTGTAGCGATTGAGGTTGGGTCATTGGGCATCAGAGTGAACACAATCGCTCCAGGGCCGACGCAAACGGGATATATCTCAGCCGAATTTGAAGAAATACTTAACGAAAGAATCCCGCTGAAACGAATCGGCACACCAGAAGATATTGCCGATGTCGCCTTGTTTTTAGCCTCGGACCAGGCACGGTGGGTTACTGGGCAAGTGATCAAAGTATCTGGTGGCCACGCATTATAGACGAGAGAACGCCCCACTAACTCTTTATTACCCACTCTGCGCTACCCTTGCTACAATCGCCGTCTATGTTGTTGAGGACACGGGGGCGCAACCCGGAAAACAGCCAAGTAAAGGTTAACCAAACCTGGTGGGCGGCGATTGGGCTGGTTCTTGTGCAATATCTGCTGCTGTTGCATGGGGTAACGGCCGTTTATTTCACCGCCGACGAACCAGCCTACATTGCCGGGGGATATGCATTGCTGGCACGAGGCACCGAAGCACTCCCCTTCTTGGCGCAGCGCGGCTATCCGCCGCTGCTGGCGGGAGCCGAAGCGCTGTTTCTCTATGCCGACAACCCCCACATTCCCGTCACCGAACTGGCCGGGTGGCCCAACAGCTTTGACCAATTTACCAGCGCCTTTAAGCCATATCTAGCACCCATTGAACGCACGCTGTTTCTAACGCGCCTGCCCACCATCTGGCTGATGGTGTTGCTGGCGGCGGTGCTGTTTCGCTGGGCCAAGTCGCTATGGGGGGTCAACGGGGCGCTGCTGGCCTTGCTGGTGCTGGTGTTTGACCCGACGCTGCTGGCAAACGGCCGTTTAGCCCACACAGATGCCGGTATTGTTGCCCTCGGTACGATGGCTCTCTACGCCGTTTGGCGCTGGACGGCTACCAAGCACTGGCACTGGGTCATTGCCAGTGCCTGCCTGCTAGGGCTAACCTTACTGGCAAAAGTATCGGGCGTTTTTTATGTTGTTGCTGCTGCCGTTGGCGTGCTGGTAGTGCTGCTTCAAAGTGCCAAAGCCAAGCGTCTGACCCTTTTAATTCAAGGATTAGCTTTGTTAGGCGGAGCAGGGCTGTTGTTCTGGGGTGGCTATGCCTTTACCTGGGGGCGCATCACCAACTTTCCCCTGCCGGTGCCAGCCCCGGCGTATTGGCAAAGCATCCTCTATTTGCGCCACTACAGCAGCGAAATCTTTGCCCTGGGTCAGCAATGGTACACCGCCCTTTGGTGGTACTATCCCGTCAGCTTTGCCATCAAAAACCCGCTGCTGCTGTTGGCTGGCCTCCTGCTAGGAGCTGGTCAACTCATCTATGCTGGTCTACAGACAACTGGCTTGGAAATTGCTCAAAAAGATCATTCCAAAGCACAAAGCCGCCAAGATAAAACGTTTTCCTTTGCGCCTTTGCGCCTTGGCGTGAAATCTTCTGCCTTCGTATGTCGCTGGTCTCAAGCCACTATTCTGTGGGCATTCCCTGTTCTTTATACCGCTACGGCGCTGCTGATTGGCATGAACATTGGCTACCGCCACATGCTGCCCATCCACCCCTATCTTTATTTGCTCATTGGGGGTGGTATGGCAATGTGGGCTGGCCGTGGGCAGCCGTGGCGGCGCGGGCTGTTGCTGCTGGCTTGTCTGGTGTATGCGGCTGGCACGCTGCATAGCTTCCCCCGCGAACTTTCTTTTTTCAACAGCTTGGTAGGTGGGTCGGCCAACGGCTACCGCTATCTCAGCGATGCCAACGTGGATTGGGGGCAAACGCCGCCAGCCGCCATTGCCGCCTATGTGGCGGAGAACCCAGGCATCCAGACTGCGCCGCCAGCCACCCCCTTTCGCCCTGCGCCGGGTCGCTATTTGCTGACGGCTTCGGCACTGCGCGGGGCGGGGCAGCACGCCCCCTATGCCTATGGCTGGTTTCAGCAGCAGGAGCCAACGGCCGTTTTTCGTGATGCCCTGCTGGTTTACGATGTCGCTCCCTTTGACCCGCGCTGGCTGGCACAGTGCGAACAGCCCGTGCCGCCGCTGTCGGCCGAAACCATACGGGACCAAACCGGCGTGTCAGACTTGCGTATAGCCAGTTTTGACTGTTCACAATCATGGATTTACCCCACAGGTGGTAGTCAGGCGGGGATTTATGCCTTCAACTATGATCTGTTTTCCCCGCCCACGCTCCAGCTTCCTGAATTTCTTTATGGCACACCAACTGCTACAGACCCGTTTATGGCGCATCATTTGGCAGGGACGCGGCTTTCGTTTGTCAAAACGCGGGTAGATGATACCCAGGCGTTTGTTCTCTATGAAGCCACGCTGCCTCCCACACCCCCACCTTATCCGCAAAACGGCCGTTTTGCCCCCGTTACCCTGTCACCAGCCGCCGCCGAATCGCTGGGGCAATGGCAGGCATCTGCATCCTTTAACAGCACGCTGACGTTTTTGGGCACGGCATTCACGCCGGGGGAGTCGTTTTGGGAGGTGGAAAGCTGGTGGCGGGTGGAGCAGGGGCCGGTAGAACGGCCGTTTTCCCTCATGGCGCATCTTGTTGCTAACGATGGCACTGTGGTAGCCGTGGCCGATGGGCTAGGCATTTCGCCGCTGCTGTTGCGCCCCGGTGACACCATTGTTCAACGCCACTGCTTCCCCGCCCCCCCGGAAGGCCAAGCCTACTGGCTCAAAACCGGTGCCTATTGGTCAGACAGTATCGAGCAATGGCCGCTAGATAACGCACCTGATGCCAATGCGCTGTTTATTCCGTTGACTGAATAGACTTTGAAGATAGAAACGCTGCACAAAGCTTCACAGAGAAGACACAGAGGGGCACAGAGAGAAAAACAGCTTCTCGATTTCCTCTGTGAAACTCTGTGCCATCTCTGTGTAACTCTGTGTCACTTCTTACTTGTTAATGGAACCGCACCGGGATGCCCCGCGCCGCCAAATGCCGCTTCACGTCGCCAATGGACAACTGCTTGAAGTGAAACAGCGAGGCCGCTAGTGCCGCATCTGCCTTGCCATCCGTCAGTGCCTGGGCAAAATGGTCAAGCTTGCCCGCCCCGCCAGAGGCAATAACCGGAATGCCAACCGCTTCGGCAATGGCCCGCGTCAGCGTCAGATCGTACCCTTCCTGCGTTCCGTCACCGTCCATGCTGGTGAGCAAAATCTCGCCTGCGCCTAGCCGCTCCACCTCTTTCGCCCACTCCACTGCATCCAGCCCCGTTGCTTTGCGCCCCCCGCTAACAAACACTTCCCACTTTGGTGCTTTGAGGTCGCCCCCCGGCATCCGCCGTGCATCAATGGCGACCACAATCGCCTGGCTGCCAAACGCCTCTGCCCCCTCGCTAATCAGCGTCGGGTTTTGCACCGCCGCCGAGTTGATGCTGATTTTGTCGGCTCCGGCGCGTAAAATGCCACGCATGTCGCCCACGGTGCGAATGCCGCCGCCGACGGTGAAGGGGATAAAGACCTGCTCCGCGACCGCTTTTGCCATTTCCAGCACCGTGTCGCGGTTTTCATGGGTGGCGGTGATGTCGAGAAAAATGAGTTCATCGGCTCCCTCGGTATCATAAATCCGCGCCTGTTCCACCGGGTCACCCGCGTCAACCAAATCTACAAAGTTGACACCCTTGACCACACGGCCGTTTTTGACATCTAAACAGGGAATAATTCGCTTTGCTAACACAATTTCATCCTCAGATTAAATTCCTGATGACCTTATAGTGTAATCTCAATTTGGTTGCCCTCAGGATCAAGCACGACGCTTTCATAGTAGCCATCACCTGTGGTTCGCGGCTCGCCAATGATCGCGCAGCCGTTTTGACGCAAAATTTCAGTGAGTGCGTTGACTTGGGCTTTGCACACCAACAGCTATTGCCAAATGGACATAGCCCCGATGTTCGCGTTGCGCGGTGTTTTGGATTGTCGCCAATGTCGGCGCGGTAAGTTTCCCTAGCCGTGTGCCGCTGTCAAAGCTGATAAAGTAGGAAGTGAAGCCTGTGCCAGGGTTACTCAACATTTTGGAGTTAACTGACCGTTAAAATAGGTCTCATAAAACGTCCTATCCTTTTCAAATCAGCTACCCAGATGGCAATGTGTTCGATGTGCGCTCGTAAGTATGCGATTGGACGACTGAGATATTAATCTCTTGTTGCTGATCTGATCTCTCCTCGCTTTTTATCAAATCAACCGCCATCGTACAGCGCACGGCCGATAAACCAGCGCCGTTGACCCCCCACCTGTTCTGCCAAAGCCAAGCAGTTGTCTACATCAGCCGAGTGAGACCACGCCGCCGGAGGGCGATGACTTGCCAGCCAGTGGTCTGGGCAATGGGCGGTGGCGGCGGCGTTGACCCAGTCAGCGCACGCCGTCGCGGCTGATGTCGGTGTAGATGGCGGTGCGGATGCCGAGGGCGACCATTTGTTGGCCAAGGGTGGCGGGAGAAACGGCCGTGTCTTCCACCCACCCCCGCGTCTTCACCTTCCCATCCCGCGCATCAATGCCCACCGCTACCCGGTCGCCGCCAAACTGCGCCACCGCTTCGGCCACTAATTCTGGATGTTCAATTGCCACCGTACCCAAAATGACGCGGCTTACCCCTGCGGCCAACGCCCGTTCCACATCCGCCAGCGTGCGGATGCCGCCGCCAAACTGCACCTTGGCGCCTAGCTGCGTTAACGTGGGCAACGCCTGCCAGTTGGCCGTGCCCGCCTCATCAAACGCGCCATCCAGGTTGACAACGTGGAGCCAACGGCTACCGGCCGTTACCCACTGCTGCCCCATTGCCGCTGGGTCGTCGCCAAACACTGTTTGCTGCGCCGGGTCGCCATATTTTAGGCGAACGACTTTGCCATTTCGCAGGTCAATGGCGGGGTAAATGTCGAAAGTGGTCATGATGGTGGTACGTGGTGCGTGGTGCGTGGTGAAAAACGTACCACGCACCACGTACCACGCATTATTGTTGTTCTTTGGCCGTAATGTCTACCTCAATGACAAACTCATCAGCTACGGTGAGGGTGTTGGCAAAGTTGGGTGGCTCGATGCCATAGTCGGTCATGCGGGTGGGCAGGGTGGCTTTGCCAGTGAGGGTGTCGCCGTTGAGAACGGCCGTTACTGCAAAGGTCACAGGCTTGGTTACATCTCGCACCGTCAAATCGCCGTTTAGCTCAAAGCTGAGTTCGCTGCCAGGGGTGTAGCTGTCGGGTAGGCCCGAAATGGAGGTTGCCACAAATGTTGCCGTGGGGAACTTCTTCTTTTCCAGCGCATTGTCCTGCAGCCACTCATCGCGGCGGTTTTGGTCTGTTTTGAGCGACCCCGTTTGCACGGTAATGGTACCGGCTTCCAGCAAGCCAGGATTGGCAAAGTTCAGCGATAGCTCGCCTGCGACTTCCTGCGTGCTGCCCACGACGTCAGCCAGCCCAGCTTCAATCCCCAGCTTGGCAAATGCCCCGGCAAAAAACTCTTCGTCTACCAGAAACGATGCCTTGGATTGGGTGGGGTCAATAACAAAGGTGCGGACTTCATCGGTACCGCTGCCAATGGGCAAAACGGCCGTTTCTGCCGCAGTTGTTTCTGGCTGGCTGGCCTCTTCCGCCGGTGCCTGAACGGGGGCAGCCGTTGGTTCGGCCGGCGCACCTCCGCCGGTGCAGGCCACCAAAACTGCTAAAACAAACATACTCATCAACAAGCGGATCATCTTCATCATGTTTATACTCCTTGTTTGATTAATCAACAAATCCTCCCGGCGCATAGTCCGGGACGTTGGTTGGGTCGCTGCCATATTGGGTCAGCAGCACCCGCATCAGCAGTGAATAAAGCCCCTCATGGTGCAGCGTGGCTGTTATATCCCGCGTGGACAGGCTGTGGCTGAAATCGGCGTAGGGGCGGAACGCATCTACCAAGTCGGCGTTGCGGCTGATAATGTGGACGGGCGTGTCCCAGCCGTCGCTGTAGCGGGCAACGCGGGCGGGCTGGTGGTCGCCAATCAGGATAAACAAATCGTTGTCGTCTCCCTGTTCTACGATGAAATCCACTAGAGTCTTAAGGTCATAGTCTACTGCCGTCATGTAATGCTGGCGCAAAACGTCGTAGGAGGGGCGTTCAGCGGGTGGGACGGGTGGTTGGGGTAAATCGGGCAGCGTGCGCCAATCATCGGCCAGCGTGGGCAGGGGATTCCACGGATAGTGGGAGTTTTGCGTCAGAAAAAAGAGCAGGTGCGGTTCGTCTCCCGCTGCTTCCATCTGCGTTTCGGCGGCGTTGAGGGCGTATTGGTCGGGTGGGGATGGTCCCCAGCCGTAGAGTGGGCCATTGTAATCAAGGTCGCTAAATTGCAGCCATTGGTCAAAGCGGTAGAACTGCTGGTAGGCGGCTAGGGTGGTTTCGTCTAGCTCGGTGCCGATGGAGGAGAGGCGGTAGGTGCGGTATCCCTGGTCATGGAGGTAGTTAATGAGGTGGGGAAATGGCCGTTCCTGGTATTTATCCAGCAGCGCTAAAAACTGGGCGTGGGATTCCAGCCGCAGCCCGGTGAGGGCGCTGGTGTACGAGACCCACGACGCACCACCCCAGGTGGGAGCCTCGCTGCGGGTGGAGGCGACGTTCCAGCCGTTGTCGCGCAGTTTGTCCATCAATTCATTGTGCAGCCGCAGCGTGGCGGGGAGCAAGTCATCGCGCTGGTACAGCACGCTGCCGTAGGATTCGACAAAAAGTAGGTAAATATCCGGCTTTTGGGTGAGGTTGTTGTGGGTGAATTGGTAATGCGGAGCCAGGTTGTCGCTGTTGAACTGGTTGACGCGGGCATAGGCCAGGCGCGAACGGCCGCTATTTTCGAGCAGCTTCATGACAAGGCTGGAAACGGCCGTTTCTGGCTGGCCTATATCGGTGGGAAAAACGGCCGTTTCCCCCAGTGCCCCCAGCAGCAGCACACACAACCCCGCCCGTGTCCACACGCTTAACCTCTCCGTTGGCAGCCCCAACAGCAAAAAGCGCAGCAGCCGCCACAGCGCCAGCAGCAGCCCGCCCAATGCCACCGCCCCGGCGGCATAGACCCATAGCGGCAGGTGCAGCCCGCGCAGCACATTGCCGGTCATGTCCCAAAACAAAAAGTAGTCGTTGTAGAAGGTGGGGTCGAGCAGGTAAAACGAGCGGATAAACCCCTCGTAGGTGGCGTAGAGAAGTTGGCCGACCAGCACCAAAAAAATAAGCAGCAGCACGCGCCGCCGCCGCAGTGGTCGGAGTAACACCCACAGCGTCACCAGACCCAGCCATTCCAAATGCAGCCGGAAAATGTCGGGGTTGCTGCGCTGCACAAACAACGTTTGCAGCCAATCGGCTACTGAGAATGCTGTGCCATTGCCCACCGGCCAAAAGCTGGCGCGTTCGGCCTGGAATAGATAGATGGGCAGAAAGAGCAGAAAGTTGAGCAGCAGTAGACAGCCCCAGAACAGCCAATCAGGGTGGTTTTTAGAAAACAGTCGCTTTAACAAAGGCTTTTGCAATGGACACAAACGGCCGTTTGTGTCCTTCGTTTTTTATATCATACGCAACCGTATTCTAAATGGATGTTTTTTGGCTGGCATCGGTTAACGGCCGTTTTCTAGCGAGTGTTAATCTTTGGTTTGGGTGAAGGGGACAACGAATGTTGGAACGAATAAACGAATGGGCTGCCCGCTTTTCATTCGTTTATTCGTTCCCATTCGCTGCCCCACTCCCCAGCACCCCCGCCATAAACCGTTCCGTAACGGCCGTTATTTCCCCCAACTCCCCCTCCAGCAAAACCACATGCCCCGACCGCTCCAGCCACCGCAGTTCTTTTTGCGATGAAGCCACCCCCGCCATGATCATCTCGCCGCAGTCTGGGGCAATTGTTTCGTCGTGCCGCCCCTGCATCACCAGCACCGGCTGGCGAATCTCACCCAGCCGATGCCGCACCTCCCGCCCCAGCCGCATCAACTCCACTACCGCCCACAGCGGGTTGACGGGGTATCCTTGCCAGTGCGGGTTGTCGTGAACATTTTCCTTGGGAATGGCATCAATCAGCGGCGCGGCAGCGTATAATTTCGCAATATCGGCCACCGTCAGCGCCAGCTTGATGGCTGGGGCGTAGGCCAACACCCCAGCGATTTCGGGGTGGTCGGCGGCCAAATGGAGCGCAATGGCTCCGCCGGTGGATTCACCCCCCACAAACACCCGGTCACACACCGTTGCCAAATGCTGGTAGGCCATTTCCGCTTCCCACACCCATTCGCGCCAGCGAACCTCGTTTAAATCTTCGGGCTGGGTGCCGTGGCCGGGCAGCAGGGGGGCGGCAATGGTGTAGCCGTCGGCATGGAGCCGTTGTGCCAGCAGCCGTACTTCGGCAGGGGTGGCGGTTAGCCCGTGCAGCAGCAGCACGCCTACCTTGCCTCCTTCGAGGAAAAACGGCCGTTTATCCAAATGCCCATTCACCAGCGGTAGACGGTCGGCAGCCAAAATTGGCTCGTTGGCGGGGAAAAGCTCGACTTCGTTGGGCGAAATGATGTCGGGTGGGTTGATAACGGCCGTTTCTGGCGCAGGCATTCGCCCCAGCCGCAGCGGGTCATCCGTTTCCGCCATCCAATCCACCAGTTGCTGCCGCAGGTCGGCCGCAATAGCCTTGTGGCTTGGCGCGTTGATCAGGTTGTTGGTTTCATTGGGGTCGAACAGCAGGTCAAACAGTGCCTCACTTGGCGGCGGCTGTTCACGCCAGCCGTTTTGCAGCCACACCCATTTGCTGGGGCTGTTGTCGCAGTTGGGCAAAATCGGGTACGGTTGGTTGTCAAAGCGGCGAATATATTTCCACCGCGCCGTGCGGATGGCTCGCTGAGGTTCATAAGCAGCGTGGTAGCTAACTTCAAAGAATAGTTTTTCGCGTAGCGATTTATCACTACCACTCACCAAACCAACCACTGACTGACCACGCAACCCTTCGGGTGGTTCCAGACCCAGCAGTTCGCAGACAGTGGGAAAAACATCGAGGTGGCTGGTCATGCTGTCCACGACCTTGCCGCCGGTGCAGCCGCCTGGCCCGCGCAGCAGCAGCATAACCCCCAGCCCGGAGTCATAGAGGGTGCATTTCATACGCGGAAAGGCCAGCCCGTGGTCGGTGGTGCAGATGACAACAGTGTTTTCGGCTAACCCACTCGCATCAAGCGCATCCAGTACTTGCCCCATTTTGCCGTCCAAAATTTGTACCATCTTGTTAAACGCGGCCATGTCGCGCCGGGTTTCGGGGGTGTTGGGCAGGGGAGCCGGGGGCTGGGCGTAGTCGGGGTTGGGGTCGCTGTCGTCCAGTTCGGGGAACGGCCGATGTGTTTCTTCAAAGCCGACGGTGAGAAAGAAGGGTTGGCTGGGGTTAGATTGGAGAAAGGAAACGGCCGTTTCGTGTGCCGTTGCCGGTGACCCCAAATACTGCTCATAGCCAAGCTGCTGCCAGGCCGGATTCCCCGGTTCATCCCGCGCCTCGTGCTGCATCCCCGCCAAAATTGTGGTGTAACCAGCTTGCCGCACAAAATGCACCAAATGCTGTGCCGGGTCGTGCAGCCGAAAGCCGCGATGCGCCAACCCATACAGCCCGTTTTCATGGGCATAAAGCCCGGTGAGCATACTGGCGCGGCTGGGGCTGCACGTGGGGCTGTGGCAAAAATGGTTGCGAAACAAAACCCCTTGCTCCGCCAGCCGCTGCAAGTTGGGTGTTGCCACGCCGTGGCCGTAGGGCTGAATATATCGCCCCGTGTCGTGGGAATGAAGATAGAGGACATTAGGTTTCATAGGAGACTTACTCGGCTAAGCCGACCACCACAAATGAAAATAGGACGCAGATTTACTTGATGATCCTGATTCTTTATCAGGAAAATCAGGTAAATCTGCGTCCTATTCAATTACAAAACTGTGCGTAATCTCTGTCACCCCTTTGATGGTGGCAGCGACAGAGCAATATTTGTTTTCCGAAAGGTCAATGGCGCGTTCGACTTTCTTGGGGTTCAAATCGTTGCCCTTGATGGTGTAGTGCAGGTGAATGTGGGTGAACTGGTACGGCGGTTCGGAGGCTTGGGTAGTGTCGGCACTAATATGCACGTTGGTTACGTCCTGCCGCTGCCGCTTTAAAATCATGACCACGTCGTAGCCAGAGCAGGAGGCCAGGCTCAGCACCAGCATGTCCGACGGTTTGAGTGCTTTCCATTCTGTCCATTCG
Source organism: Ardenticatenaceae bacterium (assembly GCA_020634215.1). Classification (GTDB taxonomy): domain Bacteria; phylum Chloroflexota; class Anaerolineae; order Promineifilales; family Promineifilaceae; genus JACKCD01. Next base: position 29,738 of record JACKCD010000032.1, on the reverse strand, counting down.
CTGTCGCCATCTTTCGGCCATGACCCGGCCATGACGACGTGGCCGAAGCTGTCGCGCCCAATAAACATCTGGCTGTCGTCGCCAGTCCACTGTACGGCAATGTTGCCCATGTTGTTTGTTCCTTTGATATATTTACCGTAGAGACGCAAAATCTTGCGTCTCTACACTAAAATGTAGTTGTTGTCAGTAAAATGTACGGTTTTGTCTCCGTCTGGCAGTTGGTAAACTACGCCATCCTCTTGCACCAGTTCCAGGGCAGTGGGGGTTGCCATAAGCGGGGTGCGGATTTCGCGCAGGAATTGCTGCTGGATTTGTTCGGGCAGGTGGTGGAGGTGTTGGCGATAAACGGCCGTTTTCCTTAACGCCACCCTCAGCCACGCCTCACCCCGCCAGCGGTATATCATATACACCGCCTCAAACACCTGGCTCAGTGCCAGTGCCCACCACACCCCCAGCGACCCATACCCCATTATAACGGCCAGTAGGTAAGCCAACGCCACCCCGCCAATCGCCCGCCCGATCAGCGTACTCATCATCCCTGGCGTGGAATCACCCGCGCCACGCAGTGCCCCGTTGGCAACCATAGCTACCGCCCCAATCGGCAGTGCCACCGTGTTGATACGCATATAGGCCGTGCCGGCCGACTGCACAATCGGATGGGCACTGGGGTCAAACAGCCGCAAAATGGCCGGGGCGAAAATGATAATCGGTGCTACCAGCACCACCATTAGCCCAATGCCCAACAGCAGAGCCGAATTACCCCGCTGCCGCGCCGTTTCCGTTTGCCAACTGCCCAATGCCTGCCCCACGAGGCTGGTGGCGGCCACATTCAGCCCCAGCACCGGCATAAACGCCAGCGATTCCACCTGCAAGCCAATGGACAGAGCCGCCACGCCATAGGTGCCCACTTCGGTGGCGGCCACAATGCTGACCACCAGCAGCCGCGACCCGTTGCGAAACAGCCCTTGAATCCCCGACGGTACGCCAATCGAGAAAATGTCGGTGAACATGCGCCAATCGGGTTTGTAGCTGCCGGGCAGAATTTTGACCACGTTGCGTCCGCTGTAGATGACCACAAAGGCCAGCAAAACCCCAGTGGCGCGGGCGATGATGGTACCCATGGCTGCCCCCTGTACCCCAAAGGCGGGAATGGGGCCAAGACCAAACATAAAGATGTAGTTGAAGAGGATGTTGAACAGATTGAGGCTGCCGGTGAGCAGCAGCGGCGTGATCGTATCGCCTGCTCCCTGCATCAGCCGGTCAAAGATGTTGTTGAGGATGAGAAAGGGCATGCCCAAAAAGAGAATTTGCAGATAGGCAGTGCCCAAGATGACCGCTTCTGGCTCGCCGCCGCTGTTGGCAAAAAGCAGCAGCGGTCGCGCCAGCGGCAGCCCGATAGCCATGAGTAGCAGCGAAAGCAGGAAGCCGGAGGAGATGGCTTGCCGGGTGACAAAGCTCATCTGCTCTGGGTCACGCGCCCCTTTGGCCTGGGCAATGAGGCTCATGGAGCCGGCCGACACTGCCAAAACCATCACTAACACCAGCATTCGCACCACGTTGCCCATGCCAACGGCGGCAATGGCAATGGGGCCAAGTCGGCCAACCATATAAACATCCACCACACTGACCAGGCTTTGCAGCAGGTTTGTGAGCAGCACAGGCAGTGCCAGCCGCCAAACAGTTTTGATAAGTTTAATATCCATTGGGTTAGCCAATCACTTCCAACTCTCCGTGGAGCGAGGCCAATGAATCAGCACCAACCCAAATGTCGAAGGCGGCTGCTTCCTGAATCCAACCGTTGGCATTGGTGCTCCAGTAAGTTAGCTCGTCGGGGCCGAGTGGGAACGCAACTGTTTTTGTCTCGCCCGGCTGAAGGGTAATACGTTCAAAGCCCTTTAACTCACGCATCGGTCGCGTATCGGTGCCCCATTTTTGATGGATGTAAAGCTGGACTACTTCATCACCAGCCATTTCGCCAGTATTGGTCACATCCACGCTAACCGTCACCCTTTCACCTACCTTGACCTGCGGAGCCGAAATCTGTAGGTTGGAAAACTCAAAGGTGGTGTAGCTCAGGCCAAAGCCGAAGGGATAGAGCGGCACGGGCAGGCCATCCCAGTAGCGGGGGTTGTACATTTGGCTGCCCTCTGGCGAGTGGGTTATATTGCGGGCGTAATAAAGTGGCGCGTGGCTGCCCTTACGCGGGAAGCTGACGGGCAGCTTGCCGCCGGGGTTCACGTCGCCAAAGAGAATGTCGGCGACAGCATGACCGCCCTCGGTACCGGGTTCCCAGGCTTCGAGGATGGCGGGAATGTGTTCGGCAGCCCAGTTGATGCTGAGGGGACGGCCGTTTAGCAGCACCAACACCACCGGTTTACCCAAATCTGCCACAGCCTTGAGCAGTTCCTCCTGCCGGCCGGGCAAGTCCAGCGAAGCCCGCGAAGCAGCCTCGCCAGCCATTAAAGCCGTCTCGCCCAGTACCATCACGACTAAATCGGCGGCGCGGGCAGTGGAAACGGCCGTTTGGAAGGCGGACTCGGATTCTTCAGGGGTTTGGGGTGGTTCGCCCGTATACCCAGCCATCAGGCTCTCAAACCAGGAGGGAATGTCACGCCGAATTTCGGAGCCGGGCGCGTAGCTGACCTCGGCCTCCGGCAGCTTGGCGCGTATGCCTGCCAGCACCGTCACCGCCGCCGGCTCATGACCAAAGACCATCCATGATCCCTCCGTGGCCGTCATCGAATCGGCCAACGGGCCAATTACGGCCACTTTTTGGAGATCGGTTTTTAGCGGCAGCAGCCCGCCTTCATTCTTGAGCAGCACCATCGAACGTTGAGCCGCCCATCGTGCTGTCTGACGATTTTCTGGTTGCGCCAAAACCTCTGCCAGCCGGTTTTCATCCACATATGGCTGCTCAAACAGCCCCATTCGGAACTTGATTGCCAGGATGGGGCGCACCAACTCTTCAATCTCGGCTACGGACAAGGCACCGTCGGCCACCAGCCCGGCCACGTTTTCGGGGTAGGTGTAGCTGGACATATCCATGTTGAGACCCGCTTTGATGCCGCGCAGAGCCGCATCACGCCGGTCGCGGGCATGACCCTGGATGAGCATGTTGCCGACGGCAAAGGCATCGGAGACGACAAAGCCATCAAAGCTCCATTCCTTGCGCAAGATCTGGCGCATGAGGAAGTGATTGCCGCTGGCGGGGACATCGTTGAGATCCATGTAGGCACTCATGAAGGTGGCTACACCAGCCTTGACTGTAGCCTCAAAGGGTGGCAGGACAATGTTTCGCAGTTGGGTTTCCGATAAGTAAACGGGGTCATAGTCGCGGCCACCATCCGAGTAGCCGTAGCCAGCAAAATGTTTAGCACAAGCCAGCACCCGCTCTGGGTCAGCAACGTTGTCACCCTGGAAGCCACGCACCTGGGCTGCGGCCATGGCCGACCCCAAATAGGGATCTTCGCCAGCACCTTCGACAATACGACCCCAGCGGGCATCGCGGGCGATGTCAATCATGGGGGCAAAGGTCCAATGCAGCCCGGCGGCGCGGGCTTCCTTGGCAGCCACAGCTTGTGATTGTTCTGGTACGGCCGGATCCCAGGAGGAGGCCATTGCCAGCGGCACAGGGAAGATGGTGCGATAGCCGTGGATGACATCCAGGGCAAACAGTAAAGGAATGCCGGATGGACTTTCCTCGATGGCGATTTTTTGCAGTTCGTTGAAGCGTTGGGTGTTATTCAACCACAGCACCGAACCGGCTCCACCGGCGCGGATTTGATCTTCGGCTTTTGGCCCTGGGGCAAAATCGGCCCCGCCAACCTGATTAAGCTGCCCGATCTTTTCGGCGAGACTCATACGCCCCAACAGTGCCTCGACGCGCTCGGCAATTGTTGTCCCTGATTCTGTTGTGCTATTCATGTTCAACTCCTTTTTGTCGTTCCACATTCAGCGTATTAAACTACATATGCCCGTTTTATGCAGGGGCAACTTGGTCTTTATTGATACCGCCAATTATAATGGCTTTATGGGAATTCATGGAGTTAGGTTGTTTTGAACGTGGTGCGTGGTGCGTGGTTTTACGCACCACGCACCAAATTTGTTTACCCACGAGGTCTGAAAGAATCCAACTTCTTAATCTTTGTAAAGGATCATCATGATGAATAAAAACCCCTGGCTGGTTGTGTCCAGACCACTACCGCAGGCACCTATGCGGCTGTTTTGTTTGCCTTATGCGGGGGGCGGAACGGCCGTTTATAACACCTGGCACCGTTATCTTCCCGACACGATTGAACTGGTTTCGGTACGGCTGCCGGGGCGGGAAAGTCGGCTGATGGAACGGCCGTTTACCCAGCTTGATGCCCTGTTGCCCGAATTGGGCGCGGCATTGGCCGAGATGTCGGACAAACCATTTGCCCTGTTCGGCCACAGCATGGGGGCGATGATTGCCTTTGAGCTGACCCGCTGGCTGCGCCGGGAAAAACGGCCGTTGCCCGCCAAGCTGCTGGTCTCCGGCTTTCGCGCCCCCCACCTGCCGCCCAATCGCCCGCCCATTCACCATTTGCCCAACGCTGAGTTTATAGCGGAAATGAAGCTGTTGGGGGGCACGCCGCAGGAAGTGCTGGCGCATACGGAACTGCTGGGCCTGCTGCTGCCGCTGCTGCGGGCGGATTTTACGCTGGTGGAGCGGTATGTGTGGGAGGAAGAACGGCCGTTGACCCTGCCCATCACCGCTTTTGGCACACCCAATGACCCCATTGCCACTCCCGCCCAGCTTGCAGCCTGGCAGCAGCACACCAGCGGCGCGTTTGCCACCCGTCTTTTTTCTGGCGATCATTTTTATTTGCGTAAGCAAACCGCGAACTTGCTGGCGGCTGTGACGGCCGAAATCACTAAATAAAATGAATGGCATCTCATTTACTTTTAGGACATTAGCTCCAATTTGAGCCAATGCTCTTGAAATTTTCCTACCCTCGTTTTTAATAATGAATCGAAAGCGGCACGCAGAAAAACGGTTGTTTGCGAAGGTAGACATCAAGGCCGCAAGTTCTTGTATTGGTATCTGAGGTTTCTTGTATTGGTAAAATGGAGACTTGTGTATGAACAATGAAAAGTGGGTTGCAGAAACGGCCGTTTCTGCAAAAAGAGCCGCCCCTTAATCATAAATTTTACCCGCCGCTCCTTGCAACGAAATTGAACTTAAGTAACAAAACAGGCCAAACAGCCGTATTTTGGCTTGCCTACATTCAAGTAGAGAAATAGGAAAATGATTACTCAACAATCGGCAATATTTCAAAATTACATACAACTGCGGGATAAATCCCGTGTACCTAAATGGGTGTGGCGAATTTCTCGCCTGGTTAGTGTGCTTGCCACCCTAGTTCTTGCCTGCATCTTGATTTTACGACCCGATATGGGCTTGCTAATCCTTTGGAGCCTGGTTATCCCCGTTCTTCCCCTTGTTTTTCTCATAGTTCCGGGTTTGTGGCGTAATATTTGCCCGCTGGCGGCGTTTAACCAGACACCCCGCTTTCTCAACCTAAGTCGCTCTTTAACCCCGCCCAGTTGGTGGAAAGAGTATGGGTATGCAGTGAGCATGATCGGCTTTTTTGCGCTGGCTTCCAGCCGTAAATGGCTCTTCAATACCAACGGTTTCGCCAGTGCTTTACTCATCTTGGGAGCGATGCTTGGCGCGTTTCTTGGTGGTCTTATTTTTAAGGGGAAGAGCGGCTGGTGCACCAGCATTTGCCCGCTTTACCCCATTCAGCGGCTCTATAACCAAACGCCGTTCAAAGTTGTGCCCAATAACTACTGCCAGACATGCGTGGGTTGTACCAAAAATTGCTATGATTTTAGCCCTAATGCCGCTTATCTGGCTGATCTCAACGACCCTGACCGCCATTACACTAACCTACGCAAATTCTTTGCGGCGGCCATGCCCGGCTTTATTGTCGCTTTTTTTACCCTACCTAGCTGGCCTGCCATTTCCCTGCTGGCGCTCTATGTGCGAATTGGGTTGTACATGCTTGTTAGTATTGCCTTGTTTACCACGGCCGACACGTTTATCAAAGCCCGACCGAACAAAATAACGGCCGTTTGGGGAGCCGCCGCTTTTACCCTGTTTTACTGGTTTGTCCTACCAGCCTGGTTAGCAACCGTTGCCAACATAGCTGGTCTAGGTCTACCCGACTGGCCGGCGTGGACGGGGCGTGGTGTCATTGCCACCCTGGCTCTTTTTTGGCTACAGCGCACGTTCTCGAAAGAAGAGGAATACGTGGTTGAAAAACTGGAACCCGCAGTCCAAGCCAGGTCGAGTAACGTAAGCGTGACGTTTCAACCGGGTGAAACGGCCGTTTTTGCCACCGCCGACCAATCATTGCTAGATATTGCCGAAGCCAACAACCAGCCCATTGAGGCAGGCTGCCGGATGGGCATTTGCGGTGCCGACCCAGTGACCATTTTAGAAGGCATGGAAAACCTGTCGCCGATGGGCAACGATGAACGCAGCACGCTAGAACGGCTGGGATTTTGTGAAAACACACGGTTGGCCTGCATGTGTCGGGTTAAAGGGGAGGTGTCGGTATCGCTGGCTGCAACGCAAAATAGTCAACCGCTGCCCCAACACAAACTCATCGCGCCGGATGAGTCGGTGAAACAGGTTGTTATTATTGGCAATGGCGTTGCCGGTGTGACCACCGCCGACACCATTCGCCGCCACCATGCCAACTGTGCCATCCACCTGATTGGCCGTGAAAAGCACCCATTCTATAACCGTATGTCCATTGGTCGTTTGATTTACGGCCGTTCTGCCATGAACGGTTTGTACCTGCGAGACGACAAATGGTATGACGAGCGTCAGATCACCAACTGGCTCAACACCCAAGTAGTCCACATTGACAAGGAAAATCATCAGGTGGCTTTGGCGACCGGCGAGACCCTGCCCTTTGACCGGTTGATTCTGGCTTGCGGCAGCTCCAGCTTTGTACCAAAGCTACCCGGCTTTGGTCTGCCGGGCACCTTTGTTCTGCGAGAAGCCGATGAAGCCATGGAAATCCGAGCGTATGTGCAGGCACAGAATTGCCAACACGCCGTGGTTGCTGGCGGTGGTTTGTTAGGATTGGAAGCGGCCTATGCGCTGCTCAAATTGGGCCTACAGGTCACAGTGCTGCAGCGCGGCCCCTGGCTGCTAAACCGGCAGCTAAACAAACGGGGTGCCAGTATCTTACGCCTGCACCTGGAACAGCTTGGGCTACAGATTAAGCTGAATACAGAAACCGCTCAGCTTGCCGGTAACGACCGGGTTCAAGAACTGTTGCTGCAAAACGGTTCCTGTTTGCCCTGCGACCTCTTTTTGCTGGCGGCCGGCATTCAACCGAATGCCGAACTAGCCACAGCTTCGGGTCTGGCTGTAAATCGGGGTGTTGTCGTGACGGATCGGATGGAAACCAGCCAGGCAGACATCTATGCTGTGGGCGACATGTGTGAGTTTGATGGGGAAGTGTCCGGTCTGTGGGCGGCAGCTACGGAACAGGCGCGGGTTGCGGCCATCAATGCCATCGGTGGCGAGGCGAGCTATAAACCGGTTGTACCGGCAACTACCCTTAAAGTCGTCGGCGTTGATGTGACTTCTATCGGCCATATCACGGCCGGCCCCAACGAAAGTGAGATTGTGTTGGAAGACCCAGAGAATTTGAGCTATCGCAAGCTGGTTATCGCCGATGGCAAAATAGTGGGCGCGATTTTGGTCGGTTATGCGGGAAAAACGGCAGCCGTTACCACCGCTATCAAACAGGCTTGGGACGTGACTCACTTGCTGCCCGCCCTGCAAGTAGGTGAGTGGGATGGATTAGACCAACTGTTGGCCGAGCCGGTAACGGCAGGCGCATAGCTACCAGACGCGATCAATGTTGCGCCGCATTTTGTCGCGGTAGGCTTGCTCCAGGTCTATGCCAGTGTAGTTGGCGAGTTTGATGGTGTAGGCGAGCAGGTCGGCCAGCTCTTCGGCCAGGGTATCACGGTGGGCAAGAACGGCCGTTTGTCGGGCTTCTTCTGGCGAACGGCCGTTTGCCATCAATGTTCGTGCCTCATCCCAAATTTTGATTAACTCGTTAGCCGTCTCACCTAGCTCCGAGGTCAGCAAAATGTAGTTGAAGAAGAGATCGGGGTCGAACTGCTTGTGCACGTCTAGCTGCTGGTGAAACTGTTGGTAGTCGGATAAACGGCCGTTTTGCAGCAACGCCTGCTGCCGCTGGACAGGTGACGGGTGGGACGGCCCTTGTTGGTGCAGTTGCGCCTCAATCAATTCCATCACATGCGTCAAATCATCCGGCTTCGACAAGAAATCAAGTGATGAGGTGTCAATCTTCAGCACCGGCACATCCGGCATATTTGACAGCCACGCCTCATACGCCGCCGCCACCTGCCGAATATAGTCGGGATCCATGTTGCGCTCATACGGCCGGTCGCGCTGCGTAATCCGCCGCATCGTCACCTCATGGTCGGCATACAGGTAAACAATCAAATCCGGCTTGGGAATTTTGTCGCTGAGGGCGGCATGAACCCGCCCATACATCGCCAATTCATCATCTTTCAGATTCAGCCAGGCAAACAGTTCATCCTTGGCAAAAGTGTAGTCCGAAATCAGCGTTCCTTGCCCCAATGCCTGCGGCACGGCTAAATGCTGTTGGTGATAGCGGCTGAGGAGGAAAAAGATTTGGGTTTGAAAGGCGTAGCGGCTGCGGTCGCCGTAAAAGTTTGCCAGAAACGGGTTTTCTTCAAACACTTCCAACAAAATGGAGGCGTTGAAACGGGGCTGCAGCAGCCGCGCCAGCGTCGTTTTCCCCACGCCAATCACGCCCTCAATAGCAATATATTTATGAAGTTCGGTCATAGTCTATTTGTAATTGTAAAACCCGCGCCCAGTTTTGCGCCCCAAACGGCCGCTTTCGACCATGCGCTGCTGGATGAAGTGGGGGCGGTAGCGGGGTTCCTGGAAGTAGGCGCTGTAGGTGGATTGGGTGACGGCCAGGTTGACATCGCAGCCGATGAGGTCTATGAGGCGAAATGGCCCCATGCGGAAGCCGAGCGATTCGATAAGTTTGTCAATGGTGGCAACATCGGCAATGCCTTCGCCCAACATGCGGAATGCCTCGCCGTAGAAGGGGCGGGCGACGCGGTTGACGATGAAGGCGGGGGTGTCTTGGCAGAAAACGGCCGTTTTTCCCATTCTCTCCACATAGGCGGCGGCAGAAACGGCCGTTTCCTCACTCGTATCATCCGTCCGCACTAGTTCCACCAGCTTCATAATGTGGGCTGGGTTGAAAAAATGCAGCCCCAGCACCCGGTCAGCCCGTTGGGTAGCGGCGGCAATGGCGCTGATGCTCAGGCTGGAGGTGTTGCTGGCAAGGATGGTGTGGGCGGGGGCGTTGGCATCCAGTTCGGCAAAGATTTGCCGTTTCAAATCAAGTTTCTCCGGCACGGCTTCAATCACTAGGTCGGCTTGGGCGGCGGTGGCAAGAGAGGTGGTGGTAGAAACGGCCGTTTTTGCCCACCCCGCCAATGCGGCATCCGTCTTACCCCGCGCCACCCCCTGGTCAATCGAAGCAAACATCTCCCGCAGAGACGTATCCAGCAAGCCTTGCTCAATATCAAACAGCACGACTTCATACCCCGCCAACACCGACGCTTGAGCAATCCCGCGCCCCATCGTGCCTGCACCTAAAACAGAAATTTTGTTCATCTTGTCTCTGCAAAAAAAGAGATTAGAGATTGGAGATTAGAGATTACGAACCTTCATCAATCTCCAATCTCCAATCTCTAATACCCCTTATATTCCGGCACTCGTTTCTCCAAAAACGCCTGCACCCCTTCCTTAAAATCATGGGTTTTGCCCGCAATCTCTTGCAGTTGCGCTTCGTATTCCAGCGCCTCGTCCAGCGACATGCCCATGCTTTTGTACATGGCGCGTTTTGCCAGCCCATATGCCTTGGTCGCACCATTGGCGAACCGTTCTGCCCAGGCTGTCGTTACCTCGCCAAGCTGGTCGTGTGGTACCACCTGGTTGACCATGCCCCAGGCCAACGCTTTGTCGGCCGGCAGCCGGTCGGCGGTGATAGCAAGTTCATAGGCGCGGCCATAGCCGATGAGGCGGGGCAAAAACCAGTTGGTGCCGCTGTCTGGCAGCAGCCCCACGCGGCTAAAGGCCAAGACAAAGCTGGCTTTGTCGGAAACAATGCGGATGTCGCAGGCCAGTGCCACGCCACAGCCCGCGCCCGCCGCCACACCGTTGATCATGCCAATGACCGGCTTCTCCAGCCGCACCATCTGCTTGATAAGCTGGTGGTAGCCGTGGCGCAAATGGTCGCCAATGGAGAAGCTGTCGCCACGTTCCTGCGTGTCGGCCAAATCTTGCCCGGAACAAAAACCTCGCCCACTGCCGGTCAGCACCACACAGCGCACGGCTGCATCCCGGCCGGCTTGCTTAAAGGCGTTGGTTGTCTCTTCAATCATCAAGTCGTTAAACGCATTGAGCGTTTCTGGCCGATTGAGCGTGATTTTTGCCACGCCGTTGGCTGTTTCATAGAGTATTGTTTGGTAACTCATTGTTTTGCGTAACCAGTAATCAGTAATCGGTCATCGGTCATCAGTAAACTGGTCACTGATTACCGATAACTGATTACTGATCAGAGCCGATCATCAGCGTCATAATGTCGGCCGCATGAGCCTGGGCATCGGCACCGACGGCTCCCATTTCTGGAGAGCGCATGGCGGTTTTGAAGGTGTCGGCATCGCCAAAATCCATGACGGCCATGAGGTAGAAGTTTTCACCAGCCAGTGAGCGGGTAAATTTGGTGATGCTGGCGCTTTTTAGCCCGCTGATGGTGTGGACAAGGGGGACGTGTTGGTTGAAATACCATTCATCAAAGGCTGCCGGGTCGGCCGGCTGGGAATAGAGGGCGATTAGTTTCATGAGTCTCCTGGGAGGAGAGATTAGGGATTGGAGATTGGAGATTGATACCGAAGGTTGTCAATCTCTAATTCCCAATCTCCAATCTCTTCTTTATAGTGGCTTAAATTGCTCAAATGGCTCCTGGCAATCGTGACAATAATAAATGGCGCGGCAGAGGGTGGGGCCGAAGCTGTTTTTGAGGCTGGTGTTGTGGCCGTCGCAGCGGGGGCAGGGGGCGATGTCGTGGAAGATGATGTCGAGCTTGCCGCCGTGCTGGGGCGGTGGCGATAGGCCAAATGCTTTGAGTTTGGCGCGGGCTTCCTCGGTGATCCAGTCGGTACTCCAGGGGGGTGAGAGGACAACGTTAATGGTGATGTGGGGAAGGGGGATGTTGAGGGCGGAAACGGCCGTTTTTATCTCCCGCTGCATCACCTCCAACGCCGGACAACCCGAAAACGTAGGGGTCATCGTCACCGTCACCCGGTCGTCGTCTAGTTCCACCGCCCGAATCAGCCCCATCTCCACTACCGACACCACCGGAATCTCCGGGTCTTTCACCGTGTCCAGCACGTGCCACACCTTCTCTTCTGTCACAGCCTGTATCGCCATCCCATTTTCCCACCGATTATTGATGACTGAATACCGATTACTACCACTCCGCACCGGGGTCTTGCCGCGCCACTTCCTGCATCTCTTGCAGCAACGGTGCTAAATATTTTGAATGTTGTTGGCGGCTGGTGGCAATGGGTGTCAATGTTTCCGGCACCTCCAGCCCCGCCTGGTGCAAAAACGGCAGCACCACATCCAGCCAACGCGCTTGCAACTGTGCGGAGTCAGGCAAAATGCTGTTTGCCACAAGCGCGGCTTCATTTGGCAGCGGTACAAACATTTGCAGGGCAAACGGCCAAAGGGTGTTGAGTGCTTTTTGCGTGCGCCGGTGGCTTTCTTCGGTTCCCAGCCCCAGCCGCCGAATCCAGGCGCTGCTGTGGCGCACATGGTACAACTCTTCGCGCCGTACCTTGGCGGCAGCATCCGCCAACGGCCGATAATCGCTTTCCATCAATGCCGTCAGCCGCATCATTTCGGCCACGTCAAACAGATATTGGCGCATCAGCGTAAACGCCCAATCACCGTTGGGCAGTTCCACCATTTGGATATTGCAATAAGCCGAGGCATCGCGGAAAAAGACAAGCTGGTTGGCATCTTCCCCCGTTAATTCATGCAGCAGCCCATACCAGACCGAAGCGTGGCCTAGCTCGTCCTGCGCCAAATTTGCCAGGGCGATGTCTTCTTCAAGAATGGGGGCGTGACCCGTCCATTCCGAATCGCGGTGCGCCAACAAGATTTCATCGTCAGCCATTGCCAGCAGTTGGGCGGTGAGTGCGTGTTTGATGTGTGAATCCATTTGTTTTTGCCAGTAATCGGTATCCAGTAATCAGTAACCAGTGGCTTAAACTGATTACCGATTACCGATTACCGCTTTGCCTCGCTTTACGAATGGCGGTGAAGGTGCGGTAGGCGGACGGGTGGCGGTAGTTTTTATCGAGGGCGGGGTCGAAGAGAGAAGCGATGTCGTCGTCGTCGGTGCTGGTGATGGCGCTGTTGGGAACAACCCACCAGACAAATGCCTCTTCATTGCTGCCAAAGGTGTGGATGGCTTGTTGCAGGGCGTGGTGGGGGGAAACGGCCGTTACTTCCCCCACATGCCCCACATAGACCATCGCCCGCCGCTGCGACGTTTTCTGAAAAATTTGGTAACGTTGCGGTTCACCTGCGCCCCCTTCGTTTTCGGCATCATCGGCCAATTCCTCGGCTGTCCGCATGAGGATGTCGCGGCGCGGGGCAACCCACAGGGCATGGCACGCCGGCCGCCGCACAAACACCGTCCGCGCATTCAAAATTGCCATTTCGGCATCGGCCGCATGAACCGCTCCCACGCTTTGAAACGGCCGTTCTGCCTTCTCCTGCACAAAAACTTCATACAGCGGCCATTGCGTGTCGTGGGGACTCATGCTATCACCTGCGGCGAACGGGCCGCAAATGCCGCCATTGCTTCGCGCACCCAACGGCCGTTTTCGTGTGCCTCTTGCCGCGCCGCCAGCCGCTCCTTGTTGCACGGCCCGTTGCCTTTCACAACTCGCCAAAATTCATCCCAATCAATGGGGCCGGTCGTCCAATTGCCGCTGGCTTCGTCAAAATGGAGGTCGGGGTCGGGGAGGGTGAGATTAACGGCCGTTAAATCTGCCACCATCTCATTGATAAACTCCTGCCGCAGCTCATCATTTGTCTTTGTTTTGATCCCCCACTTGATGAGCGTTTCCGAATTGGGTGAATCAGAATCATGAGGGCCAAACATCATCAGCGTCGGCCACCACCAGCGGTTAATCGAATCTTGCACCATTTGCCGCTGAAACGGTGTTCCCTGGGCATATTGAATCACCATCTCCTTGCCCTGCTTGTGGTGGAACGTCTCCTCGGCGCAAATCCGCACCATTGCCCGCGAGTAGGGGCCATAGGATGCTTGCGCCAGCATCGTTTGGTTTTTAATTGCCGCCCCGTCTACCAGCCAGCCAATCACGCCAATGTCGGCCCAGTTGAGGGTGGGATAGTTGAAGATGGAGGAATATTTGGCGCGACCTTCCAGCAGCGCATCCAACATCTCCTCACGGCTAATCCCCAGCGATTCGGCCGCATGGTACAAATATTGCCCATGCCCCCCTTCATCCTGCACTTTGGAGATCAGCACCATTTTGCGCCGCAAATTGGGGGCGCGGGTAATCCACGCGCCTTCGGGCAGCATCCCCACCACTTCGCTGTGGGCGTGCTGCGAAATCATGCGAATGAGCTGCCGCCGATATTCGGCCGGCATCCAGTCGCCCGGCTCAATCTTCTCCCCCCGCGCAATCCGTGCCTCAAACTCGGCCAACTGTTCCTCGTGAGTAAGCATTTCCAGCTCCTTTCTCCACTCTTCCTCTGTGAAACTTTGTGCCTTCTCTGTGTCACTCTGTGCAACTAAAGATCCCATCCAGACATTGCGCTAAATCTGCTTCCGATTCAACAAGCGTTATATTGTTTTGAGCAATGTCCTGTTTATTTTAGCACACGATTATCAAATACCCGCTTGAGTTTGCCGCCTTCGCTGCGGGGGGCTTCGCCGGGGGCAAGGAGTGAGACTTGGACATTCAGCCCCAGTGCTTCGCGCAGGGTGTGGTGGATGGTTTGTTTGAGTTCGTTTGTTTCAGAAACGGCCGTTTCCGCATGACCCGCAAACACATCCGCCCCCACCTCACGGAAAAACCGCTCCGTCACCTCCACCTGCACCTCAATTTGGTCCAGATGGTCGGCTCGCGTTACGTTAATGCGGTAGTGGGGGGAAACATGGGGCTGCCCCAGCAGTGCCGCCTCAATTTGCGAGGGGAAGACGTTCACGCCGCGAATGATGAGCATATCGTCAGTGCGCCCCACAATCCGGCTCATGCGGGCGTGGGTACGGCCACAAATACACTTTTCTCGGTTGAGCGAAGCCAAATCGCCGGTGCGGTAGCGCAGCAGCGGCATCGCTTTTTTGGTCAGCGTGGTAAAAACGAGTTCACCAATTTCGCCATCAGGAACGGCCGTTCCCGTCACCGGATCCAACACCTCCACCAAAAAATGATCCTCAAACACATGCGCCCCGTCCTTCGCCTCCACGCACTCATTCGACACCCCAGGGCCAATAATTTCGCTCAGCCCGTAAATGTTAACCGCATGAACCTTTAGCTTGGCCTCCAACTCCTGCCGCATCGCCTCGGTCCACGGTTCTGCTCCCAAAATGAAAACCCGCACCGCCAAATCGTCGGGGTCAATCCCTTGCTCCAGCAGCGCGTCCGCCAGCGTCAGGGCATAGGACGGCGTGCAGGCCATGATTTGCGGGCCAAAATCTTGCAGCAGCATAATTTGCCGCGCCGTGTTGCCACCCGACACCGGAATAACGGTCAGACCTAGCTTCTCTGCCCCATAGTGCATCCCCAACCCACCCGTGAACAACCCATATCCATACGCATTTTGGAACATTTCCCCGGGCTGCGCCCCGCTGAGGGCAAAGCAGCGTGCCACCACTTCGGCCCAAATGTCAATGTCATTTTGCGTATAGCCCACCACCGTTGGCTTACCGGTTGTGCCTGAGGAGGCATGGGTACGGCTAACTTCGCTAAGAGGGACGGCAAACAGGCCAAAGGGATAGTTGTCGCGCAGGTCAGACTTTTTGGTGAAGGGGAGGCGGGGCAAATCTTCCAAACCGCGCACATCGGCCGGAACTACGCCGGCCGCATCCATAGATTTCGTGTAGAACGGCACACGCTCATGCAAATATGCCACTAGCTCGCGCAGCCGCTGGCTTTGCAGGGCTTCAATGTCGGGGCGGGGCATGGTTTCCATTGCTTCATTCCAAATCATGTGCGTCTCTCCTCGTACTTGGTGGGTTGCTTGTGTTTCTGCTGGGATTATAGAAGAAACGGCCGTTTTCGTCTAAATCACATTGTCCTCCTAACCATTCGATAATTGTCTAATGCACAGCCGCGCTGAATCAGGTAGACTACATTTGATACACCATGCCTGTTTGTAGGCATAGAGTTACCCATTTGCGAGATTGGAGATTAGAGATTGGCGCATGGTAAATCGCCAATCTCTAATCTCCAATCTCCAATCTCCCACACAATTTTGGAGGTTCTGTCACATGACCCAATACGCTTATTTTAACGGTTCGATTGTCCCCATGGCCGAAGCCAACGTCAGCATTGCCTGCAACACCTTGCACTATGGCACTGGTTGTTTTGGCGGTTTGCGTGGCTATTGGAACGAGGAAAAAGAGACCCTGTACACATTTCGCCTGGTTGAGCATTACAAACGCTTTCTCAACAGCGCCAAGCTGCTGATGTGCAACTTTGACTACACTCCCGAAGAACTGCGCGACATCACGCTGGAACTGTTGGCGCGGGAAGGTTGGCGCGAGAACGTCTATATTCGTCCCTTGGCCTACAAGGACGACGGTATCTACCGCGTTTGGCTGCACGATGGCAACGACAAGGTGGCGATTTTTAGCCAGCCTGTTAGCTCCTATCTGGGTGAAAAAATGCTCAACGTGTGCGTCAGTTCTTGGCGGCGAGTAGATGACACCGCCATCCCGGCGCGGGGCAAGATTAGCGGTGCTTATGTCAACAGCGCTCTGATTAAAAGTGATGCCGTATTAAGCGGCTATGACGAGGCCGTTGTCCTCAATCAGGATGGGCATGTGTCGGAAGGGAGTGCTGCCAACTTTATGATGGTGCGAGATGGCGTGCTAATCACGCCGCCGATTACTAGCAATCTGTTGGAAGGGATTACCCGCCGCTCTATCTTGCATTTGGCACAAGCTGAACTTGATCTTGAGGTGCAGGAGCGCGAGATTGACCGCACCGAGCTTTACATTGCTGAAGAGGCGTTTTTCTGTGGCACCGGGGCGCAGGTTTCGCCGATTGGCTCCATTGACCATCGCACCGTTGGTGATGGCAAGCTTGGGCCGGTGACAGAGCAAATCCGCGACCTTTATTTTGATGTTGTCTACGGCCGCAACGAGAAATATTTGCACTGGCTATCGCCCGTGCCGCAGTTGGAAGTGGCTTGATTCTTGACGTAGGCGGTGCATCGGTATAGAATACGACTAATATACCTTAATTTAAGTATACAGTAGGGAACGAGGCATGCCTCGTTCCCTACCCCACTACCTCCATGCGAAACCCACGCGAACGAGTGCTGCCGATTTCAGAACGGCCGTTACCCGAAGCCCCAGCCTGGCTCAACGAAGCCAGCTTTCTCATTGAAGCTGGCGTTCGCAGTGCCAAAACTGAAAACACCTATCGCAGCGGCCTGCGCCTGTTTGCTGACTGGCTGCAGCACTTCGGCCATGTAGGATATGACAAGGAAGAAGAATGGCCGCTGTCGCCGGAGAGGTTAACAACGGCCGTTATTCTCACCTACCGCAACTGGCTCTTCGCCAACCGCTCCCGCTCCACCGTCACCACCTACATGGCCGCCGTTACCGGCTACCTCAACTTCCTCGACGGCATTGACCAGCTTCCCTCTGCTGTTCAGCTGGGCAAGCTCCAGCGGCAAATGGCGCGGCGGCAAGTGGAGCGCAACCAGGCAGAAACGGTCATTGACCTAGATTTAGTGCGCCAACAAATTCCCCGCATCGTCACCTACTACAACGAACTCCCCCTACCCCCCGAAAACGACCGCTACAACCGGCGGCTCTCCTTACTCCGTGACCGCGCCGTCGTCGCCGTGCTGTACTCCACCGCCGCCCGCATTTCCGAAGTGGTCGCCCTCAACCGCGCCAACATGGATCACGGCAACGCCCACTACGCCACCATCACCGGCAAAGGCTCCAAACCGCGCACCATCCATATTCGTGACTATGCCCGTGACGCGATTCGCGCCTATTTAACCGAGCGACGAGATGCCAACCCCGCCCTCTTTGTCTCCCACAGCCAAAATTCACGCAGCGCCCGCCTTTCCATTACCTCCGTCCACAACGTTGTTAAAAAGGCGGTCAAAGCATTACACCTGCACCGCAGCATCTCGGCCCACGACTTTCGCCACTACCGCGCCACGCAGCTTTTGCGCGAAGGAATGCCGCTGGAAGTGGTGCAGGAATACCTCGGCCACTCCGATGTTTCGACCACGCGCAACATCTATGCCCCGGTGCTGGGGGTGCATGTGGTTAGTGAATGGCTCGATAATGTGGATATTGCCCCGGAAACGGCGGCGGATTTGGTGGAAGACAAATAGGACGCGGACAAACGGCCGTTTCTGACCACCGACGACGGACGACTGACGACGACATGAATGATGGAAAACGGCCGTTTTCCCCCCGTTTTTCTATAGAACGCGGATAAATATTTGCTGAAAAACAGACTACGATAGCTATACGGCATCTGTCCAGCACGCACTGACTACACTACAATGCGCTGGCGTTGATTTTATGTTCTCAAATGGAGATAACAGATGCTAAAAGTCGCCCGTGTAAGTTGTTTATTGTTGCTGCTGGCTGCGTGCCGCAATGTGCCGCTGCCGGATGAGGTGCTTGCGCCAACGGCCGTTTTTTCCACCGCTACCCCCATTCCCCTCTCCCCCACTCCGTTACCCGCCCCACCCACCCCAACGGCGATAGCCATTGATTTGATGGCAACGGAAACGGCCGTTTTGCCCGCCACCACCACCGACCTCACTGCCATCCAGTCCCGACTAGAAACACTCGCCGCCCAGTTTGAAGCCACCCACCTCACCCAATCCGGCTGGCTCTATCGCCAAGAGACGGTATATTTTCACGTTTTTCCCAACAGCAACGCCACGATTGTGGGCTACCGCAACCTGGATGACACCTGGGTATCAGAATATTGGCAGGAAATTGGGTCAGACCGAACCATCCACCGCCAAATTACCCATGTTTATGACACCGATGGGGGACTTTGGGAGCGAAGTGCCGTTGTGGAGAACAAAAGTGTGCGGGTGCTGCCGCTGCAAGGGGTTGATGAACGCATTTTAACACTTTCAGCTCCGCTCTCATACAGGACGGCTGCACGCGATATGCTGACAATCTTAGGCTGGGTGCAAGATGAGGCGGGGGCGGTGACGGCTTGGGAGGAAAACGGCCGTTTTACCATCGAAATCACCACCCGCTACGACCCACCCCTTTCTGCCGAAACCAATAGCACGGGGATAACGCTGATTGGCGCAAAACAGCAGGCAATATTCGACACAACTACAGGGGAAGCGGTCGAACAGCGGCAATGGGTCATCAATGAACAGGGTGAGGAAATCTTGTCTGAGGAGGGAGTGGTGGCAAAAACGGCCGTTTTCCCCACCCTCCCTCCCCTAGCCGCCCAAACCCTGTTAGAGGCAGACAGCCTATTGGAGATTGGAGATTAGCGATTGCAAACCCTCAACAATCTCCAATCTCCAATCTCCAATCTCTCACTTAACCTTCTAGCTTCACCAGCGACCAATCATCAATAAACCAACTGTTATTGTTATTGATGTAGCGGTTGCGGAACGCTGCCCCTAGCCGCACCGTGGCCGGAGCAGTCAGCTTAAACTCATAGGTCATCGTATTGCGCGTGGCAACATTGGTACCAGACCAATTTGTGCCGCCGTTGTTGTAAATAATGCGTACCTCAGCCGCCTGTGGGTCAGTGTTCCACACCTTTTGGTTGCCGTTGTAATCCAGCACAGTGTCGGGGAAGTAGCGCACGGTAAAGCGATAGCTGCCGGCCGGTAAAGCAATATCGGTAAAGATGCCAAAGCTAGTTGGCCCATGCCCCTTAAACGCCTTAATGGTCTTGTTGCCGTTGAAAACAAACTGAGCGCGTTCGGCCTCGGGCAGATCGGCGGTTGTAATGACTCGAATTTCCGGACGCAAGAACAAGTCATTGGGATCATCGGTAAACGGATTAGGACCTTCGTCGGTAAAGGCTGACCAATGAATGGGTAATTGCAGTTCATTGATGCCGTTAAAGAAGTACCAATCTTCTTCAAAGGAAGGGTTGGGCAGCAGGTTTTGCCCGACAGCGGCGGCCGGCGGTGCGCCAGGAACGGCCGTTGGGGCTTCTGGTGCGGTGGCAACGCTAGTGGGTGCAGCAGCCAGCGTGCCGTCCCAGCCAGGAATAATTAGCTCTTGTCCGGCACGCAAAAAGTTTTGGTCATTCAGCCCATTAGCCGCCAAAATCTCGCTGGCTGCCACACCGGTGCGAAAAGCGATTGAGGCCAGCGTATCGCCTGATTCAACGGTGTAGGTGTTGCCAGCAGAAACGGCCGTTGGTTCCGACGTAGCTGTCGGTTCAGCCGCCGCTTCAGTTGGCACCTCAGTTGGCGTCACCATTACCTCTACCAGCCGCGTCACCTCAACGGGCATTGCCACTGTCACCTCGACAGGCACTTCAACCGTTACAACTTGCGCCACTTCCACTGTTATTGGCACATCCTGATTGACAATACGGGTTACTTCTACTGTTTGTGGTTCGCTGCTACAACCAATGGCTAACAGCCCCACGACAACCAATCCCACAAAATAGCTTGGCAGCCCCCATAAATTCCACATTCTTTTATTCACGTTTTTGTACAAACTTCCTTTTCTTTCCTGCAAATTTCTGCTGTTGCCAGAAGCAACCCATGTACCCTTGAGCAAACAGCTAATCATCTATTGTATCTGCATCTGCTGCCAATGCATAAAAGCCCCGGCGAGGCCAAAGGTAGCCAAGTGAAAACAGTAGAAACCAGAACGGGAACCAGAAACCGCGCTGGCTCCCATTGCCCTTTGTAAGTTAAATAGCCAACAACAACCGCACCGCCCAAGTAGAGTGCCCCGAAGAGAGCGGCATTGAGCGGCGGTCTGATTTCCCAGAAAAAGAGGGTGTCTGTGTGGGCAGGCCAAAACAGCAGCAAAATGGCTCCGGCCAAAGCGTTGACGGCAACAAACCAGCAGACAATTTTGGTAAATATTGTCATCGGGCTGGTTGCCTTTGTCATGGTTGCGCTCCTGTTGCCTTTGGGGTATTTGGGTCGCTGCTCCATTCACTCCAAGAACCGACGTACAAACGGCCGTTTCCTACCTCCGCATGAACCAAAGCCAGCAAATTGGCGCAGGCACTCACACCAGATCCGCAGTAGAACACCGCTTCATCGGCCGGCGTGCTGCCCAACAGGTCCCGGAATTGCGCCGCAAGCTGCGCCGGAGCAAGATACCCCCCTTGCCCCCAGTTGCGCTGATAGAAAAAGTTAACCGCACCAGGGACATGCCCGGCAACGGCGTCAATGGGTTCGATTTCACCACGGTAGCGATCAGGGGCGCGGGAATCAACCAGCAGCGGGATGTTGGGGACATCGGTTTTGACAACCACCCAATCGTGGCGCGGGGTTCCGGTGAAAACGGCCGTTTTTGCCCCCTCCACCCCCGCTTGCTCCGGCAGCCCCGCCGCCTTCCACGCTGGGAAGCCCCCTTCCAGCACCGCCACCGCTTCGTGCCCCATATAGCGTAGCATCCACCACAGCCGCGAGGCCACCATGCCGTTGGCATCATCATAGGCCACGACCTGCGTTTGGTTGCCGATACCCAAACGGCTAAACAGTTGCACCAGAGCTTCAGGCGTGGGCAGCGGGTGACGACCCGCGTCGGTGACGGGTGGGCCGCTGAGATCATGGTCGAGGTGGGCATAAATCGCGCCGAGGATGTGGCCGGCCAGATAGTTACGATGACCAAGCTCGGTGTCGGCCAGACTAAAACGGCAATCCACAATAACCCAATCGGGGTCGTGTAAGTGGGCAGCAACCGTTTGGCTGTCAATCAAGGTTGTGTACATGTTTCCTTCCTCACATGTTGGTAAACACAGATAGAAAGAAACACAGATGAAATTAATAGCATCTGTGTTCTTTCAATTTGTGGTTACCCTGCTTACGTTTTTGGGAAGAATGATAGCGGGAGAACGGCCGTTTGTACAAACTCAGTTGGCACGTTGTTCACGCGGGATTTGCAGCTTGGCGTTGACAAATTCGGGGTGCGTCAGGTTTAGCCCTTGTGCCAGCAGGCGGATTTGCTCCATCTCTTCATACCCCACACAGCCATCGGCGGCGGCCACGGCAAAAAGGATGTCGAGAAAACGAACGCGCTCCTCGCGGTTGGTGGCTTGGGTAAATTGGCGCATCATGCGGTAGGGATCCAGCGCGGCGGTGACAGCCATCAGCGAGACTTCGGTGACAAAAACGGCCGTTTTTCTGTCCACCCCCCAAAAATTTTCCAACGCCTGTACCACCGCCTCATACTCGCGCTCATCCACTTTGCGGTCAGTGTGCGCCACTTTTGCCAGCAGCCCCCCGGCCAAACTCAGCTTTCGCAGCTCCTGTTCGGGCATGTTTAGCTGGGTTTCCTCCATGTTCAGCCGCTGACAAACGGCATAATAGACGCGGTTTTTGATAAAATCATCAAAATATTGTTCGCGGTTGGGGGCATGAGCCACGGCAGCAATACGGCGGCGCACTGCCTCGCTGACCAGCCAGCTAAATTGGGAGAAAAAGTTTAGCTCTACACTTTCGATGGCATTTCGGATTTCCTGAAAAACGGCCGTTTCTTCCGGTGTCACCACCCCATCGGCCATAATCATATTTTCGATGGCTCGCACCGCTAGTGCCTTGTCCGCCGGATGCCGCAGCACTCCCTGCAACTCCACCACCAGCCGCTGGCGCTCTTCCTCCCCTACCGGCGTGAGCATATACAGCTCCAGCAATTGCCAATCTTGTTCATTAAGCCGTACGCCATGCTCTTGCCCCACTTGTGGCAAATAAAACAGCAGGTCACGCACACTGTCAATCTCTTCGTCGCTGACGCGGCCATCGGCCCAGGCGGCGGCAATGACAACTTTTCCCAACGTTAAAATTAAACCATGACTATCCATTACACCACGCTCCAATACTTTGTTTGCAGGTAACAAGTGGCGGGTCGCAAGTTTAGTCAGCAGATGCGACTTGTTACTTGCTACTTGTTGTCTGTTCTTTGCACAGTATATGCGGAAAAAACGGCCGTTTTACCCGTTTCTTATCAGACGCCTAAAAAGCAACGACGACACTGGGAAACAAGTCCCCCATTAGACGTTGATGTTGATGGCACTGCCGGATTCATAGCGACGGAGACCGAGGGAAAAAACGGCCGTTGCGATCAACCATAGCAGCAGCACAAACCCTGCCAACCCCAGCAGCAGCACCCCGTCTCGCCCTTGCACAATTTGCACGGGAATAGCTCCCACAAACGCTGCCGGAATCAGCGTGTAGAGCAGCGTCCGCGCCAGCCCGGAAAACAGCACGTTGGGATACATGCTAAACGTCAGCAACGAGTTGGTTATCTGCTGGCTGGCGTATTGGGCATTACCCATAAAGAACGCCAGCGACCCAGCTATCACGCCAAACGCGGTTAGCAGCAGTGCCACCAACACGCTTGAGAGCAAGAAGAAAAGAATCTCGATGGGGTGAAAACGGCCGGTGAACAGAAAGGCAACAAAACCAAACACAATGTCGCCCATCGTCGAGACAATCATCCGCGAAAAGATGACGTGGGGCAGCAGTGGGCGTGGGAAAACGAGGTAATAATCCAGCCGTCCCTGGGCAACCAGATAAGCCAAATTAGCTCCGGCGTTTCCGGCAAACAAAAAGGCCAGCCCAAACCCCAGGGTGACAATGGCAAACAGCAGATAAATGTCGTCAATTTGGTAGCCACGCACACTGCCGAAGCGGTCAAAAAAGAGCAGCCAAAAGACAAAGTAGATGCCATTGTTGATCAGCATCCCCACAATTTGCGTAATAAAACTGGCGCGGTACTCCATCGCCGACGACAAATTGACTACAAACAGAGCTTTTAGAAATGATAGTTCAAACAGCAAGCGTCTCATTGTATACACCTATCCCCCATTAATCGCCAGCCGCTGCGTCATGACCCGGTATTGCCACAGCAACACTGCACCAAAAATGAACAGCCACAGCAGTTGCAGCCCCACAATTTGCCGAAATTGGAACCATTCAAAGGCCACAAAGAGCTTGGCTGGGGCGTAGGTGGTCAGGTTGAAGGGCAGCACGCGGGCAGTGCCTTGCAACCAATCGGGCAAAAAGTCGAGCGGAATCATGAGGCCACCCAAAATGAAGACGAGCTTTTGGTAGATGAGCCGGAAGGAAAAGGTATCTTCGGTGACAAAGGCCAGCAGGCCGATGATGCTGAGAACAAAAAAGTCGAGCAGCACCGCCAGCCCCATGACCAGCAGTACTAAGGGCAAATGTGCCCAGGTGAGCGTGGGCGACCCGGCATAATACAGCACCAGCGGCAGCCCCAGGGCAAAAATGAGCACCATCTTTACCCCACCTTCGGCTAGTCCGTTGAAAAAGTGGTAGGCCAGGTAGTTGTAGGGGCGGACAAGGGTATAGGCGATGGAGCCGTCGCGGACTTCTTCGGTGATGCGGGTGTCATGGCGGATTTTGCCCAGTTCCATGACTTCGGCGATGAGGAAATACCAGATGGTGTTGGCAAGGGTGAGACCGGCTATTTCGGTGGTGTTTTGCGATTGATAAACGGCCGTCCACAACTGCACAAAAATAAACATGATCAAAATAATAAACACCGCCCGCCCCAGTGCATCCCAAATATACGCCAACTGATTCTGCAAATTCGTCAGCGTAATCGCACCATATTTTGTCGTGGTTAATCGTAGTTGGGTCAACATACTGCAAAAACCTTCTGGGAGTAACAAGTAACAAGTGGCAGGTGGCAGGTCTTGATGGCTAATGCAACTTGCTACTTGTTACTTGTTACTTGCAACCTGTAACTTGTTACCTGCTCACACCGCATAAATCTCCCGAATAATCTCCTCCATCGGTGGGTCGGTAATGTTGATGTCGTTGCAGGTATGGCCGCTAATCACCTGTTGGATGACACTTTCGACCGGGATTTGGCGGCTGTCAAATTCCAGCTTCACGCCATAGGTTCCTTGCTTTACCGTCTCCACCCCCGGCAGGGTAAACGGCTCGGTTAGGGCATCGGCAAAGCGCACGTCTACCACCTTGCGCCGCAAATATTGCCGCTTTAGCACCGAGGTTTTGTCGTCAAAAATGATGCGCCCGTGGTTGACGACAATCACACGGCGGCACAGGCTTTCCACGTCGCCCGCATCGTGGCTGGTGAGAAAGATGGTGGTGTTTTCTGTCTCGTTAAGCGTGCGAATAGCATCGCGGATTTGCTGCTTGGCAACCACGTCCAGCCCAATGGTCGGTTCATCGAGGAAGATGAGGCGGGGGCTGTGGAGCAGCGAGGCGGCGATTTCGCACTTCATCCGCTGCCCCAGGCTGAGTTTCCTCACCGGTGTTTGCAGCAGGTCGCCAATTTGAAAGGCTTCCACCAAAAAATCGCGCCGCCGCTGGTATGATTTCATATCCAGTTCGTAGATACGAGCAAAGAGACGGAAGGTGTCGTCGGCCGGCAGGTGGTACCAAAGCTGGGGCTTTTGGCCGAAGACGGAGCCGATTTGGTAGGCTAACTGCCGCCGCTGCTGCCAGGGCACGCAGCCGAGGACGGTGGCGTGGCCGCTGCTGGGGAAGAGAATGCCGGTGAGCATCTTGATGGTGGTGGATTTGCCAGCCCCATTGGGACCAATAAAGGCCAGCATGTCACCTTCTTCCAGGGTAAAGCTGAGGGGAGAAACGGCCGTTATTTCCCGCATCTCCGGCCGCCACACCGCCTGCCAACTGCCCCGCAGCCCCGGAGCCTTCTGCTTCAACTGAAACCGCTTCGCCAGGTCACGCACTTCAATAGCTGGTTTACCTGCTTCATACTGCATATACACCTCCTGATGGTAGTTAGTGGCTGGTAGCTGGTACTACTAACCACCACTCCCACACAACAAAAAAGGCGCGATTCTGATGAACCGCGCCTTTGAGAAAACAGAGCCAAAAAGTTTGCTAACCGAATCTGCTACTTCTTGTGACCTCTCTCACCCAAAAACGCGGTGTTACCGGGGGTAATACCCACGGCCATGCCGCTCCAACAAACGGAATTTAAAGAATGGGTGAGAGGTTGATAGATCAACATAGTGGGGGGATACTAACACGCCCTTTTTGCCCTTGTCAAGGGGCAAAAAACAGTTCTGGATCCACCGGCCGGTAATTGACCCCCATTTCTCCCAACCGCGCCAAATGAACGCGCAGCCGGTGCAAAAAGTCGGTAAAGTTGCGATCATCAGAAACGGCCGTCCACAATGCTTCCGCAATCGCCACCGCTCGTGGATAGGTCATATACTCAACGTGATCCCCCGTCTGAATATATTCCGTCCAAATATTGCCCTGCCCACCCAGCACATGGTGCTGTTTGTCGGCCGGAATATCAGCCGTTGGATCAAACAAAAAGACATGTTGCAACGGCAAGTAGTTACCAATCGCTGCCGGTTCGTTGTCCGTATCCTCACCCTGATAATAATCGAGATAGCAGAAAGTGTTAGGCGACATTACCACATCATGCCCCGCTTTCGCAGCCTCAATTCCGCCCTTGGAGCCGCGCCAGCTCATCACTGTAGCGTTGGGTGCCAACCCGCCCTCTAAAATCTCATCCCAGCCCACCAGCCGACGGCCGTTTTTCTGCAAAAACCCCTCCATCTGCCGCACAAAATAGCTTTGCAGCGCATACTCATCCGCCAGCCCTTCGGCCGCAATTTTCGCCTGGCACTTGGGGCACTCCCGCCAGCGGTCTTTCGGACATTCATCTGCCCCAATGTGAATAAATTCGCTGGGAAATAGGTCAAATACCTCCGTTAGCACATCCTGTAAAAAGTCATAGACCGCCTCATTGCCCGCGCAGTAAACATCCTTCTCAATCCCCCAAAACGTTCGCACCGCATACCCTTCGCCGCGACACCCTAATTCAGGATATGCCGCCAGCACGGCAATGGAGTGTCCAGGCATTTCAATTTCGGGAACAACGGTAATAAACCGTGTCTGGGCATAGGCCACAATCTCGCGCACTTCGTCCTGGGTGTAAAAACCGCCATAAGGCTTGCCATCCAGCGTGTGGCGGTCGGACGGGATGGGCGAAGCGGCGCGGTAGGCACTAATTTCGGTCAACAATGGGTATTTTTTGATCTCCAGCCGCCACCCCTGGTCTTCGGTCAGGTGCCAGTGCAGGGTGTTGAATTTGTGCAGCGCCATCGTGTCAATAAATTTTTTGATGAAGGGGACGGGAAACAGGTGGCGGCCAACGTCAAGCATGAGGCCACGCCAGGGGTAGCGGGGGAAGTCACGGATGGAAACGGCCGTTATTTCCCACCGCTCCCCCGGCACCCATTCCTCCTGCTCAATTGCCAGCGGCAAAAGCTGGCGCAGCGTTTGCACCCCATAAAACAGCCCATTGGCCGCATTGGCGCGGATGATTACGCCCGTGGTATCCGCGTGCAGCGTATATCCTTCTTCACCTAAATCCTCATCTGCCCCTTCGGTGGTCAGATAGATGTTGTGAGCGGCCGGGGCAGCGGCCAGTTGCAGCGGCAGCGGCAGCCCAGTTGGCACGCGCAGCGACTGTGCCAAATAGTCGGCAACGGGTTGGGCGGTGGTGGTGGCGTAAGAAACGGCCGTTTCTCCATCCAGCACAAACGCCCCCTCCCCCATCGTCATTTCCTGCGGTTGTGGAAAAATAACAGGTTCTTGCATGATCATGTCCTTTGTCAATATCTGTGTAGCCGAGGATGCCAATCCTCGTTCCCAAGCTAACACAAACTGTTTATCAAACTTTAGCAAAACGGTAACGTGTTCTTAAACGGCCGTTAACACCCCTCCCTTATTCTACCATCACAAGCAGCAAAGCAAGGTACTCTCTGTTCATAACCTTTCTTCTCCCCTGATAGGTCAGCCAATAACGGGCTGGCCTATTTTGCTGTCACTGGTTGGCAAAGAGAAACGGCCGTTGTACCATTATCCGCATGGGTACACTCAATCCAAACATACCAACACCAGAACTAGCGCGGCTGATGACCACGGCCGCCGATAAACGAAAAGCCTACCGCCAAGCCTTGCTCACGCCGCAGCTTGTTTTGCGCGTCTTTCTCGACGATAAAGAGTGTGTGGCGCACCAAATTTTGCGCCAATTGCAGCAGCAGCGCGGCTTTGACTTTGATGATTTAACGCGGCGGGTGGAGATGATGGCGCAAAATGCCCCCGGCAAAGATGCCCAGTTCAACTTCACCGACGACTTTGGCAAGGACGTGCCGCTGGCTGATGAAACGCTCGTCGTCATTGACGAAGGGCTGACCATTGCCAAAACGCGGGACGAACTCAAAGTCCACAGCGGCCACGTGCTGGCGGCGATGGCGCAGCAAACTGTCACGACCTCCGGCGTGTTGCAGCGGGTTGGCATTACGCCCGCCGCCGTTATTGCCCTCCTCGGTGACATGGCTCAAGACGGCACCCCCATCATCCACGACTACATGGAAGAAGCCAAAAAAGGGGACAGCCCCGCCTACTACCAGCGCGACAACCTCCTGCGCGACCTTGTGAGCCTGCTGTCGCTGTCGCAAAAGCGCAACGTCATTTTGGTGGGGCCAGAGGGGGCGGGAAAGCGCACCCTCGCCTATAGCCTGGCCCAGCTTCTGGCCGAGGGCAAAGGGCCACAGGGGCTGCGCTCGCTGGTGCAAATCAATGAAACAGCCCTGCTGGACAACCCGCTGGCGGCACTGCGCGTGGGGCTGCGTCGCGCCAGCGGCGGCATTTTGCTGGTTCCCGATATCCGCCGCTTTTTTAACGACCGCCTCCGCAGCCCGTTCCCAGAACAGGTCAATAACGATTTACGCAAGGCGATGCTGGGCAACGAGCAAATCATCATCGGCACGGCCACCAACGCTGATTACGACCTATTGAGCCAGGTGCAGCTGATTCGAGAGCACAGTAATCGGCTGGACGTGCCGGCCGCCACCAAGGACGAATCGGAATCCATTTTAACCTTCCACCGGCAGCGGCTGGAGCAGGAGTATGAGCTGGTGGTGACGCGGGAGGCGTTGACAACGGCCGTTCAGCTTGCCAGCCAATACATTAAAACCATCGCCATGCCCGCCGCCGCCATCCAGTTGGCCGACCGCGCCAGCGCCCTGGTGCATATGATCACCGAAGGGCATTTGGACACGCTGCCGGAAGTGCCACCAGACGGCCGTTTAGACAGCGGTGATGTGATGGTGGCCGCCAGCCAGATGACCAAAATCCCCATCACCAAGCTCAGCGAAGACGAAATGGGCAAATATGCCAACATGGTCGATCAACTGCACCAGCGCATCATCGGCCAGGAAGAGGCGATTTTGGCCGTCAGCCGCGCCGTCAAAACGGCCCGCGTCGGGCTGCGCGATGCCAAGAAACCGATTGGCTCCTTCCTTTTCCTTGGCCCCAGCGGCGTGGGCAAGTCAGAATTGGCAAAAGCCCTCGCCGAATTTATGTTTGGCACAGAAGACGCGATGCTGGTGCTGGACATGAGCGAATATCAGGAGGAGGCCAGCGTCAATCGGCTTATCGGTGCGCCGCCCGGCTATGTGGGGTTTGAAGGGGGCGGTCAATTGACGGATTTTGTGCGCGAACGGCCGTATACCGTCGTCCTTTTTGACGAAGTGGAGAAAGCCCACCCCCGCGTTTTGGATGTGCTGCTGCAGGTGATGGACGAAGGGCGGCTGACCGACGGCCAGGGGCGGTTAACCACCTTTAGCGAGACGGTCATCATCATGACCAGCAATTTGGGGGCGCGTTACATGCTGCTGCCCGTCATTGGCCCCGACGAGCGCGAACTGGTGCTGGCTGAAGTCCACCGCTTTTTCCGCCCCGAATTTATCAACCGGCTTGACGAGATCATCTTGTTCCATCAGCTTACGGCCGAACAGCTTTCGCTCATTCTGGATCTGATGCTGAAGAAAGAGGTGAAGCTGGCAGCGCAGCAAAACATGACGCTGGAGCTAACGCGGGCGGCGAAGGATTGGCTGCTGGCGCAAAACGACCAGCCGGAGTTTGGAGCGCGGCCGCTGCGCCGCATCATCAGCCGCCACCTGCGCGAACCGCTGGCCGACTTTTTGCTGACGCAAAAGCGCGGCAACGGCATCACGCGGATTATGGTTGATGAACAAGAGGGGAACCTGCGGTTTGAAATGACGACAGAATAGGAGATAAACGATGAGTGAGAAGAAAGAGGCGATTCGGGGGAAGTTAACGGCCGTTCGTGCCGACTTTT
>JACKCD010000031.1 GCA_020634215.1 Ardenticatenaceae bacterium | reverse complement strand
TAGATGCTGGGAGCCATGCCATATTTATCACACAGGTCGGCCACACTCACCTTTTCAATCAGATGTTGTCGGATAATGGACACTTTCTCACTCACTTGAAACTGTTTGCGTTTACGGTTGTTGGTCTTCATTTTGGTTGGTTTCTCCTTGTTTTAGAGAGAGCCTTATTCTCTTTCTAAATGAAGGCCGTGTCCATTTTTATCTGAACTATAACAGCTGCCGGTGCTGCTGACGATGAGACTACAGTTGCTTGACCGGGAGACAACAACGGCCGTTTCTGAGTTGTTGCCTACGTCGGCATCGTTGTCGGCAGTAATGGTGGCGGTGGTTTGGAAAACGGCTGCGGTGTTTGTTGACGCCGTAACGACAATCTGGCCGCTGTCGCCGGGGTTGAGCGGATCGGCCGTCCACTGGTAGGTTCCGCTGCTGTAGGTGACTGGATGCCCGCTGCTTTGCCAACTCAGGTTGCTTAGATAGGTCGTATTGAGGGGCAGAGCGATAGTAACGTTGGTCGCTTGGGCCGTACCGCTGTTGCCATAGTTGAGGGTAAAGGTTATGGGATCACCAGGCTCAACAAAATCGGCTGATGCCGTCAGCTCAATATAGGCGTCGATACCGCTAAACTCATAGGCACCCATATCGCAGGTAGCATCCCGACTTGCGCCGCGCTGATCTTCATCGTTAATTTCAGGGGTAGCACAAGCCGCCGTGTCGCCATTATCTACAGCCGGTGAAGTCGAGGGAATAGCCATTGTCTGGGTGGCACCACCATTGTTGGCTAACGGCCGTACTTGCGCCTCGCCGCTCAAATTATTGGTTGCACCAACGCTGCATGTACCGTCTTCGATCAAGTTGTGTCGGTTCGTGGCAATGGTGGCAGAGCCATTCCAGCCGCAGCCAACAGTTTTGGAACCGCCAATGATGTTATTGGTTAAATGAAAAGTAATCGTTTGTGTCGCTTTCCCCTGTTCATCTGATAGCTGATCGATACCACCTGATGACGTGTTGCCATAAATCGTGTTATTTACAAGCGTGACGGTGATGGAATCGGTGTTTGCCCAACTGCTCATTGTTCTGACGCCAATCACCCCGCCTCTGTAGGCATGGTTTTCAGTGAAAGTCGAGTTGTATACATTGAGCGTACCGCGACCTAGCAAGGCGACTGCACCGCCCAAGCTTAATTGACCCGTGTTGCCTGAGAATGTGGAACGGTACAAATTGATCGTACCGTCATACACCAGCAGGGCAGAACCACCGCTATTATTGAGAAAGGTTGTATCCGTGATATTTGCCGTAAGGCCATACCCATTGACCACGCCCTGAAGACGGTCTGCATCCTTATTGTCGCGAATGATCATCCGGTCGAGTGTCAACGCTTTGAAGTCACTGACGCTTATTGCACTGCCGCTATTGGCTGCACCATTAGCCAGCGTGAATTCACGCAGCGTCACCCCGCTACCCGTCACCTGTAGCAAACTCGTCGTGCCGCCACCGTCAACGGTGATGGCCTGGCCGGTGCTGTCAATGGTGAGCACTTGGTTAATCGTGATGACTTCGGTCAGGGCAATTGTTGCCCCTGCAATGCGCGGATCGAATGTAATGGTGTCATTGGCGGCTGCATTGGTGACTGCCTCACGCAGTGTACAGGTGCCAGCGTTGGCAAGGCTGCTGACAACGCCGGCCGCACAGTCGGTATAGCTGGCAATACCCAATGTAATGTTGCCGCTGTTGATGTTGAAGAAGGTGTGGTTGGGGTGGGAGACGCAGCTTACGCGGACGCGGCCCTGTTGCATCGCAATACCATTGGGAACGGTAATGTCCTCTGTGCCATCGTTGTTGGTGTTGTTAGCCAGATTATGGCTGTAGTCAAAGCCATCGGCCGCAAAGTCTATATCAACTAATGAACAGTTAATGGGTGCTTGGTCGCTGTTGCCTACGTTCCAAGTGATAGTTTCTGTTGCCCCAGCCGTCCATGTTGTGTCCGTCATCTGGCTTGTCACTTCAAATTTGGTAACAGGGGCCAGAACGGCCGTTTGGGTAATCGTTTGCACCTGTATCTCATCATAGGCGACGCCGCTACCGCTGGCGCGATTGTCGTTGGCGGTTAGCCGAAAAGTAAGCGTTTGAGCAGACAACGGTAAATATTCGCCAATCTCCTGTGTGCCATTGACGAGGGCTTCCATACGTGGGAAGGTGCGGCTGCCGTGGGCCTCTTCGAGATAGGACATGAAAAACGGGGCGACGTTATTGCCGGGAGGCTGGGGTGACGCCACGGTGTCGTATTCATCCCAAGCGTAGGTTATGGTATCACCATCGGCGTCGGTGGCGCTGCCGTTGAGGGTGAACGGTGTGTCAATTGGGATTACAAAATCAGCACCGCCATTGGCGACTGGAACTGTATTATCCGTATTGACGACTAGCCCACATGAAGATAAATCTCCGTCGACATTCCTGCTCTTAAATTCGTCTTGGCTTCTTGGATGAAAACGTAGCACGGTGTCTCTTGGCCAGATGTTTGTGGCACCACAAACACCTGCATAGCCCATGATGGTACTGCCTGAACCCGGTTCAACCCCGGATGCTGAGGAGCCTGCCCCAAGCCCTTCACAGTATGCCCACGTGTGAGGAAGGCCAAATTGATGCCCGATTTCGTGAGCTAATACACTTGTGTAAATTGGGCTTGTCGTTCCACCAAAGGTCTTTTCATCCGAACAGACCTTGCCTTCGGCACCACCGCCGCCGCCTTCGCCCGATACATAAAAGAAGTGGGCAATATCGTAATTGTCAAATCCGATTAATTGATCAACAAGCGTTTGAGCGCTATCGCGGTTGCCGCGAATGCTATCGACCGGATCGGGTTTGTCGCTCAGTCCATCGGTGTCCGAGTCGTCGAACAAGAGCAAATCGTTGTTGTCAATGAGCACAAAGCGCGTTCCCATGTTGTGCTCATAGATGGCGGTTAGCTGATTGACCTTGTTGACAATAAAGGACATTAAGGCGCTGTCGCTGTTGCCGTTTGCCTGATAAAACGTCCCTGTGACGCCGATGGCTATCCGGTAAATGCGTAATTGATTGCTAAATAGTACGGTTGAAGCCTGCGTGCTGGCATTAGGTAGACTCATTGCTTCCAAGTCGAATGTTGGTGTGTCAAAATCGGCCTCCTCGTTGAATTGAACCGCTGGCGTGTCGGCCTGGTCATAGGCGATATAGCGCGTGTTCGGTGCGAGCGGCTCTACTGGCGCAACAATATAGGTTGCCCCTGTAGCCAAGATGATGGCATCAAGACCCCGTTCGGTGACGCTGACCCGCGCCACGAGTGCGGGGTCGCTAATCCCTTGCCCAATGTAGGTGCGTAGGGTGGGGAATTTTTCTGCCAAGCCATCCTGCATGACGGGACTTTCATGTATGTCAAAGTCGGCCAAGGTTCCATCTGGCAAGGGAAGGGTGAGGTGGCTTGGCCGCTGGCTTTGGGTAAATTCAAGGGGGGCATCGGCAAGAACGGCCGTTAACATGGGTCTGTCTAGCTGGTAAGTACGGTACTTGGTTGGGGTTTCTTGCTCGCTGTCTAATTTGAGCAGCGTAGAATTCTCACCCTCATCCCGCCACAGGGAATTTGGGTTGGGGGTTACATTTTGGCTCTTCTCGTTGTCTTCTAGGATGTCGCTCCCAAGCGCATGAGTTGGCTCAATGGAGATCGCTTGCAGATAACGCAAACCAGTAAAGGTAGCTATCGTTACCATGAATAAAATCAAAATTGTTGTCAGCCATTTTTTTTCGAAACGAAGTTAGCTTTCATGCTTTCACTCCTCTTTTTATGTTGTATGACCCCTGTGACTTATACGGCCGTTTTGTTACTTGCTAAATTTGCTCAAGCTTAGGAAACAGGTTGACAATGTTGTTGCCATCGCTGGGGAATCGTCATCAGAAACTCGCTTGCTGTTACGGGATCGTTTCTTTTCTTGAGATACCCTTATCCATGCTGATGCTGCCCTTAAACATCTAGGCGGTTTGCTCGATAAGGACATTATACAGATCGTGCGCTTCCAAAACGCTTCCACGAATGCAGGGGTCTGGAATACAGGCTATTTAGGGAAGCGGTGGGGGGAAAACGGCCGTTTTTCCCTTTTGTTAAAAAGCTACTGTGATAAAAACGGGATTGTGCCAAGCAGCACGAACGGCCGTTTAAGCCAACGCGCTTTAGACCATTAGCTCAAACGGCCGTTTCCTTTGCCCTTTAATGATCAAAGGCTGCCGCTTGTACGTATCGGCATCAATGACTTGGCTCCGTGAAGCGAAGCCGAACGCAGAGAAACCCGCCGCAGTTTGTCGGAACCTCTTGCTTGATTATTTGGACAACATCGTATCGTCTATCTTGTCTATTCTCACCGATGTCGTTTATACTACATTTATGGCACGAGATGAGGAACGGATTCCACTGGGTTTTGTGTTTTTTGCGGTGGGGCTGATTTTGTTGATTGGCGTAACGGCCGTTTGGCTGTTGATGCCCGAACTTATGCCCCGTCCCCTTTATCTGCTGGCTGCCCCCTATTTGCCCGTCTCCAAACCGGCACCGGTGCCAGAAACGGCCGTTTTTATTCCCCAATCCTCCACCAGCCAACGCGCTATAGTCGAAATAGATCCGGCTCATATTCCCACTCGCCTCATTATCCCTCGGCTGGACATTGACGCGCCTGTGGAGCCTGTCTCTCGGCAGCCGTTTATAGAAAACGGCCAAACCTATTATCAGTGGCAGGTTCCAGATAGCAGTGCAGCGGGGTGGCACAATGAAACGGCCGTTTTAGGGCAAATTGGCAACACCGTCCTCAACGGCCACCACAACATCTACGGCGAACTGTTTCGCTACCTGTCCGATTTAGCCGAAGGGGATGAAATCATCGTTGAGGACAGCACCAGCAGTCATCACTACCGCGTCACCACCAGCATCATCCTCAAAGAGCGTGGGCAATCGCTGGCAACCCGCCTCGCCAACGCCAGTTGGATCAACCCCACCGATGATGAGCGCATTACCCTAATTAGCTGCTGGCCCTATACCGACAACTCCCATCGTGTTATCGTCGTGGCTTATCCAATTCCCGGTGCAGGAGCCTAATATTTTGCCAACACCTATTTTCAGGAGGAAATTATGAAAAAATTATTTTGGTTGACGTGTGTGTTTGTGTTGCTTTGGGCGGCAGGGATTGCCTACGCCCAGGACAGCGGCTCGATTCGTGGGGTGGTGGCAGTGGATGTCAATGGGGATGGCAAGTGTGTGGGCACAGGGGTAGCCGGGGAAGTGGGTATTGCCAATGTGCCGCTGCAATTTGTGAATAGCGATGGCGGGATTGTGATGGACCACACCACTGGCAGCGATGGTACCTTTGGGCTGGTTTCGGTTGGCGATAGCTACTGGAAAGTGACGGTGCAGCCGGGAACTGGCTGGAAAATCACTTCGTCGGCCACACTGTACGCGCTGATTGATGAAAACAACAGGCTGGCAGAAAACATCAACTTTTGCCTTCAGTCAACCAGCACTGCTACGACAAGTGGCCTGCTGCCGCAGGCAGGCGGGGCGGTTAGTGCGGGATTAACGGCCGTTGTTGCCATCCTTGCCCTCTCTCTCATTGCCTTCGGTCTCCTGCTCCAAACCCGCCGCCGCGCTTAAAAGAGAAATGGAGCAATGGTGGTTGGTGGCTTGTACCAGCAACTAACACCAGCCACCATTGACACAGGAACAAGCTATGTGCCGCAGCATTAAGAAGCTACGTTTTGATGACCGTGCTCCCACTGATGAAGAGTTATATGAAGCGGCTCTACAGTTTGTGCGTAAGGTGAGCGGCTACCGGAAACCATCGCGGGTAAATGAGGCGGCGTTTGAAACGGCCGTTTCTGACATCGCCAACAATACCCGCACCCTGCTTGACGCACTAACGGCCGTTAAGACTCCAAAAACAGAATAGCACTGGGGTGCTTGATGTCCGTTAGGCAAAAAAAGGGGCGTATCGTCTACGCCCCTTCTTGCACGGGTAGCAATCTTGGGAATGCTTACTTTCGCACAATCAGCGGCAGGTAGGCATTGTAATTGTCTGTCGGGCCATTGGGGAAGTTGGCCGCACCCGGCGTGCCGCCCGTCATGGCAGACGCAACCCAGCTTGCCGGGTTGTTGTTATCCAGTGCCGGGTTGAGCAGGGTTAGAGTAGGGCCGGTGCCATCGGCGGCTGGCGGCCAGGGAGCCACATCGTCGTAGGCCACTTCATCCACTATACAGCCGGTGGGGCTAAGTAGCCGCAGCCGTTCGCCGCCGCCGCTAAAGCCAAAGGGCAAGTTGCCCAAAAAGTTGCTGATGGCGGGGAAGGCGGTGCTAAACAACGCTTGGTCGCGTACCAGCACCAGATAGCCGTGGGGGGGCAGGGTGGTATTGGCCGGAATGGTGAACCCCGCGCTTTCATCCTGGAAGACCCAGTTGGTGAGAGAAACGGCCGTTTCCCCCGGGTTATACAGCTCCACCCAATCCTCTGGGTTAAACGAATCCGACGAATTGTAGTTGATCTCGTTGATGACGATGACTGGGGGCGGCGTGGCGCACGGGTCGGTGGTGCCAGAGGAGTTGGGTGCCCCCGGCGTGCCGCCCGCTGCCGCCGAGCTTTTCCAGTTTTGCGGCAAGCTGTTGTCCAACTGTGCGTCAATTAGTTCCAGCGACGAACCTAACCCATCGGGGTCGGCCGGCCACGGCGGTTGGTCGGTGTAGGCCACGCGGTCAATCTCGCCCCCCAGCCCGTCCAGCAGCCGCACCGTTTCGCCGCTGTTGGAAAGCCTGTCCAAATACACCCCGTCGGGGGCAAAGCCATATTTGGCCTCAAACGCTGTGGCGTTGCTTGCCAGCACAATGAAGCCACCCGGCAGCACCGTCGCCCCCGGCGGGAAGGTGTAGTTAATCCCTTCGGCAAAGGTCACGTTATCCAGGTTAAGCGTTTCGCTGCCCGTGTTTAGCAGTTCCAAAAACTCATACTCATTCCCATCCAGCCCCGTATCATCGGGCGGGTGGTACATGATTTCGTTGATCACCAGCTTGCTCATATCTTGCGACACGAAGAAGGTGGCTTGCTGCACCGCGCTCCACGTCGCGCCGCTGCGAACCCGTGCCTTGACCGTCACCGTGTTAAAAATCGGCACGTTAACGGAGTCGCCGCCGTTGTTGGCCTTGGGCGAAATGTTGCCGCCGGGCAAGCGGGGGTCGCTGCCGTCCACGGTGTAGTAGATGCTGCCTTGCCCGCCGTTTTCATTGTTGTCAATGGTCAGCACCGACCCGGACGTGACGGCACCGCTGGGCTGGCTAAAGTGGGGGGGCGCGATTGTGGGGTACAGCCCTGCGCCCACATAGTTGGAAATGACGTTAGTAGCGCGAACGGGGAAATATTGCGCCAGCATCTTGTCGCGCTGCGCCACCCAGTGGACATCGCGGGTGTACAGTTCAAACGGGCTTTGGTTGCCTACATCTGGCCGCTGGTATACGTCGCGGCGATAGTCGCCCCAGCGGGCCGATTCGCCCACAACGGGCTGGTAAACCAGGTCGGTTAGTTCGACAAAGCGGGCGGTGGCCTCAGCTTGGGTCAAGGCTCCGTCGTTAAAGAGATGCTTGTACACGCGGTCGGCAAACAACATGCGGAAGTCGGCGTTGGTGCGGAGGCGTTGGAAAAGGTGGGCGGGGGTGTTGGGGTAATCTTCCGCGATGATGTTGCGGTTTTTGTCTTTCAGCCCTAGCTCGGAATCCCAGACGATAAATTTGAAACCGCCGCCGCTGACGCGGTTGCGAACGGCATACCAGTTACGCTCCGGCCAGTCGGTGTTTTCAATGTAGTGGAGCAGGATGATGTAGTCGGCCAGGCTTTCGAGGTCAACATAATCCACGACTGCCTGATAGTTGGCCGGAATGGTCAAATCTTCTTCGGCCAGGGCCGACACCGTTTGCCACGCCAACAAGTTGCCTTCGGCTGCTTCTTGCCCGCCAAAATCGTCGGGCTTGATCACGTCCCAGTCGGCTTCGTTGCCGCCAAAGTAGTCGGAGGCGTACACATCGTCAATCCGTTCGGCGATGTTGTAAAGACCCCAGTAGAGGCCGTTGATGTAAAGCTGGACGTAGATGCCGTTGGGCGACACCTGACCCATAGCTTGCTGGGAGCGGCGGGCAAATTCGTCGCGCATGTAGAGGGCAACGGGGCGCTGGAAGGTGCTCCAGTGGGTCCATTTGTTGTTGGAGCCAGCCCGCAGCACCAGTTTATCAAATTCTACGGCGGCGTTGGGGTTGTCGAAGAGGGGGAATTCGAGTTTGCCGGGGCCGTATTCGCTGCGGAAGTAGAGGCGGAATGATTTTTTGGGCGAAATGCGTGGGTCGCGGCTGCCCTTGCCGTGGGTGCGGATGCCAGCGTTGACCTGGAAGCCTTGTTTGCCATCGGGGTAAATGAGTTCGACCGAGGTGGGGCGTTCCCACTCGCGCCCGCTCATCAGGGCATTGTAGTAGATGCCGGTGTCGGGGTCGAACAGGTTGGGGATGTCGGTGACGATGGAGAGAGTGGGGATGCTGGTGAGGGCGGCGTCCATTTCGTCGCTGTAGGCGGGGTCATTGACGACCTCGGGATCCATTTCGTAGTCGGCGGGGTAGGGGCCGTTTTCGTCGGTGGCGGCGAAGAGGTCGGGATAGCCGGCCGGGTGGTTGCCCTGGTGAATGACATCGGCCAAAAAAAGGTAGGTGTGGGTGACGGCGGGGGAGGCTGGCTGGCCGTCGGCAATGGCGATGGCACGAACGGCCGTTGTGGTCGCCACATGAATGGGTGTGGTGTAGGGAGTAGAAACGGCCGTTGGCGTAGAGCCATCGGTTGTGTAATAAATTGCCGCGCCCGGCGGGTCGCTGGTTAGCACCAGGTCAAACGGGGTGGTATAAAAGCCACGCGCTACGCTAAACAGCGGCGGGGTCGTTTCTGTTTGGGCATAAGTGGGGTGCCATAGCAGCAAGCTTAGGAGCAAGCCAGAGAAAAAGAGGACAAAACGACGGAGTGACAACATGCAGGTCAACCTTTTATTTGGTAGATTTTGGCTCTCAGGTCGCCTTGCCCAAGGAGGAGGGCAGAAAACGGCCGTTTTCCCCATGACTTTGGTACTATACCACAACTTGATTTCAACCTACCTTACGAAACGACGGACGATGGACGACGGACGACGGAATGAATGATAGAAAACGGCCGTTTCCCCCCTGCCCCCCTGCTCCCCCGCTACTTCTTCACCCGCCCCGAATTTGGCTCTACTATCAATCCCGACACCTCCACCGCCTCAAAATCCGAGCCGCGAATCACATCCATTTCGTGCAGTTGGTCATTGTCCCACCGTGCATCCGGTGCGCCGGAGATATACCAAGCGGAGCCGTTGTCGGCCAAAATGAGGCCATACCGCTTGAACGCCCGCAAAATGACCTGCACATCGGGCGAAAAGCCGGAGATGTCATAGTCGGCACGCAGCCGTAGCCGCAGTCCCATCGGCGGGTAATTGGCTCCCGTTTGGTTAGAGGCGTGGTGCCGCGCCGGCCACAGGTGCGCCGCCTGCGTTTCTGGCGCGGTAAAGCGAATGGCGTGGCGAATTTCGCCGCTGGCGACCTCGTCATAGCGCACCAGCCCCGGCAAAATGGGCAGCCCGGCGGCATCGGCCGAGGTCCAACCATCGGGGCGCAGGGCGTGGGAGTTGAGGTCATAGACGGCTCCGTTGCCCGCTTCCCAGCCGCCGCCCGACTGCGGGAAGGCACTGTACAGTTCAAACAGCTTGCATGTTCCCTGTTGTAGCACCAGCACATGCCGGTCGCCGTCACCAGCGGCACCGCCTTCGATGGGGGCGTTGGGCGGGATGGGGTAGGGGCCGGGGTCGCTCTCTTCCGGCCACCAGACAAAGGTGATGGGGACATTGGGCTGGTTGGCGGGGACGGTGATAAACGGAATGCCAATGGGGCTGTTGGAGCCGGGCGGCCACACGCCAGAGCCGAAGTCGGCGTGGACGGTGCGGCTGGCTCCGATGGTGTTGATATAACCCGACGATCTGGCGTGAACGGGAAGGTTGTCAACGGGGGTATTCCAAATGTTGTCGCCGGGGAAGACATCGCATCCAGCGATTTGCGGCGGCGGGGTGCCGGAACGGGTGATGAGGGGGAGGTAGCTGTTGGTTGTGGCGCGGGTGCGGGCATAAACGGCCGTTATTCCCCCCAATACCAATACGCCCCATACCACCCACAGTAGCCATCGTTTTGTAAACATATACCTTTACTCCGTGTGAATACACAATAGCTATTCAAGACGATAGCAACAGTAATGAGGTGGGGGCAACAAGTCAAGAGCCAATTGGTTAGCTACCCGCGCAACCTGTTTGCAAACCGACCTGCGTAGCATACAATTCCCCCTCATGACGACTTTTGCAATCCGTCCCTATCACCCCACCGATTTGACCTCCCTGTACCGCATTTGCCTGCAAACTGGCGATCATGGGCGTGATGCCACGCTGCTGTACCGTGACCCCGACCTGTTGGGGCATATTTATGCTGCGCCCTATGCTGTCTTTGAACCAGATTTGTGCTTTTTGCTGACCCGCAATGCGGTTCCATGCGGCTACATTTTGGGCACACGCGACTCGGTGGCGTTTGGCGAACGGTGCGAGCGCGATTGGCTGCCGCCGCTGCGGGCACGCTACCCGCTGCCTGAGCCAACCGACCCCTCATCTGATGCCTGGGCTATCCGCCATATCCATGCCAGTGCCCTGGTGTCTGATGAGGAGATGCAAGCGTATGTGGCAAGCTACCCGGCGCATTTGCACATTGATTTGCTGCCGGAGGCGCAGCGGCAAGGGTGGGGGCGCAAGCTGATGGAGCGGTTTTGGCATGAACTGCGGGGGATGGGGGTAACGGCCGTTCATCTGGGTGTTAGCCGCAGCAATCCCCGCGCCGTTGCCTTTTACAAAAAACTTGGCTATCGCCCCGTTCATCAATACCCCAAGGCCATTATGTTTGGCATCAAGCTATGACTTCTAAATTTCGCCAACAATTTTCCCCACGCCACGTCATCCTGCCCGTCATCCATGTGGTTGACCAGGCGCAGGCGGAGCGCAACGCCCACATTGCCCACGATGCTGGAGCCGACGGCGTTTTTTTGATCAACCATGACATTGCCTCTTCGGTTTTGCTGGAGGTGTATGCGGCATTAACGGCCGTTTTTCCCCACTGGTGGCTGGGCGTGAACTGCCTTGATTTGGATGCTGCTGCTACCTTTGCCACCGTGCCGCCGGGCATGGCTGGGGTGTGGGTAGACAACGCCGAAATTGACGAAACCCGCGCCGACCAGCCCGCTGCCGAGCGGGTGCAGCGGGCGCAGCAGCAGCACGGCTGGAATGGGCTTTACTTTGGCGGGGTGGCGTTTAAATATCAGCGCGAGGTGGCAGATTTGGGGGTGGCGGCACAAACGGCCGTTGCCTACATGGATGTCATCACCACCAGCGGCCCCGGCACCGGCCACGCCGCTTCCGTTGCCAAAATCCGCACCATGAAGCAGGCCATTGGCAACCATCCATTAGCCATCGCCAGCGGCATTACCCCCGAAAATGTGGGCGACTATCTACCCTATGCCGATTGCTTCCTGGTTGCCACCGGCATCAGCCACCGCTTTGACCAATTTGACCCTGCCCGTGTGCAGGCTCTTGTGCAGCGCATTCGTAGTTAGGAGAACTGTTGAGCAATTTGCCTACTATTACCCGTCGGCCGCTGCGCCGTTTGCTCCAGCTTGACCAACCTGTCCAGCTTTTAACCCCCGATGAAGCCGAAGTTGAGCGGGATCGCCATCTGCGCTGGAACTTTCTCGTCAACTCGTTTGATGTCATTTTTTTCATGGGTGGCCTCAGCCTCATTTCATCCACCACCATCCTGCCTTTGTTTATCAGCAAATTGACCAGCAGTACCCTGCCGCTGGCACTGATGGCGATGTTGGCGCAGGGTGGCTTTATGCTGCCGCAACTGCTGACGGCCAACATCATCGAACGGCTGGATCGCAAGAAGCCGATTGTGGTCAACATTGGCTTTTTAACCGAGCGGCTGCCCGCCATTTTGTTTATCCTGGCTCCCCTGGCTGCCTATCGTTCGCCCACGCTGGCGGTGGTGCTGCTCTTACTCCTTTACAGTTGGTTCACTTTCGGTGGCGGCATGGTGGCGGCAGCCTGGCAAGATATGATTGCCCGCTGCTTCCCCGTGACGCAGCGGGGGCGCTTTTTTGGTGGCACCATGTTTATTGGGACGCTGCTAGGCGTAGGGGCAGCCAGCATTGCTGGACAGGTGTTGGATCGCGTTGCCTTTCCGCTTAACTTTATTTACCTGTTCGCTGTGGCGGGGATGGCAATTACGTTAAGCTGGACTTTTCTGGCATTGACACGTGAGCCGGTGGTGAAGGCCAGCGTGCCGCGCCGGACGACGCGCCAATATTTGGTTGAATTGCCCAAGGTGGTGCAAACTGACCACAATTTCCGCAGCTTTTTGCTGGCGCGGTTTGTGCTGGCGTTGGCAGAAATGGGGAGCGGCTTTTTGACGGTGGCGGCGATTCAGATGTGGGCGATTTCGGATGGCATGGTGGCGACGTTTACGACAGCCAGCCTGGTAGGGCAAACGGCCGGTAGTTTGCTGATGGGTTTTTTGGCGGATCGGCGCGGTCATCGGCTGTCGCTGGAGCTTGCGGCATTAACGGCCGTTTTTGCCTTCGCCCTTGCCTGGTTAGCCCCCGATCCAAACTGGTTTATCGGCACCTTCTTTTTGCTCGGCTTCTTTTCTGGTGCCCGCATCGTCTCCGGGATGCTCGTCGTCGTGGAATTTTGCGCCCCAGAAAAGCGCCCCACCTACATCGGCCTTACCAACACGCTGGCCGGTATTGGCAGCATGGCAGCACCGCTGCTGGGGGCCTTGCTGGTCAAAATTAGCTACACCTGGGTGTTTGCCGCTAGCGTGGTGGTCAGTTTATTGGCTTTCCTGATGCTCCGCTTTTGGGTGAAGG
Source organism: Ardenticatenaceae bacterium (assembly GCA_020634215.1). Taxonomy (GTDB): domain Bacteria; phylum Chloroflexota; class Anaerolineae; order Promineifilales; family Promineifilaceae; genus JACKCD01. Next base: position 52,533 of record JACKCD010000031.1, on the reverse strand, counting down.
AGCCGCGTGGCTTATAGCATTGATGCTAATTTACTATTATGCTAGTATATTAGCATGGATGAGAAAAAACAGTTCAACGTGTACCTACCGTCGGAGCTAATCCGGCAGGTCAAACATTTTTCGATTGATCGGGAGCTATCGCTGTCGCGGCTGGTGGAGGAGGCTCTGCTGGCACGGCTGGCAAGAGAAACCGCGCCTTTGGTTCCTATGACCATCGTCTATGTCACCGACATGGAGCGGTCGCTGCGCTTTTATAAGGGGTTAGGCTGTGTGGCAAAGAATGAGGGAGCGCATTGGTCGGAACTGCGGCTGGGAACGGCCGTTCTTGCTCTCCACCTCACCGACACCCTGCCCAAAAACGGGCTGTGGGTGGCACTGGCACTCGCCGCCCACAAACCGCTGGAAGCAATTGTGGCTGAGCTAAATGCCGCCGGGATTGCTACGCCCGACGACATTGCTGACGAAGCTTTCGGTCGTTCGCTGCTCATCCGCGACCCTGATGGGCTGCCGATTCAGATCAACGAACACGACCCCAGTTTATATGGGTAGCGTAGTGCGTATTTTGACGCACCACGCACCATCTCTACAATACCGCATCCAAGGCTTCCATCAATTGGGTTACTTCCGCATCAGTGGTGTAGTGGACAAACGACATCCGCAGCACGCCGGGGTTAAGCGGGATGTTCATTCCTTCCAGTGGACGAACGGCGTAGAAATCGCCGCTGTTTGCCATGATATTGTGTTCGGCCAGTTCGCGGGCAATGAAAGAAGACGGCCGTTTATGAGTCTGAATCGAAACGGTAGGAGCACGCACAATGGGGTCGGCCGGCCCCAACAGGCTTACATCACTCCGCGCCTTCAAAAAATCCAACAGCGGTGCCAATCGCGCCTGCTCCGCCTCGCGGAACAGCTTGTGCAGGCGGCGGCCCCGTTCGGCCGCATCCACCTCGTCGGCAAAATGATGCGCGTATACCGCGTCAAAATAGTCAGCAATACCCGAGGCACAGGCAATTTGGGCATGATCCGGCCCAGCCGGGGTAATCTTTTTGCGCGGATAAGCAGCGTTAAAATAATGGCTCTGGTTGGTTAGCTGTTCCATCACGTGGCGGCGCACCACCGCCAGTCCCTGGTGCGGGCCAAATGTTTTGTACAGCGAAAACAGATAGACATCGGCACCGATGGCCTGAATGTCGGGGAGGCCGTGTGGCGCGGCGGCTACCCCATCCACCGCCACCAATGCCCCGGCGGCGTGGGCTTTGGCGGCAATTTCGGCCACGGGGTTGATGTGGCCGACAACGTTGGAGCAGTGGGGAAAGACAACGAGGCGGGTCTTGTCATTCAGCAAATTGTCAAGCTGCGCTGGGTCAAGCTCGCCGCTGTCCGGGTCAATGCGCCATTCACGCACCACAATCCCCGTTTTTTCCAGCCGCCGCCATGCCCCAGAGTTAGCTTCGTGGTCTTGGTTGGTGACGATAATTTCATCTCCTTCATCCCAGCCACCGCGAAAGGCCGGAGCCAGCACGTAGGTGTTTTGCGAGGTCGAGGGACCAAAATGTACTTCGTCTTCCTCTACGTTGAGATAACCGGCCAAGCGGCGGTATGATTCGTCCATCTCTTGCCCGGCGCGGGCTGAGGCGGGGTAAACGCCGTAGGGCTGTAGCTTGGTTTGGCGGTAGTAGCGATGGAGTTTGTCAATTACCTGGCCGCAGGCGTAGGAACCTCCGGCGTTCTCAAAAAAGGCCCAACCCTGGAGGTTGGGTTCGGAAAAGGCAGGGAACTGTTGGCGAACAAAATCAAGATCAAGCGTGGTCATAGTCACTTCCTTCGTAGTAAGATAGATAGAGGGATTATACTGAGCTATTTGCTTGGGCGCATGGATGTTTTCTGCAAAAAGAGGCGAACAGGTTGGGGCCTGTTTACCAGAGGATGGACGTTTAGATGGTGTCCCTGGTGGCAGAAATGAGGCAGTTTTTGACTCAATTGGCGGCGGAACCATTGGCTCCGTTTTTGGCACTGTGGCCGGAGGCTGGGACGGTTGATCGTCAGTTGATGCCAAATTCGCTGCCGGTGCTACGTTGGCTGCCGCAGACGGTGGGGTTAGCCAGTGAGGAGGCGCGGGGGTTGGTGAGGAGGTTGGTAGAAACGGCCGTTTTCCTCACCTGGGGCCAAACCTACACCGTCAGCGATTTTGGGGCTGATTTTTTGGCAAATTATGGCTGGACGGAGCTAATTGGGCTGCGGGGGCCAGTTGCCAGCAAGCAGTTGGCGTGTGGCTTTTTGCTGCTGGGGCCGGGGATTGAATATCCGCTGCATTGGCATGAGGCGGAAGAGGTGTATGTGGCGTTGACGGGAAACGGCCGTTGGCGACGAGGAGATGAAGGGTGGCAGGTACGGCCGGCTGGTTCTGTCATTTACCACGCTCCCTGGCAGCCCCACGCCATGCAAACGACAACGGAGCCGCTGCTGGCACTTTATCTGTGGCGTGGCGGCAACCTGGTGCAAAAATCGGAGGTAGCAAAATGATCGTTTACGTAGATATTGAGCATGATCGGGTGAAGGAGATGGGGGATAAGTGGGATGTGCATTTGCAGCGAGTGCTAAATGTCAAATACCGGCTGGAGGAAATTAGCGGCGATCATTGTCTGGTGATGCGCTATAAGCGCGTAAATCCAGAGGTGCTGCGGGAGCTAAAGGTGCGGGCAGTGCTGGTGAGTGGCAACATAACCGAGTTTCAGCATTATGACGAAGCGGATCTGGCCGGGCTGCGGGCGATGTTTCGGGAAGGGGCGCAGCCTACGCTGGGCTTTTGCGGCGGCTGCCAGATGATGGCGCAAACGTTTGGGGTAAATGTCGGAGCCATTATTCCGGCCGAAGCGGGGGATATGAATGACGAGTCGTGGCGCAATCGGACGCATGAGTGGGGGTTTACCCCAGTGCAGCAGCTTCGCCCCCACCCGCTGTTTGCCGGGTTAGCCCCGCAAATGAATTTGTTTGAGGCGCATTACTGGGAGGTAAAGCAACTGCCGGAAGGGTTTGAAAACTTGGCAGCCACCGACATCACCGCCCTTCAACTGCTGGCACACCAGTCGCTCCCCCTTTTTGGCACCCAGTTCCATCCGGAAGCATATGATGAGAAAAACTTGGACGGCCGGCGCTTTTTGCAAAACTTTTTTGCGCTGGTGGCAGAAAGGGAAGGGTAGCCTAAGTCCAATACCTTTCAAACGTTATTGCCGAGCCACTTGCTGCCGAAGTCCTAGAAGCACAACGAGTGCGTAAACTCGACTTGTCGCTGGCGGTATTGGTGGTTGTGTGCATGACCACCTATCCCTATCTCTCCAAGGGATATTGCGCGACAGCCGTTGTCTACGCGGCGTAATCGAGTCAATCCACGTGTTGGCAAGCAGAAAATGTCAAAGTTCTTGCGAAATAGACGGGAACATTATCAGTGACCTCAGCCTGAAATCTCATTCCGAGAAGCTCCGATCGTTATTTGAAAGGCCTTGAATTTAGAGCATCTCTGCGGTTCAAATTCTTGCTCGGTGTACAAGAATCTGACCGATAAGGTACTGAAGAACCTTAATCTTTTGCCACTTTTCCCTCCCATCGTTAACAAGATGTTTACAAAACCATAGCAAACCGTTAACCGATACTTCCCCATTTGTTAAAAATCGCACAATACACTCTCCATATTGCAAATAGGCATATTGGTTTGATGCCTGTAAAAAATTTAGGATTCTGGAGAAGAATACAATGCGATTGAAAATTTTGGCTCTTTTGGTAGCGATTGCTCTATTTATCGCTGCCTGTGGTGGTACTGCAGAACCACAAGTTGTTACCGAAACCGTCGAAGTTGAGGTGACCCGTGTCGTTACCGAAACAGAAACCGTTGTCGAGACGGTTACTGAAACAGTTGCCGAAACGGTAACTGAGCAAGTGGAAGTGTTGGCTCTGCCGATGGTAGACCCGCTGAGCGTCTCTGGTGATGTGGTGTCGGCCGGCAGTTCCACCGTTTTTCCCCTGGCTGAACGGATGGCTGAACGGTTTCAGGATGAAGGATTTGGCGGCAACGTGACCATTGACAGCATCGGTAGTGGTGCCGGGTTTGAGCGGTTCTGTGTAGCCGGTGAAACCGACGTGTCAAATGCCAGCCGCGCCATCAAGGACAGCGAGGTTGAATCGTGCCAAGCCATCGGCCGTGAACCCATCGAATTCCGCGTCGGCACCGATGCCCTAGCGGTGGTGGTGAACCCCAACAACACGTTTGTGGACAGCGTGACGCTGGAAGAATTGGCGGCCATCTTTAGCACCGCTGAAACATGGGCCGATGTAAACCCGGCATGGCCGGCCGAACCCATCCTCCGCTTTAGCCCTGGCACCGACAGCGGTACGTTCGACTACTTTGTGGAAGAGGTGTTTGCTGAGGATGAGACCCCTCTGTTAGCCGCCAGCAACCTACAGCTTAGCGAAGACGACAATGTGCTGGTACAAGGGGTGGAAGGGAGTGAATTTGCCATCGGTTATTTTGGCTATGCCTACTACCAGGAAAACAAAGACCTGCTAAAGATTCTCCACATTGAGGGTATTGAGCCTGTGGCCGAGAACGTTGACAATGGCTCCTATCCCTTGGCTCGCCCGCTGTTTATTTACAGCACGGCTGAGATTATGCAGGAGAAACCGCAGGTGGCTGCTTATATCAACTTCTTCCTGACCTATGTAAATGACGAAATTGTTGATGTAGGTTACTTCCCGGCCAGCAATGAAGCGTTGAATGCGTCTAAACAAGCATGGGCAAATGCCCAAAATGTTGCGATGGAGATGCCCGCCGCTGCCAGTGCTGGCGTAACCCTGCCGATGGTAGATCCGCTGAGCGTTTCTGGCGATGTGGTGTCTGCTGGCAGTTCCACCGTTTTCCCCTTGGCTGAACGGATGGCTGAACGGTTTCAGGATGAAGGATTTGGCGGCAACGTGACCATTGACAGCATCGGTAGTGGTGCCGGGTTTGAGCGGTTCTGTGTAGCCGGTGAAACCGACGTGTCAAATGCCAGCCGCGCCATCAAGGACAGCGAGGTTGAATCGTGCCAGGCCATTGGCCGCGAGCCAATTGAATTCCGCGTCGGCACCGATGCGCTGGCGGTGGTGGTGAACCCCAACAACACGTTTGTGGACAGCGTGACGCTGGAAGAATTGGCGGCCATCTTTAGCACCGCTGAAACATGGGCCGATGTAAACCCGGCATGGCCGGCCGAACCCATCCTCCGCTTTAGCCCTGGCACCGACAGTGGTACGTTCGACTACTTTGTGGAAGAGGTGTTTGCTGAGGACGAAGCCCCCATTCTGGCTGCCAGCAACCTACAGCTTAGCGAAGACGACAATGTGCTGGTGCAAGGGGTGGAAGGCAGCGAGTTTGCCATCGGTTATTTTGGCTACGCCTACTACCAGGAAAACAAGGACGCGCTGAAGATTCTCAACATCGAGGGTATTGAGCCTGTGGCCGAGAACGTTGACAATGGCTCCTATCCCTTGGCTCGCCCGCTGTTTATTTACAGCACGGCTGAGATTATGCAGGAGAAACCGCAGGTGGCTGCTTATATCAACTTCTTCCTGACCTATGTAAATGACGAAATTGTTGATGTAGGTTACTTCCCGGCGAGCGATGATAGTTTGCGGACTTCGCGGGTAAATTGGCTCAACGCCAACCAATAATTTGCTGAACAGACTGGCTTGTTGTTACAGACAAGCCAGTTTTTCTGATCAGTTCTGTGGGAGAGTGACCGGTTATGCGCATAAAGGCCGGTCACTTATCTCTCCCCAGGGCTGATTTTTACTGAAACAGAACTGATTGAGTAGGCGCAACTGAGTGCTTACTTGGGAGAATAATCATGGCAACACGGAACCCGACGGCTCCACTGACAGGTGAGCGTATTGAGCAAAGCGAACTGCGGAAGAAGCCACGAGTGGGTGAGACAGTGATTCAAGGGTTTTTGTTTCTTTGCGGAGCAATTTCCATTTTGACGACAATTGGGATTGTGTATGAACTGGGTAAGGAGGCGTGGCTCTTTTTTGGTAAGGAAGGGGTATCATTGCTGGCGTTTTTCACGGGAACGGAGTGGCAGCCGGCGATTGGGAATTTTGGGATTTGGCCGCTGGTGCTGGCGACGCTGATGACGAGTTTAGTGGCGATGGTGGTGGCATTGCCGGTGGGGTTGGCAACGGCCGTTTATCTCAGTGAATACGCCTCCGACCGTGCTCGCAACACCCTCAAACCCATTCTTGAGGTGCTGGCCGGTATCCCCACCGTCGTCTACGGTTACTTTGCTCTCACCTTCATGACCCCGCTGCTGCGCTCCATTTTGGGCGACAACGTCGTGCAAATTTTCAATACCGCCTCCGCCGGGATTGTCGTTGGCATTTTGATCATCCCCCTGGTTAGCTCCATGAGCGAAGATGCACTCCACGCCGTCCCCAACTCGCTGCGCGAGGCCGCTTTTGGGCTGGGTGCCACCAAGCTGGAAACCTCGCTCAAAGTGGTGGTGCCGTCGGCCTTGTCGGGCATTACTGCCGCCTTTGTCGTTGCTATTTCCCGCGCCGTCGGTGAGACGATGGTCGTCGCCATTGCTGCCGGGGCCGGGCCAAAGAACTTTATTATTGGTGAGGATGGGCTGTTTTCTTTTATCCTCAACCCCTTTGTAGCCGCCGAAACGATGACCGGCCACATTGTCCGCATCAGCGGTGGCGACTTGAGCTATGACTCGATTGACTACAACAGTATTTTTGCCATTGGGCTGCTGCTGTTTTTGATGACGCTGGCTTTGAACATAGTGAGCCGCCGCTTTGTGGCGCGTTTCCGGGAGGTATATGAGTAATGGCAGTACAACAACTAGAAACGGGATACCCGGAAGCGGAAGCGTTACAAAGGCAGATTAGCCAGCGTCATCGGCGGGGGTTGCGCTGGCGTTGGCTGTTCCAGCTTTCAACGATTGTGGGGATTGTGGCACTGCTGGCACTGCTGTACAACATTTTGAACCAGTCGTTTGGGCTGGTGGCGGTGCAAAACACGGTGGATCCGAGGGTATTGTTGGAAGGGGCAAAAACGGCCGTTTTGCCCGGAGCCGACACCGCCGAAACTTTGGCCGATTTGCCCAAGGAGACATTGGTCGCCATCTTGGCCGAACACATCTCCACCGGGCTGGGGCGGCGGCTGGAGCGCGATCAGCGTTTTTTTGCCGACCAATTTGCCTTTGAAGACCCGGCTTTGTTTGCCGAAGTGTGTGCTGGGGCAGAGCCTCCGGCCGGCTGTACCCTAGAGCCCCGCGACCAAAACAACGTCTATGAACTACTGTTAGAGCGCGTTGTTGCTCCCGACGTTGTGCAAAGCTGGTCACTCGTAGATTCCGTCTTTCGCCGTGGAGCCATTGAAGAGCAGCTTCGTACCGATTATCCAACGGCCGTTTTGGAATTTCGCTCCTGGATAACGGCCGATTTTATCGTCAGCCCCCAATCCAGCACCCCTGAATTTGCCGGTGTTCGCACTGCCATCCTTGGCTCGCTGTGGGTGGTGGTCATCACCATTGTCTTTTCCTTCCCCGTTGGCGTGGGCGCCGCCATCTACCTGGAAGAATACGCCACCGACAATCGGCTCAACCGCCTCATCCAGACCAACATCAGCAATCTGGCTGGGGTTCCTTCCATTATTTATGGGATGCTGGGGTTGGCAATCTTTGTGCGGGCAATGGAAACCTTTACCAGCGGCGCGGCACTCGGTGTCATTACCGACGACACCACGGCCAACGGCCGTACCATTCTATCTGCCGGGCTGACGCTGGGGTTGCTCATTTTGCCGCTCATCATCATCAACGCGCAGGAAGCCATTCGCGCCGTCCCGCGCTCGCTGAGGCAGGCCGGGTTTGCCCTGGGTGCCACCCAATGGCAAACCATTTGGCACCACGTGCTGCCCAGCGCCATGCCCGGCATTCTCACCGGCACCATTTTGGCAATTTCCCGCGCCATTGGTGAGACCGCTCCGCTGGTTGTGGTGGGTGCCTCTACCTTTATTACTCTAGACCCCAGCGGCCCATTTTCTAAATTTACCACGCTGCCCATTCAAATTTACCAATGGACGGCACGGCCTCAGGCAGAATTCCGCAACATTGCGGCAGCGGCCATTGTGGTTTTGTTGATATTGCTGCTGTCGTTGAACGCAACGGCCGTTGTTATGCGTAACCGATATGCCACCAAAACCGCTTGACTTTTAGCACCTTGACGATGAAATTCTTGCACGCAAAATAAGAAAATTTGGCATGCAAAGCCGCAAAGCCGCTAAGGGAAAATCTTTGCGCCTTTGCGTGAAACGTTTTAATTCTGGTAGGATGAACACAATGAACAAAAATGGAGAGATCGCCATCGAAGCGCGGGAGATGGATGTTTACTATGCACATTTCCGCGCCGTTAAGGGAATTAACATCAAATTCCCCACCCGTAAAATTACCGCCCTCATTGGCCCATCTGGCTGTGGCAAAAGCACCGTCCTGCGCTCCTTCAACCGCATGAATGACCTGGTGCTTGTTGCCCGTGTGCAGGGCGAAGTGCTGTATCGCGGCAACAACATCTATGGCAAAGACGTTGACCCGGTAGAGATTCGGCGGCGTATTGGTATGGTGTTTCAGAAACCGAACCCGTTTGCTAAAAGTATTTATGAAAATGTAGCCTGGGGGGCGCGGATCAACGGCTACAAGGGCAACATGGATGAACTGGTAGAGTCGTCGCTGCGGCAGGCGGCACTGTGGGATGAGGTCAAGGACAAGCTGAGCCAAAGCGGCTACTCGCTTTCGGGTGGGCAGCAGCAGCGGTTGTGCATTGCCCGCACCATTGCCGTTAAGCCAGAAATCATTCTTATGGATGAACCCACTTCGGCACTAGACCCCGTAGCCACGCTGCGAATTGAAGAACTAATTCAGGAGTTAAAGCAAAATTACACCATCATTATTGTAACCCACAATATGCAGCAGGCGGCACGTGCTTCTGACTATACGGCGTTTTTTAATATGGACGAGGATCGGGCGGGGTATTTGGTGGAGTATAACGCAACCAATATGCTGTTTACCAACCCACAGAACGAGATGACGGAGCAGTATATTACGGGACGGTTTGGCTAAGTGTCGGTAATCGGTAATCAGTTATCAGTTATCGGTCACTGATTACTGATTACCGATTACCGATTACTGATTACCGGTTTTGGTGAGTTATGACGCGACATGTACTTGAACGGGAGCTGCGCCAACTGCAAGATGAGATTTTGCGGCTGGGCAGTGAGGTGGAAGAAAATTTGGGGGTGGCAGTGGAGGCACTGCGGCGGCGAGATATGGTGCGGGCGCGGCAGTTGATTCAGGCGGATGAGTGGATTAACCAGCGGCGTATTCAAATTGGGATGCGAGGGTTGTCGCTGATTGCGACGCAGCAGCCGTTTGCCAGCGACATGCGCCAGATTGCGGCGATGATAGAAATTGCGGGAGAGTTAGAGCGGATTCACGATTACGTGAAGGGGATTGCCAAGATCAATTTGCAGATTGATGAGGTGTATTATTTGGAGCCGCTGATTGCGCTGTATCCGCAGATGGCGGTGAAGACGCAGGAGATGCTGCGGGGGGCGCTGGATGCGTTTGTGAACCGGGATGCGGTGCTGGCGCGGCAGATTCCGGCGGCGGATGATGTGGTAGACGATTTGTATAAGTCGGCGTATCGGGTGATTGTGCGCTATGCGGCGCAAACGCCAACGGCCGTTGAGATGGCAAACCAAATTGAGTGGGCGGGGCATAATTTGGAGCGGTCGGCCGACCGGGTGATCAATATTTGTGAATGGATTATTTACATGGTGACGGGGGTATTTGCCGAGCTGGATTCGGAGTATGAAACGCCGCCGTTGACGATGTAGTTTGGTTGGAAACGGGACGCGGACGAACGCGGACAAACGCGGACGAAGATGTGGTGAGGGGAAACGGCCGTTTAGTTTATTTCACGCAAAGTCGCCAAGACGCAAAGAAGGCGTTTGGTTTGGTGTAGATAGATTGGGTTTTCGGAAGCTGGGGGGTTTGTTATGATAGGAAGCAGCGCAAACGGCCGTTTGCGCTGCTTTATTTTTTGCTGACAAAAGGAGCGTGTGGCATGAAAAAAGTCGCCATTTTGCTGTTTGAAGATGTGGAGCTGCTGGACTTTGCCGGGCCGTATGAAGTGTTTAGCTCGGTGCGGAGCGCAGATGGTACGCCGCTGATGGAAGTGTTGAGCGTGGCAGAGAGCACGGAACTGGTGCGCTGTCGCAATGGGCTGGTGGTGCAGCCGGGCTACACGCTGAAAAATTGCCCGACGGTAGATATTGTGCTGCTGCCGGGGGGACGAGGGACGGTAACGGCCGTTAATCGCCCTCACCTCATCAACTGGATTATTGCCCGCAGCCAGCAAACCGAACTCATGACCAGCGTTTGCACCGGCAGCTTTTTGCTGGCAAAGGCAGGGCTGCTGGCGGGCAAGCAAGCCACCACCTACTTTGGCAGCATCCCCACCATGCGCGAAAGCTACCCCGATATTGAAGTGCTGGAAGCCGTGCGCTGGGTGGATGCAGGGAATGTGATTACCAGTGCCGGGGTGAGTGCCGGGATTGACATGGCGCTGCACTTGGTGGCGCGGCTGTTTGGCAAGCCAGTGGCCGACGCGACGGCGCGGGGCATTGAGTATGATTATTGGGCGTAGAGATGGTTTCTAAAGGGCCGGCCGAGTCGCATCAATCCAGCGGCGGATGAGGTCAACTTTAAAGCGGTGGAGCGGGCTTTTGGCGTTGGGCGCGGTCAAAATATCGCGCCCGCGCAGGGAAGCAAGAGCAGATTGCCACCGATCTTTCGATTTGCACCCCCGTTCTTGCAAAAAGACAACCAAATCCCCCACGCTGACCACTTCCGCGTTGGTCAATAGCTCCGCCATCGCTTGCAGCACCTCGCGCTCGGCGGGGGTGGATTCGGCCCAAATGTATTTGAAGTGGGCTTCGCCCCGCTCGATGATGCGCCCCAGCACCTGGTCCACATCTACAATGGTGAGGTAGCTGACCTGCATTTCGTTGTAGTAGACAATCATTTCATGCAGCACAAGCTGGGTGAAGTAGGGGTGGCCGGCCGTCACTTCGATGATGCGCTCGATTGCCAGCGGGTCATATTCGATGGGGTAGTCGGCCACTGGTTCCAGAACGAGCCGCCGGATTTCCTGCGGGCTGAGGAAGGTGATGGGTTTGTAGGCGGCAATGTTGAACAGCACCGACCAATATTCGGCACCTAAATCTTCGAGCTTGTGGGTGCCGGAGAAGATAAAATCCACGCGGGTTTCGTGCTGCATCAGGTTGCGGAGGAATTGGAAGATTTCGGGCTGTAAACGGCCGTCTTCCACCCGCCTTTGCAGCTCTTCAAACTCATCAAACATCAGGAGAAGGTTTTTGTTTTGCAGAAACGGCCGTAAACCGCGCAAAAACCGCGCTGCAAAATAAAACTCCGGGTTGCGGTCAAAGTCGTCTCGGTTAGGCAACTCCACCGCGATCCCCGCATCTTCCAGCGCAAACACAATGTCGTCGGCAATCGAATAAAGGAAATCCGCTTCCCCCCGCGCCGGTTTGCCCTGCATATCAATCAGCACCCCGTAATGCGTTTCGCTCATCGCCTGCCCCAGCCGATATAGCACCGACGTCTTGCCCGTTCGCCGCTGCCCGTGCAAAATGATGACGTTGTTTTGGTACATTCCCAGCAGATTTTCCCGAATAAAAGCAAACACATCCTCCCGCCCCACAAACACACCATCACTTTTAAGTGGCGTGCCGGTGACGTAGGGAATAGGAAAGATGCGCTCAAATGGTTTGTCGGGGACGGTGAAATCTACCACGTCGCCAAAGGCCATGCGCCGGTCGTCGTCCACGGCATCGTCGTAAATGATTTCCCATTCCACGCGCAGTCGCTGGGTTTGCGGCGATGGCAGCAGCAGCAACTGCACCATTTGCGCTTCGCCGGGAGGCAAAATGGCGATGGTGGCCTCGGTGCGCTCGGTCAGTTCGTACCCGGCGCTGGGCAGCAGCCGCAGCCGCACGTCCTGGGCGACGTTTAGCCCTTGGTTGCTGATGCGCCACAGCAGGGGGAGCGGATGGGCGTAGGAGGAGCTTTGGGTTTGCAGGGTGGAGGTGATGGCGGCGCGTCCTTTGAGCCGCCGGATGGCGGTAATGAGGGCTTTTTGCCAATGTTCCAGCACGGTGGTGAGGGCAGCTTGTTCGGGCAGGGGGGCGGCGATGTTGGCGGAAACGGCCGTTAATTCCTGCTTTACAAACTGCTGTGCCTCATAAATCCCTTCCTGCGCGTTTTCCAAAAAGATGAGCTGGGTAGTCAAATCCTCCACCCGCTTCATCTTGTGCAGCTCGTTGATGACCCGCACCATGCGCTCCATGCTGCGCGTGATGACAGGGGGAAGCGTCGAAGTTTGCTGCGTGGGTGGCGGCTGGATGGCTAAAATTTGCTCTAATGCCTGCGCCGCCAATAGCTCACCCAGCACCTGGTAAAAGATGGCGTAATCTTGACCCCAACGCCAGTCGGGGTGGTTGCTCAGGATGGTGTGGATGGTGTCAATGGTGGCAGCTTGGTCGCCGCCGTCGCCGCTGCTGCCCAGGGTGTGGTAGGCAGCGATGAGGTGAGAAACGGCCGTTTCCCGCTCATACAGCCGCACACACAAATGCACCAAAATATCATACGCATTCGCCGCCTGCCGAAACAGCCCAAACAGCAGCGGCAAAAGCTCCGTTGGCTGCTGCCTCAGCTTGCGCTCCAGCCGCACCGCCTCATCAACCGGCCGTTTGTAGACCAGCGACAGCAGCAGCGTATAGACTGTGCCTTGCAGCAGCCCCACCAGCCAGCCAACCAGCAGCAGCCCCACCAGCAGCAGCCACGGCGTAAGCAGCACCGTGCCGATCAATGCCACTGGGTTTTCCAATATCCGCTGCGTTTGCTCCATCACCATCGTTGCGCCAATAGGATCTTGCTGGAATTGACGAAATGCCCAAAACGGCACCAGCCCCACGTTAAAATAAAAAATACGCAGCCCAAACCCCAAAAACGCCATCAAAATGATGTTGGCCGCCAAAATCGTCCCCCGTATTCGGGCGCGGAAGCGGTCGGGTGGGTTAGGGGTGAGCAGGATAACCAAGATACCAAAGGTAGGCAAAAGCAGTGCCAGCAGCGGATCCAGGAGCGGCAGCAGCCGACGATCCGGCATTTCAATCATCAAATTGGCATTGCTTTCCCGAATCAGAGCCGCCAATTCCGGCCACCCCTGGGCAATTCCGGCATAAAGCTGTCCCGTCAGGGTGATAAAAACGAGAACAGCAACGCCGCACCCCACCAGCAGCCCGGCGCGAGCGGCCGTTTCTTTGTCCCGAAACCAGTCCCGGGGGTGTCGCTCCTTGTCAATGACCACCCGGTACAGCGTGCGTGGTTTGTCTACCGTTGGCTGCCGTTTGCGCCATCCCCAATATGCTCCCTGGATTCCCCCCAACAGGGCGAAAAGTAGCAGCGTGCCGCTCAGCAGCCATTCCCCTTGTTCAAATAGCCGGATGTAGCGGGTAAGGGCTAGCGGAGAGGGAAGTGGCTGGGCGAGAGTGGGGTGTAGCGGCAGGAGGCGACCATAGGCAGCCAGGGCATTTAGGGGGGAGACTAAAGTGAGATAACAAACGGCTCCAGCCACCAGCCCAGCCAACAACCCCGCCTTGGCTCCCTCGCGCCAATTGCGGGCGCGGGTGCGCGAGGCACTGTAGATGCCCAAGCCAAACAGAACCGGCATTCCCACCACGGCCGAGGCCATTAAAAACAGCCCGTGAAGCAGTTCGTTGGGCACAGGGCGCACCCAGTTGGCTAAAAAGAGGGGGGCAAAGAGGGCGATGGCGGGGTATAGCCCGGCTAAACTGAGCAGCAGCCCGCCAATGAGTCCGTGGACGACGGCACGGCGAATCATACTGGCTCCCATTGGCTGGTGGCCTGGCTGAGAGCGTGGGCCAGGGCGGTGGCGGTGGGGAAGCGGTGGCGCGGCTCTTTTGCCAACGCCTGAATGATGACAGCTTCAAGATCGGCCGGGAGGTGGGGAGCGGCGCGAAGAACGGAGGGTGGGGCGGCTTGCATATGTTTGAGCAGTACGGCCACGGGGGTGTCGGCGTGAAACGGCAGTTCGCCGGTGAGCATTTCGTACAGGACGATGCCGAGGGCATAGATGTCGGAGGCGTTTTCGGCGGGGCTGCCGGCCGCTTGTTCGGGCGACATATAATCTGGTGTGCCAATGGTGGCTCCAGTGCCGGTAAGCTGCACTCGTTCCAGCATTCGCGCCACGCCAAAGTCGGTCAGAACGGCCGTAAATCGCTCCGCACCCGTTGCCTGCGTCAGCCGTTCCTCCCGCCGCAGCAAGATGTTGGCCGGTTTCACATCGCGGTGAATGATGCCGTGGGCGTGGGCGTAATCCAATGCCCCGGCGATGTCGTGGATAATCTGCACCACCTCTGGCAACGGCAACGGCTGCTGCCGCAGTCGTTGCTGTTCGAGCCGTTCCTTCAGCGTCATCCCCTCAATATATTCCATCACCATGTAGGAGATGCCCTCGTGAGTGCCAAAGTCGTAAAGCTGGACGATGTTTTGCTGGCGCAGTTGGGCGGTGGAGGCGGCTTCACGCTGGAACCGCTCCAAAAAGGCGTGGTCGCCTGCTACCGTATGCCCCATCAGCCTGATGTCCATCACCTTGATGGCAACGTAGCGGTCGAGGCTGGGCTGGTATCCTTTGTAGACGACGGCCATGCCGCCGCGCCCGACGGGGGTGAGAACGCGGTAGCTGCCGAGGGTGGTTCCGGTGAGGGCGTTGGCGTTGGTGTGGGCATGGGTGGTGAGTGGCTGCTGGCTGCGCTGCTGCGCTAAAAAGGTGGCAAAGCCGTGGGAGAAGGGGAGTAAACGGCCGTTTTCATCCTCTCTCAACAACGCTTTGGCCTTTAGCTGGTGGTGCAGGCGGGAGTTGGGTGAAGAAACGGCCGTTTCCCAATGCAGCAACCCACTTTGCTCAAGGTCCGTTAGTTGGTTCAGCCAGTAGCGAAAATGGTCTTCCGCCTCCGCCATAAACCGCCGCGTCACCACTGCCTGCCAATCATCTGGCAGCGTGTCATTGTCTCCCAGCAGTTCGCACAAATAATGCCCCGCCACCTGCAAAAAGAACGGATGAGGCCCAGCTAACGTTAACAAAAAGGGCAGTTGCTCGGCAGAAAACGGCCGTGATAGCCCCGATAGCCGTTCCAACAGTGTCTGCGCTTCGGTCATGGGCATCAGCCCCAGCGTTTCTTCAGAAAAGATGTTGAAAAACGGCGAGGAAAGGGTGTCGGCGTATTGATACGTTAGCTCGTAAAGGCTTTTCTTGGAAGCGGTAAGATAGACGACCCCCAATTCCCCGGCTAGGCTGCGTAATTCGCCATAAAAGGTGGCTTCAAAAGCGGGGTTGGCGGCCAGGCTTTCAAATTCATCCAACATCAGCACCACCGTCAGCCCGGCGTGTTCGATGCGGCGCAGCAGCCGCCGCACCTGTAAAAAGCGCACTTCCGGCTGCGCCAGCGTCGTTTGCACCTGCTGCGACAGCTCTTTTTCGGCCGTTGGCAGCGCCAAATCCAGCCGATCCAGCAGTTCCGGCCAAAACTCCTCATAGCTGATGTTTGCCATCCCTTCCAGATCAACGTAGATAAAGACAAATTTGTCGGGGTTAAAACCGTGGGCGCGTAGCGAATCGGGGCAGGCAAGCTGGGTGAGCAGTGAGCTTTTGCCAATTTTGCGCTCCCCCACAACCGAGCGGCATTGGCGCGTGGCGATGGCACTGTAAAGGGCTTCTACTTCACGTTCTCGCCCCACAAAAAAAGCGGGATCAGCAATCCGCTGTCGGTTGAAAAAAGGATTTTGCCGGGGATGGTGCGTGTGTGCCATGTCAGCTAAACATTATAGCACCGGCAGGGAAGGGCAAACAGTATGAGAGCCGTTAATATTTGGTAATCTGTAATCAGTATCCCGTTTATGCTAACTTTTCCGCAACAAAATCTTGCCGCCCCGGGGAATTAAGGCGTGGTGACTAAAACGGCCGTTGCTACCGCATACCCCACCACTTTCTCCACATCATCCACCAACAGCGTCAGCGGTCCGTCAAACGGTGCTACATTCAGCACCTTGATCGTCGTTCCCGGCACCAGCCCCAACTGTGCCAGATAGCGCAGCATCTCGCTGTTTTCATCATTAAGAATGCGTGCCACTTCTCCCTCTTCCCCAACCTGCAAGCTAGACAATGGCTGCATGTCCACCGTGATAATCGTCCCGTCCCGCTGCGGGATAGGGTCGCCGTGTGGGTCAACCGTCGGGTGGCCCAACGCCGCCGCAATTCGCTCCTCCAGCTTTTCGCTAATCACATGTTCCAAAATATCTGCCTGCTCATGCACCTCATCCCAGCTAAACCCCAATGCTTCAATGAGATATAGCTCAATCAGACGATGGTGGCGAATTACTTCCAGGGCAATTTTGCGGCCGTGGGCGGTTAGCGTAACCCCATAATGCTTCTCGTAGTGAATCAACTTGAGCTTGTCCAGCCGTTGAATCATGTTAGTCACTGAGCTGGGCTTTACCTGTCGTGCTTCCGCCAGCCGCGACGTGCTAACCGGCGACTCGGTTTCTGCCAGGGTATAAATCGTTTTGAGATAATCTTCAATCGCTTGATGATTCAGCCCATCGCGCTGCGCTGAGGAGCCGCTGTCAAGCATGGCAATGTGTGGCATAAATTGATCCTTCTTTTGTCTAAAAAAGCTAACATAAGCCAGATCGCTTGTCAACTATCTGCTATACTCGCGCCATGAAGCAAGTGTGGATTACCCGACATGGTTTGCCCAATGTGTTGCACCTGCGCGAAGCATCCGATCCCATTCCAGCGGCCGGAGAAGTGCGCGTGCGCGTGGAAGCGTGTGGCGTCGGCTTTGCCGATGTCATGGGGCGGATGGGGTTGGACGCTTATGCCCCTCGCCCTCCTTATGTGCCTGGTTTCGAGATTGCCGGCCGTGTTGATTTGGTGGGGCAAGGGGTGCCAGACTTTAAGGAAGGCGACGCTGTTTTTGGCTTTAGCCGTTTTTACGGCTACAGCGACGTGGTTTGTGTGCCGCATCAGCAGCTTTTTAAACGCTGGCAATGGATGAATGCCGAACAAGGGGCGGCCCTGCCGCTTAGCTACTTGCTGGCATACCAAATGCTGATGGTAATGGGGTCGCTGCGTCCTGGGGACATGGTGCTGATTCATGGCGCGGGTGGGGGCGTGGGGCTTGCCGCGCTGGATATTTGCAAAATTGTGGGGGCTACCACCTTTGGCACGGCCTCGCCGCACAAACACGCTTTTTTGCAGGAGCGGGGGCTAACCTATGTCATTGACTATCGTAACCGAGATTATGAACGGGTGGTGAATGATTTGACGGGGCGGCGTGGGGTGCAGATCGTGCTGGATTGCAGTGGTGGGCTAGATTGGCAGAAAAATTACCGCCTTTTACGGCCGTCGGGGCGGCTGATTTTGTATGGGGTGCGCGGCGCAGCGACCGGGGAGCGGCGTTCTTGGCTAAGTTGGTGGCTGCTGCGGCTGCGGGTGCCGTTTTACACCCCATTTCAACTGATGGCCGACAACAAGGGGGTGATTGGGGTGGGCTGGCCGAATTTGTGGCACCAGATGGATTTGCAGCGGCAGTGGATGCGGCAGATTATTACCTGGTATGATGAGGCACTGTTTCGCCCACATATTGACCGTACGTTTCGGTTGGAGCAGGCGGCTGAGGCGCATCACTATTTGCAGGAGCGTAAAAACATTGGCAAGGTGGTGCTGCTGCCTTGAAAATGGGACGCAGACTAACGCGGACAAACGCGGATTGGGCCTAATTTTAGCCATAAGATGCCCCAAAATCAGGATAAATGAGGGATATCTGCGCCCCAAAATTCTTTTTCTGACAGGCTGCTAGGTTTTGGGAAAAGTGTAACGGAAGTTGCAGTGGGGTGCGCCTTGCATGATGGTTTGGGTGCGGGTGAGGGTGGCATCGGGGTTGAAGCCGTCAACGAGGGCAAAGTCGCGGTTGCAGGAGAGGGTGGCACCGAGGTCGCCGAGGCCGAGGGCGCGGTACATTTCGGCGTAGCGGCAGCGGGTGACGTTGAACGACAGCTTTTCGACTGTGTGTTCCAGCAGGTCAATTTCCAGCGCGTTGTCTTTTGTCCAATATTGCAGTGAATTGAGAAAGTGCGCGGCGGTGCAGCCGCCCATCATTTGGGCGAGTTCGGCTCCTTGCTCTTGAGCAATACGGACGATGGTGTTGCGGACGATGGTTAGCACCTGCTCGCGGTCAAATTCGGCGCTGAGGGCTTCGATGATGGGTTTGAGGATGCGGGCTTCGACTTCGCGGCGGGTGAGTACGCCGATTTGGGTGGTTAGGGTGTCGGGTGGGGGTGTTTGTTGGGTCATGGTTTAAGTACGTCATTCCCGCGAAGGCGGGAATCTATGCCTATGCTGAAGATGGATACCCGCCTACGCGGGTATGACATTTTGATAGCGATCAGCTTGATTCTTTGACAGTCAGCGTGTAGGTGCCGCTGCTGTTGTCGTCAATGGAGCCGACTTCGAGAACGAGGTCGAGGTCGGCGGGGATTTCGAGGGTGAGGAAGCCGGCGTTGGAGGTGGTGTCGTCGAGGTTGTCGTTGGCGATGAGGAGGTTGCCGGCCGTATCGTACACCCGTAGCACTGGATCAAAGGTGTCGCTGCTAACAATAATGTCAATCACGTCGCCGTTTTTGACGGTGAGGTCATAGAGGTTACGGAATTGGGGTTCGATGGTGCCGTCGCGGCTGTCGCCGAGGGTGATGGTGAGGGCGGGGTTGGTGTGAACGGCCGTTACCTCATCCAAATACCCAATTGCCGCCTGCAAAACCGGGTCGTCCGCGCTAAACAGCGTTTCCTCGTTGACGGGGACGCGGATGGTGGGTGGAACCCCCTTGCCTTCGATGTGGATGTTGCCGTTGGGGTCAACCGCCCGCCCCTGGGTGAAGGTGAAATATTCTCCTTCCGGCATCAGCACCCGGTCAATGCTGCCGCCCAGCCCGGCGGTGGGGTATTGCCCGACAATTTCGGCGCGGTTTTCAATGGTCATGTCGTAGCTGAAAAATTCGCAGGCGCTGGCGCAGTTGGGGCCAACCAGCACCGCAAGCTTGCCGTGGTATCGCTGTTCGGCCGGGGGCAGGTAGAACTGCTGCCTGTTGCGCTCGTCGAAGAAAAAGTCATCCAGCTCTTTCTCATAGTAGCCGGTGTTGCCTAACGGTAGCTCTTCGTCAAAGAAGTAGGCGGCCATTTGGTCGGCCAGGAAGCCGCTGCCGCCGCCGTTTTGCCGCATGTCAATGATGAGGCCACGCACACCGCCATCATTGAAGGTTTGGATCATCCGTTCCCAAAGCTGGATGGTCAGCAGTTCGTTGTCGGAAAAGCTGTAGATTTGGACGTAGCCATAGCCGCTGGGGAGGATTTGGTAATCGAGCGGCAGTTCGGTTCCGTCCAGCCCGGTATTGAAGGAAGAGATATTGAAGCTGCTGAATTCGGAAACGGTGTCGAGGGTGGCGGTTTGGGGGGCAGCGGCATCCGGGTTTTGGTAGGTAAGGCTGATTTGCTCGCCGAGCGGGGCGCGGATGGCGTAGCGAAGCTGCTGTAGGCGGCGGGTGTGGGCGGTGGAGAAGGGGGCGGAGTAGGCGATTCTGTTGTCTACGAAGTCGTCCACGGGGGTGTTGTTGATTGCCAAGATTTCGGCGCGAAGCTGGATGCCGGCCTGGGCGGCGGGGCCGTCTTCGAGCAGGTAGTTGACGATGGTGCGGCCGTCGTCGAGGTCACGAATGGCGAGACCGATGCCGCCGGAAACGGCCGTTTGGAAATCACTTTGGATGGCCGGCCCACTCACATGCCCATCGGGAATGGCCCAGGCAAAGTCGCGCAATGCCCGCAGATAGGCCAGCGTGTCCTTGTTGTCGGCAGCGTCCATAAAGCGGGGCAAGAATTGTTCGCGTAGCGACTCCCAATCAACCCCTTTTAGCTCGGTAAAGGCGTATTCCTTGCTCAACTTGTCTACCAGGGCGTTAAAAGCGTCGGGGTAGGGTTGGTCGGAGAGGTCAACCAGGGCCGCCCCTTCTGGCTCCAGCAGGTCAATATGCTGCTGGGGGGAGCGGTCAAAGGTGAAGGGGGTGGTGTTGAGGTTGACGACGGTGTAGCCCGTTGGCAGCGGGGTGCTGGTTTCGTCGCTGGTGAAGAGCAGCCCGTCGGGGCCAAAGTCGGTGGGGAAGCCCTGCTGGTCGTCGGGGGCGTAGACGAGGAGCTTGCCGCCGATGATTTCGCGGCGGGTGTCGGGGTCGCTGCTGACGAGGGTGGAGGCGTAGGCGGTGGACCAGCCGCCGCCGCCAAGGTCGCGCCGTTCGAGGAAGGGGTCGCCAAAGGTGTTGGTCCAGTAGGCGATGGCAAAAATTTGGATGCCGGTGTCGCTTTCGCCGTCGTTGTCTACGTCGCGCAGGCTGCCCTGCGGCTCAATGGGCAGGGAGAGGGTGTAGCTGAAGGGGGAGGTGTAGAAGTCGCTGGTGATTTGGCCGATGGTTTGGGAGGCGGGGGGCAAAATGAAGCTTTCGTTGCGGTCTACGAATCCGGCCTGGTCTTCGAGGATGATGATGGGTTCGGCAACGCCGAGGGTGAAGAAGGGGTTGGTGTAGGTGACTTGGCCGGAGATGGTTATTGGAGATTGGTTATTGGAGATTGGAGATTGGGAGGTTGGGGTGGGGGGAACGGCCGTTTGTGTGGGCATTGGCGTGGGTGTGGGTGTGGTGGTGGGGGGAACGGCCGTTTGTGTGGGCGCGGGTGTGACGGTGAGCGTGGCGGGAAGGGCGACCAGTGCGGTGGGGGTGTAGTTGGGTGGGGGTTGGGCGGGGCCACAGGCCACGGTGAGCAGGATGATGCCAATAAGCCACAAACGCCAGGTTGTCATAAGCGGGTTCCTCTACTTGTCGTTCAATATGGGGCTATTGTAGAACAGAATGGGGGAGGATGGAAGGGGAAGAGGTGGTAGGGTGTGTGCTTTAGGCCAAAGCCAAAAATAAATGATCCGAAAAAGTAGTGTTTTTGGCTTTGGCTCACGGCTTTTTTAGCTTGAACGGGGGGCATTATTTTCTTGAAAAAGCCTTAGGTTCTGTTGACTTTTCAGAATTTGAACCGCAAAGTACGCAGAGGGCGCAGAGGAAGAAAAGAAAACAAGCTAAATCTCTGCGATCTTTGCGGTGAAATCTGCTTCTTTTTGCCAAATGTCAACCGGGCCTAGCAAATATTCGATCTGATTTGGCCGTTTTTTGGTGGTATAGAATCGTTGACTTTTTTTAAGAAAATAGAAATAATGCCATCAGATTTCCTGCGTTGGGGCAAGTGCGGCAAACCAATGCCTATCTTAACCTTATACTGGCTCTGGCTGGAAAACGGCCGTTTCTGGGCAGAGCGAGGCGGGTTATTGTTTGGGGAAGTAGCTGTGGGTAGGGAGGCCAACCATTCTGTTTTTGTAACAACGCAGCATAATTGCTAAACAAAATTAAGAACAAAGGAACTTGAGCAATGACCAAAGAAGAATTATTAGAACGATACGCCGCTGGCGAGCGCAATTTTGCAGGGGTTGATCTACAAGAGGCCGACCTGAGATATGCCGACCTGAGTGATGCCAACTTGAGCGGTGCCAACCTACAAGGGGCCTACCTAGGCTGGGTCAAACTGAGCGATGCCAACCTGAGCGGTGCCAACCTGAGCAGTGCTGAGATGGGGTATGCCAATTTGAGTGGTGCCAACCTGAGCAATGCCAATTTGACCGGTACTACCCTATGGTATGCTAACTTGTGGCATGCCGATCTCAGCGGTATTAACCTGAGCGAGGTTACTGTAGACAGTGAAGACTTGCCTGATGTCAACCTGCGCCGTGTCAAAATGACTGTAGAAGAACTGGTAGGACGCTACGCCGCTGGCGAGCGCGATTTTGCCGGAGCTGAATTGAGGTTTGCCAGCTTGGGCCATGCCGACCTAAGCGGTGCCGACCTAAGCGGTGCTGACCTACGCAATACCAATCTGAGCTATGCTAACTTGAGTGGTGCCAACCTGCGCTTTGCTAACTTGCTTGGCACCGACCTGAGCGATGCCAACCTGAGCGATGCCAACCTGTATCGAGTTGACCTAGGCAATGCTGATCTGAGCAATGCTGACCTGAGCAATGCTGACCTGAATGGTGCCAATCTGAGCTATGCTAACTTGAGCAATGCCACGTTGGTTGATTCTCGCCTGAGCAGTGCCAACCTGTTCTATGCTGACGTGACCGGAGCTGCGCTCATTAGGACCCGCCTGAATGGTGCCCGCTTGATTGGTGTTAACCTGAGTCTTGCCAGGGTGAATACTGCCAGAGGGTTAAGGTAACGTTGGTGTAAATGTTGTTTGTGGCTGGGTTGCGGGAAAAACGGCCGTTTTCCAGCAAGGCAGGCGCAAATGATTGGCTGGGGAATGAGTTGTGGGGCGGGGAGCCAACCACAGCGTTTTGTGACAACCTAGCATAATTGCTAAATTAACATGAACAACAAGGAACTTGAGCAATGACCAAAGAAGAACTGTTACAACGCTACGCCGCTGGCGAGCGCGATTTTACCGACATCAACCTGGCCGGAGCTAATTTGAGCGGTATTGACCTGAGGGATGCTAAACTGCTTGGGGCTAACTTGAACAGTGCCGACCTGAGTGGAGCCAACTTGAGCAGCACCGATTTGCGCTTTGCCGACCTGGTTGATGCCAATCTGAGCGGTGCTAATTTGTTTGATGCCGACCTGTCTACAGCCTTTCTTTACACTGCTAACCTGAGTGGTGTCAACCTGAAAAATGCCTACCTGAGGGGTGCTTACCTGAGCGGTGCCGATTTGAGTGGGGCCGATTTGAGCGATGCCAGCTTGAGCGAAGCTGACCTAAGTTGTGTCACGGTGGATGGAACCCGCCTGGGCGGTCTCGCCCTTAGTGGTGTTAACCTGAGCAGCGTCAACCTGATCAATGCTGACCTGAGTGGTGCCAACCTGAGTGGTGCCATCCTTGAGCGCGTTGACCTCAGCGAGGTTGACCTCAGTGGTTTCGACCTGAGTGGTGCTAATTTGAGTGGTGCCTCTTTGTATGAGGCCAATTTGAGCAAGGCTAACTTGAACAAGGCCAACCTGAGCAGTGCTCGCTTGAACCGTGCTGACTTGAGTCATGCCAACTTGAGCAATGCCGATCTGAGCAGTGCCGATCTGAGCAGTGCCGACCTGAGCGGTACCGACCTGAGCTATGCCAACCTGAGAGGTGCTTACCTGGTTGGCGTCGATTTGAGGAGTGCCAAACAATTGGGTACG
The DNA here is from genome assembly GCA_020634215.1 of Ardenticatenaceae bacterium. Taxonomy (GTDB): domain Bacteria; phylum Chloroflexota; class Anaerolineae; order Promineifilales; family Promineifilaceae; genus JACKCD01. The sequence continues at coordinate 29,026 of JACKCD010000031.1, read as the reverse complement.
GATCTGCGTGGTTCCTATTCATAACGTTGGTGTGAATGGGCATGTTGCTGGGAAAAACGGCCGTTTTCCAGCAAGGCAAGCTGTAACTAGGGGTGGTGCGCCGGAGCCATTCAGATGTTCTCCGTATTGTCTCGCCCTGGCTTTGCCCAAACCGAGAAGCTGGATGAGATGACCGGGAGACAAGGTCAGTGTCTTACCCGTTGTTCAAGAAGCGAGCAGCGCGTGCCTGAATCCCCGCCGCCGTTAGCCCTAGGGCGGCATCATGCTGGTCGGGTGTGCCATAGCGGCTGATGACCTGGCGCGGCACGCCGATGGCTTCGATGCGGGTGGGGGTGTGGCGTAGCGCTTGGGCGATGTCTTGCACCAAGGCACCTTCGTAGTAGGGTTCGACGAGGATGATGTTGGCAGTGGCGTGGGAAACGGCCGTTTTTAACCCCTCGGCATCAAAAGGGGCAATCGTCGTCGCATACAGAACCGTCACATCCATGTCGGCCACCGCCGCCAGCGTCCGCTCCAACATTGGCCCCACGGCAATGACAACCCCATCTTTCCCCTCACGCTCCACGTGCAGCTTGCCAAAGGTGACGGGGCGGCTCGTTTTGTTGTGCTGAACACTGGTTCGCAGATAGGTGGGGGAGCCATTGGCATAGGTTTGGCGCAGCAGCGTTTCCAGTTCGTCGGCCGTGCCGGGCACGCACACCTGCATTCGGGGCAGCGTTTTGAGAATGGCAACGTCGCCGGGGCCGTGGTGGGTCATGCCGTCGGTGCCGTAATCATACGACGCGCCGATGCTGATGAAGGTGCCGCCCAGCCCCTGATAGCAAAAGTCGTCTTTGATTTGCTCAAACGGCCGTTCCACTACAAACGGGGCGATGGAGTGGACGATGGGGTGAAACCCTTCAAGGGCAAAGCCGGCGGCCAGACTAACGGCCGTTTGCTCCATAATCCCCACGTTGACCACCCGCTCTGGGTATTGGCCGAAGGCATTTTGAAAGTAGTTGGTGCTGATGTCGGCCAGAATAACGGCCGTTTTCTCATCTGTTGCCAGTAGCTCATTGACAACGGCTCCCATCCGGTCACGCATTGAATCGGTCATGGTAATGCCTCCGCGACGACCAGCGAGGGGCGGTCGGCTGCTGATGTGGCTAGAGCTTGGACGAGGGCGGGTTCGGAACGGCCGTTAACCGCCTCCGCCTGCCAGCCAAACAAACGAAACTTGGCCGCCACATCCCCCAAATGGCGGGTGCTGGAGCGGTTGTCAATGAGGATGGCGGTTAAATTAGCCAGCGCCAAATCCCCCGCCAGCAGTGCCGCCTCCCACACCGACCCTTCATTGCTTTCACCATCGCCAATGAGGACATAGACGCGGCGGTTGCTCTTTTTTGCCTTCAGCCCCAGTGCCACCCCAATCGCCATGGGGAAGCCGTGGCCCAGCGAGCCGGTGGACGCTTCCACGCCGGGAATGCGGTTGCGGTCGGGGTGGCCGCCCAAGATGCCGTCCCACTGGAGGAATTGGGTCAGTTCGCTGGCGGGGAAGAACCCTTTGTGCGCCATGATGGCGTACAGGGCCAGCGGCCCATGCCCTTTGCTCATGATAAAGCGGTCGCGGTCTTCGCTTTTGGGGTTGGCGGGGTCGTAGTGGAGGATGTGGTTGTAGAGGGCGGAAAGAACGGCCGTTGTTGAATAAGCGCTGGGGTCGTGCTTTTTATCCCCATCCGTCAGGTTCATCAGCGCGGCAAGCTGTTCGTGGTTTGTTACCATATGGGTCTCCTTGGTGTTGGATGGACGACGGACGACCGACGACGGACGACGGCTTGTTTCGGCTACTCTCCATCTGCATCCGCCTGTATCCTATTTTTATTAGGCAAATGATGCCACAAAGCGGCTCTGGTCAACACTTGCTTTGGAACAGATTCCTACCTGAACGATGGTACAGTCAACGCCCTATTTCTTGGCCGTCTTTTTGTGTTAAGGAATCGTTGACTTTCTTGAGAAACGTGTAAAAATTTCGGCCAAGATTTCCTAGGTTGGGGCAGAAATTTTATGCCTGTCTTGAGCTTAGATTGTTGATGGTGGGAAAACGGCCGTTTTCCCACAGAATAGGCACAGGTTGTTTTATCGGCGATATGTTGGGGATGGGGAAATCAGCCACACCGTTTTTGTAGCAACATAGCATAATTGCTAAACAAAATTAAGAACAAAGGAACTGAAGCAATGACCAAAGAAGAACTGTTAACACGCTACGCCGCTGGTGAGCGCGATTTTTCTGGAGCAGAATTGGCCAAAGTTGATTTGAGCGAGACCGACCTAAGGGGTATCAACTTGAGCCGTGCCCGCCTGAGCCGTGTCGTCCTGATCGGTGCCAACCTGAGCGGTGCCGACCTGAGTCGTGCCGACCTGAACGGTGCCGACCTGAGCGGTGCCAACATGGATCATGCCAACATGAGCTTTGCCTTTCTGGCTTTTAGCCGCCTGGAGGGTGCCGACCTGAGCTATGCCAACCTGTTCTGTGCTGACCTGAGCAATGCCATCCTGATCCGTGCCAACCTGAGCGATGCCGACCTGATCGGTGCCAAACTAAATGGTGCCAACACGGCCCTTGCCAAAGGGTTGCGCTAGACGCAGGGTAAATTTTGCAGGTGCTTGCTCTGGTGGGAAAAACGGCCGTTTTCAAATCTTGACGGGTATCGCAGTGGAGGCTTTAGTCGGAACGTTCCAACTAAAGTCTCCACCCCAACCAACGGCCTTTCATCTGATAAACTGTCTGTGCGTAAACTTGGTGTAGAGTTTGTTTGTGCCTGCTCTGTGGAAAAACGGCCGTTTTTCCTACCAGAGCGACTGTAGCCATCAGCGTTTATTTGCGCCAACGTGTTATTCTTCTCGCTCCATCCAGTTGCGCCACTTTTCCAGCAGGGTGAGTGCCCACCAGGGAACAAGAATGAGGGCTGCCCCGCCGAGGAGACAGGGAACGGCCGTTAATAGCACTGTTCGCCCGTAAATTAGCCCAATCAACCCGCCGCCCACAACAACCAGCGTCAACAAAACCAGCCACAAATAGCGTCGGTTTTCCTGTTCTCGCTGGCGGCGGGGGTTACTCATTGGCTCCACCCGTCCCGCATGGCGCGGAGCTGGCTGTAGGCGGTGGGTTCAGTGGGGGTGGGGTCAAAACGGCCGTTTTGCAGATTGGCAAATAGGTTGAGGTATTCAACGGCCGTTTGCAGCGGGGCAAAGCTGGCACCAATTAGCTCCGGCGAGCGCACATAGGCCGCTTTGTCGCGCAGCACGCGGATGAGCGCCGCCGCCAACGCCTCATGGTCGCCAATGGCAACCACCTCCCCCATCCCCGTCATCGTCACCGGCTGGCGCACCCCCGGCAAATTGGACGACACCACCGGCACCCCGTTTTGCATCGCCTCAATTTGCACCAACCCAAAACTCTCGGTGCTGTTGAGGCTGGGGATGGTCAGCACATCAATATTTTTGTAAAACGCCGTTAGCGCCGCGCCGTTGAGGTTGCCCAGCAGGCTGTATTGTTCGGCATATTGGGCAAACAGCGGCGCCAAACGGGCGGCGTAGGCTTCCTCGCCCAGCACGTTTTGATATTGCCCGGCGTGCAGCACGCGCACATTGGGAAACGCCTCCATGATGATAGGCAGTGCCCGCAGCAAAATTTCCACCCCCTTTTCCGTGGCAAGGCGGGTACAAATGCCAATGATGGGGCGGTCGCCAAGCTGGTGTTGGGCGTGGAAGGCGGCGGCTTCAGCGTCGGTGCAGTCGGCCAGTTCAACGGGGGGTGGGATGACTTTGAGCTTTTGGCCGAGGTAGAGCGAGAGATAGGGGGAATTTTCGCCGTAGTCGCGGGTGTAGGTGGCAACGGCGTTGGCAATGGTGCCAGCGGCGCGGTTCATGGTCAGCACAACGCGGTCTACAAAGCGGTTAAATGCCCCTTCCGGCAAGTTGAGATCGCAGTGGTAGGTGAGGACGACGGGTTTATGCAATATCCGGCCGCGCAGAGCCACACCGGGGGCATCAAACTGGGGTAAATGGAGTTGGATGACATCGGCACGGCGAGCCAATTTCCAAGCCATGGGGCCAAAGCTGGGCATGATGACCCCTTTGCTGATGCGGAGGGCGACGGGAATGCGGATGACTTTGACACCGTCCATGACTTCGTAGCGGGGCAGGTTGGGGTCATATTGGGAAGTAAGGACAGTAACATCGTGGCCGAGTTGAACTAACGCTTTGCTCAGCCGCTCGACGTAGATCGTCAAGCCGCTTGTCCAGGGGCGGTAATAGGTTAAGACTTGGAGGATTTTCATAAATTAGGCAACTGCTTCAACTGGCTGTGGCTGGGCGATGGGCAGATCAATGACAAAGGTGCTGCCTTGCCCTACGTGGCTTTGCAATGTGACACGACCGCCCATCATGGCGACAAGCTCGCGGACGATGGACAGCCCCAGCCCGGTGCCCTGGTGACGGCGGGTTGCGGAACCATCTACTTGGCGGAACGGTTCAAAAATGCGGTCGTGGGCTTCGGCGGGAATACCAATGCCGGTGTCGTGAACCTGAAGCAGCCAACGGCCGTTTTCTCCCCCACTCGCTTCTATTTCTACCCGCCCGTTGTCGGTAAATTTGATGCCGTTGCTGACTAGGTTCATCAACACCTGGCGCAGGCGGGTGGGGTCGGTGGTGATGGTAGTGGGGGTGGTGGGGGCAATAACGGCCGTTAATTCAATCCCCTTCGCCCTTGCCAACGGCTGTAGCTGTTCGCGTACCTCCAGAACCAAGGAGGCAGGGTTACAGGCAACCATTTCTAACTGCATTTTGCCCGCCTCAAGCTGTGCCTGATTCAGCAAATCATTCACAATCGTCGTCAGATAAAGCGTGCTTTCAACGATTTTGCCGGTCATCTCTGCCTGTTTGGGCGTTAGCGGCCCTGGAATGCGCTCCTGCATAATCTCGGCAAACCCCATAATGCCGTTAAGCGGGGTGCGAAGTTCATGGCTGACGTTGGCTAACAGCTCGGTTTTAAGCCGGTTCGCTTCCAGCGCAATATCGCGTGACCGAATCAGTGCTTCTTCAGCCTGAATACGTTGACTAATTTCCTGCTGTAGCTGCTCATTGCTGGCCGAAAGATCGGCCGTGCGCTGGGCGACGCGGCTTTCCAAGGTGTTGAGAATGCGCTCCAAGCGGGCGGCCATCTCGTTAAAGCTGCGGCCCAGTTCTCCCATTTCGTCGTCGGTCTGAATGTCGGCACGGGCTTGCAAATTGCCCCCCGCCATTTGCTTAGTGGCTGTGGTCAGCTCGCGCAGCGGGGTAGTCACAAGCCGCCGCACGAATAAGCCCATGGTTGTCATAGCCAGAATGCTGGTGGTTACCATAATGCTCATAAAGAGGAGGCGCAGTTGACGGAGATACAGAAACGGCTCTGGCTGTTTGACTAGGATAATGGCAGTCCCTTTGATCACCTCGCGCAGTTTGATGGGGGTATAGGAGACAAAGTAGTAGAGTGTGTTGTCAATGATGAGAGAAAGCGGGCGAACGTTCACGTCGCCATTTTCAGCCGCAGCGAGGAGGGTGGGGTCTAAAACGGCCGTTTCCAACGTGTTCTGATCGGCAGACGAGGCGACCTCCCAGCTTTGGGATAACAACCGCTCTTCTGCAATAAATAAAAACTGAATATTGTCCCGATGAAAGTTGAGGTCAGCCAGGAATGCACCATCTACTTTGTGGCTGGTAAGCAGTGCCCCGATGATGTTGCCGTTGGCGGCGTAGATGGGAACGGCCGTTGCCAGCCGTGCTTCAAAACCATTTTCACCTTCTTCTTCAACGATTAAATCGGCGGTTTCAACCCCTTGAAGCGCAGAGTATAGCAGCAAATCCTCTTGTCCTTGATCAAAGGTGTCACCCGCTCCAACTACCGTAAGCAGGCGTTGTCCATGTTGGTCAACAATATCAATGTCGTGAAAATTGAGAACGGCAGCTTCGGTGCTAAAGATGGCCTCGATTTGTTCGCTATCCTGGTTTTCAATGGCTCTAATCAAGCCCGAACTGCTTGCCAACAGCTTGGAGGCCACCAAAAGCTCTCCTTGTACTTGGCTAAAACGGATGCTGAATACCGTTACTTCTTCTAAGGCGCGTTGCTCCCCTGTCTCGGTGGTGATAATACCCATGTTGCGGGAGGTGAAATACATGATAAGCCCCAACAAAAACAGCAGGGTCACAGCGATGACGAGGATGAGCTTGGTGCCAAGGGGCAAATGAGACAAATTCTTCATAAAAGGCAAGGATAGCTTATTTACATTTTGGGCTTGTTATTAGCAAGCCTCTAAGCCGATTTGGTACATGATTCAAGTAGCTTATTATACACGGCTTTGTTTACATATACATTACTAGCGCCGCAGCCGGATAGCGGCTATGACTTTGCTAAATGTTGAGCCGGTGCTGCGGAGACCATATAGTCCCAAGATGACCATGAGCAGGAGGTTGAGGGCGTGGTAGAGAAAGGCGAAGCTGGCTGATGCGGCTTCTGGTTGCCCTGAAATTTGCAGGGCGGCAATGACGCTGGCGTGAAAAACGCCAATTTGCCCTGGCGAAGAGGGTAGGGCGACACTGAAGGCAGAGGCGCAGAAGACAAAGGCGGCCATTGACCAGGTGGGTTGGATGTGAACGGCCGTTAAGGCCATGTAGTACGCGCCTAAAATAGGCAGCCAAAGCAAAATGCTGAGGGTAATTAAAACCCCGCCTTCACCCAGGCGGGTCAGGCTGCTTAGCCCGGTCAACAGGTCGTCGAGCCGCCGCAGCCAAGTTTCCTGGTCTAAACGGGGAATGCGTTGGAGGATGAGGGTGGCGAGACGGCGGACAAACGGCCGTTGATTGGCCGCCAGCACCAGCAGCACAATGGACGCCACCGCCGCAAACCCTGAAGCTCGCGCCGCCGACTGCATCCAGGTTGGGATGGCTTCAACTTCTGCCAGCGTAAACGGCAGCAGTGTGACCACAAAAAGCATGTCCAACACCCGCTCCACCACCATGGTTGAAAGCCCCCGCGCCAGCGTAATAGGCGGCACGCTGCCAATTAGCACCGCCCGCGCTACATCCCCCACGCGCAGCGGCAGCAGGTTGGTGACCAGGTAGCCAACGCTTTGGATGTGAAAGATGGTTGCAAAGGGGGCTTCATTGCGCAGCAAAAAACGCCAGCGAATGGCGCGGAGCAGGAGAAAGAGGGTGATACCAACGGCCGTTAACAGCAAATAACTGTAGTTAGCCGTTTGTAATGCTGCCCAAATGGCAGTTGGCTCAATAAAAAAGAAAATCGCCCCCAGGCTGAGGATACTGACCAAGGCTCCCAGCCACATCTGACGACGGTTTGAATGGTTGCTATCTTGCATATAGCCCCGCATTATAGCAGTAAAGCCCAAACAATTCTTACCATTCCCGTAGTAAAATATGACCACCCCCCATTTTTGAGCAATTATTTAGAATCTCCAGTTGGCTAGGCAGCAAGGTTGATACAACAACCACTTGCGGGGATAATAAGTTGGCGTAAATTTGTCTGGGCATTTTACACACATACCTGTTTTTCAAGGAATGGCAACATGAGTAAGCGTCCTATCAACAGCAACCAACAAAAAAATCGCCGTGAGGAGCGCCGCTTGCAGCTTGAGCGTGAGCAGCGAATGAAGCAGCTTCGCCTCTGGATTCCCATAGCTATTGTTGTGCTGGGGTTGCTGGGGCTATTTACATACCGTTTGTTTGAACCAGATGTGGCTGGTGTTGTTTTCGCAGAGAGAGAGATACCTGGCAATCAGCATGATGCTGCTTTGCAAATTCCTTTTGGGGCAAAACCGCCCATGGGTGGCCCCCATAACCCAACCTGGCAAAACTGTGGTATTTATGATACGCCGGTTGAGGCTCAATATGCCATTCATTCTATGGAGCATGGAGCCATCTGGATTACCTATCAGCCTGATTTGTCCATAGATGAGGTGCAAGTTTTGGAAGATGTGGCACTGAAAAACGGCCGTATTTTACTCGCCCCTTACCCAGAGCAAACGAGCCAGGTGGTTTTAACCGCCTGGGACTTGCAGCTTGAGCTAAATTCAGTGACTGATGAACGCTTAGAGAAATTTGTGGATCGGTATACCAACACACGGGGGCCAGAACGCGGGGCAAGCTGTGATGGCGGCCGGGGGACACCGCTTGGTTAAGTGAATAAACTTTTATATAAACGGGAAACTTGGAGAAGACGATGACAACAGCAAGAAGAAGAACGGCCCCATCCGGGCCAACTGGTGGGATGAATATGACCTGGATCATTGTCGGTGCGGTGGCACTGGCAGTAATGGGGCTTGGGTATTTACTCTATTTAAATGTGCGGCCAGAGCCAGCCATTGAGGGGATCGTTGTCTTCCCTCGTCCAGGACGGGGGCATGATAACACGGTTGTCTACGATTTTGGTGGTTTGCCGCCGGCCGGTGGCATTCACAACGACACCTGGCAAAACTGCGGCATTTATGATGAGCCGGTTGAGGGCAAACACGCTGTCCATTCCATGGAACACGGCGCGGTTTGGATGACTTACGCCCCCGATTTGCCGGCCGATCAAATCGAGAGCTTGAAAGCACGGGCGCGGGAGCAAAGTTTTGTGCTGCTTAGCCCGTGGCCGGATCAAACCAGCCCCATCGTGCTAACGGCATGGGGCATCCAGTTATCTGTGGATTCGGCCGATGACGGCCGGATCGATCAATTCCTGGAAAAATACATTGTCGGGCCGCAAACCCCCGAACGCGGGGCAACCTGTGATCGCGGTACGGGCATCCCGACTGGCTAGGTGAGGTTCTATGCACATTCGAGCAACAACTTGGAGCAAACTTATATTGCTCCCCTTGATTTTGGGTACGCTGTTGCTTTACAGCCAACCCGCTTTAGCCCATTCCCGCGTCGAAGTTGGCCCCTACGTCATCATTGTTGGTTGGCGTGCCGAGCCAGCCATTGTAGGCGAGCGTAACGCCCTGGTTATTGAAATATTAGATCAGGACGACAACCCAGTTAATGGCGTGGATGGCACGATGGATTTGGAAGTCGAGTACGGTGGCCGCACTTTCCGCTCCAACTTGTCGGCTACCCCCACCGATGGCTATTACACCGCCGAAATTTTTCCCACCGTGCGCGGTCAATACGCCGTCCACTTGTTTGGTTTTATTGAGGACGAGGATGTGGATGTGGTGGTGGAGCCGGAAGAAGTTTTTGATGCCTCCCGCATTCAGTTTCCCGAAGCGGCACCTGCTGCCCGCGACCTGCAAGCCGACATTGCCACCCTGCAAGCCGACCTGCAAGCCGCCCGAACGATGGCGTATATCGGCTTGGGTATTGGCGTGCTGGGCGTGGCTCTGGCGGCTTTTAGCCTCATACGTAAACGGTAAACGGTAATCAGTAATCAGTAATCGGTTGGTGCCACTGATTATTGATTACTGATTACCGATTACTGCCCCATGAAAGATGTTTCATCCAAGACACAAAATATGGTCACTGCTGGTGCTGCTGGGCAGCTTGCTGCTTTTTGTACAGCAGGTATCTGCACACGCCATCCCGGTTAGCTCGCTGCCGCGTGAAAATGCGCGGCTTGATGTGGTTCCCGAAGAGATTGCGATTCGTTTTAATGAGCCGGTGGTACCGGAGTTGAGCAAGATTGAGGTGTTGACCCATGCCGGGGAGGAAGTGGCGGTGGGGTCGGTGCAGGGGCGTGATGAGAATATGGCCTTGTTTGTGACGCTGCCGGAGCTGAGCGAAGGGGCGTATTTGGTAAGCTGGCAGGTGTTGTCGGCGGTGGACGGCCATACCACCAGCGGGACGTTTTCGTTTGGGGTGGGGGCAGAGGCGGCTCCAGTGGCAACGGATACGAGCCTGCGGGCGCAGCTTTCGCTGTGGAGCGCGGTGGCACGATGGTTGACATTAACGGCCGTTTCTCTCCTCCTCGGTCTCTTCATCTTCCGTCTGCTGGTGTGGAACCCCGTATTTGCCACCGTAGACGATTTGTCGGCCGACGAAGTGGCGCTGGATGTGGTGCAAATGCAGCGTGGTCTGACTATTGCCTGGATTGGTGTGGGGTTGTTGGGCTTAGGGCTGCTGGTGGTACTGGTAGACCAGGTGGCGGCGTTTGGCAGCAACATTGACAGTTGGGCCAGGACGCAGTTTGGGCGGATGTGGCTGCTGCGGTTGGGATTAACGGCCGTTATCACCCTTCTCCTCTGGCAACTGCGGCGCAACCCCCAGCCGTGGCTGCTGTATGCGGGCGTGGTTGTGGGCGTGGCGTTGGCCTGCACCACCTCGCTCATCAGCCACAGTGCCGCCCTGCTGCTCGATTCGACACAGGCAACGGCCGTTGATCTCGCCCACACCGTTGCCGCCGCCATTTGGGTGGGCGGGCTGGTCTATTTGGGCGTGGCCGTGGCGCAGGCGCGGCGGCTGGAAGAAGAAGTGCGAACCTGGCTTAACCTCAGCCTGATTCTGAACTTTTCCGTGCTGGCGGCACTGGCTGTGGGAGGGCTGCTGCTGAGCGGCGGCTATCTGGCGGCACAGCACGTGGGCAGTTGGACGGAACTGGTGGGCACGCTGTATGGGCGGGTGCTGCTGGGCAAGCTGGGGCTGGCACTGCTGGCCTTTGCCCTGGCGGGGGTCAATTTGGTACTCATCAAGCCTCGGCTGAACAAGCTGTATGACGGCGAGGCGAAGGGGGCGGCAGTAACGGCCGTTTTGCGTCGTTTCCGATTGGTGGTGACGGCGGAAGCGGTGACGGCGCTGCTGCTTATTTTGGCGGCCGGCTTTTTGGCCGACATCCAGCGCGGGGTGGATGCGCCGCTGCTGGGCAACGAGCCGGGGCGCACTGTCATCAGCCAAACGGCCGACGACCTCAACGTAGAGCTGACGGTGGAACCGGCGTTGGTGGGATGGAATAGTTTTGACGTGGCGGTGTTTGATGAGAACGGCCGTTTAGTCACCGACATAGACGAAATTTCCTACCGCTTCACCTTCCTGGGTCGTTCGATGGGAGCGAACGAAGTGGAGGCCGAACGGCAGGAAAACGGCACCTATCGCATCGAAGGCAACTTCATCAGCCTCATCGGCGGCTGGCAAATGGAGGTGGCAATTCGCCGTCCTAACGCCTTTGACACCTTTGTCCCCTATCGAATGGAAGCCGGATTGGGTGGTGAAATTGTCAATGCTGAGCAAGGGGTTAGCTGGCTGCAGCGGGCGGCCAACTTTATGACGCTGCTGGGCAGCCTGGGCTACGGCGCAATTATCGTGCTGCTGGCAATTAGCTGGGGGTTTATCGCCACGCGAGCTGCCAAGCGAGAGTGGCAGCTTGTGCCGCTGCTGCTGATGTCCATTTTTGCCTTCTGGCTGGGGGCGGGGTATCTGTTCACCTTTTTTGATGTGGAATACACCCCCTCCAAATTCCTCACTAATCCTATTGTGCCCGACCAAAATTCGATAGCCATTGGGCAGGAGCTATTTTTAACGAATTGTGCCACCTGCCACGGTGAGCTGGGGCGGGGTGATGGCCCCACGGCGCTATCGCTCAACCCGCCGCCGGTGGATTTTGCCAGCGGTCATACCGCGACCCACCCCGATGGCGACCTTTATTATTGGATTCGCACGGGGATTGAGGGGACACCGATGCCGGCCTTTGAGGAACAATTTAGCAGCGAAGAGACGTGGCACTTGGTCAATTATGTGCGGCGATTGGCGAATCAATAACGGTGATCAGTAATCGGTAATCGGTAATCAGTAGCCTCCATACTGATTACTGGTCACTGATAACTGATTACTGAAAAGAGGCAACAGTGAACACAATCAGATGGGGTTTGGTTTCAACAGCGCGGATTAACCGGCGGGTCATTCCGGCATTGCGGCAGTCGCCGCGTGCGGAGTTGGTGGCGGTTGCCAGCCGTGATTTGGCGGCAGCGCAGGCGTATGCGGCGGAGTGGGAGATTCCGCAGGCGTTTGGCAGCTATGAGGCGATGCTGCAATCAGACGGGGTAGACGCGGTTTATATTAGCTTGCCCAACACGCTCCACGCTGAATGGACGATTTATGCGCTGCGGCATGGCAAGCATGTGCTGTGCGAGAAGCCGCTGGCAACGTCGCTGGTGGAAGTGGACGCGATGATTGCCGCAGCGAACGAGACGGGGCGGGTGCTGGCGGAGGCGTTTATGTATCGCCATCATCCACAAACAAAGCTGGTGGGGGAGTGGGTGCAAAACGGCCGTTTAGGCGACCTCCTTTCCGTTCGCGCCACCTTCAACTTTGCCATGGGCAGCCGCAACAACATTCGCCTGGCACCCGACCTTGGCGGTGGTTCGCTGTGGGATGTAGGTGTGTATCCGGTGAGCTTTGCCCAATATGTGATGGGTGGCCCGCCGCAGCAGGTGTTTGGCAGCCAATGGCTGGGCGAAAGTGGAGTGGATGAGCTGTTTAATGGGCAGCTTGTTTACAGCGGGGGGCGGCTGGGGCAAATTGCGTCGTCGTTTCGCACGCCATACTACACGATGGCGGAGGTGGTGGGGACAAACGGCCGTTTGTCTCTCACCCGCCCCTTCACCGCCCTCGACAACCCGCGCCGCCAGCTTCTCTTCTTCGGCCCCGACAGCGATGACCCTGTGGAAATCCCTGTTCCAGATGAATATCTCTATCTGGGTGAAGTTGAAGACATGCACGACGCGATTTTGCATGGGCAGCCGAGCTATTTAACGCTGGCAGAAACGCGCAACCACGTCAAAACGGTGCTGGCGCTGTATGAGTCGGCGCGGACGGGGCAGGTGGTGGGGGTGTAGACGACGGACGACGGGTGCGAGGGGGAAAAACGGCCGTTATATTCAACCAGTTCAACCTGGCAGTTTGTCGGAGATGTCATTTTCTTTTTCCGACAGGCTCCTAGGATGCGGTATCAGGGGTCAAGGCGGGCGCCTCTTTTGCCTCTACGGCAATGGTGCTTAACTCGATAACAAGATTGGTGAAACCGGCCGCCTGGCTCAGGTCGGTGCTAACGAGCCGTGTTTGGTTGGCCTGTTCTTGTTCATAGCGGACGGTGAACCACATATTGCCCACAAAACGGCCGTTTTTCCACACCCCACCCCCCGAATCGCCCGGTTCAACCGACGAACCATCTTGGCTGCGTAAGGTCAGCAAGGGTACCCGGTTTTGGGTGTCAATACTGAGGATTTGGGCAGAGGTGACGACTGTTTTTTGTCTGTCTTCCTGGGTGCGTTGGATAACCTCTACCGTATCACCCACCTGTAGTTGAGCCGTATCAATGGTCATCGTGGCCGCAGGAACCAGTGTGGTTAAGGCGGTGGGAGCTTCTAAAATCAGCGTGCCACTATCGCGGAAAAGCAGGTGTTGATACAGCGATTCACCGCTCATTTCCAGCAAGAATGAGCCAGTTGTGTGAAAAAATTGCACTGTGGCTGGCACGCCATGCGGCCAGTGATCGTGGGTGATAAGCAGAATATGTTCATTGCTTGTTAGCAAGGTTCCCAAGCCATAAGCCACTGTTTGGCTAATTTGGAGAACAGTCTCACCGTCTCCCGTTGCCGTTGTTTCTTGCAGATCTTCAAAGATCATCGTGATTTGTACCGTTACTTGGCTAATTGCGCTTTCGTAAGGGGAAGCCAATGCTTTATCCAGTGTGGACTGTATTTCTGAAACGGCCGTTTCCCGCCCCCCACACCCAATCATCCAGACTACTATTAGCAAAATAACCACTTGTTTGATAAAAAACCGTTTCATGACTGCTTGCACTCCTGTTCGCCTTGTGGGCGGTGATATGCTTGCAGTCTGCCGTTAGGCCGTCAGCGGCTGGTGATGTGGCTGTGATCGGCGCGTTGTTTTGCGTGATCAAAGCGTGATCATGGATAAATTGGGTCAAAAACGGGTAGAAAAACGTGATCGCTGTGGTATGATGGGGGTACTCGTCCGATTTTGCTACTCAAGCAGGTTGCCAGCCTTCTCCACCAACAAACGGCCTGCCGCACAGGAGATGACACTGACTAGCTGACCACGATGAATGAAAAGCGAAAGCATGTTCATCCGTGTTCGTCCGTGTCCTATTTTCGAAGGAGTTGCTTGATGTCCACCCTTTTGCTGACGGTGCTGGGTGCGTTTGCTGGTACGTGGGACAAACGGCCGTTACCCGCCTTCCGCTCTAATAAAACCCAAGCCCTGCTCATTTACCTGACAACCGAAGCCGCTTTCCACGGGCCGCAGCCGCACCAGCGGGAAGCCCTGATGACGCTGCTGTGGCCCGACGTACTGCACCGTTCAGCGCAAACCAACCTGCGCCAGACGCTCTACCAACTGCGGCAAGTGGTGCCAGCCATTGAGCAGACCGACGGTGAAATTCCCTTTGTGCTGGCCGACCGGCAGACAGTGCAGCTAAACCCACACTTTCCCTGGGTGTCGGATTTGGAGCAGTTTGTGGCAATGGTGTCAAAGAAGGGTGGGGCAATGGTGGAATGGGAAACGGCCGTTTCCCACTACCAAAACGACTTATGTGCCGGTTTTTATTTGTTCGACAGCAACCCCTTTGAAGAATGGCTGGCGGCGCGGCGTGAAGAAGTACGGCGGCAAGCATTGGAAACGCTCTATCAACTGGCCGACTGGCATTTGGCTGAGGGGCGTTTTGCCGAGGCCGAAGCCCACGCCCGTCGGCAGCTTGCCATTGATCATTTGCGTGAATCGGCCCACCGGCAGATGATTGAAACGCTGGCACGCAGCGGTAAGCGCAGCAGCATTGGCACAATATGATCCTGGCGTGCAAATGATGCAGACCGGAGCCGGGCGGCCGAACCCTCGTCCGAGATCTGGCTGCTGGTGGAAGCGGCAGGCGGGGATTTTATGCGGGTGGGTCGCTGATGGGGATGGCGTGCGGCTACCAACTGCGCGAGGGAGATTGGTGCGGGCAGCTTGGCGTGGTTTATCGCGGGCAAATTCGCCGCTAACCGCGAAGTCGCCATCAAAAGCATCCACCCCCACTACAGCACGAACTTGCTTTCATCCGCCGCTTGAAAGCGAAGCCCAAACCATTGCCCGGCTCGAACATCCCTACATCGTTCCTCTTTACGATTTTTGGGCGCGAACCCAAGAGCGTTTCTGGTCATGCGTTGCGGGGGGGCATTACAGCAGCGGTTGAATGCGGGCGGCTGGCTGGAGCCAGCCCCAGCTGGTGGAACAGATTGGCGTGGCATTGCTGCAGCACGCACACGGGTGGTGCATCGTGACGGAAAGCGGCCAACATTTGCTTGACGAAGCCGACAAACGCTTCATCTGTCTGATTTTGGCATTGCCCGCAACGTTGGATATAGACAGTGGCCCGGAAAAGATCGTGTTCCACCGACCTCCATTTCGCCGAGCAGCAGGTGCGGAACGAAGCGGCCACGCCGCAAAGGACATCTACAGCTTTGGCGTGCTGTTGTATCAGCTGACAGGGCAACTCTTTTATGACGACCGCTGGCGACGTTGATTCAAAACATCTCAACGACCCATTGCCCACGGGCGAACTGCGCCCGGAGTCGTTTAAATCTGCCGTTAATCAGGTCATCCAACAAGCCACTGCCAAACAGCCAACCAATCGCTATGGTACGGTAGCTGATTTTGTCCAGGCGTTGCAAACGGCCGTTCGCCGCCCAACCACCGACCACCACCCCATCGTCCTTCCCTTTGATGCCACCTTACGCAACCCCTACAAAGCGCGGGCTGCACGCCTTCAAGAGGGCGGACGCCGCCGATTTCTTTGGTCGTCAATCGCCAGCAGTGCGCCTGTCAGCGCGTCGGTCATCTTCCTCCAGTGGCCTGCCAGGGCGGGAACCCCTGGCAGGTCTTGCCTCCAACCGCTTTTTACGTAGTTGACTCAGCGGTAGAAGCGGCAAATCAAGCGTGGTCAAAGTTGGGTCATGCTTACCGGTGCGTGCCGGAGTTGCGTTCCTGGTCACCGGATTGGTCTATGGTGGATATGTTGCCTGGAACGCATCCGCTGGAAGAGTTGGAACATTGCTGCGGGTGGCGGTCAACTTGCCGTTCAGGCCTGCTGAGCAAATGCAGCAGGGGGAACGAGGAATTTTGCAGGCCGTGCGGCGGATTTTGCCTGAAGGGGTGAACGTTGCTGATTGACCAGTTTGAGGAGCCCGTTACGCTGACCGGGATGAGCGGCGGCGAGGGGTGAATTTCTTGGCGGGTTATTAATTTGCCGTTGCCACCCCCCTCCACCTCATCATCACCCTCCGCGCCGACTTTTATGATCGGCCGTTACAGCACGAACAGCTTGGTCGCTTGCTCCAGCAGCAAACCGAACTGGTGCTGCCGCTCAGTGCCGCTGAAATCGAGCAGGCCATTGTGCAGCCAGCCCAGGCGGTTGGCTGCCACTTTGAACCCGGCCTCGTTTCCACCATTGTCGCCGACATTCAGGATCAGCCCGGCTCGCTGCCCCTGCTGCAATACGCCCTGACGGAACTGTTTGAGCGGCGCAATGGCAATCGGTTGACCAAAGCCACCTATGACGACATTGGCGGCGTGTTAGGGGCATTGGGTCGTCGTGCCGAGGAAATTTTTACGGCGCTTGATGAACCCGATCGACAGCTTGCCCGCCAGCTTTTTTTGCGGCTGGTGACATTGGGCGAGGGAGTTGAAGATACACGGCGACGAGTGCTGCAATCGGAACTGCTGGCATTAGCAGGGGAACAGGGGAGCGGAGGAGCAGGGGAGCAGGGGGGAGATCTCCAATCTCCAATCTCCAATCTCCTCGATCTTTACGGCCGTTTTCGCCTCCTCACCTTCGACCATGACCCCGCCAGCCGTGAACCAACGGTGGAAGTGGCGCATGAAGCCCTGCTGCGCGAATGGCCGCGACTGCGCGACTGGCTGGCCGAGAGCCGTCATGACGTAGGGATGCAGCGGTTGCTGGCGCATGGGGCGCAGGAATGGGAACAAGCCCAACAAGATGCCAGCTATCTGCTGCGTGGCTCCCGCCTTGTCCAATTTGAGGATTGGGTCAGCGATAGCAGCGTGGTCTTGACACCGGGGGAACGCACCTTTTTGCAGGCCAGCATTGCGGCGCGGGAGGCGCGGCAGGCTGAGGAAGAAGCCCGCCGTCAGCGGGAACTGCAAACGGCGCAGCAGTTGGCGGAAACGGAGCGGCAGCGGGCCGAGGAGCAGGTGGCAGCGGCTGGCCGCTTGCGTCAACGCGCCGTCTATCTAGGGGTAGCGGCACTGCTGGCCGTCCTGTTGGCCGTGGCCGCTTTTGGCTTTAGCCGTCAATCGAACCAAAATGCCAACCTGGCTGCTGCCCGTGAGCAGGAAGCGGTGGCAGAGGCCGACCAGCGGGCAACGGCAGAGGCCAACGCCGTGGCCGCCGCTGTGGAAGCCCAGGCTGCCCAGGCCACCGCCCAGGCCGAAGCCATTACCCGCGCCCAGGCGGAGCAAGAGGCCAGCAGCCAGCGTGATTTGGCCCAGGCCAGCGCCCAAGAAGCGGTGCAAGCCTATAGCCTGTCGCTGGCGGCCAATGCACGGCAGGCTTTGGAAGCCAATGATCAGCAGTTGGCCTTGCTGTTGGCCTTAGCCGCCAACAAAGTTCCCGACCCACCGCTGCAATCATGGCAAACGCTGCTGGACATTGCCTATGCGCCGGGGCTGAAAAAGGAGCTGCCAACCGCCACGACAGGGGTGGTGGCCGTTAGCCCCGATGGTCAAACCATTGCCGTGGGCAGCCCCGACGGGGTTGTTTCCCTTTTTGATACTGTTTCCGGTGAGCAACGGCAACAACTGGAAGGGTTTGCTGGGGTTAATGCCATCGCCTTTGATGCCGACGGGCAGCGGCTGTTATTAGGGTTAAATAATGGGGAGGTTGTGTTGTGGGGTTTGACGGCTGGTGCGCTGGTGCGGCGGTTTGTGGGGCATATCGAGGCGGTGAGCTATGTGGGCTTTCATCCAAACGGCCGTTATATCATTTCTACCGAAGATGGCCGCGCTCCAGCCGATATTGTTGTGTGGGATATGGCAACTGGCGAAATTGTGCGCCGCTTTGGCAGCGAAGAAGGAGGAAATTGGGAAGGGATTCGTAACATGGCGATCACGCCCGATGGCACCAAGGCTCTGGCCGGAGTTGGTTCACAGAATCGCACTAACCCATACCCACTGGTACTGTGGAATTTGGAGACGGGGGAACCGATTCATTTCTTTGAGGGACTGGCGCGTTCGGTGAATGGGGTGGATGTGAGCCCCAACGGCCGTTTGGGTCTCAGCGGTTCGGCCGATGGCAGCGTGCGGCTGTGGGATTTGGAAACCGGGGAAATGCTCAAACGGCTGGATGGTCATGAAGGCATTGTGATTCGGGTGGCCTTTAGCCCTGATGGGCGCACCGCCCTCTCCACCAGCCTTGACCATACCATCATCTGGTGGGATCTGGACAGCGGCGAAATCATTCACCGCTTTGCCGGATACTACGCCAATGATGCTGGGGGCATCAAATTTTTGAACAACCGCCAAGCGGTAGCCGCTGCCCCTAGTGGCTCTACTTATATTTTAGATCTTGACTCAAACTGGCTGCTTGAGCATTGGCCGGGCAAGCATCAAGCACCTATCAACGGTCTGGCAATCAGCCATGATGGCACGATTGCGGTATCTGCTGCGGGAGCAGGTGAGGCGCATTTACCCCAGGACAACACCCTGATTGTGTGGGATTATCAGACTGGAGAATCGCTGCAGCAGCTAGTGGGACATGAAGATCCTGTACTTACGGTTGCCTTTCTGCCCGATGATACCCAACTGCTTTCCGGTGATCGCGGTGGCAAGCTTATTTTGTGGGATTTGCAAACAGGGAAACCGGTGCGAGAGTATGTGGAGAATAATAGTAGTGCTGTTGCCTTAGCCGTAAGTAGCGACGGTAAATATGCGGCTGTGGCGACCCAAGCAGGACAGGTCGTTTATTGGCATCTGCAGTCCGGTTTGGCCTTAAGGCGGTTCACGGGAGCAATGACACCAATAAGGATGACCGATGTTGCTTTTACAGTGGATGATCAGCACGTGCTGGCGGCTAGTGCCGACAATACTGTTCTTATTTGGGATGTCAAAAGCGGTGAACAATTGATGCGCCTGACGGGTTTTCACGGTGGTGTTGGTTCTCCTTTTACAACGCAATATAGCATGGAAGATCAACTCATTAGTCGTATGGCTGTCGGCTCAGATGGACGCACGATTCTGACGGTTGGTGCATATGACAGGGTGTTGTTGTGGGATTTGCAAACGGGTCAAGCGATCCGTAGCTTCGTAGGGCATCGTGATTTTGCTACGGATGCGGCAATGAGTTCAGACGGACGGCGTGCTTTGACAAGCGATGGCGGAAAAGCACTGATTCTATGGGATGTAGCGACGGGGGATCCGATTCGGCAGCATAGGATAAGCAATACCTATACCCCATTTGGTATTGTTAACGAAAACACTAACCAGGTGGCAATTCACCCAAGCGGTCAGACGGCTCTTACTTCTGAACCAGATGGTTCGATTTTGAAATGGCAGTTGGCCGACCCATCGCCCATGGAGCTGATGGATTGGTTGGCCGCGAACCGGGAGCTGCGTGAACTGACCTGTTTGGAGCGGCGGACTTTCCAGATTGAGCCGCTGTGTGTGGATGGGGTGGCCGGGGAGACGACGGCGGGGCTGTTAACGGCCGTTCGTCACTCCCTCCAAACCCTGGTCATCCCCACGCAGGAAACAGCCGAAGCCCCTCAACCAGCCTTCCAACTGCCCGCTCAGCCGCCGCGCCCCACCCGGGTAGCCCAGCTTGGTGAGAATCGGGGGGAGCTGGTTGCCAATGATTTTGACGTGTGGACCTACGATGGTAAAGCCGGTGAATTGCTGACGCTGCGGATGGTAGCCGATAACCCGGCCAACGATCCCACCATTCCGTTTGACGGCCGGCGGGCCGCCGGTGTTCTCGATCCCTTTCTTTTTGTCATTGCCCCTGACAGTACCAAACTGGCAATGGGAGATGATGATCTTACAACAGATGGCACTCGCCTTTCTGATGCCTTTCTCAATGCTGTCCTGCTGCCGGAAGACGGGCAATATCGTATTGAAGCCCGCAGTTTTCTCGATGACGGCGAGGGGGGGTATACCCTCCTCATCGAATCAGGGGCAGTCACGGTTGATGTAGATATTTTGCGGGATTACGAAGGGGTCTATCTAGAAGGGCCTTGGGAATTTGACATTGTTGTCCATGTTGAGGACGGAACGTTATATCTTGATACGTTGCAAACTGGAACATCTGATAAACTTATTCCTCTCTCTGATAACGAATTTGTTATGGCAGGTGATGGTTCAATTTTTGTCTTTGTCCGTAATGAGGCCGGTGTAGTTACTCGTTATGAAATATGGCCGGCCGCCATTCATCCTGTCAGCGGGCATTGGTATCCCGCAGAAAAGGTTGGTGAACTTCCCTAATAAAGTCTGTTTTCAGGTGCTAGGCACTTCTGAGGTGCCTGGCACCTGAAAGAAACAACATACCCTCGCCGCAATTTGCAGGATCACCAAAGATCGAGACAATTTGGCTTCTGAAATCGAAGAAGAGGATTGTTACCGTATGAAAAACCGCACCCTTGTATTTGCCATTTTGTCCGCCTCGCTGGCCGTCATGCTCAGCACCGGTATTCGCCAAAGCTTTGGCCTGCTGCTGCAGCCCATTGGCGAGACGCTGGGAACGGGGCGTACCGTGTTTAGTCTTGCCATTGCCCTTAGCAACATTATCTATGGGCTGCCGCTGGTGGGCATTTTGGCTGATCGCATCGGCTCGCGGCGGGTGCTGCTGGCAGGGGGTGGTTTGTATGCGGTTGGGCTGGTGCTGCTTTCGCGTATCAGCAGCGCGGGTGGGCTATATTTAACGTTGGGGGTCATGGTGGGCGTGGCGCTGAGTGCTACAACCTATGTCGTTGTGCTGGGGGCAGTGGGGCAGATGGTCTCGCCCGACAGCCGCAGCCGTGTTTTTGGCATCATCACGGCGGCGGGGTCGAGCGGGATGTTTGTGGTGCCGCCGCTGGTGCAATTTTTGCTGACCACTTTTAACTGGCAGCGCACGCTGCTGGTCTTAGCAGCCATTTCCTTGGTCATTTTGCTGCTGGCGTTTGGGCTGCCCAACAAACCGGGTGGCGATTTGGGGGTGAGTGCTGAGAGCGAGGAGCCGTTTGTCAAGATTCTGCGACGGGCTGCTGGTCACCGTGGCTATCTGCTGCTCATCGTCGGCTTTTTTGTCTGTGGTTTCCACGTGGCCTTTATCTCTACCCATTTGCCCGCTTATTTGGGGGATCATGGCTTGCCCCCCTTTACCGCCGCCGCCGCGCTGTCGCTAATTGGTGGCTTTAATATGGCCGGGTCGGTGACGTTTGGCTGGCTGGGGGATCGGTTTCGCAAGAAAAATCTGCTGGGGCTGGTCTATTTGCTGCGGGCGGTGATTATTACCCTGTTTTTGCTGCTGCCGCTGACGCAGCTTTCGGCGTTGATCTTTGCGGGGGCGATTGGCTTTGTGTGGCTGGCAACGGTGCCCTTGACGAGTGGCACGGTGGCGCATATTTTTGGCGCGCGCTATCTCTCGACGCTTTACGGCATTGTCTTTTTGAGCCATCAGGTGGGGGCGTTTTTAGGCGTGTGGCTGGGCGGCCGTTTTTATGATGCGGTGGGCAGCTATGATACGGTTTGGTATATGGCGATTGCGTTGGGGGTGGTGGCATCGGTGGCGCAGGTGGCAATGACGGATCGGCCGGCCGTATCGGCAGCGGCTCCAGCCAATCCATGACATTTGTCAGGTGTGATTGGGGACATTTGAGGATGTCGGGGGGGGAAACGGCCGTTTATACTTCACTAATGACGCTATTAAAACGTGGAGGTGTGTGATGGCTGAAAAAAGAATTGAATTTGTGTATGAAGTGACGCGAGAAGAATACCATCAGTTTTTAAATGAGGGCACGTTTTATCCCGAATGTATGGAAATTGACACCAGCGGCTTGCCCGATTGCCTGGAGCACTGCCCCCGCGGGCTGGTTTGCACCCCGTTTTCTTATGTTGACCCCGAACATGGGGTAGATGTGCAGTGGTTTGCCTGCGCCCCACCGGAAATCCACGCCCAGTTAGAATCTCGTCGCGTGGCGCGGTAGCCCGCGTGGCGCGGTAGCCCGCGTGGCGCGGTAGTCCGCGTGGCGCGGTAGCCATACAGCCATCTCGCCTTCGCCTCGATGTGACCAGGCATAGTAGGGAACGGCCGTTAATCCACCACCCCGAATCACCACCACCCCGTTGAGCAAATCCGGCTCATAGCTGGCCGTTAGCGGGGTGGTATCGGCCAGCGACAGTTCGCTGAGCCGCCCCTCATTGTCTACCCCCTCCGCACAATAAACCAGTGGGCCGCGCTCCAGTGCCACCCGCCCTTGGTTTTCCGTCACGGCTGGGTGGCTCAACACCCGCTGCACTGGCATGGGTAGCGTCAGCGAAACGCGATCTCCCGGCTGCCAACGGCGGTGAATGTGAATAAACCCATCTTCTAGCAAAACAGGGTGTGGCTGGTCATTGACCAAGAGCTGCGGCAATGATGGCTGCGGTCGCCAACAGCGGTAAAGGTCGCTGGGAACGGGCTGCCCTTGCGCCCAGCCGGGCAGCCGCAGTTTTAGGATAAAGGTTGCCGCCTTTTCTGGTGAAACAGTCAGCAGAATTTCGCCGTGCCAGGGGTAGTCGGTTTGCTGCCGCAGCTGAACGCGGGGGCCATTGGGAAGAGAAACGGCCGTTTCGCCCGCCATATACAGCCCCACATAAATCGTCTTGTCCGCCAAAGCGTAAACCAAGCCGGGAAGCTGCGGCAAAAAGCGTACCACGTTGGTGGGGCAGCACGCCGTTTGGAACCACGGCTGCCGCGTGGCCGCCAGCCCGATGTTGAATTTGGTCACGCCGTCAGAGGCCAGCGGGTTAGGATAAAAAAATTGGTCGCCGCTAAAACCAACCCCCGCCAAAAAGCCGTTATAAAGGGTGCGTTCCACTACGTCAAGATAGCGGGCGTGGCCGTGGAGCAAAAAGAGCCGCCAGTTCCAGAGGATGTTGGCAATGGCAGCGCACGTTTCGCAGTAGGCGGTGGCGTTGGGCAGTTCGTACGGTGCGCCAAACGCTTCGCCGTGGTGGTGGGCACCAATGCCACCGGTCAGATACATTTTTTGCCCGACAACGCTGTGCCATAGTTGATCAAGGGCGACGCGGTATGGCTCATCGCCAGTGAGCAGAGCGATGTCGGCCATGCCACAGTACAGATAGGCGGCGCGGACGGCGTGGCCGACGGCTTCGCGCTGTTCGGCAACGGGCTGGTGGTCTTGCATGTAGCCGGAGTTGCCGAGGAAGGTTTGGGGCAAACGGCCGTTTGTCCACCGCCCTCGTTCTTGCAAAAAGAAATGAGCCAGCCGCCAATAGCGCGGCTCGCCGGTTGCTTGTGATAGTTTTACCAGTGCCAATTCAATTTCGGGGTGGCCGGGCACGTCATAACGGCCGTTTGGTCCAAACACCGCGTCAATCAGGTCAGCGTTTTTGACGGCCACATCCAGCAGCGTGCGCTTGCCGGTGGCATAAAAGTGCGCCACTGCCGCCTCATATAAATGGCCGATGTTGTACAGTTCGTGGCTAATCACCAAATGTGACCAGCGCTCCGCCCCTTCGCGGTCAGGGCGCATTCGGCTGGGGTCAATGGTGCGGGCGGTGTAGAGATAGCCGTCTGGCTCCTGCGCGGCACCGATTTGGGCAATGACGTGGTCAAGATAGGCATCGAGTTCGGGGTCGGGCTGGGTGGCAAGGATGTGGGCAGATCCTTCCACCACCTTAAACACATCGGAGTCGTTGTAGAAAATCCCTTCGTGGTCGCCGGACAGCAGCCCACCCGCCCTGGCAAAGTTGGCAATTCGCCCCGTTTCTTCACATTTGCGCCAGTTGGCAGGCAAGGTGACGCGGCGGTTGGTTTCCAGCCGGGGCTGCCAAAAGCGGTCGGTGAGGGTGACGGTGGAGGGAGAAACGGCCGTTCGTAGCGAAAAAATCTGGTTGTTCGTTGTTTGACCCATAGTAAACGTGAAGGGAACCGTCAGTCATGTGTTCGCACCTACTCATGACTGATTGCTTTCCTTTAAGCACCCAAATCCGCCAAAATCTGCCGCGCCGCGTTGCTGCCCGGCAGACCAGTCAGGCCGCCGCCGGGGTGTGCGCCTGCGCCGCAGAGGTAGAGATTGCCGATGGGGGTGGCGTATTGCCCCCAGCCAGGGACAGGGCGCATGGCAAACATTTGCTCCAGCCCCATTTGGCCGTGGTGCAAGCTGCCCTCGGTCAGCCCAAACTGCTGCTCCCAATCCAGCGGCGTGATGAGCCGTTGGTGCAAGATGGTGTCGCGCAGACCAGGGGCGTAGTTGGCGAGCGTTTGCAGAATGGTTTCGGCTAATGCTGCCCGCTGTTCGCCCCAACTGCTGCCGCGCAGGGTGTAGGGGGCGTAGCGCATGGTGATGTTGAGCAAATGCTGCCCGGCAGGGGCGAGTTCAGGGGCGTGGTGGGTGGCAATGGTGATGTCGAGCAGGGGTTTGGGGGGGAAACGGCCGTATTTTCCCGCGTCTGCTGCCCGTTCCAAATATTCGGTGCTGGGGCAAATGACGATGTGGCCGTCAAGCTGCCCCGCCTCAGTCTGCCCCACAAATTCCGGCAGTTGGCTGACCGCCAAAACGAGCTTGGCCGTGGTGCCGCGATACACTTGGCTGCGGACGCGGCGCATGAAGCGGGGTTCGAGGTTGTAGGGTTTGACGAGGTTAAAGAAGGTGTGGCGCGGCGTGGCCGAGGAGACAACCAGCT
Source organism: Ardenticatenaceae bacterium (assembly GCA_020634215.1). Taxonomy (GTDB): domain Bacteria; phylum Chloroflexota; class Anaerolineae; order Promineifilales; family Promineifilaceae; genus JACKCD01. The sequence goes on along the minus strand of JACKCD010000031.1, from coordinate 4,126 downwards.
CGGCGTTGATCGTTTCGCCATCGGCCAGCACCACGCCAGTGGCGCGGCCGTCGTGGAGGAGAATGTGGGAAACGGCCGTTTCTCCTCTCATTCTCACCCCTTGCCCCATCGCCGCTGTCACCATCGCCTGCCGCAGCTTGCCCATGCCCCCCTGCACAAAACGGCTGGCGCGGAAGCCGCCGCCATCGGCGTTGGCGTATTGGTAAAGCAGCATAAAGCCACTGTTTTGAGCATAGGGGCCATGTTCCAGCCCAATGACACTGGAGCTTGCCAGCAGCCCTTTGAGCGCGTCGTTCTCAAACCACCAGTCGAGCGTCTCACGAGCGGAAACGTTGGCATAGCGCACCAGTTCGGGCTGCCCCAGCAGCAGGGTTCCCATTTGTTCGAGGGTGGGGGTTTGGTGCAGGTGGGGTTCGAGAACGGCCGTTAATTGCCCAATCTTTTCTCGCCACGCGGCAAAACGGCCGGCATCATGGGTGGAATGGGTGGCGATGCTGGCAATGGATTGCTGGATGTGGCGGTGGAGGGTGAGAGAACGGCCGTTAGGCTGCGGTGCAAACGCCGTTACGTCCGGTTCAACAAACGCCACCCCCTTCTCCACCAATCCTAACGCATCAATTACCGACTGCCGCAGCAGCCCCGCATCATCATCCGCCCCCAACGCCAGTCGAAAGCCCGGAAAAATCTCCTCATCCTCTCCCCGCTGCTCCACCACCAGCACCGACTTCCCCGCCTTTGCCAAAGCATGAGCCGCAATCAGCCCATTATGCCCAGCCCCGATTACAATGACATCACAGTTGTTGCTCATAATGTTTCCGTTTTTATCCGCGTTCGTCCGTGTTTGTCCGCGTCCTATTTCTTCCCATCCGCCAAAATCTGCAAAGCCGCCAGCCGCCCCGGTGCGCCGGAAATGCCGCCACTGGGGTGGGCACTAGAGCCGCAGATGTAGTAATTGTGCAGCGGTGTTTGGTAGCCAGAATAACCGGCGGCCGGCCGCATCAGAAACATTTGCGACAACCGTAGCTCACCCTGGAAAATGTTGCCGCCGCTCATGTTGATGAGTCGCTCAATATCCAGCGGCGTGCTGATTTGCCGCCCCACAATCAACTGACGAATATTGGGAATGTAATGTTCCAGCGTATCCACTACCGCATCCCCCAACTCCTCGCGCCGTTCATCCCACGTCCCCTGCCGCAAATGGTAGGGCGTGTACATGACAAAGCAGGTCATGACGTGCTTGCCGGGCGGAGCCATATCGGGGTCGGCAAAAGAGATAAGGCCGCCGTCAATAAAGAGATGCCGCTCAAAGTCGCCGTATTTGGCCGTGTCATATAGCCGTTCAAAGGAGTCTATGGAGACATTGGTGTTGAAGCCACCAGCCAGGTGCATCCCATAGCCCGGCATTGCTTTGAAATCGGGGACACCATCCAGTGCCAAATTGATTTTGGAAGCGGAGCCGAAGCTGTTCCACCGTTTCACCTGCTGCACAAGGTCGCTGGGCAACCCTTCCTCCCCCGCCAGCTTCAAATAAGTCATTTGCGGGGTCAGGCTGGAGACAATGACATCGGCCGTGATTTCTTCGCCGCTTTCCAGCACTACGCCGCGCACCTCGTCGCCGTGGCGCATGAGCTGGGCAACGGGGGCGTTGGTGCGAATTTCGGCGCCAAATGAGCGGGCGGCCTGTGCCAGCGCATTAGCCACGCCGCCGGTGCCGCCCTTGGCAAAACGCCAGGTGCGGTACACACCGTCAATCTCGCCCATGTACATAGCAAGCAGCACCAGCCCCGACCCCGGCGATTTGGGGCTGACCATCGAGCCAATCATGCCGCTGGTGGCGAGACCGGCTTTGAGGATGTCGGTTTCAAACCATTGGCTAAGAAAATCATCGGCGCTAATGGTGAGAAGCTGAATCAGCGTATACAGCACCTCTTTGTCCACCGTGCCTACATGTTTTGCCAAATCAATCAACGCCTGCGGATTGGCATCAAAATCCATGTTGGGCGGGGCGTGGTGCATCAGATAGCGCACGGCGTGGATGACGTGGCGCATCATCAGCTTGTAGTCGTCATACGCCTCGGCATCCCGCTTGGAATAGCGGGCGATGGCGCGGTAGGTGCGGTAATGATCAGGTTCGCGGTAGAGGGAGTCACCGTTGACAGCTAGATCAAGGGTGGTTTCAAAGGGAAGCATTCGCAGCCCGTGTTTGACTAGCTCCAAATCATGGATGACTTCTGAGCGCAGCAGGCTGACGAGGTAGGAAAAGGTGGCGAATTTGAAGCCCGGCACGATTTCTTCGCTGACGGTAGCCCCGCCAACCAGGTACCGTTTTTCCAGCACCAGCACCTTTTTGCCAGCTTTAGCCAGATAGCCAGCGCACGTAAGACCGTTGTGGCCGGCTCCGATTATGATTGCGTCGTATTTTTTATTCATGGAATGTATGGTTTATTCGCGTTTGCGGGCAGGGTTAAAGAAAGGAAGTTGCACAATTTTGGCTTTGGCGAGGACGCGACTGTATTCGACGGTCATTTCGAGGTCAACTTCGCTGCCGAGGGTAGCATCGGGGGTTTTGAGGGTGGCAAGGGCGATGTATTTTTTGAGTAGAGGGGAGAAGAGGTGGCTGGTGGCTTGGCCGATTTGCAAACGGCCGTTTGTTCCCCCACGATACACCGGAACCGACTCCCGCGATGTCGTGCGATACACCACCTTGGGCCGCAAGTCAACCGCCGCCCACAGCCGTTCCAGCTCCGCCCAATCCACCTCCAGCCCCACAAGCCGCCATTCCGGGCCGCGCTCCTGGTCAGCCAACAGCGGTTTGCGGCCAATGAACTCACCTTTGTCAAAATTGACCGCCCAGTCCAGCCCCGCTTCCAACGGGTTCGACTTTTGCCCGTCAATAACGGCGTGGTTGGTGGCAATATAATCTACTTCAATCAGCAGCAGCCCCGCCTCCACGCGCACCATGTCTAGCACGGTTAGGCCAAAGGGAAGCAGACCATAGGCACGGCCAACGCGCATCAGTCTGTCCCACAACGCTTCGGCGTGTTGGGCTTCGACCCAAAGCTCATACCCCAGATCACCCGTGAAGCCGGTGCGGGTGATCATCACCTCAATTTCATTGATGATGCCCATGCCCATGCGGAAATAGCGCAGGGTGTCGAGGTCGAGATTGGCGGTGAGCTGCTTGAGGATAGCGCGGGAATTGGGGCCTTGCAGGGCGAGGGCGGCGTAGCGGGTGGAGACATCGGTTATGGTGACATCCATGCCGTAGCCGCAATCTTCAAACCAGCGCAGCATAGGGTCGGCAGTGGTGACGCGGAAATGGTCGGCGGCGATGCGGATGATGTTGCCATCGTGGCGCATGTCGCCAGTTTCGTCGCACCAGGGGGTGTAGAAAACTTGGCCGACGCGGCAGCGGCGCATGTCGCGGGTGACGGTGCGGTTGAGCATGGCTTCGGCATCGGGGCCGATGATGTCATATTTGAAAAGGGGGGAGATGTCTATAACTCCGGCGGCGTTGCGGATGGCCCAATATTCGCGCTCGAAGCTGAGTTCGTACATGCTGGGGCTGAGATAGCCGGACCAGTCGCGCCAGCTATGGCTTTCGCACAGGGGGGCGGTGCGGGTGTGAAAGGGTGTTGGAAGTGGCATACAAACCTCGTTGATTGTTGTTGGCTGGCAGTGTACCAAAGTGGGGTGGGGGAGGCAATGTTGGGTGTGGGGAAGGGGAAAATGACACGGATCAAAACCCGGATGCTTATTTGTGGTTTGATGAGGTGGTGGGGAGAAACGGCCGTTAAAAATCCGCGCCCATCTGCCAAAATCTGCTGTTTATGTGGACTTGAGTTTAGAGTTCAGCAGTGGCTGAACGTTCTTGGACGTTAAGAATAAAGAAATTGTTGGTAAAAGAGAGTGTATGACAATAAACCTTCTCCAACAATTTCGAGATACAGTGTACCAAGCTTTGCCCAAACGGGCAGATGCGACGATGGATTTAGTGGATGCGCTGACGACGACTGCGCCTGTCGAATCACCGGTGGCGGTGAGTGAAAATATCTTGTTTCGCCGCCAGTTTTCCTCGGTGTATGATGTTCTCCAGGAAGGGGAACTGCCGACAGCGGCGTTGCGG
>JACKCD010000030.1 GCA_020634215.1 Ardenticatenaceae bacterium | reverse complement strand
ATGGCTCCCGCGCCAATAATGCCTATTCGTTTCATCTTTTTTCTCCTGCAAAAACAGGACGCAGATTCTCCTGATTTTCCTGACAAAGAATGAAAAATCAGGTTCATTAGGTAAATCAGCGTCCCATTTTAATTCTCTGGCCCCCAATCCCATAATAATCATTAATCTCCTGCTGATACCCAGCCACCGCCCCACTCAGCACCTCATCCAGGGTAACGGTGCGGCCGAGGTGGGAGGATTCAATCATGGCGAAAGCAGCGGCGAGGTCACGCACCCCTTCGCGGCCGTCGGTTTCGGGCTGGCCGCCGCGCTCAATGGCCTGCAGCCAATCATATTGCTGGATGGCAAAGGGGTCGGTGAAGCCAAGGGGGAAGAAAGCATCTTTGGTGGCTTGGTCGGCGTGGCGTTGGAAGAGGGAAACGGCCGTTTCCCGCCGCCCATCATCCCCAATCACCTCTCCCCCCTTCAAACACCCCTTCGTCCCATAAAAAATGGGACTACCCGGCAGTTCCATCGGCTCGCCGTGCAGCCCCCACGACCACATAAGCTGCCCAATCGCCCCGTTTTCGAATGTGACCGTTGCCAGATAGGTGTCATCTACGGTGGAAACGGCCGTTTCCGTTACCTCTCCCGCCTCATTCCACAAATGACGCTCCGGCTCCAGCGTCCGCACCGTCGCCGACACCGTTGCCACCTCACCACACACATAGCGCAGCCAGTGCATCGCGTGAACCCCAATATCAATCGCCCCGCCGCCCCCCGCCCGCAGCTTGTCGTGCCGCCACGCCGTTTCCGCCACAATCTTGGTCGGCGACCAAATCCCGCCCAAGCTGCCAATAATCGCCAACTGCAAATCACCAATCAGCCCTTGGCGCAGCACCCAGTGTGCCACCCGCACCGGCAGCATTTGGCGCACATTTTCAAACAGCCCCAGCGTCAGCCCTTTTTGCTCGGCCAACTCAACCAGCCGCTGCCCCGCCTGCACCGTCACCGCCAGCGGCTTTTCCACCAGCAAATGCAGCCCCGCCGCCAGCGCTGCCTCGCCAATCTGGTGGTGCATAAAGACCGAGGTGTAGTCATTAACTGCATCAACCAGCCCAGAGGCGATCATGTCGCGGTAATCGGTAAACACGGCCACGTCGGTATCGGGCTGAAAGTCGTCGAGATAAATGTGGGGCGCAGCCAGCGGGTCGCCCGTTGCTGGATCCATCACCGGCGGGCGCGGCGGCGGCCCCTCCCCCCGCTTACGGAACATCAACGCATCCTCTGGATTACGAGCACACAGGGCGGTAATGCGAAACCCGTCATACCCCGCCTCCCGCAACTGCCGATACCCATGCAAATGGGCGTTCAAAATGCGGCCGCAGCCAACAATGCCAATTCGTATCATGGTTCCTCCTTGAGGAACGAGATTGGGCGATCAAGAGATGAATCCCCTAACCTCCTAATTTCCATCTTGCCTAAACCACCAACTGACCCTTCCCCCAAGCTACCAACTCTGCTGCCTTGGCGACCGAGTCTGCTTCGGCAAAAATTCGCAGCACGGGTTCGGTGCCAGAAAAGCGGAGGAGCAGCCAGTTGTCGTTTTCCAGCAAAAATTTGGTGCCATCATAGTGGGAAGTGGCGATGATAGGGTAGCTGGCGATGTGGGAAACGGCCGTTTCCTGTAACCGCCGAGGCACCACCACCTTCATCGCCGCCGTTGCCGGCACCGCCTCTTCCACCGTCACCAATTGCCCGGTTATGGCATAAACCGCTGCCAGCAGTTCCCCAATCGTTTTGCCTGTCCGCGCCACCATTTCCACCACCAGTGCCGACGCAAAAATGCCGTCCTTCCCCTGAATATGCCCCCGAATCGTCAGCCCGCCGCTGCTTTCACCCCCCAACACCGCATCATGCTGCTGCATGGCCGCCGTAATGTGCTTGAACCCCACCGGCACCTCATACGCCGTTTCCCCCAAATGCGCCGCCAGCCGATCCAGCATGTGGGTGGTCGCCAAATTTCGCACCACGCCACCACGCTGCCCTTTATGAACCACCAAGTAATAATAGAGCAGCAGCAAAATATCGTTGATGTGGACATACTGCCCCTGCTCGTCCACAATGGCAATGCGGTCAGCGTCACCATCCATCGCCAAACCCAAATGAAAACGGCCGTCGCGCACCGTGGTAATGAGTTGTCGCAGTGCTTCAACGTTGGGAGCAGGGGAACGGCCGCCAAACAGCGGGTTACGGTGGGTGTGGATCATCGTCAGGCGGCAGCGGGCTTCAGTCAAAATCATCCCCAGCGTCACCTGCCCTACGCCATACATCGGGTCAATGGCAATCCGCAGCCCGGCCTGGCGAATGGCGGCCATGTCAATCAGCGATTCCACCGCATCCACGTATTGATTGGTGTAATCCGTCTCGCGCACGACGTGAGCTGCCCGCGCCACTTCCAGGGCAATGCGGACGACATTATCGGCCGTTAGCTGATTGGCCTCAGCCTCAATGCGATCGGTTTCCGCTGTTTGCAGCAGCGATCCGTCTGAATGAAACACTTTCAAACCGTTCCACTCCGGCGGATTGTGGCTGGCGGTGAAAATGAGGCCAAAAGCGGCGTGCAAATCGGCCGTCATGTAGGTGACAAGTGGCGTGGGCACATCTTCCGGCACTAAAAAGACGGTGATGTTGTTGCCGGCAAACACCTCGGCCGCTGTCTCCGCCGCCCGGTCGGACAAGAAGCGGCGGTCATAGCCAATGACCACCCCTTGTCTCTCCTTGTTTTGCCGTACCACCGCGTGAGCCAATGCTTGGCACAGCCGCCGCACATGGCCCATCGTAAACCCTTCGCCAATAACTGCCCGCCAACCGCCCGTACCAAAGCGAATGCTGTTTTCTTCATCCACCCGGCGGGGTCGGAACAGCCGCTTTTGCAGCGTAAACTCTGCCTCCTGCAAATCTTTGGGCGTGTTGATGCCCAGCGCATCCTCTGCGGCGTAGCTTTGGTAATTGGCAACCCGCAGCCCCGACTGTACCAGCAGCCGCACGCAGTTGGTAAGCTGATACTCCCCCCTGGCGTTGTTGGGTTGAAGCTGTGCCAGAGCGGGGTACAGCACCGCCGCCTGCACGACATAGGCACCGATATTGAATTCGTAGGGGGCATGGGTGGCGGGTGGCGGGCTGTCTGCCTCCTCGATGATGTCAATGATTTCACCAGCCAAATTGCGGATGATTTGGCCGTAGGGAAGCGGGGTGGCAAGAACGGCCGTAAATAACGTCAGCGAAGCCTCTTTCAAATAATGGCGACTCACCAGCCCGCGCAGCGGCGACGGCCGGAAAAGCGGGGTATCACCATACAAAATAAGCAAATCACCGTCAAAATCGGCCAAAAAGGGAGCAGTACATTGCACCGCGTGCCCCGTGCCCAGCGGCTGTGGCTGCAAAACGTAGTTAAACCGCCCACCCAAATGAGCCTGCACCTGCTGCCCTTCGGGGCCAATGACTACGTAAATATCTTCAGGCTGGGCAAAGCGGCGGGCGTTATTGACCACATAATCAATAATTTTGCGCTCGCCCAGCGGCTGCAGCACCTTCGGGAATGGCACCTCGGCGCGTGTGCCAGAGCCGGCCGCCAAAATAATGACTTTAAGCGCATGACGCTGCTTATCCATCACGTTCATTTACCGCTCCAAGGCTGCGACAAACCCCGCCCCGCCGCTGGGGGTACAAACAAACACGTCGGGGTCAATGCCGGTGGCGGCGTGGTAGGCGGTTTGGGCGTGGTGGACAACGGCCGTTATTTCCCCTGCCTCCACCAACGCCACCACGCACCCGCCCCAGCCCGCCCCCGTCAGCCGCGCCCCTAGCACGCCCGGCTGGCTGTTCAAAATGCCGACCAGCATTTCAATTTCCGGGCAGCTAATGTCGTAATCGTCGCGGGCGCTGGCGTGGGCAGCGTGGAGCAACTGCCCCAGCCGGGCGATGTCGCCACCGTTGAGCGCGTCCACTGCCTGGCGCACCCGCCAATTTTCGCTCCAGACGTGGCGGCAGTTGGCGCGAACCCGCAGCCGAGCATCGGTTGGCAGGTTGGGAATGTCGCCCAAATCAATGCCTTGCTGAATGAGGTTAGAAACGGCCGTTTCCTCCGGCAGCAGCGGCTCCAATTCCCCCCAATCCACGTTCTCCACATCACGCAAATGGGTGATTCCGGCAAACCGCCGCCGCAGCAACGCCACCCCCGCTCGGCACGCCGCCACCCGGTAATTGTAGCCGCCGCCGACGTTGCGATGCTTCACGCCGCTGTTGGCGATGAGCAGTTGGTAGCCGCTGGGCAGGGTGGCGTATTGGGTGGCATAACGGCCGTTTTCCCCCGGCCGACAATCCAAAAACAACGCCTGCCCCGGCCGCCCCAGCAGCGAGGCAAAATGATCCATCACCCCGCCCCGCGTCCCCACATACCATTCGGCGCGGGAACAGCGGGCGGCAAATTGATCTAGCGGAGGCTGCCACTCGTTCAAATGTGCCAGCGTCACGGCGGCGGCCACCGTCAACGCCGACGATGAGCTAAGGCCAGCCCCACGCGGCACGCCAAAGGGGGGCGCGGCCACCACCAGCCCATCGAAGCCGATTAACGGCCGTTTTTCCCCCACCTGCTGCGCCACCATCTGCGCCGCCCCGCGCACATAGTTGCTCCAGTCACCAGGCGGCGCACTGGGGATGTTGGGGCTGAGGGCAAAGGAAAAGGGGGCAAATTCTGGCTCCACGTTCGCCAGCCGCACCACGCCATCAGCACGCGACCGCGCCAAAATCACTACATCCCGGTCAATCGCCACCGGCATCACATAGCCGTGGTTGTAATCGGTGTGTTCGCCAATCAAATTCACCCGCCCCGGGGCGCGAAAAACGGTAATATCGCCGGGGCCATAGAGGGTTTGGAAGTGGGAAACGGCCGTTTGGTAGCGTGGCTGTTCAAACAAAGTGGTTTCTTTCATGTGCTTGCTTCATGGAGATTAGCGATTGAAGATTGGAGATTGGTGAAGGTTCACAATCTCCAATCTCTAATCCCCAATCTTCCTCATAATCATGCCACACAGCCTCCCCACCGCTTCCTCCCGCTCCCCTTCCTCATGCAGCCCGTTGGGGATGATGATGTCGGCAAAGCGGCGGGTGGGGAGATTGTAGCGTTGGTGCTGGGGGGTCACGCATTCCAGGTTGTAATGGGCGATCTCGGCAAAAGGGCCGCCATACCCCCGCGCCAAATTGCGCTCGGTGCGGCGAATAAGCATCTCTTCCAGCGGCGTGTCAATGTAACATTTAATGTCCATCAACTGCCGCAATGCCGGATAGTAGAGTGCCAAAATACCTTCCAAAATGACCACATCGTAGCCAAAAACGGCCGTACAATGCGCCACCATCGCCTCCACGCGAAACGAATCCGGCCGATTAAAGTCGGGGCGCGGAGCCTGGTGATAGTCGGAGTAGAAGGTGGGCAGTTGGTCAACAGGTTTGAAGAATTGGTCTTGGTGAATAAGATGAACGCGGCAGCTTGCCTCCAACCGCCGCACCACCTCCGCCGCAACCGTAGACTTCCCCGATCCCGTACCACCGCCAATGCCAATGAACAACTGTTTTTTCATCACAATGGGTGAAAAAAGATTGGAGATTAGAGATTAGAGATTGACACCAGTGAACGCAATCCCCAATCTCCAATCCCTAATCTCCATAATAATGCGATCTCATCTTCTCCATCCGCGCCACACTGGCTTCAAACCCACCCGGCCGGTTGCGGGCGTGCCAGATGGTGCGGTAGGTGGCAATCAGCCGATCCGCATCTGCCGCCAAATCTGGCGCAGGTGTTTGCGCCCCGGCCAGCATCCACAAGGCCCGCTGGCAGCCGTGGCGCAGCATATCGGCTGCCCAATGGTACTCCTGCTTGATTAGATCGGCATCGGGACTGTCAAGTGGCATTTCATCCAACCCCGCCATGATGCGTTCTAACTCAGCCAACGCCACCTCAAACTGCTCTGCTTTTAGCTCCCCTTTCGCGTTAAAAATCGCCAAATTCCCTAGCTTGTCGGGAGCAAGCTGCAAAATATGGAAGAAAATATTGCCATTGTGAAGCTTGATCTCCGTTTGGCGATGGATATTGCCCAAGTTATAGGCCAACTGTCCCATCCCCCCCGTTGCGTCACCGAAGGCTTGGCGGCTGATGGTGGCGGCGATGTCCATCTCCTTGTTGGCATCATACGCCCACGACACGGCTGCCCCATAACCAAACCCCAAGTAGCTGACCGGCAGCGGCTGCCAGTGGCCTCTGTCTCCCCAGTCGGTCATCAAATAACCAATGGCTCCGTGCTTTAGTCCATTTTCGGCGGCGTTTTGCAGGTTGCCAATGGTGTTTTCGGTGCGCCCACCGACGCTGTTCCACGACGAGGTGCCGGGGCAAACGTAAAACGGGATGCCCGATTGGGCAAAGATGCGGCTGTTTTGGTCAAACGGGTGGTCGGCTTCATACCCCCATTCCAGGGCAATCGCGTCGCGGGGGAGTTCGGCTACTAGGTCAGGGTATTTGACGATGATGTCGCCCCAGAACTGCATGGTGCGCTCGCGGGATTTGACCTCGCGGTACAGTTCTAGCACAAAGTCCAGATAGGCACGCCCCTCTCCCTTTGCTTCCACCAGTGCCTTGGATTTGCCTTGACCCAAATCCCACGTTTCATCAGCCCCAATGTTGAACTGGCGGCTGCTGAAGTTGGGCAGCAGCTCGTCATAAAGGCCGCGCAAGAAGGGCATGGTTTCGGCTACGGCCGGTGAAAGGCCAAAGGGGCCTTCGTAACGAAAGTTCCACGGCGTTTCCGAGCCGTCGGGGGCTTCGGCCAGGTGAATGTAGTCGGGGTGGTTGAGCCAGTGGTGCATGTGGCCGAAGCTGTTTTGGTTTGGCACCAACTCAATGAAGCGGTCGCGGCAATAAGCATCCAGCGCCAGAATTTCTTCGGCGGTCATGGGGGAATCACCTTCCCAAATGGGCTGGTGCTGGCGGTAGGCAAAAGTATGTTCGGTATAAAGCTGAAGCTGGTTAAATTTCCAACTGGCAAATTTGTCTATCAGCCCGTACAGGGTCTCCATAGTGGAAACTTTGTTGCGGCTGATGTCGAGCATGACCCCTCGGTTGGGAAAGTCAGGCCAGTCTACGATGCGGCATTGGGGGAGGGTGGTCTTGCCCTGGGCGATAAGCTGGATGAGGGTGGAGGTGCCGTAAAATAGCCCGGCTTGGCTGCTGGCGACGACATAAACGGCCGTTTCCGTCACCGTCAATTGATACCCCTGCTCATGGAGGGTCGCGTGAGGGGTCACGCTAAGAATAACGCCAATTTGGTCGTGGGGAACGGCCGTCCCCGCCACAATCTCCCAATCCACTCCCGCACTTTGCCGCAGTGCCGCCTGCAGCCGCCGCGCCGTAAACAGCGTGCCGCCGTTTAGGGCAATGAGTTTGGGGGACGTGGTGAGGGAAAAACGGCCGTTTTCCCCCAAAAACTCCATCTGCCGTGGTCGTGGCAGTAATAACAATTCATCCATAGTCAGGTTCTCCTTTCATAGGACACGGAAGAACACGGAAGAACACGGATCAGGTTCATCAGGAAAATCTGCGTCCTATTTTTTTATGGTGATGCCAAAGCGTTACTGTGTTCTTGTAGTGCTTGTCGCACGTTGCCGTTGGCTTGAGTTAAGGCCATTTGGGCGGCGGCGGGGGACAGGTTGGCAAGTTGGCTGACGATGGCGGTTTTGACGTTACCGCCGCACGCCTCAAGAACGGCCGTTGCAGCCACCTCATCAATCCCACACGCCTGCGCCACAATTCGTCGCGCCCGGCCGCGCAGCTTCGCATTCTTCACCTGCAAATCCACCATCAAATTGCCATACGTTTTGCCCAACCGCACCATCACCCCCGTACTGAGCATGTTCAGCACCAGCTTTTGCGCCGTCCCCGCCTTCAGCCGCGTCGAACCCGTCAGCAGTTCCGGGCCAACCAGCGGAGCCAGCACCAGCGTGGCTTCCTCGGCAATGGGGGCGGGTAGGTTGCAGGTCACGGCAATGGTCAACGCACCGCAGCCATTGGCCTCTTGCAAAGCCCCCAGCACAAACGGCGTGCGCCCACTGGCAGCAATCCCCACCACGCTGTCGAGCGCCCCCACGTTTAACCGCGCCAACTCAATGGCTCCCGCTTCGGCATGGTCTTCGGCTCCTTCAACCGAGCGCGTCAGTGCCGTTTCGCCGCCAGCCATAATCCCAATTACTTGGTCAGCGTTCACGCTAAAGGTAGGCGGGCATTCCGAGGCATCCAACACGCCCAGCCGGCCGGAAGTTCCCGCCCCCACATAAATCAGCCGGCCGCCCTGCTGCATCCGTTCGGCAATGGCATCAATGGCACGAGCGATGTCAGGCAAAATGGGAGCCAGGCTCGCCGCCGCCTGTTTGTCCTGCAAGTGCATCAACCCCACCATGTTGGCCGTTGGCAGTTGGTCAAGCTCGGCGGTCAAAATGTTTTGCCTTTCGGACATAGGCAGGGGAGCCGGGGAGCGGAGGAGCAAGGGAGAAAGATCACCCCTGCTCCCCTGCTCCCCCACCCCCCGGCTCTCTTCCAGGGCGATCAACGCCGCGCCCACGGCCGGGTCATGCTGGGGTAACAAAGGCTGTGCCAATGGGAGGCGAGTGTAAACAGCCTGCATCACGAGTTGGCGGTATAGCTCGTTTTTGCCTACTAAACTGCCAGCGAGGACAAGGGAAAACGGCCGTTTTTCCAACCCCAGCTTCCGCACCACTGCCCACACCGACTTGCCCAGTGCCTCCGCCTCCTGACTAACCACACTTTGGGCGACAAAATCATAAGCTTCGGCAGCAGCCAACACCTGCGGTGCCAACGCCGCCACCTGGGAAATATGGCGGTCACGGGCATAAAGCCAGGTAATGATGTCCGAAATTTGCCCAAGCTGAAGCGCGTCCATAAAGGTTTGCGTGAGCTGCGTTGGCTGCTGCTCATCAGTGGCGAGCAGCGTTGCCTTAATCGCTTCTTTGACTAAGCTGTAGCCGCTGCCCTGTTCGATGATGTAGCCCCAGCCCCCAACACGCGCTCGCTCTCCAGCGCCGTTTTCGCCATAGGCAATCATGCCGGTGCCAGCGATTAAAACCACCCCTTCACAACGGCCGTTCAACCCCCCGGCCAATGCCGCCACCGCATCATTGTCAATGGTCACGGGAACGCCAGGCAGCAATTGCGCCGCCAAATCACGCATCCGTTCCCGGTCAACCGGCCGATCTACCCCAGCCATTCCCCAAAATGCCCCGCTGGCGTTGGCTAAATCCACCCCCGCCTCGCCAGCCGCCGCCTGCATCGCCGCCAATAAATTTTGCCCGGCATGTTCCAGCCCGTGGTGGTGATAGTTGGCCGTTCCCCCCTGTCCACGCCCCAAAAGAACGCCCTCATGATTCAGAATTGCAACGGCCGTTTTGCTACCGCCGCCATCTACGCCAATGACAAACCGCTGTGCTTCCATGTTTCAATATTAGGGAGATTAGAGATTAGGGATGGAAGATTGGCAGCAGCATAACGGTAATCTCCAATCTCCAATCTCCAATTTCTTTTACGGCTCCCATTCCATATCGGGGTCTAGTGGGTAAATGGGGCGCTGAATGCGGTGGTAGGTCAGGCTGGGAATATCCTGATTGACAGCACCAGGGGTGAGCGCCAGAAAAGCGTGGGCAGCGGCTTGCTTTAAGTCGGGTACAAGATACCCAATCTTGACAACAACAATTTTATGGGCAGCGGGGTCAATGCCCAACGCTTGAAAATCAGCAATATAGTGGTATGGCTTGCGGTGCTGCGTCAGGATGAGGTTGCTGGTTTTTACCTGGACAACGGCAATTTTCCCGGCCACGGGGTCGTCGTCGCTCAGGTGAATGACGCGCCCGGTAACGGTTAACGGCCGTCCATGCACCGGATCCAGCTTGCCCCCCAGCGACAAGGTGACGGTGGCGTTGAGTCCAGCGGTGTGGCAAAGGGAAACGGCCGTTTCATCGGCAATACTCGCCAACACCGCACTGGGAATATCATCCCGTGCCAGCAACCGTTCAGCAAACGCGGGCACATCGCCCACGCCGCCCGCCGTCGGGTTGTCGCCCGAATCACTAATAAAAACGGGCTGGTTGGGAGCCGCCACCGCCCAATCGAGGCACTGGTCGGCACTGCCTGCGGGCACACCAAAGACAAAATCGTGTCGCGCTTGCCAATAAAGTTGCCCCAGCCGCTGCGTTTCGGCCTGCATCGCCGCATCATCAAACCCGCTGACGACAATTGTGGCCGAGGCGCGGAGTTCGTCTGCCCAAACGTAGCCCACAAAAATGGAGGCATCAATCAGCCCTGGCACGCTGTCGCTCACCTGCAGCGCGGCATAGACGGTGGCACCTGGCTCCACTTCGGTGCTGGTGCGTTCGCCGGGCAAAATGACCGGCACGGGCAGGCGCAAAATGTGGGGGCGAGTGCCGTTTTGCAAGCAATTCACCAACATCGCCACGGCTTTGGCGCGGGTTTCCATGTAGTCTACGTGGGGCGCAGTGCGGTAGGCGGTGAGCATGTCAAGGGCACGAACAAAACGGTTGGAAATGTTGCCGTGCAAATCCATGCTGGCGCTGATCAAACAATCAGGGCCAACGGCGGCACGAACGGCCGTTGCCAAATCCCCCTCCGCATCATCCATCCCCACCACGTTCATTGCCCCGTGTAAATCGAGGTAAAAGCCATCTACGGGGCCGAGGGCGGCTAGGTGTTTGAGGAGTTCGGTTTTGAGTTGGTGATAAACGGCCGTTTCCACCGACCCACCCGGCAGCGCCCGCGCATTCAGCGTCGGTAAAAACGTTGCTTCATGCTGGGCAAAAAACGGGTGCCGATCCCCCACCATCATTTCTTCACCACGCTGCACCCAAAAATCAGCCAGCTTGGTTGTCCAGGGGGAGAAAGTACAGCTTTCTGTGGCAATGCCACCAAATGCGATTCGCATTTTCAGTAATTGGTAATCGGTAATCAGTAATCAGTAATCAGTGGGTTCACTGATTACTGATTACTGTTAACTGATTACTGACTAATTGCCGTTACCCGGTGCTGGATACAGCGTACCGGTCAGCAGCAGGTAGGTCACAAACGGGTCGCCGTAAGGACCATTGTTGTAGATCGGGTCGCCGTCGGCCGGCCAGCCAGCCACACGCACCTGCGAAGCCGGGTTGTTGCCATACCGTTCCCACAGCGGAATCTGCGGCAGCAGTTCGTTGTAGGCCAGCGCCAGTTGGTTAACGATCTCTTTCTGGACAGCTTCATCGCCACCGTTACCGGCATCAATGGTCAACTGACCTAAGTCCATCTCACCCAACGAGGTTTGCTGAACCAGCGGCCAGCTCATACCAGCACCTTCGGTGACGGCCTCGCCACCACCTCCATTGTAGGAGGTGAAGTCGGTGGTGAAAGCAAAGGACGGATGCGGGTTGGCAGCACCCCAGTCACGAATTGCCATTTCAAACGCCCCAGCGCGAACATCGGTTGGATGCTGCTGGAAGTTGACACCCCGGAAGGTGGTCGCGATACCAAATGAGGTCAACTGTTCGGCCACGTTTTCGGCGGCAGCAGACCAGTCAGCAAATTCGGCCGGTGCCGTCAGGTCAAACTCCATCCGGGCACCGGTGTCGTCCATCCAAACGCCATCGCTGTCGCGGCTAAAGCCTAAACCGGTGAGGATTTCTTCAGCTTTCGCCAGATCAGCATCGTAATGGTTCAGGGCAGCTTTGGTTTCATCGGTCAGCCATGTGCCAGCGACGCTGTCGGCAAAACCAGACATCATGACCTGACGCTTGCCAGATTCACCCAAAGAGACAAAGCCGTTTTCGTCACGGTCAATGACGTAGGCCATTGCCTGGCGGAATTCAGGCATCTCAAACGGGTGGATGGTCATGTTGAAGTAGAGTGCCGGACCGGTGTAGAGCGGGCCACGGATGATGCGAGTACCATCAGCAATAAACTGCGCTTCGGTAGCGGGCGGGAAGCCGTGGGTGGCGTAGTCCACTTCGCGGGCCAGAACCAGCGGGGTTACGTCCGGGGTTTCGCCGTTGTAGTTGACAATGCGGTCAAACTTCACCCAGTCGGCCATGAAGGAGCTTTCGTTTTTGTTCAACACCATCTGCGATTCAGTAATGCTGGCCGGGTCAATCTTGAACGGGCCAAGCACAACCATATCCTCAGGACGGAATGCGTTGAACTCTTGCAGCAGCGCACTCCATTCATCAGAGTCGGCAGTCAACCCCTGGTCAACGAGATCGCGGGTGCGTTGGGCAAAGTCGCCATAAACCGAAGAGGCGCGAATGCTAACTGCACGGGAGAGCACGCGGCGGGCAAAGGTTGTGGAGGGACCGGTGAGAATAAAGTCAACGGTATGGTCATCCACAGCTACGATGTCGCTCATGAAGTTCCACTCAGAAGAGCTGAGGAGGCGGCGGATGGCAAACGTATCGAGAACGTCTTGAGCGGTGAAGTCGGAACCATCGCTCCAAACAGCCCCTTCGTGCAGTTTGACACGCAGGGTGCTATCGTCAACCCATTCCCAGGAGTCACCAGCCATGGGCAACCAGCTTTGGTCGTGCCAAACGTAGAAGAATAGGGAAGGCTCCATGAGCGGCTGGTAAATGGAAAGACCCATGCCATCAGAGACAAAGGTGTTGAAATGGCCAGCCGGGGGTGGGGTATAAGGCCAAGCGGTATGGAATTCACTTACGCCGCTGCTGCCTTCGGCAGGAACTTCCACCACGCGGGTCACTTCAACTTCCTGGGTAACGGTTTCGGTGACAACTTCACCTTCCACGACACGGGTAACTTCCACTTCTTGGGTAACGGTTTCGGTGACGGTCTCGCTCACAACGCGGGTCACTTCGACAACCTGGGGTTGACACGCAGCCAAAACCAGGCTGGCGATCAGGGCAAACGCGATCAGTAGGAATCTCTTATTTTTCACAACTTTCTCCTTGTAAAAGAAACTTTAAACAAAATTTGTAAATCGTTAGTTATTTGATTTAGTACCTTGTTGTCAGGCATCACCTCCTTAAAAAGACAGTTTTGTGAGACTAGGGGACTAGAGATTAGGAGATTAAGAGACTAGGAGATTAGAAGAGAAAGTCTCTTAGTCTCTCAATCTCCCAATCACTTCCGACCAACTCGCACTAGAATGGTTACGATAACCAAAAACAGGATTCCCAAAATCAGAGTGAATTGGGAAATAGCATTGCCGGGGGTGCCGGTTTCGGTAAACCAGGTAAGCAACCCGGCAACAACGACAAGATACATGCCGATGCGAAAAGCAGCGTGCCCCAGTTCACTGCCGATCATGCGACAACGCCCTCTTTGTTGAGGACAGGGCAAGCGGCAGCACCGCCACCGGCAATGGGAATGAGAGACGGAACGGCCGTTTCGCACACCCCCGGCACAAAATACGGGCAGCGTGGATGAAATGTACAGCCCGACGGCAGCCGCAACAAGCTGGGGATGTCCGCACTCCGCAGCTCCAGCGGTTTCTTCTTGCGGGCAATATTCGGGTCGGCCTCCGGCACCGCCGACAGCAGCGCCTGGGTATAGGCATGGCCGGGATTTTGGATCACGCGAGGCGTTGGCCCCTCTTCGACAATGCGCCCTAAATACATGACCACCACCCGGCCTTCTTGCCAGGCAAAATATTTTGCCAGCGCCAGGTCATGGGTAATAAACAAAAACGTCACGTCCAGCTCTGTCCGCAGCCGAGAGAGCATGGTCAGGATGCTGACACGCAGCGATACATCTACCATTGAAACAGCTTCATCGGCAACAATAAACGCAGGGTTGAGGGTAAGCGCACGCGCCACAGAGACGCGCTGCCGCTGGCCGCCGCTAAGCTGGTGCGGATGTTTTGCCATCACTTCTTCGGCGGGCGTTAACCCCACAATTTCTAACAGTTCAATAGCGCGACGCCGAACGGCCGTTCGGCTACCATAATTCCCATGTTTTTGCAGCGGTGTCGTCAGCATCTGCTCCACCGTCTGCGTCGGGTTCAACGACGCATAGGGGTCTTGGTGCACAATCTGCACCCCATGACGGTACTCCCGGTACTGCGCCCGATCCATCTGGGCAATATCTTGCCCCTTATACAAAATCTGCCCTTCCGAGGTTGGCAGCAGACCTGCCACCATGCTGCCCGTTGTAGATTTACCGCAGCCGCTTTCCCCCACCAGGCAAACAATGTCGCCTTTTTCAATGGAGAGCGAAATGTTGTCAACGGCCGTTATCCGCTGATCTCCCTTGCCAAACCGTCGCGTCACGTTTTTTAATTCAATCAGTGGTGCCACTCTTTCACCTAATTTGCCGCCGCCGCTCGAACCTCGTTCCAGCGATCAACCTCCACCTTCACTTCACGCCAATGCCAGCACGCCGCATAATGCCCATTGCTCACTGGCTCCAAGTCCGGTTCCTCTTGCGAACATTTCTCCGTGGCAAACGCACAGCGCGGATGAAATTTGCAGCCGCTGGGCATATTAATAAAGTCTGGCGGGGAGCCAGGAATCGAGGACAACTCCTCAAACCCACCCGTCACCGTAGGCACCGCCCGGATCAACCCCAGCGTATACGGATGACGCGGGCTATAGAAAAGTTGATCCGTTGGCCCCACTTCCACCAGCCGTCCGCCATACATCGTGGCAATACGGTCGGCCAGTTCGGCCGCAATTGCCAAATCGTGGGAGATAAAAATCATGGTGAAATTTTTCTCTTCCTTCAAACGGCGCAGCAGCGTAATGATGGTGCGTTGGGTTAAAATGTCAAGGGCAGTCGTTGGCTCGTCTAAAATAAGCACCTGCGGGTTAAGCAGCAGCGACATGGCAATCAGCACTCGTTGCCGCATCCCGCCGCTCAGTTCATGGGGATAGGCGTTAATGACCCGGTCAGCATCAAGCTGGACAAAGTTGAGCAGATCAAGTGCCTGTTTCCGCACCGCCTCCTTGTCGCGCCAGCCGTGGGCTTTGGCAGTATCCCAAATTTGTTCCCATACCCGCAACACGGGGTTGAAAGCGTTGAGTGCCGATTGAAACACCATGGCGCACTGCTGCCAACGGAATTGGCGTAAGGCTTCGGGTGCCAAATCTAGCACTTCGACTTCTTTCTGGTCGCGGCGGTAGGTGATGGAGCCTTGAATAACGGCCGTTTTCACCAACAACCGCACAATTCCCAGCCCCAGCGTCGTCTTACCCGACCCACTCTCCCCAATCAGCGCCAAACTCTCCCCCGCCTTCAGCGCCAAATTCACCCCCCGCACCGCCTGCACCCGCCCCTTCGCCGTCTTGTAATAAATGGAAATATCCTCCAGCCGCAGCGGGGCATCCACATCAGCCGCAATCATGTTGGAATAATCGTTTTGTGCCATCAGAATTGACTACGCCTCCGTCCGCAACCGTGGGTTAAAAATCAGCTCCATCGAGCGGTTCATCGTAATCAGTGCCAACTGCAAAATCGCAATCGCCACCACCGGACTCATAATATACCAAATACTATCCTTAAAAAAGATTGCCCCCCGCGTCCAGGCCAGACTGAGCATAATGCCCCAATTCGTGCCCGAAAACGGAGCCAGACCCAGCAGCACCAGCCCCACCAGCGCATAAATCGCCCCCGTCATCGCCAGCGTAAAGCTGATGATAATATACGACATCATGTTAGGGATAATTTCGCGGAAAACAATGTGGGCAGTGCCAAGGTCAAGTGCCCGTGCAGCGGCAATAAAATCACGCTGCTTCAGCGAAAGTGCCTGGGAGCGCACCGCCCGCAGCAGTGACGGCCAGTTGAGCAGCCCCAAGATGACCCCTAAATAAATGTTGCTGTCAAACGTCAAAATGGCTGCCAGCACCACCAACAGCGGGAAGCGTGGAATGGTTAGCACAAAATCGGTGATAGCAACGATGATCGTATCCGTCCAACCGCCAATAAACCCCGAAAGCGTGCCAAACGTCACCCCAATGATGGTCGAAATGAGGCCGGCCGCCAGCCCCACGGCAATCACATCCTTACCCCCATGCACAATCTGCGAAAAAATATCCCGTCCCTGGTGATCAGTCCCAAGCCAAAATTCGCTGGAAGGGGTATTGTAGATTTTGTCTATCTTGGTATCGGTATCCAGTTCAATAAAATAAGGGCCAATATAAGAAAGCAAAACAATGGCGACAATAGCCAGAAAGCCAATATAGCCCACGGTGTTATAGCGCATAATCCGCAACGTCGTCCGCAAACCCTGGATGCGTTGTTTTAACCAGCCGATCATAGCATTTTCGTGTTGTGTTTCCATTTCTCTCCTCTACATAACGTCCCGTTTTAGAAGCTCAACTGCTGAAAAAAGTTGACCTTCTAGCGAGAGCATAAAAATGGTTATCCCTGGTCTTCCAGCCGAATACGCGGGTCAATCCAGCTATAGAGAATGTCGGCCAGCAGATTGGCAAAGATGACCGAAAAGGTGAGCATGAGAAAGACCCCCTGCATGAGGGTGTAGTCGCGCCGCTGCACGCTTTGCAGCAGGGTGAAACCAATGCCGCGATATTGAAACAGGGATTCGATGATGACAGAGCCACCAACCACAAAGCCAATGGCAATGGCAAGCTGGGTAAAGATGGGAAGCGAAGCGTTGCGACCCACATAAGAAGTAAGAATACGGCTGTCCTTTAGCCCCTTGGCGCGGGAAATCGTGACATAATCCTCTTCCAAAACCCCAATGGTGCTGCTCTTCATTGTCAGCATCCAGCCGCCCATGCCGGTAATGGTGTAGACTATCACCGGCACCGAGGCGTGGAAAATAGCATCCTTGATAAACGTCCAGGAGAGACCTGGTTCAATACCAGGCGAAAGCACGCCGCGCATTTCGGCAATGGGGAACCATTCAAGCTGCACGCCAAAAAAGACAATGACAATGATGGCGATAAGGTAGTTTGGCACCGAGGTCATGATGGAGGCGTAGAGCGTGAGGATGTGGTCAAAAAGGGAGTCTCGCCGATAAGCCATTAACAAACCAAGAACCACACCCGAAATAAAGCTAAGAATTAAGCCGGTGCCAACACTGAAAATAGTCCAGGGCAGCCATGTTTTGATGATGTCGGTAACGGGCGTACCGGGAGAGAGGATGGACATGCCCATGTCGCCGCGCAGGAGGTTACGCACGTAGTCGAGGTATTGCAGGCCAATGGGGCGGTCAAAATCAATGGCAAAAAGAGCCGACGCTTGATCCTGGGCTTCGTTGTAGGGAATGCCGTAGGTGACGATGAGTTGATTGACAAACTGCTCGATGGGGTTGCCGGGCAGCAACCGGATGAGAAAGAAGGTGAAGGTGGTAACAGCCCACGTGGTAATCAGTGCTTTGAGTATTTTACGGACGACGTAGTTGCCGAAAAAAGCACGCAGCCGCTGTCTAAGCGTTGGGGCAGCTTCGGCAGATGGTCGGGTTACGGCGGTTGTTGCCATAGGTTTTCTCCTCGTACTATAGGGCGCAGATTTACCTGATGAGCCTGCATCAGAAAGATGCGGCAAATCTGCGTCCTATTTTCATCTAGACAGGATGCGGATGAAGACAGATTATTGATATAACATAACGGCGCGGCGGTGGGTGTCGAAGGCGTGTTGACCTTTGGCCCAACGGCCGATAATGTCGCCCACAGGTTCTTTCTCTTCCAACTGTTGCCGCACCTGGTCAGTGCCTATGAGCCGGTCAAAATGGGGCAGCCGCCAGGAAAATTCGTCGGGGTGGCGGGTTTGAACGGCCGTTAACAACGCCAACACCGTCATAACCGGGCGAAAAACGGCGCGGTCGGTGACATGAAGCTGCACCCCTCGGCACATCTGGCCGCACCATTTGCTGTCCGTGGGCTGAAAATGGGTCGGGCGAAAAACCACGCCAGGGCAGTTTTGGCTATTAAGCGTTTGCGCCAGCCAAACAGCATCAAGCCAGGGTGCGCCAATTTGTTCAAAAGGAACGCCCGTTCCCCGCCCCTCGCTCAAATTTGTACCCTCAATGAGACAAGTGCCAGGGTAACAAACGGCCGTTTCCAGTTTCGGCATACTCGGTGACGGCGGCACCCACACCAGCCCCGTCTCATCATGCCACATATCCCGCTGCCATCCCTGGCAAGGAACCACCGTCAAATCGCATCGCACTTCCCAAACGGTGGTAAACAACCGCGCCAACTCACCAATTGTCAGGCCATGGCGCAGCGGCAATGGCCCACAGCCAATAAAGCTCTCAAACGGCGGCTCCATAATTGGACCTTCGACAATACGGCCGCCAATGGGGTTGGGGCGGTCACACACCACAACAGGAATGCTATGGTTGCCCGCCGCTTGCAGCACATAGAGCATAGTCGTGACGTAGGTATAAAAACGAACGCCAACGGTTTGGATATCGAAAACAAGCAGGTCAATGCCGTCGAGCATAGCAGTAGACGGCCGTTTTTGCTCCCCATACAAACTATAAATAGGCAAACTGGTTGTCTGGTCGATGGTGGAAGGCACAAAACGGCCGTCGGCCTCTGCCCCATAAAAACCATGTTCCGGGGCAAAAAGTGCCACAAGCTCAACATCGGCCAAGGACTGCAATGCTGCCACCGTACTGCGTAAACCTCGTGTCAGGCCACTGGCACTGCTCACCAACCCCACCCGCCGCCCCTGCAGCAGGTCAAGATGGTCACTTAGCAAAACGTCAATACCCAGCACGACAGACATTTTATAATGGAGAATCGGAAATTGAGAATTGAGAAGTAGGGATGAACGTCTCATTCCCCATTCTCAATTCTTCATTCCCAATTCTCAATTTCACACCAGCCCTAACTCCTGCGACAGCAAAATCGCTGCCGCCCCTTGCACCACAATATCCTGACCCAAATGGCTAATACTTACTTCACTTTTTTTCACCAGCGATGCCAACGCCCGCTGCTGCAACCGGGTCTGAATTGGTTCCAGCAAGGCATTGCCAAAACGAGCCATACTGCCTGCCACCACAATGTGCCCCACATCCAGCAGCCCAATGATGTTGGCAATGGCAATACTCAAATAATGCCCCGCCTCATTGATCAACTGCTGCACCGCTTCATCCCCCGCCTGTAGCACCTGATGGACAAGCTCGGTCGTAATACGCTCCGGGGTTGCCGCATATTGGTGCAAGCTAGAGGTTGCGTCGGTTTGGGCAATGCACTGTGCCGCCTCTACAATGGCACGGCTGCTTGCCACCGTTTCCAAACAGCCAAAATGGCCGCAGCGACATAGTTTGCCGTTTTCAACCACCACAATATGACCGATTTCGCCAGCACCGGAATGGTCACCGTAATACAGTTGACGGTTTAGGACAATGCCCGCACCAATGCCCCGGCCGGCTTTTAACACCACCAGGTTGGAATCACTTTGCCGCTGCCCAAAAATAAATTCGCCTAGTGCCGCTGCCTGGCTGTCATTGGCAACGTAAACAGGCAGCCGGAAGCGGTCTTCCAGCAGTTGGCGCAGCGGCAAATTTTGCCAATCGAGGTCAATGGCCTGCAAAATAACCCCATTTTCAGCATCCATTAACCCCGGCGTGCCAATGCCAATACCAAGCAGCGGGCGCGTAGCTGCAGCCAGCAAAGTCTCAACCAGCTCATAAACCAACTGCAACGCCGCCTGGTTGCTGCGATTGGCAACAGGCAGGCTGTGGCGAAACAGAACATTGCCGCGCAGATCTAGCACAGCACCACGAAATTCGCTGTTTGCCAGGTCAACGCCAATGAGATGGCGCGAGCTGTCGGGGACATTAAGCAAGATGGGCGGTTTGCCACGGTCGGTGGCAACAGGGCCTATTTCCACCACGAGGTCATCGGCAATGAGTTCAGCAACAATGGTGGAAACGGTGGTGCGGGTTAAACGGGTGGAGCGGGCGATGCTGGCACGGCTGATCTCTGAACGATCATAAATCGTTTTGAGGATGAGTCGTTTATTGTGGTTTTTGGTTTGCTGCTGCGTCGCCTTACGCATGACACCAACTCCGTTTTCAATTTAGTCCATCCAATTGACAAAACAACTCTATCCCGCTCCCCGCTTTTTGTCAAGCGATTGAACAAAATTGGTTTACCCATCATCGGCTTGATAAACACAACGTAAGCATTCTTTGTACCTGTGGTCGCACCCGCTGGAAAATAGAAAATGAGGGGAGCAATGTGCTCAAGACAAAAGGGTATCATGTCGAGCACAATTTTGGGCATGGCAAGCAGTGTTTGGCTCAAGCTTTGCTGGTACTCAATTTGTTGGCTTTTCTGCTTCATACAGCACTTGAACTGATCGACGATTTAGTCAAATTTTTGCGTCAATCGCTGGGGAAAAGAACCACTTTCTTTACTGACATGCGATCCCTCTGCCGCTACAATGCCTTTGGTAATTGGCAAATGCTATATCTTTATGTTTAAGGCACTTGATGATGACGACATCCCTCCAAAAATCTTGGCCTTATTCTAGATTGAGAATGGCTAGGCTCAACGAAAAATGAGTTCCCCCGGTTGGGTGGCATCAAATGTCACCGTCTTTTGCGCCCCATTTTCCCGTTTAGTTTCTGGCGTTTGGAAATAGATGGTGGCCGTCAATTCATAGGTTGTCGTTGGCTCCTTATCGCGCAAATGGAGGGTGAGGGTGAAATTGGTTGAGTTTGGTTCGATGACGTTGAGCGAACCAGCCAACTCCCCCCGCTCGTTGAGGACATTGACTTCGATAGACGGCCGTTCCACAAACGGCGACAAATCAAACCCTACCGCCACCCGCCGGCCGTCGGGGTACACATACAGCCCAAGCTGCTTAATCTTCACATCCCGTGGCGACTGCGCCAGGGGATCATCAAAAAAAGTAATATTGGTCATCAAGTAGTGCCACGTTAACGTTGGGTTTCAACGAGCCGCCCCGAAACAAATTTGTGCAGAATGCTGCTCATTAATATTTGGTAGGGAACACCCTCTTCCAAAGCCCGTTTTTGAATCGCTTCCAAATCCTTTTGAGAAATACGAATATCAACCTGCGCCTCTTTCTTAAACGTTGCCTCGGCATAGCTTTGATACCGTTTGATTTCCTCTTCTTCATTGGCAATGGATTCCCACTCTCCACGCTCAAAGGAATCCAGCAGTTTCTGTTCTTCTTTATCAAGCTGTACCATAATTTTTTACCTGAGATACTGCTTTGTTGCCTTTCGACTGGGAATAATTGTTTTCAGAAAGATTTCCCCTTCTGACTCGACGAAAGGAACCAAATAAGCGTAATCATTGATCGCTACAACAAACATTTTCTGATAAGAATATCTTTCCTGATTAGGATGTGCCACAACTGCTAACACTTGCCCATGCTGTATATGAAAAACAACTTCCTCAAAGGAAATACCCCGTTCTTGTTGTAGTTTGATGTTCTTTTCGTTGCTCCAAGAAAAGTATTTCATAAGCATAAACTAACACGACGGATGCTCAATAGCAACAGCTATTTATCCTGTCCTGAAAATAGGACGCTGATTCACCTGATTTTCCTGATCGGTTTAATCAGGAAAATCTGCGTCCTATTTTCATTCTTCGTGTTCCAACCAGAAGACAGCACAGGTTTTCCCTGCCGCGCAAACCCTAACGGCCGTTCCAACACCTGCACCAATGCCACCTGACATTCGTGGGTGCTGAGGTCGCGCTTCAAACGATGTTTAGCCGCTTCCGCTTCCGCTTGCCGAACCGCTTTGGGGATGAATGTTTTGCTCATATCATAGCTGGAATCGGCAGTTTGAGGAGTTCCCTCAGATCATGACCATGACGACGCAAAATTTCCAGACAATAGGAGCGGCGCAAAACTGCCTTCTGATAATAATCCAGCAAATAATCCTGCCGTTCTTCCTCGTCTAATGACAAATTGCCCACACGCTGCGCCTTGTCATTCAATGCGGCCAACTCTTCTTGGTAAGCTTGGGGTATAGGGTTTTGCGCCAGAAGCCGCAGCACTTCGTCGGGAAAGGTAGCTAGAGCCGCTAACTCACGCTCGACTTCATCTTCGAAAGAAGGCATAGATTCAACCTGGGCCAAAAGGACATCCACTGTATCAGGAATTGAGCGTTCATGCTGCTTGGCAACTTGCTGTAACCGGTTAAAAATAGATTGTGGAAGCTCGATATGAATTGCGTTTAGCATCATCTACCTCACATAACGTCTCGTGACATTTGAAAGCATAGTATAACACAGGACACAACTACCCCTGCCGTTCAAACCCCTGCAGCCGCTCCAGCACCTGCACCAGTGCCACCTGCCATTCATGGGTGCTGAGGTCGCGCTTCATCCAAACGGCCGTTTTGCTCACCCGCACACTCTCCCCCAAATACCGCTGCATATGGTACCTGTCCAGCCCCTCCAGCTCCAGCACCCGGATGCGAATTTGCCCCGCCTCCGTGGTGATGGCCGACACCTGCGCCTTTAGCGCCAGCGCCTTGATCCGCAGTTGGTAGAGCAAATTGTGGATCGGGTCGGGAATGGGGCCAAAGCGGTCGGCCAATTCCTCGGCCATTTCGTCAATTTCGTGCAGCGAATCGAGCATCGCCATGCGGCGGTAGAGCCGCAGCCGCAGGGCCGCGTCCGGCACATAGTCGGGCGGCACGTAGGTTGCCAGCGGCAAATCAATGACCGGGGCTTCGGGCAGGTCGGGGGGCAGTTCCTCCCCTTTGAGTTCGGCTTTGCGTCGTTTAACGGCCGTTGCCAACAGCCGCGTATACAAATCAAACCCCACCGCCGAAATATGCCCACTCTGCTGCCCACCCAGCAAATCCCCCGCGCCGC
Organism: Ardenticatenaceae bacterium; assembly: GCA_020634215.1. Lineage (GTDB taxonomy): Bacteria > Chloroflexota > Anaerolineae > Promineifilales > Promineifilaceae > JACKCD01. Next base: position 44,152 of record JACKCD010000030.1, on the reverse strand, counting down.
GAATTTCCAGGTCGCGCAGGGCAATTTGGTAGCCTGCCCCCAACTGCGTTTGCTCGGCAATCGTTTCCAGCCGCGCCTTCGCCTCCGCCGTCAGCCCACGCCAGGGGCGGTGGAAGAAGTAGGCATACGCCCGCCGCGTGCCGCGCCCCACCCGCCCCCGAAGCTGGTAAAGCTGCGACAGCCCAAAAGCATCAGCCCGATCCACAATGAGCGTATTGGCGTTGGGAAAATCCAGCCCGCTTTCAATAATCGTCGTCGAGAGCAAAATATCAATCTCCCGATCCGAAAACTGCTGCATAATTTTTTCCAGCTTACGCTCGCTCATCTGCCCGTGCGCCACCACCACCCGCGCCTCCGGCACCAACCGCTCCACCTGCTTCCGCACAATGTCAATGGACTGCACTCGGTTATGCACCATAAAGAGCTGCCCACCCCGATCCAGTTCACGCAAAATCGCCCGCTTGAGCCGCGTTTCGTCCGCCTGCCCCACATACGTTTGCACCGGCAGCCGTTCGGCCGGCGCGGTGTCAATGATGCTGATGTCGCGCACCCCGGTCAGGCTCATGTGAAGCGTGCGCGGGATGGGAGTGGCAGTCATCGTTAGCACATCCACCTCGGTGCGCCACTGCTTCAGCTTTTCCTTGTGCGCCACGCCAAACCGCTGCTCCTCGTCAATAATGACCAGCCCCAAATCCTTAAACGACACGTCATCGGAAACGAGGCGATGGGTGCCAATGACGATGTCAATCTCCCCCTCGCGCAGTGCTTTGACAATGCGTGCCTGCTGCCCTGCCGTGCGGAAGCGGGACAACATTTCGACTTTGACGGGGAAAGCGGCCACCCGTTCGCGGAAGGTGTTGTAATGCTGCTGCGCCAAAATCGTCGTGGGCACCAAAATCGCCACCTGCTTGCCATCCACCACCGCCTTAAACGCGGCTCGCAAGGCCACTTCTGTTTTACCAAACCCCACGTCGCCACAAACCAACCTGTCCATTGGCTGCGGCTTTTCCATATCTTCCTTCACTTCGGCAATGACGCGCAGTTGGTCTTCGGTTTCGCGGTAGGGGAAACTGGCTTCTAGCTCAATTTGCCATTCGTCATCGGGGGCAAAGGCGTGGCCGTCAATCGTTTCACGGGCGGCGTATAGCTCCAGCAGCTCACCAGCCAATTCGTCGGCGGCCTGCCGCGCCCGCGCTTTGGCTGCCGTCCATGTTTTCTCGCCCACGCGGTTTAGGCTTGGGGCCTGCTCGCTGGCTCCAATCCATTTGCCCAATCGGTCGGCCTGATGCACCGGCACATAGAGGCTGTCGCCGTTGGCATATTCCACCAGCAAATATTCCCGCTCCATGCCGCCAACGTTGCGCACGACCAGCCCTTGAAAGAGGCCAATGCCGTAATCAAGATGGACGACATAATCCCCAGCCTGAATATCGGCAAAGAAGGTTTCGGGGGCGGTGGGGCGGCGGGGGCGTATGCGGCGGGGCGCCGGCCGACTCCAGCCAAAAATTTCGGCATCGGTCAGCAAATCCAGCACCACATCGTTGGTTTGTCGGTCTACTAGGGTAAACCCTTCTGGCAGGCTGCCTTGAACAAAGGTGAGGCTGCCGGAGTCTGGGAGTTGAGGTAGGTTTTCGACGGGGTGCAGGGGGGTGGGGGTGCTGAGGAGCAGGGGGGAATTGGTTTGGCGGCGGATGCCCTCCTCCATGACGTTGCGGCCTTCTTCGCGCCAAAGGTCGGCCAGCCGGGCGGCTTGGCGGCTAACGACGACGGCACGTTCCCCCTCGCGCCGGGCGGAACGAAGCTGGGTCATGAGGGGACGCACCTGCCCACCATAGCGGGGGCCGGGGGTGAACGATTCGCTGAGTTCGTGCAGGGGGTGGCGTTCTGGCTCCTCTTCTTCGCCCGCGCCCAGGACGAGTGGCTGCCACCAACGGAGCTCGTCGGCCATGGCTCGCCATTCAAACAGGGGGCTGCTGTAGCTGGGAGGCAGCGATGGCTGTTCGTTGCCAATTTGGTCGGCGTGGCTGAGGAGTTCACGAACGGCCGTTTCCAACTCCGCCCAATCATCCACCACCAGCAGTGCCTTCTCCGGCAGGTATTCGAGCAGGCTGGCGGGGCGGGCATAGAGCAGGGGGAGGTAATATTCGAGGGTGGAAAACGGCCGTCCTTCGCGCAGCAGGGCCATATCATCCCGCCAAGACGGCAGGCTCTCTTCATCCGGCAGCAGCTCATCCGGCCACGTTAGCGCCAGCTCCCGCCCTACCTGCGGCAACGCCTCCCGCGCCGGGGTAATCATCACCCGCTCCACCGCGCTGCTGCCGTTGACCTCAATGGAACGCTGAGTAGCGGGGTCAAAATAGCGCATGGTGTCAATTTCGTCACCAAACAGCTCAATCCGCACCGGGTAGGGCGCGTTCATAGGAAAAATGTCAATGATGCCGCCGCGCTGGCTCACCTGCCCCGGCGCGTCCACCACGCTGGTTTGGTCAAAGCCAATTTCGCGCCACATCCCCATCGTTTTGTCCAAATCTAAAATTTGCCCCACGCGCAGGGCGCGGGTGGCGGCGACAAAGCGGCGTTTGGGCAATGTTTTTTGCAAAAAGGCGCGGGCGGAGGTGAGAATAAGCGGCGGGTGGGCGGGGGCGGGCATCATGGGGTGCTGCCCAGCCATGAGTGCCGACAGCACGGCCAGCCGCCCCTGGATGGTGCGGTCGCTCCACGGGCCGCGTTCAAATGGCAGCGGGGTGGGTTCGGGGAAGCGCAAGGGCTGGCGGTCGGCGGGGAGCCATGTTTCGAGTGCCTGTTGCCAGCCGGTGACGGCATCTATGCGGCCGGAAAGCAGGATGATGGGGGTGCTGCTGGTGAGGTGGAGGTGGGCAAGAACGGCCGTTCTTGCACTGCTCGGCAATTCCAAAGCGGGAACCGTTTGCTCGGCAGCCATAGCCGCCCGCAGCTTTTGGTAGGCGGGGAGGTCGTTAAAAACGTCGAGTAAGCCGGAAATGCTCATGTTAAGAAGAGAGATTGGTTATTAAACGGCCGTTGACAAATAGCGCAAATCTAATCACCAAGTGACTGCTAACACATTGGCTTCAGTAATTGCTTGATCTTTTGTTATAATTTCCACTGTTTCTCCCAAATCCTGTAAATGAAGCCCTGTACAAACAATGAAGCGATCATGCAACTCGGGAATACGGAGGCCTTCCGGTGTCAAGCTACGTTCAAATATATCCAGTGTAAGGGGAAAGATTTCATCACTCAGTCGTTTATTGCCTTCTACAAACCAAACAAGGGCATGGGTATCCAGAATATACTTATGAGCCATCCAATTCCTCGTCAGTAGGCTGCCATTCTGCAACAGTGAAGTCGTCTAATGTAGACATGTCTGCTTCGTCACCCCCAAACTCGCCCAAACGTAGCGGCTGTGGCTCCTGAATGGGTGATGCTGAAACAAGCGTCTGTATGATTCTCTGTACAAGGCGTAGTCTGTATTCTGGTGATAGATGCCTAGCCTCGCTAAATAATCTGTCCAAAGTTTGCGTATCAGCTACCATTTTATTGTCTCCACGAGCATGTGAATGATTTGACTAAAATCTTAGCCTAGATTGAGCGAAACAACTTTCAACCTCCAGTTTAAACGCCCAATAACGAATAGCTAGATCCTTTAACTCCTTTTTGTATTGTACTTGTTCATTGCCATGTTGATTCCCTCACTGAGGAAGGTTTCGACAGCGGCAACGGCCGTTTCCAGCATTTCATCCACCAGCGGCAGATCATCCTTGGCAAAATCTTGCAGGACGTAGGCGTGGACGGGCATTTTGCCATTGGGACGACCAACCCCCAGGCGAATGCGCGGAAACTCCTGCCCCAAATGCTGAATGACGGAGCGCATGCCGTTATGACCGCCAGAACTTCCTTTTTCCCGAATCCGCACCATGCCAAAATCAATGTCAATTTCGTCGTAGATGACCAGCACGTTGGCGGGCGGTACTTTGTAAAACTTTGCCAGTGGGCCAACGGCATCGCCGCTGCCGTTCATCATCGTTTGCGGTTTGGCAAGGATGACGGGGTGGTTGGCTAAACGGCCGTTTGCCACCAGCGCCTTGTTCTGCACCCGGTTCGACAGCAGCCCATACTTCGCCGCCAGCCGATCCACCGCCATAAAGCCAATATTGTGGCGATTACCCGCATAATTGCGCCCCGTGTTGCCTAGCCCCACAATCAAAAACCGCTCACCCTCACCGTCATTCGCCGCCTCTCGCTGTCTATCGTCGTTGTTCATCCGTAAAAATTGCCGTATTTGCTTGAACCAGTCCATTTGCTAAATAGCGTCAACTGCCATCACCAAACCAAAAATCATCTGACAACGGCTCATCAAAATCATCGCTCATCAACATGGTATCCTTGTGTAGATTTGCTGTACGCACCTGTCCTCTGTTTTTGGCTGTCATTTTTTGCTGACTATGTTGCCTTTCCAAATACGTACTTGCTTCATCTAGTAGCTGTAGTTGCCGAGGTTGGCTTTGTTCTTCAAACTGGTGAGCAGAAATATCCAGGTTGGTAATAATAGCCTCGATCATTGGGTTACGATTCTTTTCACTAGCCCCTACATGGTAAAAATGTTCTCTAGTAAGCACATTAAACCTACTCCAATGAGAGTCAACGTATTCGTTTTTGCGATAAGCGTTATGGTGCCAGGTGGATAGAATGAATGCAGCCGGTGTATCAGCTAATAACTCATATAGCTCCATTTCGCAGGTGTCGTCCCAGCTATTGTAATAATCCACATGCCGGCCGATATAGGGCGGGTCGCAGTAAATGAGGTCATCGGCCGTTGCTAGGTGAATCGTCTCTGTAAAATTCTGACATTTGAACTGAAAATCTTTTACCTGCACCAATTTAGCAACAAAATCAACCTGGTTCACAATCTTTGTGATATAGGCTGGGGAGAAGCGGTGTGGTTTACGGCAGAAAGGTACATTGAATTCCCTCTTGCGGTTAAACCGAATCATGCCATTAAACCCAGCCCGACTTAAGAAGAGAAAGTCCAAAGGGCTTTGCTCACGATTAAATCTATCTCGAATAGCATAATAATGGGCTTCACCAACTTCTAAAAGTTTGTCCCCTTCTTCTTCAAGATACTGTCTCACAATACCTGGGGTGATACATTTTGTAGCGATAGCTTGATAAAAGTTGATGAGATGAGGATTGGTATCAGCCAGCAATGCGTTTTTCGAGGCAAGATTGAAAGCAACAACGGCCGTTCCCATAAACGGCTCAATCCACGTTCCCGCAAAATCAGCTGGAACAAGGCTATTAATCCATGGAACCAGCTTCGTCTTAATACCTTGTGATTTGATCGGGGGAACTCTAACATTCATCTTATAATACCGAATCTTTCTAACCAGTTCTAAAGCAAAATCAGATGGTAAAATTCAAATAATATTTCTCTCGCAATTTTTCAGAGGGGTGAATGCCATTAACAATATCTATCAAATCATTTTTATCTAGGACCACAATGTGTCGCCCATTTCTTCCCAGTGTCTCTCTAATTGCTGCTTTAGCATCTCTGTACCTATCACCTGTAATCCCTTCCTTAGAAAAAAGAATACCCGTACTTGAACGTCTTACCTCCATTTTTTTATCTAAAAGTGCTATCTCTTGAGAACCGGCTGGTGTATCCCAATATTTGCATTCGACGATAATAGGATTTCCTAACCTACTCCAAAAGGCATCTGTTGATTCATTGCCAATGATTAAATCGCTCTCTTCTGCTACACTACGAATATCGTGACCAATGATATGCAAACCATCAATCGCCAAAAGAAGAATAATTGCTAGATGTTCATAAGTTAGCCCTTTTTTCAATTGGCTTCTTGATACATCAAAATAATCCGAGCGCCTTATAAACTCTCCCACAATCCTTCTAAATACTTGATGCCATTGAAATTCATCCTCAACGTTAAGATTTTTTGGAGCAACTTGATGCTTAAAAAGTTCAGCGAGTGTATTGCACTGTATTTCGAGGGGTTTCTGAAATCGTTCGATTGCCGGATGCTGCCACCGCATTAATTCGTGCGGTCGATCTGGATTCATAAAAATGTTGTCTTTTAGCCCTTCAGTTAAAAAAGCAGATATCTTAGAAACAAGGAGTCCTCCTTCATATTGTTTCTTGAATTCTTGTTTCTTTTCTGGCTCCTGAAACAAATCAAATAAGCTCAGGCAAGCTCTATACCAATCGTGATATTTGATGTATAGATCCTCCAACAACTCCTTTCTTATTGTTAAATCGATAGTTTCATCTTGTATTTTGATGGCTTGTTGTATGAATTCTCTAGCTTCATTCATTAACTGAGGGATTGTTTTCATAATTGTACTGTCGGCCACCTTCAATGATGTACTTATTTGAAATTGCTGTGTCTCTAGTCCTCAACATCCCACTCAAACACGTTCCAAAGCTCTGAGGGCTGGGTGGTGTTAAGCTGGATGTTCTGCACCGTCGGCTGCGCCACCGCCAATTCAATGCGGGTGAAGAGGGGCATGGCGGGGAGTTCGTCGGCAAAGATGCGGAGCGCGGCCTGGTGATTGCTGTCATAGTCGGGCGTGCCGGGCAGGGCGGCACGGGCGGCACGGCAGGCGGTGTCAAACGCTTCGTTGCGCCAGCCGGTGACGTTGACGTTGCTCCATCCTCCTAGACCAATAGATTCCGGGCCGGTCACATTTTCTGACAAATAGAGGTCGCAGTTTGGCTGTACGCGGCTGAGCCAGCCAAATTCGGCTAGGTCAAAACGCCGGCCGAACACCGGGCCGCCCGGCCCATCGCCAAACCAGGTGCCGGCCGACCGCGTATATGTCTCTACCACAATGCCACAATCGCGCATGTTTTCCTGAAAAATATTGTTGATCTGCTGCCGCAAGCCGCTTTCATTGTTGGTGCCAATCGTAATGGTAAAGGTGGTGCCTGACGACAACTCTTGCCGTCGCCCGTCGCCGTCCAAATCAAGCAGCCGGGCTTCATCCAGCAGGGCGTTGGCGGCAACGGGGTCATAGTCCCATTCCGGCAGGTCGGCGGGGTAGAGGGGGTGCTGGTTGGGAATGTAGGCGTGCATCATTTCGCCATAGCCACCGGTCAGTTCGTCAATCATTTGCTGCCGATTGGTACACATGGTAATGGCTTGGCGCACCCGCTTGTCTTCAAACCAGTCGGGGCGGCGAAAGTCATCGGTAAACACGCTGTCTATGCCAAAGGCGATGTGTTCGTAAATGGGACTGGGCTGGATGTGGAAAACGGCTCCGGCCTGCTGCGCGGAGGTGGGATCGCCACCAACGGCCGTTAATTGCTCCTGCCCAAACACATCCTGCGTCACCACATCACACCCACCCAGCGCTGGATCCTGCAAAATGGCCGCGCCGTCGGTGCCAAAGCGGAAAATCAGCCGCCCCAGCTTGGGCAGCCCCTCGCTGGCGCGATAATAATGGGGGTTGCGCCCCAGCCGAATTTCGCTGCCGGGCAGCCACTCCTCCACCACAAAGGGGCCGGTACTGAGCGGCATTTGCGCCACTTCTGGCGCAGTAAGCAGTTGGCGCGGGGTCAGGCCCTGCAGCTGGTGGCTGGGCAGCGGCGGCCAAATGTTGCTGAAATAGGTGATGTCGAGGTAGCCAGGAATGCCCGTCCAGCGCAGGTGAGTATCGTCAATGGCTTCATAGCTGGCGGTGCGCTCGGTGATGGTTTTGTTATTGGGGGTGTCGGGGTCACTGGCAACGGTGAAGCCGAGCAGGTAGTCGGCGGCGGTAACGGCCGTTCCGTCTGACCACACCAGCGGCTTCACGGCAAAATCCACCACCAACTGCTGCATCACCACCTCATTCCCTTCCTTAAATGTCACCGTCTTGCCGCTGGCATCCACCACCTGCTCCCGCTCTACCAGCCGCACCCGCCGCCCTACGGCGTTCATGACCCAATCATTCTCTCGCACCGTAACCTCTTGAAAAAAGGCATCGCCATCGGCCAAACTGGGCATTTTTTCCAATGCTTGCGGCTGGTAGCCGTAGCTGAGGCTGGTGTAGAGGTTTTCGTAGAGGGCATGGCGAACGGCCGTTGCTGGTAGCGACGAATCGCCATACAAATACAGGCTCGTTGGCTCCTTGCCCATACAAACCACCAGCTCCGTACCGGGCAGCGGGGTGGGTTCCACAGTGAGGGTGGGTTCGGTGGTGGGTTCGGGAACGGCCGTTGGGGCAGCCGCTTCCTCGGCAATGGCTGACCCTTCATCTACGACAATGCGGGTGGGAACGGCCGTTTCTGCCAGCACCTCCATCGCCTGGGTTGGCACAGTCGGCACGGCCTCATCTGGCTGTTGGCAAGCCGCCAGCCACCATAACAAACAGATAAACAGAATCGCTCTTTTCAAAGGATTACCAGCTCACTCTCAATAGAAGTTAGGCGACAAAGTGCCGCCAAACTTTTAAGTTTAACACATTTTGGGGGGTGGGGCGAAAAACGGCCGTTGGCTCTTATCGCCAACTCAGCCAAAAGAAAGAAAACAGGACGCAGATTTACCTGATTGACCTGATAAGATCAGGATGATCAGGCAAATCTGCGTCCTATTCATGTATCGGCATTCTCTGCCAACAACCTATTAACCGACGATCTGGTACGCCGAATCCACAACACACTCCTTTACATCCTCAAACAGCGTGTTAACAAACTCACGCACCTTCTCTTCCGCTTCCTGGAATGCGTCCTTGATGTCGTTAATGATCTGCTCCGCCGCATAGCCAATGTCGTGGAGCAGTTGGGCTGCTTCCTGCCACGTCTTTTTGAAGAAATCCTTTAGCACCTGTGCCACTTTCTCTGCCAACGCTACCACACCGTTTTTGACCCATTCCAACCATTTTTCCACATCCTTAAACAGGTCGAGGAAAAACGACTTGATTTCATCCCACACAATGCCCGGTAGCGCCGCCAGTTCCTTGGTGCTGTAATCCACCTGCACGTTCAGAAACTCTTTATGTCCCAAAATGGGCAGCGTCACGCCAAAATGCAGCGCCGCCTCAATGCTGTTGTTGGGTTTGTTCCACCCCAGCCCCAGCCCGGCATCAAAACCCGGCAGCGTAATCTTGCCCAGCGCACCCAGGTCAATCACGTTTTCGCCCAGCGTAAAGGAGCCAGCCGCAGAGAACCCATCGCTGCCAACCGTGGCATCGAACTCAAATTTGGTCAGGATGGAACTGTCTTCCACGTGAATCAGGAAATGATCGGGGTCAAACTCGACGGTAATGCCAAAGCTCGCCAGCAAAATGGTGACATCGCCCGACATAAAAAAGTGGGGTTTTTGCCGGTTGGGCGGCGCGTCGGGGCGCTCATAGGTAGAGAAGGAAAGGTAGGGGCCGCCAGGAGGTATTTCTAATTGTCCCGCCGTCACTAACTTTTTCTGCTCGGCCAACCCAGCCTGATCCGCCACAATAGAAAAGAGCCGTTTGTCGCCCAGAATGATGGGGGCCAGATAAACATCAGCGTAAACCCCTTTGCTTTTGTCCACCTCAATGTCCATCTCCACTTCCAGCAGCAGGAATTTGAAAATGCCGCTGACGTGAAACCCCTGGTCAAACTTGAGGCCGTTGCCCCAGTCGGAAGCCTCCGGCGCGATGTAGATTTGGGCTTCTTTGGCAACAGAGATGCTGCCGCCGGCCGTGGACTGGGTCAGCTCATAGTGCATCAGTTGATGCCCGTTGTCGGTGATATACCAGGTGGGCTGGGGGGTGTCGGGCTTTACCACCAGCAGTTGGGTTGTGATGGCTTCGTCGGAGGCGGCGGCAAAGGCGGCCTGGATGGTCTGCACGGCGGTGTTATAGGCGGCGTTTTGGGTGCTCCCCCCCTGGCTGGCAACGTTAAGCGCGTTTTCCAAATCGCTGCTGTAGATAAGGGCGTTTTCAGGGTACCCCTCGATGGCAATCTCTTTAAACACGTCGTCAAAGTCGGTGCTGGAAACATCAGCCAGGGTGTGGACAATATCGGCCAGTGTCAGGTCGCTGACGGCCCCGGCAAAGACGCTTTGCGCCGGGTTTTCGGTGTTGACAATGATTGCCAGCGACCCCTGAAACCCCTGGGCGGTAAGGCCGGAGGTGGTGAGGGTTCCGGCAAAACCGAGGGTGGGCAGTCCTTCCCAGTCTACGCCAATAACGATGGCGGCGTTGCTGAGGTCAACGCCGTTTAGCCCAAAGACGTTTTGCCAGGTGCCCATCATGGTACCAACGAGGGTGAAGCCGTTGGCGACGACGGTGATCGCCATACCAAACTGCATTCCGCGCTGGAATTGGAAGGGGCCGGTGTTGGTGGTCATGTCAAATTCCAGCCAGCCGCCGAGGGTGATTTCGAGGGGGTTGACCTGGATTTTGAGGTAGGCGACCACTTTTAGATGGTCGTCGCCGCCGCCGAATTTGCCGTTGAGGGGGAGGTTGTTGTTGGTGGTGGCGGGAAGGGCGGGGGCGTTTTGGGTGAGAACGGCCGTTTCCACACTCACCCCCACAAACAAAATAAAATTGTCCGGTGTTACCTGCACCGCCCCAATCACCTCCACATCAGCCAAGTTCAGCTTTTGCAAAATCTTGTAAATCAGCGTGTTGGGGTCAGACAGGCGGCTGAATTCCACCATCGCCATAAAGGTAATCCCCTTACGGATTTGCACCACGTCTGACGGGAAGACCATTTTGAGTTCGGCCGGCAGCGTGGGAATGTCAAAGGCAAAGGAGGCATTCTGGTCGCTGGTCGAAAGTGCCATCATCAAATCGGCCGTGGTAAAGAACTCATCAAACACCTTGAGCGCGTCAATTCCGGTAGCCGACGACAAGGCCGAGCCGCTGAGGTTTTGTAGCTGCACCCCAACGATGATGCCCAACTGCGTCCCCTTCATCATTTCAAAGTTGATGATGACCTTGAGGCCGTCGTCACCCAAATCCCACTCGCCGCCCAACTTGAGCATGTAGTCGCTGCCCGTTTTGGAAATGGCAATGTAGGGGTTTTGGATGTCGAGGTATTTTTGCAGCGTGGCGTTGGGGGTCACGGCCAGCGGCGCGTCCAATCCCTGGAAGATGGCCTCGATGATTTTCCACAGGTTGAGGTCGGTGGCGCGGCCTTCAATGGAAAAGTCGTCGCTGGGGAAGGCGTAGTCGGCGCTAAGGGTGATGTCGTCCAAAATGGTCGCCTGGCCGTGAAAGCTACCCGACCAGTTGTTGGCATATTGCAGGGTGATGATCATCTGGCTGTCAATGGACACGTCCAGGCTGCCAATGGAGAATTTCCAGGTTCCATCGAGGGCGACGTGGGTGTTGAACGTTTTCTTGGGCAGGTTAGCCCCCACGTACAAATCTTCCAGCGTCAGCACCGGCAGGTTGGGGTCGCTAAGGCCAACATAACCCAAAATGTCGCTGCTGGAAATGATGCCCCCTTGGTTGGCCGTTAGTTCACCGGCGATGTTGAAATCTTTGTTGGCGGTGTCAAAATCGGCGTTGACGGCCAGGTCAAGAATTTTGCCGTTGCTCAGATCCCAGGTTAGATCGCCGCTAACGTAACCGGCGTTGTCGTAACCGCTGGCCGATTTGACCAGCGTCCAGCCAGCTTCGTTGAGCTTGATTTGGAGCTTGCCGCCCAGCGCCGGAATGGGCGACCAGGGGTGGTCGGTGGTGACGGCGGCGTGGACAAAGCGCAGCGTGGGTGGCTCAACCTCAAAGCCAAGCACGATGTCTTTTAGCACCAGCCCACTGTCGGCGATGGTGGGCGGGAGGGCAAAATGGGTTTGGTCGCCTCCTACCAGCCCGGCCAGGTCGCCAAAGCCGCTAAAGGAGGTTTGTCCGGCCATTTCGTCGGGTTCGGCAATGAGCGTCCAGAGGCCGCTGAAGCCGCCGGTGACGGTGGCGGTGACAACGATGGGGGTGAGTGAGCCAAGTGCCAGCGTGCCGCCAACCCCCAGACGGGTGTCGGGGATAGCATCGTCGCTGCCAGCGTCGTCGCCGCCAGCGTCGCCATTACTGTTGCCGTTGTCGCCCGAAGGCACGCCCTGGTCGGGCTGGTATGTCCACAGCCGCACAAAGAGATCTTCCAGCGGGTATTCGCCGAGGTGGAGCGTTTTGTTGAGGGCGGTGCTGCGGGCGCGAAGATCTATGTTGGGCGGCTGGTCGGCGGTGGCGGCCAGGGTGATGAGGCCGGTAAGGTCGAGGATGAGGATGTTTTCCAGCAGGTCGGTGAGGGGGGCAAAGAGGGTATTGACGGAGATTTGGCCGACGAGGTTTAGCCCGGCACCGAGGTGGCGGCTGGTGGAGGCAGCGTTGGTGACGACAAAGCTGGGGCTGGCAACAAAGGCGATGTCTTCAAAGAGGGAGTTGGCGAGGATGGGGAATTGGCTGGGGGTGATTTGGATGGTTTGTGGCAGGGGGGAGAAGCTGTCTTTGATGCCCCAGCCGGCCGGTAAGGCTATATCAAGTTCGGTGATGATGGTGCTGCCGTCGTTGGTTTGGGCGGTAAAAACGGCCGTTAATTCCCCCGCCAACTGCAAATTGGGCAGCGACACCGTACCTGTTACGCGGGCAAAATCAGATGTCTGATCCGGCACAGCGTGGTTTAATACCAAATCGCCCGTAACGCCCAAATAGCCAGCCAACGGCGCAGCTTCATTAAGCAGGCTGGCGTTGAGGGTCAGCGTGGGGTTGTTGGGGTCGGTTTGGTTAATTTTGCCGTAAATGGTTGTTTTGAGATGACCATTGTCAGTTGTCATGGTTTTTTCCCTTAAGAATAGGGCGCGGATTGGCAAATTGGCAATCCGACCTACAGTTGAAACTCGACCCAAATGGGCAAATGGTCGCTGACCCGGCTACGCGTGGCCTTTAGCACCGCCCGCCACTCCGTTTGCTGCGCGGAGGAGGCACCGCCCCAGGCGGGCAAACTCATGGCGGTTGCCATTACTTGAACAAAATCCAGTACGCCCTGGTTTGTAACCTTCACTGTTTTCTGGATCATGATGTTGTCGTAGGCATTGGCGGTGAAGCTGCCGGTATCGCTGATTTTAGTGCTAAGCGAGGTGGCGACATCTTCAAAAAGAATGGTGTAGCCGAGGGTATCAAAGTGTTTGTAGGCGGCTGGCTTGCTGGCATAATCTACGTTGAAATCGCCAGAAACCAGGGAGGGAACAGCCGGTTTATGCACGACAGCCAGGTTGGCGATGTCTTGGAGGGCACTAACGGCCGCTTTGCCACCCTGCTCCTTGGGTTCGGGAGCGTGCAAAATCAAGGCCGAAAACTGTTTTTGGGGGGCACTCGCCAGCGAGAAAACAAATTGGCCGGGGTTACGATTGTAAAATTTCACTGTACCCCCGTTAAAACTGGCATCGGGCCAAGTCATTTGTGTCAGAGCCACGCGCCCTGTTTTCCAAAAAATGCCGTAACGGTCAGGTTTGGCAGAGCCATTGTTGGAGGTTGCCATCGCCTCCCAGCGGTCGCGGCTGTTGTTGGGGTCTTTGCCGTCGAGTTTGTTGAGGCCGACAACGATTTGCTCCATACCAATACGGCCGTTTGCCAGCATCACTTCCATGACGGCCACCACATCAGCACCAATGGCCTGGATGGTTTTGGCAATCAGCTCAGCAGCGTTGCTGCCCTTCACGTCTTTGTTGCGGTCGGCAAGCTGTTTAATGTTCCACGAGGCGTAGCGTATCGTTCCCATAATTAGTTTCCTCCGGCCAAGGCGGTGTTGAGCAAATTGGCAAAAAAGGTGCGAACGTCTGGCTGATCCAGCCGGCCGCGCAGGTGGCTGGCAATCATTTGGCTAACAAAGCTGCTGGATGTGAGCGTGGGCTGAACGGCCGTTAATAGCGCATCCCCATCATGACCAGACAATTCAACGGCGGCGGGGGGCAAATCGGCATCCACCTGGGTGATGGTGACGGTGATACGGTTGTTGGCTTGAACGGCCGTTCCCGACAGCGTCACCACCACCTTGTCCAGCGTCACCGTATAGGTTCCCGTCAGCGCATTAGTCCAGGCCGGGGCGCGAGCCGCCAGAAAAGCAGCCGGGGCAAAGCCAGAGTTGGCAATGTCCACCCGCGCCTGCTCCCGCAACGCTTGTAGATAGTCGGGCATAGCCTCCACCGCATCGGCTGCAAACCCGCTGGTATTGGCGGCATTGACTTTGCTGTAGACATTTTCGCCGGTGTTGGTAATCTGCGCGTCCTGGCTGTGTTGGGGTGCCAGGCCGTTGCCATAGGTTTGCCGAATGGTGGTGCCAATGTCGTCAGAGGCGTTTTTGTAGCGAACGGCCGTTTCCGGATCGCTCGTCTGCAAATGGTCGTGCATCGTGTCGCACAACCCCTGCATATACCACGCCATGTAAAAACCGTGCGATTGGTAATAGGTTGGGCCGCTGGTTGACTGGTCATCGGGGGTGCGATCTACCAGCGCGGTGCCAATGTTTTCTGGCAGCAGAGCGTTGTAGGTGTGATCCATATAATATTTGGTGGTTTGGCCGTTGGTCAGCTGGTTCTGCCAGGTACTCTGCACGTTGGGGTTCTGCATCAACCCGTTCAAAATTTCATTATGCTGATAATAAAGCGTCACCAGCTTGCTGCCGTTGTCACTGCTGTTCAGCCGATCACGCTGCTGCCGCGCCAAATCCAGCGGGCTGGGGTCGGTACCGTTATCAGCAGCGTCGGCCAGCGGGGAAAAGGGGTTGACATCGGCGGCCGTTTGAATGGCGTAGTTGCCAAAGAGGTTGAGGACGGGCAAAACGATCTGGGCGGCAAAACGGCCGTTTGGCCCGGTCGGCACAGGGGGGGTCATGGCATCGGCCGTTTCCGGTAGCCCAATCTCGCTGCCAGACAGCCGCAGCCCCACCCTGCCCCACGGCTCACGGCTGGTCAGCATCACTGTCTCCAACGCCCCCAGGGTTAACGGCTCTAGTGGGGAAAAAACGGCCGTTTTCCCCTCCTCCCACAAACCAGCCCACGCTTGACGTAAATTTATATACAAAAGAGTCATCGTAATGATCCTGTAGGGCGTAGGGCGTGGGGTGTAGGGCATAAAACATACGCTCTACACCCTACGCCCTACGCCTCATGCCCCAAAAATCGTATCCGTCAGCAGTTCATTCAGCTTCTCAGTAATCAGCTTCGTAAAATCGCTTAGCGTAGAGGGTGAACAAAGAAACTGATTCAACTGCGCCAAAAGCTGCTGTTTGGCATAAGTTTGGGCAAAAATAAAGTTGATATTGGCCTCAAACGTTTTGCGCGTTTGCTCACTCACCCCCGGCTTGTTAACAAAAGGCTCCTCCACCGTTGCCACAATGGTAATATTGGCTAACTCACTATCGGCAATCACAAATTGCAAGCTGGTGGCCTGCGCCGCAATCGTCATCGGCGTGCCATTGATGAAGGCGTTGGGGTCAGGGGTGCTGGTGGTGCTGATGGTGGCGTTGGCCGTCACCACCAGCGTCGTGGGGAAGGTGACGGTAATCTGCCCCGTAATTTGCAGCCCGCCGCTGCTTTGCCCCTTGCACGGCGAACTGGCCGTACACTGCTGATTCATGGTGTAATCAGCCATAATGGTCAACTGGCTGGGCATGTTGGTCACGGTTCCGGCCGGCCAATGCCCCACATTAGCCGCTGCCGTAAAGTGCGACCCAACGGCCGGGTCACTCACCTGCATATCGGTCACAAAAATGTTGGACAGCCCTTGCAGCACCACTGGGCTTTTTTGTGTCCCCTTTTGCCCCAGCACAATGTTGGGGAACTGCCCTGGCGTAGCGTTAAAGGCAATGCCAAAGCAGTCAAAATCGTCAAATGGCGGCACAACCGGCATACCCCCTGTACAAACCGCATTCATAGTGTCTTGCAGCGTTGTGCCGCCAGAACTCATCGTGCCCAGGTTCCAGACGCTATTGTCGGTATAGGGTTCATATTTGGGGTTATTTTGGTCGGCAATGGCCTGCGGAAAAAAGAACTGCCCCTTTTCGTTAGCTAACGTTTTAATGGCATCCAGAAATTGGGGAATAAATTGGACGTTTGTATCGCTCATCGTATCTCCCTACATCCCTAAGGCGTTTTTCAAAGCCTGGTTCACGGCATCGGTCAACCGTTGGGAAAACATGCCGCGCACCTGGTCGCTGTTTAACTGCTCAATAATTTTGTTTTTGGTATCGGTCTTGGTGTCGTTGCTGTTTAGCTTTTCGTTGGCCTTGTCGCGGATCAAATCCTTGAACTGGTCTTTGATCTTGATGTTGAGTGTCAAAGCGTTGGTCAACTGGTCAGTGCTAAAGTTAATGCCAAATTGAGTCACATTAACCGACACGCTGGTGCCGTCAGGCGAAATAGCAACTTCGGCTCCACCGGTCAAGGGGATGGCATCCTGAATGGTGGCGGTGAAGGTACCGGGCATGTTGTAGAGGACATCGGCAAAGGGTGCCTGAAACTCAAAGTTGCCGTTGATGACAAGCTGCTGCGGCAGGCTGCTATAGCCATCGTGGCTGTTATTGCCCAAAATTTGCCCGGTGGCGGTGACGGTTTCGCTATCAGCACCGCTAACGGTGGGAATTTCCAGATAGATGTTGGATACGCCGGTGAGAACAATACCCGTTATAGCAATATCGTTGGTGATGATGGGGGGGGCATCGGGCGGCAAGGTATAGGGGTCAAGTTTTTGATTGAGGATAATATGGGGCAGGAAAGCATCGCTGCCGGGGTTGGTCATGTCTTTATGGGCGGCGGTCAACAGAAATTGTAAAGGTGAGGCCATGGGTGTCTCCTAAAAAATGGGACGCGGACAAACACGGACAAACGCGGACGAAAGACGGAAGCTGGTTGTCAGTGGTCGGTTGTCGGTTGTCTTTAAACGACGTCGTTGAGAAGCTGGTTGAGCAGGTTGGTGATGAGGGTGCTGGCCTGGCTGAGAAGGGTGGGGTCGCTGAGTTTGTGGTTAACGGCCGTTAATACCGCCTCCTTCCGCTCCGCCTCCTGCAACTGCTTGTTCAGCATCTCCTGCAAAAACTTCAGCACCGGGCCGTCACCATCCAATGCCACCGTAATGGTTGTCTTTGTCAGCTCATCGGCCGTCAGGCTCATTGCCACCTGCGACACCGTAAAGCTAATTTGCGCCGGACTAAGCTGATGCACCGCCACCGTCCCCTGCGCCGCCACATCCCCTTCGGGAATGACGCAGGTAAAGCTGCCCGTCACCGCCTGCCCTTCAATTTCATAGGCCAGCCGGCCGGTCAGCGTCACATCCGCTTTCAGACCGGGCACTTTGTCGGCGGGGTAGGCTCCAAAATCGGCCGTTAGCGACAGCGTAGAACCTTCCACCTTGTAATCAGCCATCTTCACATTGGCAATCCCCGCCGCCGTGATGTCCGACAGCGTTAGCCCATCGGCCACAGTCAACGACCCGTCCACCGTGTAGGGGTCGTGCTTTTGTGCCAAAATCACTTTGGGCAAAAAATAATCGCTGCCTGGGTCATTGATGGTTTTGACAACCATCTGAATCAGAAAATCAAAAGGGGTACTCATGTTGGGTAATCTCCTGAAATAGGACGCAGATTTTCCTGATCAGGTCAATCAGGAAAATTAGGTTAATCTGCGTCCTATTTTGATGCCTCTACTTTCTAGCGCACATCCAGCCGGGTGCTGCTGGGATAATGGTCAACAATATAGTTAGCAATGTCGAGCAGCGTTTGGCGATAAATGTTGTCGGGGAACTGCTGTAGATAGGCCTGGCCTTCCATCATCGCCTCTTTGGCGGCGGAGTAGGCGCGGAAGAAGCCTGGGCAAAGGATGACATCACGCACCGCGTCGGCCACATCTTGGTCGGTGTAGTCGCCGCCGCGCATGATGTGGTGAAGTTTGTGCCCTTCGCCTAGTTCGCTGAGGGCGTAGATGATGGGCAGGGAGAAGCGACGTTGGCGAATGTCGGCACCGGGGCGTTTGCCAGAGGCGGCCTCGTTGACCATCAGGTCAATGAGGTCGTCCATGATTTGGAAGGCGCGACCCAACCGCCGGCCGAAACGACTGATGGCGTAGGTGGCACGGGAGCCGCCGCCCATCAGCGACAGCCCGGCTTCACACGCCAGACCAAACAAAACGGCCGTTTTCCGATCCACCGTCCGATAATACCGCCGCTCCAGCACCTCCGGCGACCAGTTCGGGTCGGTCGTCATTTCATCAATTTCGCCACAGCAAATCTGGAACCCCGTGTCCAGCACCAGCTGCACCAGGTGCATATCCCGCTGCGTGTCAATGCCGCCAGCAAAACAGCGAATCGCCTGCACAAACTGCAAATCCCCAATCAAAATCGCCATATCGGCTCCCCGCGCCGAATAAACTGTCTTTAGTCCACGCCGCGTGGGAGCATCGTCCACAATGTCATCATGGATCAGCGTTGCCACATGGAGCATTTCCAGCGACACCGCCGCCCGAATCACCTTGTCCGGCAGTGCCACCCCTTCCGGGGCCGTCAGCCGCGCCGAAAGCAGCAGCAAAATCGGGCGCAGCTTCTTGCCCCGCCGGTACAGTTCATACTCTGTTTCCGACAGGTAATGCTGCTGCGGAGCCAACGCCTGCCCCAGCGTTTCCTCAAATCTCGTCATATCATCGGCCAGCAGTTGATAAGCGGCCGTTAATGGGTGTGGTGTGTCCATTTTTTGAAGTAATCAGTAATCAGTTATCAGTAATCAGTCAGGCAACTGATTACCGATTACCGATTACTGTCCAGGTTGTACCGAGCCAAACTTCTGCGCCAGTGCCTCATTCATCCGATCCGTCAAATAGCTGCGAACCTGGTCACTGTTCAGCTTCTGCACAATTTGCGCCGACAGCAGCGAAGCAATAGCGCCCTCTTTGTTCTTTTCCATGGCGTTAAAAATAAAACCATCTTTTGGCTCCAGCGTCAGCGTAATTTGCGGGTTTTGCGCCGTCACCGAGGTGATGTTGGCCGTCACCGTGTTGCCAAACACCAGCGTGCCGCTCATTGTGACGGAAAAGTTGGCGGGAATCGTGATGGTATAGCCACCGTGGATGCTAAAATCATCGGCACCCATCGCCTCAAAGGGGCTGCGCTCCAGAGCGGCAACAATATCCACCTCTGCGGCAGCGGCCATCGCCGCCTCACGTACCTGAGCATACACGTCTGGCTCATAGCTATTGAAGGCAGCAAAGGTGGTGGCCGTACTGGGGTTGCCGGTAAAGCTGCTGGCGGGCTGGGTAAGCTGGGCTTGCGCCTGGTTGATGGCGTCGTCATTGGCACTTTGCACATTGCTCAGGACGGTGCTGCCGGTATGAACGGCCGTTCCCTTCCCCGTGTATGTCTCCGAAGCCGCCCGAAACGCCAGTGTATCACTGGCACTCTTCCAATATTGCTGCGCCGTCTCCAAATCTCCCTGCCCGTTAAAATGATCCCCATACCGACCACTTAAACTACTCAGGAAGATCGACATGTACAGCCCGTGCAGGTCAAAATAAGAGGGCTGGCCTTCGCCCGCGCTGCCGTTGGGTGCCGTCGTCACCGGCATCGTGTCCCGGTTCTCCGGCTGTAGTGCCGTGGAAATATAATCCATATAGTACTGCGAATTTTGCCCCCCGGTTTGCTGCTCATTCCACGACTTTTGCACCTGAGCATTTTGAAACAGCGTGCTAAACGCCTCGTTATTTTGATAATACGACGTGACAAACGTCCGCCCCAACGGATGATCCAGCATCTCGTCGCGGTAATCATCGGCCATGTCTATGTCAGAATCACCGCCATCATCACCCACAGCCGCGCTGCTAAACGACCCACCTGTCACCGCCTTGACCGTATTCAGCGCACACCCTTTCACCCCGCTGGCAAGCTGCGCCGAATAATTCCCCGTCACGCTCAAGTTTGTGAAGCCCACTACCGCCGAAAAATTGGTAGATTTGTAATCATAGGTGAAACCGTCGTCAGCAATGCTGTCAAACCCCTTGATGATGTTGTCCGTAAACTCGGCCGTAATGTTTTTGCCATCATAGGAAAAAGGCACCTGACCCGTATCGGCAATAACCAGGTCGCCCATTTTGTCCACGACTACTTTTCCGCTTTGCGTCAACCCATTCAAAATGGTGTTGGGCAAATAATACGGTTTGGTTTTGTCCCACAACGCTTCCCACGCCCACCAAACCAGACAATCATTGATATTATCGAAAGGACATTTTGTACTCATGTTTAACTCCGGTAGAAATGGTGGTTGGTGGTTAGTACAAACCACTAGCCACCAACCACTATTTCCCACTAACTCAACTGCAATCCGCCTACCAAACCAATATAACCCGGCACCCCAATCACACTTAGATTAACGGGGTTCATGGTCAGGTTTTGGCCGTCAATGGGGAGCGTGTAGGCAGGGATTTGCAGGGATGAGATGTGGATGTCGTGCAAGAAGGCACTGACGGCAGGCGTCAGGCTGGCAACAATCCCGGCCACAATAAACTCGGTCATCCAGCTCAGAACCTGCGAGGGCACATCGCCACAGGGGGTGACAAAAATGGTGAACGTTGAAATACTGTTCGCCACAATTTCGAGCGAATTCCCCTGCACCGAGAGGCTGCAATGCGCTGTGGGCGTGGGGGTGGCACTGCCGCCATAACACAGCCCAATATGCCCAAATATATACACCCCAGCCGAAATACTGCCCGACAAATCAAAAGCAATATCCAGCCCCGTACCGTTAATCGCCACTCTGGGGTTGACCATCGTAAAGTTGTAGCCATATTCCGCTCCAAATTTGAACGGCCCAGCTCCCTTGACGCTGGAATCTCCGCCCGTCATCGGTGCTTGCGGGTTGGCCGCTGCCGCCGCCTGTAGCAAATCCTGGCTCAACAGCGAGAAAAACGGGTCGTTAGGCCAGCTTTGGCCGCTGGGAAACGCTGGAGAACCCTTGCCCTGGACATTGGTGACAACCACAATCTGGTTGCCCTCAATGCCCACAATCGGCGGCTCCAACGCCACGCCGGAAATGGTGATGGGCGGGATGGTAATGCTTTGCACAAGCTGCTGCGACACGCTCATCAACTGGTGGATCATGATGTTGAGCAGCAAATTTGCGGCACCACCGCCGCTGGTGGCCTTGGCATCAATGTGGAAAGGGGTTAGGGTGAGGGTGCTGTTGTTGACCAAAGCATGGCAGTAGGCGGTGGCCGTAAAGGGGATGTCGGTAGTGTTGCCGCCACCAGAATCCAGGGTGGCATCAATTTCGCCAAAGTCAAGGATGAAGGTAGGCACCTGCTGGCTCATGTCGTTGACAAACTGTTGCTCGTCGGGGGTCAGGTTGCCGGTGTGCTGCGCCAAATATTGCTTCAAGGCATCCTGGGCTTCGCTGGTTGTCAGCAGGTTGAATTTGGGCGGGGTTTTGATGTCGTAGCTAACGGTGTTGCCGCCGGCCGACGTGGTTCCCCTAAACACATTGGGATAAATGCGCTGGTAAACCTGCTGGCTTAAGCTGTTCATCCCGTCTTCATTTAGACCAATTGCTACATCAAATGCACTCATTTTGAATCTCCTTTTTTGGCAGGTTAATTGATGACCTCGTTCGATACATCAATTACTTTTCCCATTTGCTGCCCATCCTTGAAGCAGTTGGCTCAAGGCGGCTAGCAGATTTTTCCATATAGGCTGCCCCATCCCGGTACAAGCATTCCAGCCGAGGACGGCTAGGCACGGGAAAATGGGGCGTGCCGACCGAGCAAAATGGCATTGGTTGGCAGAGCAGGTGTATCTGGGTGGTGGCGGAGGTGAATTGTGGCTGAAATGTGGGTTTCGATGTTGGTGGGGTGGAGGAAATGGGCGTGGGAAATAATCGGCTACTCACTGCCCGGCAGGGGCAAGTGCGTTAATTCCATAGGTTGTTATTCTCTCCGTAAATAGTGGCTGGTTGCTGGTGCGGCGGTGCTGTGTGATGTCTCCTGTCGTAAAATCTCTTTGCGCTTCCAATTACCAGCATCATACACCTGCATCGTGACCAAATCGTGACCAGTTGCCACTAATTTGGCCTTTTTTTAGCATCATAACTAAATTGTTGGTTGTCGGCCGGCGCAAAAGCGTGCATTTGGCCTAAAGTGGACTAAACTGTGGTATATGTCCAAGTTTGATTGGCAAACCGAGGAAGAGGCCGAAGCGGTATGGCATGTTGCTAACAGTGCCGTATCATCTGCGCCACAAGGGCTATCGCCACGCCTGCGCCGCTGGCTCATCTTGGCTGCCACCGGTTTACTGCTGCTGGGTGGGTTTGGCTATTGGCAGGTGCGGCAGCGGGTAACGGCCGTTTCCCAAGCCGCAGAGGACAATTTGCTGGCAACCCATTCGCTGCTGCTGCAAGTGGCGGCCGCTGGGGATGAAGAACTGTTTCGCGGCATGGTTTCAGGGCGGGACATGGGGTGGGCAGAAACACAAATTGGGCTGATGCAAGAAGGGGGATGGCTAGCGCGACCCGCGTTTCGCTTTTTCCACCAGCCCAGCGACCAGCCAACCACACCCCCCACCGTCACCCTCTCACCCGATTTGCAGCAGGCGGAAGTGCAGTTTGCGGAGTCGTATGTAGGGCTGGGAGGTGAACGGGGGGTGCTGGCGCAAACGGCCGTTTATCACCAGGGAAGCGAAAACCGCTGGCTGTTGGCTCAGCCCGATGCCGAATTTTGGGGCGCATGGCAAACCATTGGCGGCGAAACCATTACCCTAACCTTTCCGCAGCGGGATCAGGCGGTGGCGGAACGGCTGCTGGCCGATTGGGAGGCCGAAGTGGTGCAGGCATGCCGCCTCATTGGCAATGGCGATGATTGCCCCAACGATTTGGCCTTGACCGTTACCTTGAGCACCAGTGCCGACCTGCTGCAGCGCAGCAACAGCCGACGGCCGATTTTGCTGATGGCTCCGGCGCTGGAACTACCCACACCGACGCTGGTGGGGATGCCGCTGGACGACGCGGGGTATGAGTTACTGCGGCAGGGGTATGGGGGTCAGGTATTAACGGCCGTTATTGCCCAACTTCTCGACTACACCTGCTGCTTCAAACAACATTTCTTTACCGCCCTCGTTGACCGCCAGCTCAGCCAGCTTGGGGTACAGCCGTGGCCGCTCACCGCCGCCGAATATGACCAACTGCTGCTTTATCCCCACAGCGTGGATCGGGTAGCGACCGCCTGGCAAAGCGGCCGCATTTTTCCCAGCGATTGGCGCATTGTCTACGCCGCCATCGAATTTTTGCTAACCCAAGTTGTGGACAATGGCGACCTGGTAACATGGCAGCAAGCCATCAGCCAACAGGACGACAGCAGCAGCCTGGCGCAGCTTATCAACAGCAACCAGTTGACCACGGTTTGGCGCGACGAGTGGCTCCAGTTTATCTATCAACATTCAGCCTCCGCGCAGGTGGCGCAATCACTACCGAGGCAATTGCCTTACCAGTGCAACATCCAAACCGACACCGTCGTACAGGTTTTAGACCTGGCAGAGCAGCAGTGGCAAGAAATTTACCGGCTGTCCAGTCCTAACAATGGCTACTTTTTTACCGAAAACCGGCTGTCATGGCTGCCAGACGGGTCAGGGTTTTTGATTGAACAGTGGCAAAATGGTCGCAACGAGGTCACGGGCAATTTGCTCATTGGGCGCAACGGCGAAACGTTTATGCTGCGGACGTTCTCGGTGGAGGTTTTGACCGATTATCCTGGCTACTATTTTACCGGGGAGCAAGACCCAACGGGGCGCTATATGGTGATTGCCACGCGCAAAAATTCGCGGCTGATCACGCGCCATTTTGTGCTGGATTTACAGCAGTGTGACGGGGAGCAGTGTGAACTGCAAGAACGGCCGTTTTGGTTCACCTGGTCGCCCGATGGCACGCGCACGCTGCTGGCGGGGGCCGAACCTCGGTTTGCCCCCGGGGTTGACGTGGTGCTGCGGGACTGGCAACGGCCGTTATGGCTGGGTGATACCGACGGCGAACCCGTGCAGACAATCAGCACCGGCTCCGAACCGTTTTGGCTCGATAACCAGCGGTATGGTACCGTGCGCGTTACGGCGGAAAGGCAGCTTGAGTTTGCCGTGGTCAATGTAGACACAGGAGTAGATGATCTGGTGGTTACAGCGGCCGAGGTGGCGGCACTGCTGCCCACTCCACCCGACTCCCTCTTTTTGGTGGCCGCCCAACCGTTTCCCCACGACCCTAATCGCATTTTGCTGGAGCTGCGCGAAACGCTGGCCGGTGATGGGCGGACGTATCTCTTCCAGCTTCAGGTAGCGAACAAGGAGCTAAGGCGATTGTACCAGGCCACGCGACCCCTGGTGTATGAGGTGGCGGAAAACGGCCGTTTTCTGACCGTGCGCTGGCGGCAAGGAGCGGCCGACCGGGTATGGCTGGTGGATATTGAGACCGGCGAAGCGACGATGTTGGGGGCGGAAAGGGTGCATTGGGTGGAAAACGGCCGTTGGCTGCTGCGCGAATTCGACACCCACACCTTGCTCACCGACCCCGACACAGCCCAACAAACCCTCATCATTCCCCCTACCCTGGGCTGTCGCTATCTACCTTAACAAAATCCAACAGTTTGCCCGAACGCTTGCCACTTCCAGCAGAATTTCATATCCTTTCCCAGTGGAATACAAATGGGTCAGGGATGCCAGACCCAATTGGGAAAAGGTCAGCTTTGTAATGGAAACCGAACACACTCATACCATCCTCGTTGTAGACGACAACCCAACCAACCTTCGGGTCATGGTAGACTTTTTGCACTCACATGGGTTTCGCGCCCTCACGGCTCGCAGCGGCAGCAGTGCCCTGGAACGTGCCTATCATGGCAAGCCAGACCTCATTTTGCTAGATGTGCAAATGCCGGAAATGGACGGCTTAGAAACCTGCCAACAACTCAAGGCATCGCCAAACACCCAATCCATCCCCGTCATTTTTATGACCGCTATGACCGATCTCAACTACAAGATTGAAGCGTTCAGTTTGGGGGCAGTGGATTATATTGTCAAACCGTTCCAATTTGAGGAGGTGCTAGCACGGGTCAACACGCATCTGCAAATCCATACCCTAACCCATCATTTAGAAAGGATGGTGACAACACGCACGGCAGAGCTGGCTGAATCGCTGCAGCGAGAGCAACAGTTGGCGCAGGATTTGGAGAACGCGCTGCACAAAGAACGAGAGTTAGGGCAGCTTAAGTCACAAATTCTGCGCGTTGTTTCCCATGAATTCCGCACCCCCCTTTCGGTCATCAGCCAGTCATCCTCTATC
This sequence comes from Ardenticatenaceae bacterium, assembly GCA_020634215.1. Taxonomy (GTDB): domain Bacteria; phylum Chloroflexota; class Anaerolineae; order Promineifilales; family Promineifilaceae; genus JACKCD01. The sequence continues at coordinate 18,879 of JACKCD010000030.1, read as the reverse complement.
TTGGAAAACTTCTACCCGCGTTTAACCGATGAGAAACGCCAGCGCAACTTTGTCCGCATCAAAGAAGCAGTGTTCGCCATTGACAAGCTGCTGGCCGATGTCTCGCTCATCAATTTGAACGAGTCAAGGGAATTGGAAGTAAGCCACACTGCGCATGAGTGGGCAACATTGTGGAGCGATTTGCAGCGGCATTTGTTGATGAAGCTACCCCAGGCAACCAGAATTCAATTTGACTCCGCCATCGGACCGCTAGAATTGGTTACGGATGTCATGATGCTAAAGCACATTGTCCTACAGTTAGCAGCCAATGCGCTGCATTATTCTGAAGCCTCTGTGGTCGTGCGCTGCTATCAGGCAGAAGATTGGGTGGTAATTGACGTGACTGATCGCGGTATTGGGGTTCCAACAGCCGATCAGGAACAAATGTTTGAGCTATTTTTCCGGGGAAGCAACATAGGCGGGCGGCGGGGTCTTGGCGTTGGCTTATATCTTGCTTCGAGTTTGGCAGCCTTGCTTAACGGCAGCATTGAGGTGAAAAGCGAACAAGACCGGGGCAGCACGTTTATGCTGCGCATTCCGATTGCACCATGAGTAAACAGTTTGAATGGGTTACAGAAGAAGAAATCGGTTGGGATGTTCCTGGCCCACCTCCACCGGAAAAACGGCCGTTTTTCCCCCCTAGGCATCTCCTCATCCTCATCACCCTCCTGCTGACTGCTGCTGGCGTAGGCTACTGGCAGTTGCAGCAGCGCGCCGCTACCGTCGCTGCTGCCATTGAACAAGACGTTATCTCCAGCCACACCATCTTGCAGCAAGCCGCCGCCAGCGGCGACAGTGAGCTGCTTGTCACCATTCTATCTGGCAGGGACGACCGCTGGGCAGACCAACAGCAAGCGTTAACCAGCCGCTACCTGCTCACTGACCGTTGGCCGCTGGGTCTTTATGCCAGCGGCAGTGGTGAGGTACTTGATGTCACCCTCTCACCTGACCTAACTGAGGTAGAAGTCGTAACGGCCGTTCCCTTTGCTGTCGGCTGGGAACAAGAGATCGTAAACGACCCCACCGCCCCCCAAGTAACGCTGCAACAAACGGCCGTTTATCGCCAGGGTGAAATTCGTTGGCTGCTGATCGCTCCCACGCCGGAATTTTGGGGCGAGATGCAGACGGAAAACGGCCGTTTTCTCACCCTCACCTACCCCCAACGTGATGAAACGTGGGCCAAACGGCTGCTAACCGACTTCGACCAACAGTTAGCCGACCTCTGCCAAACCCAGCCCGACTACCCGTGTCCGCTGCCCCTCCACATGGCTGTTCGCTTCGACACTAGCCCCGCCGCTTTGGATGTGCTGCTGTTGAGCAGCAGCGGCAGTGAACTACGGCTGCCCACACCTACGCTTGTTGGCCTACCGACCAATGAAGCCGCCTACGACGCGCTGCTGCAAGGGTATCTCAGCTACTTAATGGCCGGCGCATTCACCCAGCTTGCCGGTTGGCGCTGCTGCGACCAAGCCCCTCTGCTTCACCGCGCCCTGCTCGACCGGCAGTTGGCCGATTTAGGGTTGCGCCCCTGGCCGCTCCAGCCGCAGCATTATCAGCAAATGTTCCGCCAGCCGGTGGCTGGGCTGGGCGGGCTGGGTCGTTTTTGGTCCATGCCCCAACCGCTGCCCAGCGAACCCTACACCCTGTGGCCGCTGGACAATCACGAAATGCAGCAAAGCTATGCTCTGCTCGACTATTTGCAAACGGTGCAGCCCAATATTTCCTGGGCAGAAGCGCACAAACGGCTGGCAACGGCCAGCGAATACCGCACCTGGCTGCAAAAATATGTGCCGGTGGGGGGCGGACGCGGCGGTGGCGGTGTCGTAGGAGAACAGGGTTGGCTGGAATTTATGCAAAAACAGGTAGAAACGGCCGTTGACGCATCGCTTGTGCCCAACCAGCAAATTCAGCTTATGTGCAGCAATGGCGTGGGTCGGCCGGCCAACCTCGTCCGCTATGACCCTACCACCGACCAGTGGCGCACCGAACTCACCGACCGGGGCTTTCTGTTCATGTCCCCCCTGCCTGATGACAGCGGCGTACTGCTGCAAGAACGCCAAACCCAGCGTAGCCAATCGTGGGGCATCGTTTGGCGCGACGGGCACGAAATCCCGGTGCAGCAGCCCGAACTGCACGACGGCCTCTTCCGTGTAGACCCGCTAGGCAGCGACTTAGTGCTCTACGGCTTTGACTTTAGCAACCGTACCAACTCCTACAGCCACCTGCAAACAGGCAACTGCCAGGGATCAAGTTGCTCTCTGCAAACCTACACCGACCTCGCCGTTTGGTCGCCCGACGGACAAAAGGTGCTGTTACAAAAAGACGACCAATATCTCTTTCTCAAACGCAGCCCCGATGCACCTGAATTTTTTATCAGCAAGGGCTACGCTCCGTTTTGGCTAAACAACCTAACCTATGGCTTTGCCATCCAAGCCGCCAACAGCGACGGCAGCAGCACCGAGAACATTTTTGTGATGCGGATGCCGCAGGAAATATGGCTGTGGCTGACAACCGCCCGGCTATTGCCAGCACTGCCGCCAGAGGCACGGCTGCGCCCGCTCAAAATTCAGGATATGGCGGCCAACCCCCATAATCCCGAGGAAATTTTGGTGGCACTGGTGTATGCCGACGAAGAGCGTGAAGGGGCATTTGTCGTCGCATATGACCGCATCTTGCAAACCAGCCGTCTGTTGCTAACGCTGCCGTACAAGATTACCCCCACCCGCCCGCTGCAATTTTCACCAAACGGCCGTTTTCTCACCATCCAAAGCTTTGCCCAAGCCGATGCTACCTGGACACTCGATTTTTACGACCTCACCACCGACGAGCCATTCCGTCTCACTTCTGATTTTGTCTTCACGCTCCCTGGCTACGACTGGTCGGCCGACGAACAATGGCTACTGCGCGTGGGTGATGGCTACCTTCACCTTTATTCCCCAGGCCAAAATCTGGATCGGCTGGTGGTATACCCCAATTTCCCCCGCTGCAACTTTGCGGCGTGGGTTAATAGTCACTGAATCATCATTTTAGGTATCGTCTAAAGACCGTATACTAGTGGCATGGCAAAATTTGAGTGGCAAACCGAAGAAGATATTGTTTGGGATGAACTCCCGCCAGCCCCACCAGAACCACCAGCACGGCGGCGGCACTGGTGGTTGCTTGTGGGGCTGGCAGCTCTGCTGCTGGCAGCCGGTTTTGTCATATACCGACAGGTGCAGCAGCGGATTGAGACGGCAACGCAAACAGTACAAGCTGATGTACTATCGAGCCATAACCTAATGCTGCGGGCGGCGAGCGAGCAAGACGAGGAGCTATTTACGTCGCTGCTTTCGGGACGGGATATGCAATGGGTGGCCGGAGAAACGGCACTGTTTAAGCAGGCAATGCTGCTCGACCGCGCACCGTTTGGCCTGGAAGCGATTCCGTTTACGCCACAAACGGCCGTTAATGCCGCCACCACCCCCGACGAAATCCCCTCTGATGCCGCCCGGATCACCCTCTCGCCCGACCTCACCGAAGCGGAAATCACCATCATGCAGCCGTATTTGTCGGTAAACAAGACGGAGGGAACGGTGCTACTGGCGCAAACGGCCGTTTACCGTCTGGGCACCAGCCGCTGGCTGCTCGCTCCTCCTCAGCCCGAATTTTGGGGCGACTGGCACACCGCCGACAGCGACCTGCTGACCATCACCTATCCCCAGCGGGACGAAGCCATTGCCCAACGGCTGGCCGAAGATTTAAACACCATTTTGCAAGAGGCGTGCAGTCAGCTTGATGCCTTCACCTGTCTCTCCGGCGTTCCCCTGCATATTGAGCTAAAGTTAAGCGACGACCCCAACACGCTGGCCGCCACTCAGCAGCTAACACAGCTAGAGGCCGATGGCAATCATTGGCAAATTGAGCTGCCAGCTCCCACGCTTGTCGGCGTACCTGTTGACACCGTTGGCTATCAAATTTTGCGCGATGGATATGCGGGGCAGATATTAACGGCCGTTCTCCTCTACCAAGCCAACTGGCAATGCTGCGACGGCCAGGCCTTTGCCGAAGCCATCATCACCCACCAACTCCACCAGCTTGGGCTGCGCCCCTGGCCCGTCACCCAAGCCGATTACCAATTCATCGTTGATGAAGCCGTTACCATTGCCCACTTCACCCCCTACTGGCGCAACGCCACCTTTGAAATCCAAACGCCCAGAGTAGACAAAAAATATATCTACCCGTTTATCGAATTTATCCTTTTCAACACCCCGGAAAAATCCCCCCAACAGCTTCTGCAAGCCTTGTCCGGCAACCGTAGCCTCATCAGTTGGCTATACAGCACGATCCCTTCCACGGATCTATTTGACGGCGGTAGCCGCGCCAATATCCTGGATAGGCTTTGGTCACAGTTTGCCTACACACAATCACTCGTCGCCGCTGTCCCGCCCCCCATTCCGCTGCCCGAACAAACGCTCACGACGATGTGTGTTGCCTTACAGCAAGACAGCACGCAGCATATTTCCATGCAGCAATATGATTTTGCCGCCGAAACATGGTCGGTGATCGAAGAATGGGAAAACTATACGCTCATGATGCCGCTTCCAAGCAGCGACGGGGTATTGTTACAGCAATTTGATTTTGCAGCCAATGCTCCCATGACGATGGTGTGGCAAAACGGCCGTTTATCCACCCTCTACGCCAACCCCGACAACCCGCTCATCACCTTCGGCCAAACCGACCCCACCGGCCAAACCCTGCTCGCCTTTCAATTCGACCCTGAAAACGAACGTGCCGATTTTGTTGCCCTGCCCCAAAACTGCGCCAACCGCTGCACCCCGCAGATGCTCCCCGGCCAGCCTGTGTGGTCGCCCGATGGACAGCACGCCCTGTTTGTGCAGCAAGACGCCCTGCAATTTGCTGAACTCCACTTTCCCAACCGCATCAACCTCTATGACGACAGCGCAATAGTCAATAGCGCGGCTCCCCTTTCGTTAGGCGATGCCAACGGCCAAACAGTTACCAACTTGGGCAACGGCGTGGCCCCGTTTTGGCTAGACAACAACACCTTTGGCTTTATCCGCCTTGACCCAGCCGCTCCCGACGGTCCTCATCGTAACATCGTGATTGCCACCCGCGACGACCCAACCGTGCAAACACTGATTGCTGCCGAGACATTTACAGCTACCCCACCCAATCGTGGCCCCGCCCCCCAAACTCACCTGCGCTACGTCTTGCCCCATCCCACCAACCCCGATCTGCTCCTGGTTGTCGGGGTTGACACCCTTACCCAGGAAGCACATGTTTGGTCATATGAGCAGTCAACGGGCGAGGTTCAACCACTGCTCACGCTTGGCATAGGTTTTGGTGCTTCCATCGGTATATCGCCAAACGGCCGTTGGCTGCTGCTGCAAGGGGTTGACTGGCAAAACAGTACCGACGGTCAAACAATCTTGTTGTATAATTTGGCAACAGGCGAAACGCGCCGCTATGTCATGGCCTTCCCCCAATTTGCCCCCGCCTTCACCTATGATTGGACGGCCGACGGGGAATGGTTGGCCTATGTGGTAAATGGGCAGATGGTGGGATTAACGGCCGTTGATCACAACTACACCCAAATCATCCCTGCCCCCAGCCACGACTGCGCCGCCATCGCCTGGGTCAACAAATAATGTAAAGGGAAAAGTTCAACTTCTTTGGAGAAGTGGAACTTTTGGGTGGTCAGCCGTCCGTCATCGGTCGTCCGTCCTCCTCCACAACATACGACAACTTTCTTGTTGATCACATACTAGAAAGAAAGTGTCATTCCCGCAAACGCGGGAATCCAAAACCCGTGCTGAAGATGGATACCCGCTTTCGCGGGTACGACATCGCAATAGATACAAAATGAGCAAACAACAAGTCCAACAACAGTTCGGAGCCAACGCCGCCGCCTACGCCACCAGCGAAGTCCACGCCAAGGGAGCCAGCCTCGCTCGGCTAGTCGAATTGGTGCAGCCCCAGGCAAATTGGCAGGTGCTGGACATTGCCACGGCGGCCGGCCACACCGCCTTTGTCTTCGCCCCCCACGTTGCCCACGTCATCGCCAGCGACCTTACCCCCGAAATGCTCACCGTTGCCGCCAACCTGGCGCAAGAGCGCACCATCCACAATGTCAGCTTCCGCGAAGCCGATGCCGAAGCACTCCCCTTTGACAACGCCAGCTTTGACCTTGTCACCTGCCGCATTGCTCCCCACCACTTCCCCAACATCCCCCAATTTTTGGCCGAAGCGGCGCGAGTGCTGCGCTCTGGCGGCACGCTGGCCGTGGTGGACAACGTGGTGCCGGGCAGCAGCAAGCTCCACGGCAAAAAGGGGCGGCTGTTGCGCGAGGCGGGCGATTATGTCAACGCCTTTGAAAAGCTGCGCGACTCCAGCCACCACCGCTGCCTCAGCCTGGACGAATGGGAAGAGGGGTTCCGCAAAGCAGGGTTCACCCTACACCACAGCGAAACGGCGTTCAAAGCGATGACATTTGGCCCCTGGGCCGACCGGATGCAGGTGTCGCCAGAAAACAAAACCCGCCTCAAAGCGATGCTGGTGCAAGCACCAACGGCCGTTTCAGAGTTCTTGACACCCCAATTTAGCGAAGATAGAATCACTTTTCGCTTAACCGAAGCAATTCTTGTAGGAAAATTAGGGGTTGGAGATTAGAGATTGGAGATTGGCAATCTCCAATCTCTAATCTCCAATCTCCATAATCTATGAACAAAAAATACCACTTCTGGATTACCGGCTGCCAAATGAACTACGCCGATGCCCGCCGGGTCGCCACCGAATTAGAAAAACTGGGGTATCAATTCACCCCCGAAGCCCAAGACGCAGACGTGATTGTGCTGGAAACCTGCACCGTGCGCCAGCAGTCCGAAGACAAAGCCTACGGAATGCTCCACACCCTGCGCCCACTGAAAAAAGAAAAACCCGACACCACCATCGCCGTCATGGGATGCGTGGTGGGGGTGCGCGGCAACGAAGCACTGGAAAAACAGTTCCCCTTTGTGGACGTATTTATGGAGCCTTCGACCAACGGCCTGCCGCTCATCTCCCACCTGACGCAGGACGACGTAGCGCAGCTTGAGCAAGAGGCGGCTACCACCCGCCACGCTTGGCAAGATGGCGAAATCATTTTGCCCGACCACGAACGGGGTCAGCTTGTTTCCGCCCCCGTCTCCATCGTCTACGGCTGTTCCCACGCCTGTACCTTCTGCATCATCCCGCAAAAGCGGGGCAAGGAGCTATCGCGCCCCGTTGGCGAAATCGTGGCCGAGGTGCGTTCGCTGGTGGCGCAGGGAGTTAAGGAAGTGGTGCTGCTGGGGCAAATTGTGGATCGTTACGGCTACGACATCGGCGATGGTCCTGATTTGGCCGACCTGCTGCAGGTGGTCAACGGCGTGGAAGGGTTGGAGCGGATTCGCTTCCTCACCAGCCACCCCAACTACATGACCGACCGCATCCTCCAGGCCGTGGCCGCGCTGCCCAAGGTGATGCCCCAAATCGAAGTTCCCATTCAGGCGGGCAACAACGAAGTGCGCAGAAGAAAACGTAAACGGGAGCTGCACCAGGGCAATACCACGCCTGTCCACCGCGTGCACATTGTCATTCCCGATGCCGCCATCCACTGCGACATCATCGTCGGCTTCCCAGCGAAACGAGGCGCAGTTTCAAAACTTATATGACGTTTTGGCCGAACTCAAGCTAGATAAAATTCACCTAATAGCCCGCTACAGCCCGCGCCCCAGGACGATTGAGTGCCCGCCACATGATGATGACGTGCCGGATGAAGAAAAGCGCCGCCGCTTTCACCTAATTGAACACTGCAAAGGAGATTTCGGAAGAAAAAGATGCGTCAATATCTGGGGCAAACGGTGGAGGTGCTGCTGGTGGAAGAGAACAGCAACGTGGCCGCTGGCGCAGCCGCAACCCGCAAAACAAGCTGGTCTTTTTGACGACCGCGCGTGACGAAGGGCAAATTGTGCAGGTGAAAATTAATCACACGGGCGTATAGACATGTCGGGGACGGTGGTTGGTGGGTTTTGCGCATGGGGGTGGGTCAAAAACCTTTGTTTTTGCCGACACCATCCTCTCTGTTCTCTAAAACATTTAGGTGAAAAAAGTTTGCTAAACCCATGAAAACGATCAAAGATACTCTTCCAAATATTTTTGTAACAATTGATGCATTTCTTTAACTTGCTCATGACTTTCAAAAATTCTCGTTAATTCCTCTAGATCATGGAAAGCATCATTAACTCGATCTAAAGCGGCTCTTTTGTAATGTTGCAATATACAATGACTTCCTTTTGTTTTCGTCTATCAACAAATTATACAGCGCAAGATTAAAAGGCATTGCGTACATAGGGTTGCTGATCAATAAGCACTTCTGCCTTTTCAATTGCCCATAATAAATAATACTTTCACGCTTCTTCACTTTGCCCAGAATTTAAAGTTAGTAACAACTCTCCAGTTCATACTGCGCCCGTCCCTCAATATCTCTAGCTCAACCGCCCTGGCAAAATCACTCAACGCAGCACTAAATGACTTTTGCAAACGAAGCAGCTTTCCTCGGCTTATATGTACTGACCAATCTTCAGGAGCAATTTCGATAGCATGTTCAAAATCGCAAGAAGCCTCAAGGCTCCCTAGCTCTGTCGACAAAGACCCCGTGCATTAAAGAAGCCCAAGGGTACATTGGTTTTACATCTAGAATCAATTCAAGTCTGGTGCTTTTGGAAATTCCATCTGCTGGCGTATGGCTCGTTCATCACGAGTACGCCGAAAAGCAGGATCTATATGAATAACTTCCTCCAGGGTACAGATCGCTAACGCATATCTTCCCAAAAAACGGTTGACGATCCCTCGTTGCACTAACACCCATACAAAACTGTATAGAACAATAGCAAGCGATTAAATCCTTCAAGGCCTGATCAAAGAAGTTATCCATTAAACGATGTGTTTCGCCACGATTGGCATACCTCCTCTAAGTTTGGATTAATAGCTATGGCTGCGTTTGAAATCCAAAATTGCTGCTAAATCTACAACAAGCGCAAAACAATACCACGAAACGAAAATATATCCAACCTGCATTATAGTTTTGCCTCACTTAATTCTATAACATGAGTGCCAATAACTTGCCGCATATTCGTAATGCCTAGATCATATACAACAAACCCTATAATGAGGATTCTAATATCAAGAGGAAGCAATGAGGCTGCTTCTTCTAAGTCATCTAATGCACTTTTATAGTTTTTTACTAATCTGTATACTTGTCCTCTCCACCTAAGAGCACAAGCCTTTGAATTTGAATCTTTTCTAAAATAGCTAACAAGCTCTGTAAAGAGTTCAATAGAAGCAGGATAATTTCTACTGTTATAAGCCACAATTCCTTTTACTAGTCGATTTCCCCATAATTCTAGCCCTTCACTACTAGTCTCTTTTGCAGCTTGCAGTATTAGTTCACTACAGTATAGATAAAAAGCTTGGGTCGCCCTGCCTGCTCCTAGTATTGCTATTAAATGACTTAGAAGAGCATCGAAACCAACATATGGAGCAATACAAGCAGTATGATAAATAAATTCTGATTCCGACCGCCGCCAAGTATCGCGAATGATTCCCTCATCTCTAGTAAGTTGCATAGCATCTCGTTTGTCGCGAAAGTACTCGGCTAATTTTTCATGCAATTCTTCCCATTCTTGAGGAGAATTACGCTGTTTATAGCGTAACATTTGGGTACGTACGATCTCATGATAAACCCAACCCTCAGATTTCTCTTTAACAAAAGGCGTCTTCTTCAGCCAATTAAAATGAAATTCTGTCTCTTGTGGAACTAATACAGCAAAAACATCATAATTCAAATAATGTGGTAAGGCAGCATCAAGCGCAATTCTACGACGCAAAGGATCATCTACCCACTTCAAAAAACGATCAATAGCTGTTCCACTTGCATCACCTATCTGTGTTGGATCATCTGGACTCTCCGCTGCTAACATAGCTACCAACAAAGGCAACCGATCTGATAGACTTAATATGATATCAATGACCTGCTCATCATGAACACCTTTGCGTTCTAAATAATCTCGTGCTTCATCTTCCGTGAACGGCTCCAAAGATAATGAAGCCATTATACCAGTGAACGGGATCCACAAATCTCGATCTAAAGCATCTCGTCCCCCAATAATAACAAGTATATTTAGAGGCACCTCACCGTAACGACCGTTAAGAACATTCCGTAACCAAGCATCAAGATAATCGCTAGTACGTTCATATGTATCGAAAATAAGAACAAGCGTCACTTCATCGTTAATCTCATTTAGCTCATTCAGAAAAACGGGCGTTAGTATCTCATTTGGCTTGAGCAAGAGCTGAACTTCATCTTTATTATTTGCTAGTCGGCGTCGAACAAACTCAACCCAGGCTTCTGCTTGTGCAGCCAACTCATCTTCATTTACCAAGCCTAATACCACACCAGAACCTGGCACAGTATGTCTAACTACATGAGCCGTTGCCCTAGTAAGAACTCTAGCAGCAAAACCTGCTAACCCTGGCGGTGCTTCAGGGTCTGCTTCTAATTCTTCTCGTTTTTGTCGATATATTCTGTATCGAGCCTCAAACTGCTTGAGTTCATAACCTTGCTTTTTAAATTGTTCGGCAAAGCTTGCCATAACCGCCGGTACATCCATTTCTTGCTCATCTACAAGAGCAGATATTGCCCCAGCATCATTGGCGATTTGTCGAAAACGTTCTAAGAGAGTGCTTTTTCCTACACCACCCTGTCCATAAACGTTAAACAAAAACAATCGTTGATCATCATCCCAGCTTCTATGCAAATTGGCTCGGAATCGATCGAGTTGTTCAGAGCGCCCAACAAACTCCCTTTGCTGTCGTTTATGAATAATATCTTGCAGACTGGCACGCTTTTTCTTAGCCATATTTATCCCTCGTTCTACCAGAAAAGGCTAATAAAGAATAGCAACTGGATATCGCGTTTGAAACACATTTAGACTATACCAGTAACCAACTAGGGAATTATACACCCCTCATCTAATTCCCAGCCATCTCAATCCCAATAAAACCACGCGATGGGTCATCGGGGTGGGGGCCAAGCGTCATGGGAATGGTAAGCGTATCAGGGCCACGGCGCACGGTAAGCTGAACGGCCGTTCCCACCTCACGCCCCGCAATCACCGCCACCAACTCCTCATTGCTCAAAATGGCATGGCCGTCAACGGCCGTTACCACATCCCCTACCTGCAGCCCCGCTGCTTCACCAGCACCGCCGGGCAGCACAATGGCAATCACCGGCGGTGCGGGACGCGGCGTAAACGTCGGGAACATATCGGGGACAACTGTCGTGTTCGGGTCAGGTCGCGGGCTGTTGATGGAGCGTACCTCTACCCCCAAACGGCGGCTGCCCGGCTCCAACATTAGCGGCAGTTGCACCAGCGAATCTCCCTGGCGCATGGTCAAAATTACCGTGCCGCTGCCGCTGTATGTTTCCATGTAGCGCACCAAATCATCAGGCACATCCAGAGGAAAGACATCAACACCCACCAGCAGCGATTCTGGCTGTAGGTTCGCTCGGCCGGCCGGACTGTCTGGCTCAACGCTGGTTACAATAATCCCTTGGGCACGGCTAACCAGTTCGTTCACCGCTGGCGCAGTTGCTTCGCTTGTGCCGGTGGCAACGCGGCGATAGAGATACCTCGCTGCCCCCACGCTGCTGATGCACAGTAGGGCTACAAATAAAATGCCGAGAATAATAACCAGATGACGTTGACGATCAGACATTGCACTATATGCAAGTAACAAGTGGCAGGTAACAAGTCTCACTTGCCACTTGCCACTTGTTACTTGCCTTTCTCAGGCGACTGTAAAATAACCAGCTTGGGTCTTACTTTGGCTCAAAACGGCCGTTATATCATCCCCATTCCGCACCAGATACACCGCCATGCCGCTGGCTTCCAGCAGCGTTGCCAGCCCAATGCCCGAACGGGAGCTACCAAACGAGCCGGGGTCAACCAGTACCGTCACCACCCGCAGCCCACGCCGTGAAAGTTGACGAACGGCCGTTGCCCAATTATCCCGCGTTGTCGGTGTTACAACAATTAACGTCGTCCCGCGAGGGAACAAATGCGACTCGGCATGGAGCATATCGGTCAGCGGCACCTCACCCCGCGCCGAAAGCACTGACAGCGTTTCCAAAATGCGGTTAAGCTGCCGCTCACCCCGGTCAGGCTGCACCACCTCGTTCGACTGCCCATATCCCAGCATCCCGACTGCCCGGTCACGCCGCAAAAAATATTGTGCCAGTGAGGCTGCAATCGAAACCGTGTACTCCTCCGTCGTCCCCGGCAGTGTAAACGAATCCTTTTGCATCCACGGCGGTAAATTATCCTGCTGCCGCAGCCGCTCCAGCGCTTCCTTCGGAGCCACATGCTCATACACTGACATATCCGGCACAATCCAAATGTCAGCCAGCGGGTCTAGCTCAAACTCTTTTACAATCAGCCGGTCGCGGCGGGCACTGCTGCGCCAATGAATGCGGCTAAAGCTATCGCCTGGCGCGTAATCACGCACGCCAGCGGCATTGGTGGTCACATAATGGGTGCGCCGCCGCAGCGCATCGCCACCAGGCAGCAGCCCAATCGGCAAAGCAAACTGCTGAATATCAAAGGTCAGCGGGTAAATAATCACGTTAGTTGTGGCTGATAAATCCCGCTCCATCGGAAACAGTCCAAACGGGTCGCTGGTACTAATACGCAGCGGGCCAAGCTGGTACCGACCGCGCTGACGGCAAATGGTCGTGATACGCCAACTATAGCTTTTGCGCGGCCCTAAGTTGCTAACCACATGGCTGGAAAAGTGACCGGGCAGCGTGGTATCGTCCTGCACAGCCAACCACAACTTGGGCACAATACTGGTATTTCGCACTACAAACCGCTCATCCATCGGCCGGCCGACCTGGGTGCGCCGCTGCCGGGTAATGCGCGACAAATGCACCCAGTTGATGTTGGCCCATGCCCAGGCAAAGGAGATGATGAGCAGCAGCGCCAGCAGGTAGGTGATTGTAAAGAGCAAATCACGCCCGGTAATCAACCCACCCAGCAGGGCGGCGATCATCATGAGAAAAACGGCCGTTCGGCGATGGCGCATCATTAGCGTGGCGAAACCTGTGCCCCAGGCACCGGCACCTGGTCTAAAATATCCTGCACAATTGCTTCTGGCTCAATATCCTTGATACGTGCGGCCGGCCCCACAATAATGCGATGCCCCAAGGCTGCACCAGCCAGTGCCTTCACGTCATCGGGCAGCACATAATCCCGTCCCGTCATCGCCGCCCGCGCTTGCCCCAGTCGGTAGAGTGCCAGTGCCCCGCGCGAGCTGGAACCCAAATACACTTCCGGATGCTCTCGCGTTTGCCGCACCAGATCCACAATATACTCCTTCACCAGCTTGTCCACATAAATTGCTTTCACTGCCTCCTGCGCCGCCAGCAATTCTTCCACAGAAATCACCTGGTTTATGCGCTGCAAAGGATGTGCCTGATGCTGTCGCTCCAACACCTCAATCTCCTGCTCTTTATTGGGGTAGCCCAAGCTAATCCGCAGCATAAAGCGGTCTAGTTGCGCCTCTGGCAAGGGGAAAGTCCCTTCATATTCAATGGGGTTTTGTGTTGCCAGCACCATAAACGGGGCTTCCAGGGCATAGGTATGGCCGTCCACCGTGACTTGCCGTTCTTCCATCACTTCCAGCAGTGCCGACTGGGTTTTAGGCGTAGCCCGGTTAATCTCATCCACCAGCACAATTTGCGCCAAAATGGGGCCAGGGCGAAACTCAAATTCGAGGGTTTTCTGGTTGAACACAGAGACCCCGGTGACATCGCTGGGCAACATGTCAGGGGTGAATTGGATACGCTGGAACTTTCCGCCAACCGATTTGGCAAGCGATTTGGCAAGCATGGTTTTGCCAACCCCAGGCACATCTTCGATGAGCATGTGTCCCTGACAAAGCAGCCCCAGCACGGTCAACTGCACCGACTTGCGCTTGCCGACAATAACTTGCTCTACATTTTGTATCACACGGTTGGCAATTTCCTGGACATCAGCCATACGATGTTTCTCCTCTAAATGTGGGGCGCGAACAAAAAGTACCGCCCTCATGGGTTTTGGGATGCTCATTATGAGTATACCAATTTTGTCTACAAGTGGTAGTTTTTTGGTGACATTTCAGGGTCAGAAATCTGAGATTTATCCGATTCTCATGATGGGAAAACGGCCGTTTGCTAAGAAACCCAGTTGCCTGAAGCTAAGTGTATGACCGCAACCCTGGTGTTGGAGGAGGTAAGAGAGAGGTGGCTATACGACAAAACCTTGTGGCCTTAATCAATAGCCAAACGCTGCGAAAGTGCCAATATCAAAACAAAAAAGCCAGGTTATAAAAACCTGGCTTTGTCTTAAATGGTTGGTACGCCCTGAGAGAGTCGAACTCCCGACCTTCTGGTTCGTAGCCAGACGCTCTAATCCACTGAGCTAAGGGCGCATTTATTTAACATAACTCCGATATGATAGCGTATCTTGTCAATTTTGACAAGATTTTGCCACCAATCAAGAAAGAGGCGGGGAGGATGGGATTCGAACCCATGAACGACTTTTAACGGCCGTTAACCGCTTAGCAGGCGGCCCCAATCGACCACTCTGGCACCTCCCCTCATCTGTAGGGAGCGTTAATTGTTAATCCGGTAGAGCGGAGGGAGAGGGATTCGAACCCTCGGTGAGCTTGCACCCACTACGGTTTTCAAGACCGTCGCAATCGTCCACTCTGCCATCCCTCCAAAACCTAGAGGGTTTTGCTATACCTGTTTGGTAACACAGTTTGCTTGTGAAACACAGCGGCTTCAGCAAACAACGGCTGGAAGTATAGCACGCCCACAGGGGGCTGTCAAAGTGGTTTGGGCAAAATTGGGGTGAAAAACGGCCGTTATTGCCACCCTATCTTTTGCCCACTTGCGGGGTGTCGAGGGGGCGGTGTGGTGGGGAAAACGGCCGTTTTCCCCACCACACCCTCCACCCATTCACTTCTTTTCCTTTTCCGGAACCGTTGTGGCTTCACGCAAATCATCCAGAAAACCACTCAAATATTTGTCAAATCTACAAATGATCACCGTTTTGTGAGCGATATGGAACGCGCCGTGCGGTTTTACCCGAAAAGCTGGGGTTTTGGCGGTTACTGGCGCCTATCGTGACGAAAGAAAACTATTTCACCTGGATCCGCGCCTGCCGCCGCCGTGGCCTCGCCCCATCGCACCACCATCGGGCTGTTTGAAACACACCCCCGATGACCCACGCCTGGAAGTACTGCAACACCAGCGGCATGGTTTTTCACCGCCGACGATGGAAATATAGCCACCGCGAACTAAAGCGCGGGGCATACCGTTCACCCTCGATCATCCGCCACCCCTATGGCGACGGCAATGGCGACCAAGCCCGCTTTATTGACCTCGACAGGGAACAATTCCTGCTGCACCGCAAAAATGGGACGCAGATTCACTGATTTTCCTGATGGGGAGCATGGCCGTGTGGCGCGATCTTATCAGGAAAATCGGGTAAATCTGCGTCCTATTATTTTCAGCTACGCAAATGGCTGGCCTGCTGCCGCCATGTCCAGCAGCATCTGCGGCGGCACAAAGCAGGGGCCGTAGGTTGCCGCCCGGTTCACTGCGCCCGCGCCGCAAACTTGTCCACCCATAGGCATTGATAAATTGCAGCGTGCCGCCGTGGAAACAGGGGCAACCCCAGCCAAAAATACTTGCCCAAATTGGCATCAGCCACCGAACGCAGCACCCCTTCCTCCAAACAGCGCACTGTTTCCGTGGATTGAATAAACAAATCCGATCCATCATCTCCTGCTGGCTCAACGGCGAGTAAGCCGTCCATAAAATTTCCGCCAACTGCGGCCACAGCCTTTTTCCGCCGCCGTACTCGCAAAATCCACGGCTCCGGCAGCGCGGCAGGCGACCTAACTCCAGCATTTTGGCCAGCACGGCAAAGGCGGATGGTCAACCGCCAGCTTGCCCGCCTTATCTGTTCCCGCCAAATCCTTGATCGTTTGGTCGCGGTTGTGGGCAGCCAAACTCAGCGACACCTCATCCATCGAAAAGCGCCAGCAGCCAGCCTGACATCCCCGGCGCATTCCGGCCATCTCGATGGCGATGGGTCGCTGCCTTCGGCCAACATCGCCATGCCTTCGTTGGTGCAGTGCCAAAACAGGGGTGTAAAGCCCCGGCTGTCGTTGACCACAATCAGCACTTTGCAGATGGTCTTGCACGTAGTCAAACGCAGCCAGCGTTTCGTCGTCGGTCTGCTCACCGACGATAATTTCAACCAACTGCATTTGTGTGGACGGGAGAAAAAGTGGGCCAATGAAGACTTTTCTGGGCGCACGCTGGCTGGCTAAACCGGTAATGGGCAAAATTGGAGTGTTGGGAGAACAAACTTTCTGTAAAGCCGGATCCATCACCGTCTCAGCCATTTTCGTCACTTTGGCTTTTGAGGTCGCGGTTTTTCAAGACGGCTTCGATGAAATAAAAGGTCACAGTCGCGCAGGTCGTCATAAACGGCCGTTTCCCACCACCACTCCCAAAATTTCCGCATCTGTTCCGGCGACATCCGCCCCTGCCGCCTCCGCCGCTCCAGTATCGCCGCAATTTTGCGCCCGCCCGCCGCTGCCTGCTCCGGCGTGGCATCGATCATTACCTCCATCACCATACGCCGACACGTAGGCAATCCCGTGCCCCATCATCCCGGCACCCAGCACCCCCACCTTTTTCGTTGTTTGTGGTGGAATGGCTGACGGTAAGCTTCTTGCCACCGTCTGATTTAGCTGCGTCAAAAAGGCGGCAATCATATTCTTGCTCACCTGCCCCGTTGCCAGCTTGGTGAAATAGCGCGACTCAATCCGGCACGCCGTTTCAAAATCCACCTGCGCCCCCTCCACCAAGGCCGACATGATGGCGTGGGGAGCCGGTGATTACCCGTCTTTTCCTCGCATCGCCGGGCAATCGCCAGCAGTTGGGCAATGTGGGGCTGGCTGGGGCTTCCACCAGGGATTTTGTACCGTTTGTCCGGCATCCCACGGTGCTGGCGTTGAGGTTGGCCCCAATCCACACGCCCGCGCCTGCGCCATCATGTCGTCCATATCGCTGGCAACGGCGTGGATCATCCCCTGCAAGCGCTTGTTGGGGCGGCATCACTTTTTATTTTTAGCTCAACCACTCCAATCGATTTGCAGCCCAATCAAACGGCCGGTTCGCACCACCCCCCCCGCCCCCGGCAGCAGCCCAAGCCCCACTTCGGGGAAACCCAGTTGAATCCGGTCACTATCCAGGGCGATGCGGTAATGGCAGGCCAGTGCCAGCTCAAAGCCGCCGCCTAATGCTGTACCGTTGATGGCCGCCACCACCGGCTTGCCCAGCGTTTCCAACCGCCGAAACATCGCTTTAATTGCCTGCGACCCATCAAAATGTACCTGCGGATCGTCGGAGCCAAACATGGTGTCAATGTCGGCTCCGGCCATAAACAGCTTTTTCCCAGAAGTGAGAATGGCCCCTGTGACGCTGCTGTCGCTTGCCAGCTTTCGCAATGTCTCTTCCAATGCGGCAAAAAAAATCTCGTTCAGCACGTTGGCCGAACGGCCGTTCATATCCATCGTCAGGGTCACAATCCCCTGCTCATCTTGTTCGTAAATGATAGCCATCTTTCACATGAAGTTGTAGGGTCGAGGCATGCCTCGACCTTACAACACGTTCTTACTTTTCGTTAAACGGGAACGATTCCAAATAATCCCAGGCAGACAGGTCGGAATGCTCAACGCCCAGTTGGGTAAGGAGCATCTTCATTTGGGTGCGGTGTTCGATGCCGTGATAGAGAGCCTGTAGCACCACCGTCCAATTGTAGAAGGTGAAGGGTTTGCCCCACGGCGCAGTAATGGTGTGAGTCACTTCCGGGTCAACCTGGCTGGCAACCTCAATCAGCCGCTGCCCCGATAGCTGCGCCTTTGCCAGCAGTTCAGAAAATGGCATGTTGTCCCAATCGAGGTCATCGCCCCAGGGAGCGGCCCCCGTTAGCCGTCTAAGATACCCGCCTTCAGAGCGTATAAAATGAACAAGGGTAGGGCGTATACGGCCAAAGGCACCGGCTACTTCAATCGTCAGTTGTTCTTCTGTCAACTGGCCGCAAAATTCAATCAACCGTGTGTTGGCCCACAGGTTGTATTCAAACATTTTGGTAATGGTATTAGTTTGCATAATAACGATAGAGGGTCATTAGAAATTCAGAAGGTAGCGGCCAATGTAGGGGCGTATTGCATACGCCCTCTCCCATATGTGCCAACGACCCTATAAAATCCCAAAAAACCGTTATAGATTGTCATGAATTTGACAAAATTTGTAGCGAATCAATCCCAATTTTAGCTAGGGTCTTTAGCTTTTCGCCACGTCCACGTATTGCGTATTGCATAACTTCCCTCTAAATACGCAATAAAAAATGGTGGCGAAAACTTCATGACACTAACAATTTTAGGGTGTAAGGCAAGAGGGCGTATTGCATACGCCCCTACTGTTAAATACGCTCAACAATGGTGGCGATGCCCATGCCGCCGCCCACGCAAAGGGTGACAAGGCCGGTTTCGCAGTCGGTGCGCTCCATTTCATCTAGCAAAGTGCCGAGGAGCATAGCCCCGGTGGCACCGAGGGGGTGGCCCAGGGCGATGGCACCGCCGTTGACGTTGACATTTTCGGGAGAGTCTATGCCCATGTCGCGCATAAAGCGCATGACG
>JACKCD010000003.1 GCA_020634215.1 Ardenticatenaceae bacterium | reverse complement strand
GCCGTTGGAAACCAGCTTCACCCGCACCTTCTCCTGCGGCAGTCCCAGCAGCTTTTTAATCTGCGTCCGGTCTTCATACACTCCCTGCCCCTGCGACAGCACTTCAATGCCGTCACCTGCGGGGTAAGCAATGGCACACTCCGGCTCCATAAAGCCATGCTCAATCATCTGCGTTTGGAAAACACCGTGTGCCGTGTAGGCCGAAGCCGCTTTGCTGGCCGCCACATCCCCCCGGTTGGTGACGGTGCGAGACAGAATGTTGCTGCCGTTGCCGTGAACCGAGGGGCTGTCGGCCGTCATCGCCTGGTGCATATCGGTAATTGGCTCCAGCACCTCGTACTCCACCTTAATTAGCTCAACGGCCTGCCGTGCCACCGCTTCCGAAGTAGCCACCACCCCCGCCAGCACGTCACCCAAATAGCGCGTAACCTCTCCCTCGGCAATCATCAGCGGCCAATCTTGTCTAATCAACCCAATAAAACGGTCGCCAGGCACATCAGCCGCCGTAAAAATGCGAACCACGCCGTCGAGTGCTGCGGCGGCGCTGCTGTCAATGGCAACCACTTTGGCACGGGGATGGTCGCTAAATTTGAGCGCCCCGAACGCCATTCCATCCATTTTGATGTCGTCCACGTAGTGATGCTGCCCCAGCACCAGCTTTTGCGCCTGGTATTTGGGATAACGCGAGCCAACCTTGCCATCGCTCTCCGGCATTTCCACTTCTTCTTCCTTGCGGATGGCTTCGGCAGCGCAGCTAATGGCATCTACAATCTTTTTGTAGCCAGTGCAGCGGCACAGATGCGGGGTGAGTGCCTTTTCGATGTCGTCGCGGCTGGGGTCAGGGTTTTTGTCAATCAGGCTGTTGGCCTGCATCACAATGCCGGGAATGCAGAAGCCACACTGCACGCCCCCTTTGGAAACAAAGGCGTTGGCAAAGACGTTTTGCCGATAATCCCCCAGCCCTTCGGTGGTGGTAATGCGGGCGTTCACCAGCTTTTTCATGGGGGTAATGCAGGAAAGAACGGCCTTGTCGTCAATTTGCACAGCGCAGCAGCCGCAGGCAGCCTGCGGAGCGCATCCGTCCTTGGGGGATGTAATTCCAGCTACGTCACGCAAATAGGTGAGCAGCGGCAGTTCTGGGTCGCCATCCCAGGTTGCAGGCTGTCCATTTAAAATAAATTCCATGCTGATACCTCCATATGAAGCTGAAAAATTGGGCAGTCGTCTGACGTTTCCGCTATTTTACAAGGTTGCCCACAGGCGGCAACCGTTTTGGCGTAAAAAGAGATTGGGAGATTGGAGATTGGAGACTATGAACCTTCATCAATCTCCAATCTCCAATCTCTAATTCTCCCACGGCCGATAATCGAGCGATTGATGACGAAAATAAGTGGTGTACAGTTCGGCATAGTGCCCGCCGGCCGTCAGCAGCCCCTCATGATCCCCTTCTTCAATAATTTGTCCGTCGCGCAGCACAATAATCCGGTCTGCCGCCTGCACGGTGGACAAGCGATGGGCGATGACGATGCTGGTGCGGCCGCGCAGCACGGTTGCCAGCGCAATTTGCACCTGCGCTTCGGTGAGCGGGTCAATGCTGGCGGTGGCTTCATCCAGCAGCAAAATGGCAGGATCTTGCAGCAGCACCCGCGCCAGTGCCACCAACTGTCGCTGCCCCAGCGACAGCCGCGCCCCACGCTCGCCCACGTCGGTGTGGATGCCTTCGGGCAGGTCATCGAGCCAACTACCGTCGCCCAACTGCCGGGCTGCGGTTAAAACGGCCGTTTCATCAGCCCCCGGCCGGCCGTAGCGAATATTGTCCGCCACCGTCCCCGAAAACAAAAACGGCACCTGCGGCACCAGCCCAAGCTGGCGGCGGTATTGGCTCAGGTCAAGGGTACGAATAGAACGGCCGTCTACGCCCACATCTCCCGCCTGAAACTCATAAAACCGCATCAGCAGCTTCACCAAACTCGACTTTCCCGCCCCCGTATGCCCCACAATCGCCAGCGTTTCCCCCGCCGGAATCATCAGCGAAAAATCTTGCAGCACCGCATTGCGCCCCGTGCTGTAATTAAATGTCACCCGCTCAAAGGCAATCTCTCCCCGCAGCCGACCCACCGGCTCCTGCGCCGTTTGCACCACCACCGGCTCATCGTCAATTAGCGCAAATACCCGTTCACTAGCCGCCAGACCTTGCTGGAACTGGCTCCAAAATGAAGCAATGCTGGTAATGGGGTAGAAAAAGATTGATAGTCCCTGCACAAACAAATACCAATCACCCACCGAAACCGCCTGGTTGATCGCCATTAGCCCCCCAGCATAGATGATAGCCGCCACCGCCATGCCCGAAACGGTGTTCAGCAGCGGAAAAATGCTGCCAAACACCACCACCCGCCGCAGCTGCACCCGATACGCCAATTCATTGGTCGCCTGAAAATCGGTGTAAATGGCCCCTTCCTGACGAAAATTCTTAGCAACAGCAATCCCACTAATCGTTTCCTGAATCGTGGCATTGACAGTAGCCTGTGCCCGCTGCGCCTGCTGCATCGCATCCCGCGCCAGCCGCCTAAATACCAGGGCAATCACCACCACAATAGGGCCAACCGTAAAGGTAATCAGCGCCAGCCGCACATTTTGCGTCAACATTACCCCGGCAATCACCACCACCAGCACCAACTGGCTCAACAGGTCTACGGTCAGCGTGACCACGGTGGCAAAATCCTGGGTGTCGGAAGTGACGCGGCTAACGATGCGGCCGGAGGCAAACTGGTCAAAAAAGGACAGGTCACGGCGCATGACGGCGCGGAAGGCATCTTCGCGCAGTGCCAGCACCACATCGCCCACGGCCTGCGCGGCAAACCACAGGTGGACAAAGTTGAACAGCCAGCCCAACGCCCCCAGCACCGTCACCACGGCGGCCAGAGCCAGCAAAAGCTGTAGCTGCGGGTTGCCCGATAGCAGGTCAATGCCACGCGAAATGATGACAGGGGTGATGGTGGCGGTAAGCGAGATGAGCGTGACCATGAAGGCCACCAGCAGCACCTTGCTCCAGTGGGGGCGAAAATAAGCAGCAATACGCCGCACCAGTTCGCGGTCGCTGTAGCTGCGGTCATATTCTTCAGGGTTGAGTCCGCCTGTTAAATGCATAGGTGTTCCTTATGGAAAAATCAAAAGGGTCTTTTGGATCTCGTGGGTTGGCGGATTTGGTGCGTGGTGCGTAGTGCGTCAGAAAACCCATTTGCTACGCACCACGCACCACATTCAAAGCGCGTCAACCCTCTGAACTCCCAAAAAGCCAACCATTCAATCCCCAATCTCCAATCTCCGCTCTTCAGGGATAAAAATTTGCCGATAAACCAGGCTGTGGGTCATGAGTTCGTCGTGAGTGCCGTGGGTGAGTAAACGGCCGTTTTTCATCAACAAAATCAAATCCGCACTGCGAATCTGCGACAGCCGGTGCGTAATCAGCAGCGTCGTTCGCCCCTGCAAAATGCGCCGCATCGCCCGCTGAATCTGGTCTTCCGTGTTCGAGTCAATCGCGCTTGTCGAATCATCCAGCACCAAAATACGCGGGTCGCTGAGAAACGCCCGCGCAATTGCCAGCCGCTGCCGCTGCCCCCCTGATAACATCACCCCGCGCTCCCCAATCACCGTCTCATACCCATTGGGAAACCCCATAATAAAGTCATGGGCTTGCGCTTCTTGCGCTGCTGCCTCAATTTGCGCCTGCGAAACGGCCGTTCGCGCCCCAAAGGCAATATTTTCGGCAATAGAGCGTGAAAACAGAAAAATATCCTGCTCAATCGTGCCAATTTGCGCCCGCAAACTGTCCAAACTCCAGTCACGTACGTCCACCCCGTCAATCAACACCCGGCCACTGCTGGTGTCAAAGGTGCGGTTCAGCAGCTTGGTCAGCGTGCTTTTCCCCGCCCCCGTCTGCCCTACAATCGCCACCGTTTGCCCCGGCCGAGCATGAAACGAAATATTGTTGAGTGCCATCGCATCATCCTTCTCCTCGCCATAGCCAAAGTGAACCCTTTCAAACACAATATCCCCCACCATGGGTTGTGCCACCCCCTCGCTGTTTTCATCCAGCTCCGTCTCCGTCAAAATCATCTCCAAAATACGGTGGGCGCTCGCCATGCTCTGCTGAATCACAGAAGAAGTACGCAGCAAAAAGCGCAGCGGTGTCCGCAGCGTGCCCAGCAACGCCATGTAAGTAATCACCTGCCCCACCGAAATTTCCCCTCGCTGGAACAAAAACAGGGCATGGCCAAAGGCCAGGCCAATTGCCAACCCATAAAGCAACAGCGGCAAATATTTGGCCGTCACCTCACCCTCGCGGACAAAGGCGTTGCGATAGGCGCGGGCGTTGTGGGAAAACTGGTCTTCTTCGGCCGGCTCCTGGGCAAACCCTTTAACCACCTCAATCCCGCTAATGGTTTCGGCCAGCCCCGCGTTCATTTGCCCAAACGTAGCCCGCAGTTGGTCGGCAATGGGGCGCAAATTGTTGTTAAACTGGCGCAGTGCCAACGTTACCCCCAGCAGGAACAGCAGCGGCACCACCAGCAGCTTGACATCCAGCGTGGCAATGGTAACGAGGGGAATGATGAGCGTCAGGATAGACTCAATGGTCATGCCCAACGCCGGGCTGATAAATAGTCCAAGCTGCTGCACGTCGTTGGTGGCCCGCGCCATGAGATCACCCACGCGTTGCCGGCCGTGAAAGGTCTGGCTCTTGCTCAATAAACTCAAATACAGCTCGTCACGGGTGTTGCGCTCCACCCGCTGCGCCAGCACACGAATGGCAAAGCTGTTGACGATGTCGAACAGCCCGTAACCCAGATAGGCAGCCACGACATAGAGAGCAGCTATTGTCAGAGCAGCGGCATCTCCGCCACCTAGCACCGTGTCAAAGGCATTGCCCACGGCAACGGCCGATAAACTTTGCGAGCTTGCCATGCCCAGGGTAGTCAGCAAAAACGTCGTCAGCAGCAGGGGATAACGCTGGATATGGGATTGCAGCCAACGCAGGGAGGAGCGGTGATCATAAACATAGGCATCGGCCACACTGAATTCACGTCGGGTCATGTGGATGGTCTCCTTATCAACCCGTGAATCGTATCATGTTATGGGGGGATGTCGAGCAGGGTTTCCCGCAATCAAAAACTTGCTCTATAATCTCGCTTTTTTGCGCAAAGGAACACAGAATGCAGTTCACCCTTTCAACAACCCTCCTCATCGCCGCTATCTTCTTTCTGGCCGCCTTCACCCGCGCCACCGTCGGCTTTGGCGATGCTTTATTGGCAATGCCGCTGCTGTCGCTGGTGGCGGGGGTACGGGTGGCAGCACCGCTGTTTGCCCTGGTGAGCCTGGTCTACACGGCCGTTTTTCTCAGCAAAAGTTGGCGCGATATCCAGTTTCGGGCGGCCGGCCACCTCATCCTTGCCTCCGCTTGCGGCATCCCTCTCGGCCTATGGCTCGTCAATGTTGCCCCCGAGCGGCTCATACTGGGTCTTCTGGGCGTACTGCTCATTCTTTTTGGCCTATACAATCTTTTCACGCCCAGCCTGCCTACCCTGCGCCACCCCTGGCTCATCTATCTGTTTGGCTTCATCTCCGGCATCCTCAGCGGGGCGTACAACACCAACGGTCCCCCCATCGTCATGTACGGCATCCTCTCCCGCTGGACACCCGACCAATTCCGCGCCACGCTGCAAGCTTACTTTCTCCCCGTGGGGCTGCTCACTGCCATCGGCCATGCGGCAGCGGGTATGTGGTCGGTTAATCTGTTCCAGCTTGCGGCCATTGCTACTCCGATGGCACTGCTGGCACTTTACAGCGGCCGCAAGCTGCACCACCACATTCCGGCAGCACTTTTCGGCCGTTTGGTTTATCTGTTTTTGGTCGTCATCGGGATTTTTCTGCTGTGGTAGCTTGAACTACCTCACCCATTTCCATCAACCTAGCCGCATTCACCATTGAGCCTGGGTCAAAAGAATTTTATAATTAAGATGTAACGATGCAGGCCGTTAATCTGCACCATGACAACAATGCCTGCCTTGTAGCAATCCATTCAGTTGGCCGTAGCAGCCAGGAGGACAACAAGATGTCTAAAGGACAAGAAAAAGGCAAAAAAGGGAAAGACAATAAACCTAAGCTCAGCACGAAAGAAAAAAGGAAGAAAAAGCAGCAGAAGAAGGACGAATAACTGGACGTGATGCGTGGTGCGTAGAAAAGCTTATGTGGTATGTATCACGCGCCACGCATCAAATTTGTTGCTCCCGCAAAATATGTGAGCCTTTGGCCTATGACCCACGCACCAGCGGCAGCCAAATGTGGCTGGTGGGTGGCGTGGGCTGAAGGAGAAACGGCCGTTGTTCTACACTCACCCTGTCATCCGCCAACGCCACACTTCCCCCAGTTAAATCTCGCTGCACGCCTACTTTCCACGCCACCGGAACGGCAAAATCCAGCGGCGCATCGCTGCGGTACGCCGGGTTCCAGACCACATACCCCATTGCCCCATCGGCATAGGTCAACACCGCCACCCACGTCCCCGCCTCATCCACGGTCAAGTCCGTTATGACCGCCCCCGTCAGCCAGCCCGCCATTTCGCCATACGCTACCCCCGACGGGGTTAGGGTGACATTATCCTCCCAAGTTGGCTCCACACTCATCACCCCATGGTTGTCCCAAGCATAAAACAGCATTCGGTCTACCCCTCGCGCCCATTCCAGCAGCAGCCGCTGCCCCACATACCCCACCGCCACTTCATTCGGCAGCAGCCCTGTGCCGTCGGGCAAAGCCAGCCACCCGGCCTCCGTATCCCACAGCGGCTTATCTGCCTGCCCATGCGCCACCAGCACGCCCTGCACCGCCGGAATAGCCACCTGGTAAAGCAGTTGTGGTGCGTCACCTCCCGGCGACAGGTAAAAATGAAAGCCAATCACGTCAGCCATCTCGCCGCCACCGGCCGCCAAATACGCATCTAGCCAGCCTGCGTCATAGGGGCTGGGTGTCACCATTTGGTTGATGGGATCAATGGCCTGCAAAATATCCCGCGCCTGCCGCGCTAAATCCACCAGTTGGGGGATGGAACCGCTGTAAAAGTTGGGGTCGTTGGGTTCGTTCCACACCTCCCACCAGGTAATTTGCCCCTGATAGCGATTGCCAACGGCCGTTACCCAATCGCGCCACGTCTGATCATCGGCCGGTTCGGCCGCCTGCCCAGGGCCATAGGGGCTGGGTTCATCCGGCCGCGCCGATGCCCAGCGCGGCGTGCGCCCCAAGTTGAATACAATGTCGGCTCCGTGCGCCCGCGCCGCCGCCACCCTTGCATCCAGCACCGCCCAATCGTACACACCGGGCGCGGTGTTGACCTCTGCCCACTGGCATCCTTCGCAGTCCCAAAAGCGAATGGTGCCAAGGCGATCCTGAACGGCCGGCCAGGGGGTGTCCAGCCGGTGGAGGTGAACGCCAAAGTAGGCGCGTGACACGGTAGCCGTGGGTAATACTGGCGGCGGAGCAGGTTCAGCGGTCAGCCCGGCATCGTCAATCCAAAGCGTGCCAGGGTCGCTGCCATAAAGGATGTAAGCTCCAGCGGCGGTTTCGCTCAGCCCAGACAGGGTGTACTGCGTCCAATCGGGGGTGACGGTGATGAGTTTACTGGCGTAGCTGGTGTAGGGTTCATCACCACGCCGCAGTTGCAGCGTCACCTGCATGGGGGCGGCACTTCGCAGCCAAACGGTGGCGGTGTACTGCTGCCCGGCTTGCAGGGGCAGCCATTGGACAAGCTGCCACCAGCCGGCCGTCAATTCAACCCGTTGAGAGCTGATGCCGCCGTGAAAAACGGCCGTTTCTTGATCATAAACCGCCGCAGCTTCAGTGCCAAACCAGCAGCCGTTTTCCTCCCAGCCATCCGCCACCACGCCGCTGATATTAGGGCAGTCAGGGTTGATAATGATAGGGTGGTATGGCTCCTCGAAGCCGGGGTTGGTGAGGGGAATGGTGGCGGCCTGCACCACCTGGCCAGACAGCACCGCCTGGTCAGACAGCACCGCCCGGTCGGCCTGCACGGCACCACAAGCCAGGTTAACGATGAGAGAGAGGGTAAAAACGGCCGTTTTTGCCCCAGAAAAGTTAGGGAAATGGAGGATATAGGAACGCATGGGCAGCGGGAGATTAGGGGTTGGAGATTGGAAATTAAGAACCTTCGCAATCTCCAATCATCACTTCACCTTACGAAAAAACAACCAAAACAACACCGTCCCCGCCAACGTTAGCACCGCACCAAAAAGAAAAAGGGCGGGGTAGCCATACCAGGTGATGAGGTAGCCGCCAACGAAGGAAACGAACGCAAAGCCGAGGCCAATGGACATCTCGCCCGCACCGGAAATGAGTGCTCGCTTTTCTTCGGGCACCAGCGACAGGGAAAAAACCAGAAAGGACAGATAACGCAGTGAGGAGATACTGCCGATACCGATGGTAGCCGCCCCGGCAACAGCCCAATGGGGGATGAAGGCCATGGGGATCATGAGGGCAACGGTGAAAAGTGTTGTCCAGATAACAAGGCGATAATTGCCCCAGCGGGAGACGAGGTAGGGAACGGACAAGGCAATGGGCACGCCAACAAGGCGAGAAACGGCCGTTAAGACCCCAATCAAATCCGTCGAAACCTTTAGCCCGTCGTCCAGATAGACGTTGGCAAAGGTGTTAATGACCCCCACCACCGTAATTTGCAAAATGCGGACGGCAATGATAAGCAGCACAACCTGCGTGACGGTGAAGGGCAGCACGCGCTGTTTGCTGGGCTGCGGCAGGAGCATCTCATCGGCTTCGGCGGCGGGAGGTTCGGGGGTGGAAACGGCCGTTAAACGGGTCAAAATCAGCAGTGCCGGTGCCAAAAAGATCCCCGCAAGCAGCAGTGGGTATTGATATGGCGTGGGGTCACTGGTTGGCAAATGCAGCCAGTCGCCCAGTAGGCCAGGCAGTACCCCGCCCACCAGCCCGCCCATAAACCCCGCCAGTGCCAGCGTCGCCGATTGCAGCGACAACGCCCGACTGTGCCACTCCCCCTTAGTAATGCTCATCACAAATGGTGCGGTATGGACAAAGAAAAAGGCCAGCCCGATGTGGGTGAGGATGCGGGTGGCAACCAGCCAGCCACTGTGGAACGCTTCCGGCAGCCACTGCCCCAGCGGCAATCCCATCATGCCGGTAAAGATACACGATAGCCCGATGATAAGCATTTGGTGACTGCTAAAGCGGCGCACGGCTCCCAGCGGCAGGCTGAGGGCGGCAAAGACAAACAGCCCCACGGAGTTGAGCGTGCCGATAAATTCGGGGCCATACCCCAGCCGCAGCACATAGAGATTCAGCAGTACGCTGTAGATGCCACCGTCTATGGTAAAGCCAAGGGCAGCCATGACAAAAAGGTAGCGGTAAATATTGCGCGGAATGCGCTGGAAACGGTGGGAGAGGGTGAAGAGAGTGGTCATAGAAGAGAGTAATCAGTAAGCAGTGAACAGTAATCAGTCTCCAACCGATTACCGATTACCGTATGCGAAGCAGTTGTGCAACGACATTACTGAGTACCGATTACCGATAACTGTTCCCGCACCCAAGCCAAATTTTGCTCAAAAATGGTGCGTTCGATGCAGACCAACTGCTCTGGGGAGAGGAAGGCGGAGTCGAGAAGAACGTGGTTATCGTGGAAAGGTGGCGTGGCAAAGCGGAAACTGCCTTGCCCAAGCGGGTTAAGGGTCGTGGGGGTAATGCGGCTGGGCTGAATGGGGGCTGAATACCCCCACGAGTTCTCAAAGACGATGTTGCTGCAGCCGGCCGCCAGCAGCCGCTGGGTGATTTCGACAATGGGCAAATAGCCGGTGCCAATGGGAACGCCCATAACGGTTAAACGGCCGTTTTCCGCATCCTGTGGTCGAATCATCACATGATCTTTGAGGTGAGCCGAGCGTGACCAGGGGGCCATATGGGTCAGCGCTTCCAGCGGGTCTTCCAGCACCATCATCGAGTTGCCATAGTCGTAAAGGGCGGCGATGTGAGGGTGGTTAACGGCCGTTAAAATCCGCGTAATCTCCTCCCCGGTCATCTTTTCGTGGTTTTCCAGCATGATGGTGATGTTGTGGGCGGCGGCGTGGGGAGAAACGGCCGTTAAATCCCGAATCGTCCACGCTACCTGCTCCTCCGGCTCGGCATCATAGCGGGTGTAGGTACGCAGCTTTTGCGCCCCTACCGCCTGTGCCACTTCCAGCAGCGTCTGCAAATGGTCGGGGTCGGTGCCACTGGTGTCCAGGTCACACCGCAGCCCTCGTTCCGCCAGCCGCGCCCGAATTTGGGCAAAGCGGGCAGGCTCCATGCTGCCCAAATCCCGATAATTTGGGCCGTTGGCGCTCAGGCACACGCCGTCAAAGCCGTGATCGGCGGCAAAATCAATCAGTGCCAGCGCATCAAACCCCGGCACGTAGCGCAGGTGAAAGCGCAGGCTGTAGCTGTGGAGGTAAAGCGTAAAGGGTAATTGCGTCATGGGCTGGTATTTAAAAGTTAAAAAACCTCATCTTGTGAATAAATAACTGCCTTTGGCGCAATGAACCTGCGCCAATGGTTTATGTGATACTCAAGATAAGGTGTGTAATCGTGACTAAGGTAGCGTTTGTGGCAGTCATTTAGCCGCTTGAGCCACTGATTGTTTTTTTCCATATTTTCCCAATTCATGTATAAACCATACAAATCAAGATATGCTACCACAATTGCCCGCCCAATTCGGCCATTTGCGTCATAAAAAGGATGGATTTGTACAAACCTCTGATAAAACGCTGCGACGCGCCAAACCGGGTCATACTCGGTGGCATGCAATGCGGAAAAAACAACGTTAATTTCTGATTCAATTTGCGAAGGAGGAGCACCATCAAAAATCTGTCTGGGGCCAAATTTTATGATCCCATTTCCTGGCTCATTTGTCCTGCGATACTGCCCCGCATTGTTCAATATTGATTTATATAAAAATTTGTGGATCACACGGGGCAGGAAAGCTGAATGCGATCCACCCTTTTCGTCTGCTAAACGCAGCACATCACGAATGACCTCTATGTCTTGCAGCAAGGCACTATATCTTAGCTGGATGAGGACAATGGCGTTTTGGGGATTTATTGAGGGGGCTGCCGCAAAATCTGACAGTAAATCGGCCAGATGGGCTTGTTCATGTGATTGGGACATTACGTCGTGAAAAGAGAATTAATTGATGCCCTGGATTGTTGTTTTAGGCGTTTGTATTCGTTGTAAGAATCTACAAATGTGGCTAATTCCTTGTCATGGGGCGACATGTCCATTGTAAAGGCATACCACGCTGGGTCTCTAAGCATATAAAATGGACCTTGTTCGGGGTTGAAATCGGCAAAATTTCTGGCAAATGGCTCATTTGCGTAATATCTCTTGATTGTATTGTCAGAGATGACGCGGCTATTGTTTGTTTGTTGCCATGGCTCCTCGTTATGGGTCATGGTACTCAGATCAAAGGCACTGTAATCGCAATAGTTTTCTAGAATGAAGTCAATGATTTTTTTGTCGCCTGGTTCTAGAACGGGGGGATTGGTTTTTTCTTTGATGACTCTGCTGCCATATGCTTTGTATTCGTTATATACTGTTAGGTTGACGGGGCCAAACTGCCACTTTTCAAATTCAGCATCCGTGATGACAGGGTAGCCAGCAACAAGTGTCCATGCTTTGACATAGTAGGCAAGCTTTTGCAGCTTCATATGGGTGATTTGTTTGTTGGTGCAAGTTGCCAGAATATAGTCTGAAAGCTCTGAAATGGTTAAGATGCCCATACTCTAATTATAGCCACGAATGCTTATAAACGACATTACTCGAAACACAATGCCTGTCAAAAACGGCCGTTTTTCCCTCACCCAATCCCCAACTCCGCCATCAACGCCCGCCGATAAACCGCCCGCACTTCTGGTTCGGGAGCATTGGCAATGCGGAGGCAGCAGTAGGCAGCGAAGCGGTAGGTGTAGTAGGGGGCGAGGAGGGGCAAACGGCCGTTTACCCCCTCATCTCCATACGCCTGCAAAAAATCCGCCTTGTCCGCGTCGGTCAGCGGCTCATGGTGGAACAAAATGTTTAACCCCGGCGACAAAAACGACCACACATCCTCCGTTGGGTCGCCCAGACCGGGGCATTGCCAATCAATAATCCGCAGCCCGCGTGGCCCGTCAATCAGATTGCCGGGGCCAAAGTCGGTGTGGAGCAAAAACGGCCGTTTTGCCTGTGGCAAGGGCCGGATGGGGGGACGAAGCTGCCGCACCTGCTGCCCCAGTTGGCTCTCGGGAATCGCCACCAGCAGGTCATCCCCCTGCGCCAAAATCCCCTCGGCACTGGTAGGCTGCCGCCGGAATTGGGTCAGGCCGCTGGCATCCAGCCCATGCAGCCGCCGCAGCACGCCGGCCACAGCGGCCACGCCGCTTTGCCACATGCGCCCCGGCCAAAATTCATAAATCAGCACCGGGGGCTGGCCGTTGGCGGCGGGGAAATAGGCAATGGGGTCGGGCGCAACGGCCGTTCCTTGCAGCACCTTCAACGCTGCCGCCTCAGCATCGGGCAAAATGGGGTAAAGCGTTAGCTCCCACCCGGCGCGAAACACCTTTGCCACCCAATCCACCCCCTCCCCCTGTACGCGGTAGACAGCGTTCCAGTACCCCCCTTTGAGCGGCGTGGTGGTAAAAACGGCCGTTTTGTCCAACAGCCCCCGTTCGCGCAAAAAGTCGAGCAGGTTGTGCATACCTAAAGAAAATAGGACGCAGATTTTCCTGATTTGCAGGTGCTTGTTGGCAAACCTGACCGCAAATCTGCGTCCCATTCCTCTATCTTTGAACCAAAGCCTCGCCCATTTCCACTTTCCCATTGCTTACCTGCCGTGCCGTTTGGCGGGCAACGGCGGCGGCGAGGAAGGCGTTGAACAGCGGGTGGGGTTTGTTGGGGCGGCTTTTGAATTCGGGGTGGAACTGGCTGCCCAGCATAAAGGGATGGTCGCGCAGTTCGGCAATTTCAACTAAACGGCCGTTTGGCGACAGCCCGCTAAACGCCATCCCCGCCTCCTCCAGCATTTCACGATACACATTGTTAAACTCCCAACGGTGTCGGTGCCGTTCATAAATCAGCGGCTCCTCATACGCCGCCGCCGCCCGCGTCCCCTCTTTCAATTCGCACGGATAAGCCCCCAGCCGCATCGTCCCCCCCATGTCGGCCAAATCATGCTGGTCAGGCATCAGGCTAATCACCGGGTGTTTGGTATGCTGATCAAATTCAGTGCTGTTTGGCTCATCGCTGTTCAATATATGGCGGGCAAACTCGATGCACATGACCTGCATCCCCAAACACAGCCCTAAATACGGCACCCCATTTTCCCGCGCCCAGCGTGCCGCTTGAATCTTGCCCTCAATCCCACGCTCGCCAAAGCCACCAGGAACCACTACCCCATCTAAATGCTCGAACTGCTCCCACCCTTTTCCTTTTTCCAAATCACCCGAATGAATCCACTCCACGTGAACATTGCGGTCGTTGGCGATGCCCGCATGGTAAAGTGCCTCACGTACGCTCATGTAGGCATCGTGTAGCTCCACATATTTGCCCACAATCCCTAACGAAATGGTAGGCTTGGGCTGGCGAATGCGCTCAATCATCCGGTCCCACAGCTTCAAATTCGGCCGTTTAGCCGCCAGCTTCAGCCGCTCCACCACATAATCCCCCAACCCCGTCTCCTCCAGTAGCAGCGGAATGCTGTAGAGAATGTCGCTCGTCACCGCTGGAATCACTGCCCGTTCGGCCACATCGCAAAACAGGGCAATTTTTTGCAAATGTTCGTGCGGAATGTCGTAATCGGCACGGGCAATAATCACATCGGGGTGAATCCCAATGCCGCGCAATTCGCGCACGCTGTGCTGGGTTGGCTTAGTTTTGAGTTCGCTACTAGCCTTGATGTAGGGCAAATAGGTCACATGCACATACAGCGTGTTTTCATATCCCACATCGGAGCGCATTTGCCGCAGTGCCTCTAAAAACGGCAGCCCCTCAATATCGCCCACGGTGCCACCCACTTCCACCAGCACCACATCCGCCTGGCTCGTTTCCGCTACCAGGTAAATGCGCCGCTTGATTTCGTTGGTAATATGGGGAATCACCTGAATGGTGCCGCCCAGATAGTCACCGCGCCGTTCACGGGCAATTACATCAGCATAGACGCGCCCCGTGGTCACGTTGGAAAGCTGGTTGAGGTTGATATTGATAAACCGTTCGTAATGCCCCAAATCGAGGTCGGTTTCGGCTCCGTCCTCGGTCACAAATACTTCACCATGTTGATAAGGCGACATGGTACCGGGGTCTACGTTGATATAGGGGTCGAGCTTCTGCACCGCCACCGACAGCCCCCGTGCCTTTAAAATGCGCCCCAATGCCGCCGCGCTCACCCCTTTACCTACCGAACTAACAACACCACCCGTAAAGAAAATAAATTTCGTCATCTTGCTCCTATACAAAATAAAAGTGGGGCATGTCACCTTGGCTGACATGCCCCACAAAATTTCGCGTTACTTTTGCTTAAAAGGCTTTTTTCGCACCATCTTTAAATAAGCCGCGATAGATCCTCCACAGCCCGGCGCATATCGAGGAAGATAAGCCCGAGTTTGGCATCAGCACGAGCCAAAACGGTCAAAACGGCTTCCTCGCCAATCGCCATTAACACGATGATACCGGCGCTGCCTCGAATATAAACTTGCTCCAACGTCCCACGCTTTAGCTCATCTGCAATCCGATCCCCCAAAGACAACATGGCGGCCGACATAGCAGAGACTCTGTCTTCGTCTACACCAGATGGTAGAGCCGAGGCCATGATTAAGCCGTCAACGCTAACAACGGCTGAGGCTTCTATTTCTGAAGCAGCTTGTAAATCGCGTAGGCGATCTACCATCATTTCTGTACGTGATCTCATTCAGACTCTCCTTCGGAAAGGTTGCACCTTCATTACAATCTAAAAGGATTATGTTATCTTGGAATGGTGCGATACTACCATAAGGGTATAGGGCTGTCAAAATATTTTAGCGGGTTTCGGTGACTTTGCGAATGCTGCGTGGAGCATCTACATTGTAGTCGCGGGTGTGGGCCAGATGCATGGCAAAAAGCTGGCCGGGCACAATGGCGGTAATGGGTGAAAGCCATTCGGCCAGCGAAACCGGCAGGGCGAGCGGTATGCGTACTTGATCGAGCAGTGCCAGGTTGTCGCTAATGCCAATGATTTCGGCACGCTGGCTTTTTAAGGTCTGGACAAAGGCTTCCATTTCCTGATCCAGCTTACCGGTGGGGGCAACCATAATGACGGGGAAGCCTTCGTTAATCATGGCGAGGGGGCCGTGCAAAAAGTCGGCACTGCTATAGGGTTCAACAATGGTGTAGGTGAGTTCTTTGAGCTTGAGCGCCAGTTCAAAGGCGGTGGCGTAGTTAAAGCCACGCCCAATGATGACGGAGTGCTGCATGTAGCGGTAGCGGGGAGCAATTTGCGCCACGGCGTCGTTGAGAGCCAACGTTTTTTGCACGGCTTCGGGCAAGACGTTTGGCAGGTCATGGCGTTTGGATGGTTTACCAAGCCAGTTGCTAAGACTGGCGATGACAGCGAGTTCGGCGGTGTAGGTTTTGGTGGCAGCAACGGCCGTTTCTTGCCCGGCACTCAAATTGACCACCAAATCCCCCTGGTCAGCCAGGTCAGAGTCGGGGTCGTTGGTAAAAACGGCCGTTATCACCCGCTGCCGCCGCGCTTCGGCCAACACCTCCACAATATCCGGGCTTTTACCACTTTGGCTGATGCCTACTACCATTGTATTTTTTACCCAGGGGGGGCGTTTGTAAATGGTATAGAGGCTGGGTGTTGCCAGCGTCACCAGCATTTGGTTACGTGCTCCCAAAACATATTGGGCATAGCGTCCGGCGTTGTCGCTGGTGCCACGCGCCGCAATCACCAAATGGTTAATATCAAGCTTGCCAATCGCCTTGGCAATTTCCTCAATGACATAATTTTCCTGCGTTAAAACGCGATGCAATACCTCAGGCTGTTCATGAATTTCCCGGTATAGGTTCGACTTGGTTACAGGTATAGACACAGATGATCTCCCCTTGACTTGTAGACTGAACGATAATATTAACAGTTTTCATCAATGTTATTGATAATGATCCCATTGATTATAGTTGAATTGACACGGTATGTCGAGGAGAGCAGCACCATGTTGGCAAGGTAGCCAGGGCGAATATGACCAAGCTGATGGTCAAGACCGAGCAGGCGGGCGGGGACGGAGGTAAAGGTGGGAAGAACGGCCGTTAATGAACTCTCCGTATAGGCAATGGCCTGACGCAGCGCCGTATCCAGCGAGATGATGCTGCCCGCCAGCGTCCCATCGGCAAGCTGCGCCGTCGTTTCACTGACGTAAACTTCGTGGTCGCCAAGCAGGTAGCGGCCGGGCGGCATCCCCAGCGCCCCCATTGCATCGGTAACAAAGTTAAGCCGCTCCCGCGCCACGCCCTCCCACACCATTTTCACCAGTGCCGGATGGACATGAATCCCATCGGGAATCAGCCCAATGGTCATCCGTTCGTCAGTCAGCAGTGCCCCCACCAGCCCTGGCTCGCGGTGGTGCAGCGGCGGCATGGCGTTAAAGAGGTGGGTGCCATAGCGAATGCCCGCCTCAAACCCAGCCCGCGCCTCCGCCAACGTTGCCATCGAATGCCCGGCACTGACCACCACGCCACGCCCAGCCAAAGCTTCCACCAGCGGCAGCGCTCCCGGCATTTCAGGTGCCAGCGTCACCAGCGCCACGCCGTTGGTTGCCGACCAATGGCGGGTAGCAGTTAGACTGGGCGGCTGAATATGCGCCCGGTTGTGGGCACCTTTTTTAGCGGGGTTGAGAAATGGACCTTCAATGTGCAACCCCAACGGTGCTGCACCAACAAAACCAGCGGGCGACCCTTGCGCCAAAACATCCAGCCCGCGCTGGCTGACGGACAAGGGGGCAGTGATGATGGTGGGCAGAAAGCTGGTGACACCGTGCTGGGGCAACTGCCGCGCCACTTTCCAGATGGTGCCGGGGTCTTGCGTGAAGTCGTGGCCGAAACCGCCGTTAAGCTGGAGGTCAATGAGACCGGGGATCAAATATTGGCCGGTAGCGTCAATGATCTGGGCATTAGGGGGCGGGGTGAGGGTGTGGCTGGGCGCAACGGCCGTTAAACGGCCGTTTTCCACCACCACCGCCCCATCTTCCAAAACCTCATCGGGGGTCAAAATATGGGCATGTTGAATAAAAAGCGTCATAGATTATCCTGAACGAGACTGGAGACTGGAGATTACGGCGATCAATCTCCAATCTCCAAGAAAATCTCAGTCAATATCCTTACAAAATATTTTCCCGTAGAACAAACGGAGCAGCCTGCGCCCACGCCTCTGTTTGCCAATCCTCCTCCCCCTCTTCCAGCGCCAGCAGCCGTTCACGGCATAAAATTTGCAGCGGCATCGGCCAACGGCCGCTTTTTTGCAGCAGCCACGCCACATCTTCCGCCGCAAACGGGCGGGGGCTGCTGGCGATAAGCACCCGCGCTTCGTCCTCGTCCAGTGGTCCCAAGGTGGCGGCATAGCCAAAGATGTTAAAAAACGGAGAGCCGTAGCCGCTGTGGGCGGCCAATTCGTCGGGGCGTTCGGGGGCGGTGAGGATAAAGGCCAGGTTGCCGCCTACCTGGTTGGTTGCCAAGGAGCGCAAGCTTTCCCAAAAGGTATCGTCAAGTTCTGGGTAGCGGCTAAGTGCTACGCCTATTTCATCGAGCAGGACGATGGTGGGCTGGCGCAGTTCGTCGGCCACCACGTCCAGAAAGGTTTCCAAGATGCAGGGTTCGGGCACGGGCAGCCCCATCCCCAGCAGCAAATGACGCAGCAGCCCGGCCAGCTCCCCCAGGCGCGGGTCTTGAAAGTCCACAAAGACCCAGCGATATTGTGATGGCTGGGGCAGCCAGTCGGTGCGCTGGTCGGGGCGGGGAGAAACGGCCGTTGTGATTTGGCGCAGATAATGCAGCAGCGACGTTTTGCCGCTGCGCCGGGGGCCGATAATGGCGGCATTCTGCAACGGCCGCTGCCGCAGCAGCCCAAACAACCGCCGCACAATCCGCTCGCGGCCAAAAAAGTGGCGTGGGGTGGTAATAGGAGGGCCGGCGATGAAGGGGTTGGAGATTGGGGATTGGAGATTGGTGTAGGGCGTGGGGCGTGGGGCGTGGGGCGTGGAAGGTAAGGTATTGTGTCGGATTTGGTCAGCGAGGGCGGTGGTTTCGGGGGAGGGGGTGAGGCCAAGCTCGGTAGCAAGCAGGGTGCGGCACTGTTCGTATTGGGCAATGGCGGCACTGCGCTGCCCTTGCCGCGCCAGCAGGGTCATCAGCAGGCGATGGGCGGCTTCGCGGGTGGGGTCGTGGTGCAGCAGTTGGCGAGCGTGAAAAACGGCCGTTTCTACCTCCCCCTGCCCGGCCAACGTTTCCGCCAGCCGCCAGTGCAAATCCAGCAGCCGCAGCCGTAGCCGTGCCCGCTCCGCTTCCAGCCATTCCTCAAAAACGGGGGCCTGCCGCACGTACAAATCTTCAAGAAAGTCACCGCGATGAAGGGAAACGGCCGTTTGCCACCCTACTACGTCTTCTTGCTGGCGTTCAAACTCGGCCACGTCGAGCCAGTGGGGGAGTGTGGCATCAAAAGCCACCGTCTGCACGTCGGCGATCATGTAATCGCCCACCGCCTGCCGCAGCTTCAACAGCTCCACGCGCAAGTTGCGGCGGGCATCGGCTTCGGGCAGGTCGCTCCAGAGAAGGTTTGCCAGGGCGGCGCGGGAATAGGAACGGCCGTTAACCGCCAAATAAACCAGCAGCCCCCGCGCCTTGGCCGACACCAACCCCACAGGCTCCCCATCCAACCACAATGCCACCGGCCCCAACAGAGCCATTCTTAATCCGTTACTCATCTAAACCCATTATTTTATAGATCAACGCTAAATCAACGCTTTGATGACGGTCGTATAGTACAGTAGAGATTGGTGATGATGAGCTTCATCATCGCCAATCTCCCAAAGTATACCCAAACGTGCGGAACAAACGAACCGTTTCTTCCGCCGGAGCAGTTTTTGGTATGACCCGGCATAAAAAAAATTACCCCACCGCCTCCGAAAAAGGCCAGTCTCTGACTGAGTTCGCCCTCGTTGCCGTCGCCCTGCTGCTTTCGATGTTCATCATCATCGAAAGCGGACGTATCTTTTGGGCGTGGAACACGGTGCAGAATGCCGCCCGTGAAGGGGCGCGTTTTGCCGTTACGGGACGCAAACTTCCCGGCAGCGATTGCCCCGTAGCACATCTACCCAAGTTTAATGACTCGTTGCAAAACAATGCCTGCCGCGATGCCGATGATTTGCGGCCGGCATCGGTCATCAGTATTACCCACAACACGCTCGCCGGGCTGCCAATCAATGAATTGTCTAAAACATCAAGCGACCCTAACTATTACGACATCTATTTATATGGGGTAGATAAGCAAGGCAATTTCCGTGGTTCGCTACAACCTGCACCCTTTGGCCCTGACCCCTACGCTGGTGATCCCAATCAGCCGATGACGGTGCGGGTTGTTTATAGGGTGCCGATTATCACCCCCATTTTAAGCGGCATCATTCCTTCTGTACAGTTGGAGGGGGTTGTCACCGAAAATAATGAGCCGTTTGGGCAGCTTGGCAATGCTAACCAGGGGATTGGCGTACCGCCACCGCCGCCACCAATTCCTGATTTGTTGGAACCAACGGCCGTTAATGACGACACCTTCACCACCAAACGCGACACCCCACTCAGCGAACCCTCCTTAGGCATCCTCGCTAACGACGAACTGCGCGGCGGCATTATCACCATACCCACGCCCGGCACATCCATCCCCACCACCCAGGGCGGCACCGTCACCGTTGAGGCTGATGGCAGCTTTGTCTATGTGCCTGCGGCCGGCTTTGAAGGCAGCGACAGCTTTGAATACCAGCTTGAAAACGGCGTCGGTCCCTCCAACGTTGCCACCGTCACCATCATTGTCAACCCGCCGCTGCCCGAACCTCAACCAGACAGCTATGAGGTCTTTGCCAACGAGATTTTGCTTGTTCCTGGCCCCGGCAAACCCAACATTCTCGACAACGATGTTCGCAACGGTGCTCGCGTTGACCTGGCTCAGTCCAGCACCACTACCGGCCTTGGCGTGGCTATCAATCTGGCCGCAGACGGCAGTTTTGAGTACAACCCGCCCGTCAAAGACAACGATGTAGCCTACACCGATACTTTTGCCTATACCCTAACAAATGCGGCCGGCTCCGCCGCAGCCACCGTCACCATCACGATTCTACCGCCGCCACCGGATGCCGTAGACAACGCTTATTTCACCTATGTTGACACCCCCTTAAGCGTTCCGGCGAATCAAGGGATTTTAGTAAACGACAAGCTGTATGGCACCACAACGATTGTACGCTATGACAACCTTACCAAAGAAGGTGGCACGGTTGTCGTCCAGCCCGACGGCAGCTTTACCTATACGCCGCGCATTGGCTTTGTCAGCATCAACAACGTCAACGACACCTTCTCCTACACCCTGGCAAATGGTTCCGGCGAAGACACGGCCACCGTCACCATTGCCGTCTTCCCGCTGGTTCCCAACGCCAAGGATGATTCGCAGTACACCACGCCGATGAACACCCCGCTTACCGTATCGGCCGAACAAGGGGTGCTGCGCAATGACACCATCAACGCCGCCACCATCGTCGCCTATGATCAAATTACTACGGCCGGGGGGCGCGTCAATTTGGCGGCTGACGGTGGCTTTACCTACAACCCGCCTACCGACTACACCAGCCCGCCGGTTGACACCTTTACCTACACGCTGCAAAACACGGTTGGCAGCTCTGTCGCCACCGTCTCCATCTTTGTTGACCCACCTTTCCCGATTGCCTTTGATGATTTCTATTCGACACCGGTAGACACCTTGCTGCGCGTGGCGGCCGGTGGCGGGCTACTGGCAAATGATGTTGCCAACAGCGGCACCGTCACCAGCTTTGACAGCCGCAGCACCAACGGCGGCACGGTGATGGTCAACCCCAACGGTAGCTTTGACTACACCCCACCCAGCGGTTTTGAAAGCCCGCCCAACGACAGCTTTACCTATGAGGTGAGCAACAGTTCGGGCACCAGCCGCCGCGCATCGGTGCAAATCTTTGTCGGCGATGCCGTGCTAAACAATCGGCTAAGCGGGGTAGCGCGGCTGGTGCTGCCTATTCCTACGCCGCAGGAGGATGTGGAGGTAGCGCTATATGATGCCAGCAGCACGCTTCTTGCTGTCACCCGCACCGATCTGCTTGGTTATTACCAGTTTGAAAACCTGCCGCTGGGGTCTTATACCCTGACGGCGTGTTACCGCCTGGGCAATCAGGAATACAGCGCGGTAGTTAGCACATCGGCACCGTCTGACTTTGCCGATCTGTTCCTGACACCTGGCCCATGTACCAACCCCTAGGTAATTGAGAATTGGGAATTGAGAATTGGGAACGCATATCATTCCCAATTCTCAATTCTCTATTCTCAATTCTCAATTTTTTATGCAACGAACTTATTCTTTTTTTCTTGCCTGGCTACTGCCGGTGGTGGTGTTGGCGGGGTTGTTGGGACAAACGGCCGTTTCTTCTGCTGCTCCCGACACCGCCAACAACTTGCCCGACTGGGGCATCGAGCAACCGCTGACCACCACTGCCAACACCCCCTTTGGTGCCAGCCGCCCCGTCATTGCCGCCTCAGCCAATGGCCCGACGGTGACGGTACTGTTCAACCGACGCATGGGTAACGGCGTAACGGCCAACGACCCCTGGTTTGTTCGTTCCTTCAACAACGGCAGCAGTTGGACTGCCCCAGCCTCGGTCTATAGCAGCACGCTTAACTCGGCGCAAATAGATGTTGCGTATGATGACAGCCGCCACACCACCCACGCCGTTTGGCGCGAGGGGAACGGGCTGGTCTATGCGCCGGAGCGGGTGTGGGGAACCAGCAACATTACCTTTTTGTCCACCCCGCAAAACGCGCCGGGGGTCAGTACGCCAGCCATTGCAAACGGCCGTTCTGGCCTCCTCGCCGTCGTTTGGTCAGAAGGAGACGGTGCCAACCCCGATATTTACTTCAACCGGTCGGCCAACGGCGGCACAACCTGGCAGCAGTCGCGCCCGGTCAAGGCTACACCCTCTTCCTCGCTCTTCCCCGACGTGGCAGTAGACGAAAACGACGTGGTGCACGTGGTGTGGGAAGAACATGACAAGACGGGCGCACCGGGGCAGCCAGTACCGGGCACCATCTACTATAGCTACAGCACGGCCACCGGCTGGAGTGCCCCGGTAGATTTGTCGCTGCTGGCCGGGGCTGGCGATGCCCGCCGCCCC
Source organism: Ardenticatenaceae bacterium (assembly GCA_020634215.1). GTDB lineage: Bacteria > Chloroflexota > Anaerolineae > Promineifilales > Promineifilaceae > JACKCD01. The sequence continues at coordinate 153,558 of JACKCD010000003.1, read as the reverse complement.
ACCATTTTGCTCACCAATCAGGGGGTGGAGGTTGCTTTTGCCACGGAGACATTGGTCAATACGGCCGTTTCTGTGCAAATCCACCATCTAAGCTGCGCCGCCCAATGCAACACCGCATTGGGTTGGCTGGCCTCTCCTGCCGTCACCGGTGCCGTCAGCGTCAGCAGCAGCCGCGAAATCATCCCCACCCTGGCGCAATACCAGGGGTGCAGCCTGGCCTACTTCCACGGCATCCGCAGCGACGTGACACCAGCACTAGAGAGCATTTGGGGGGGCAGCGGCTGCGACAATTGGGAACCGCTCAACCGCCCCACGCCGCCGCCAGCCCAAGCACTTTCACCCCGGCTGGCCTATCAAGGCAGCCAGTGGACGTATTTGGTATATGAAACGGTGGGGGTGAACAACCAAATCGCCTTCCGCCGCAGCACGTTCAAGATGTTTTTGCCGTTTATGGGCTGCTCAAACCGGCCGGACAGTACGTGCCGACCTTAGGGAGATTAGAGATTAGAGATTAGAGATTGGAGATTGGCCGCCATTGGTAATCTCCAGTCTCCAATCTCCAGTCTTCCATGCGTATGAACCGCTTAGAGTGGATTTTAGGGTTTATTTTGCTGCTTTTGCTGGCCGTGGTCGGGGTGTTTGGCTACCGAATATGGACGCAGCCGGCCGCCGTTGCCACCACCAACACAACGGATTTAATCCCAACGGCCGTTCCCCGCGCCAACGTCACCCCCACCCTACCCAGTGCCCCCACACCCACCTTTGTTGGGACAACGGCCAAGACAGCCTTCGCCACAGCCAACGACGTGGCGCTGAAATGGCAGGCCGATGCCCAGCTTGTCTCCGCCTCGGCCACTTGGTCGCAGGGGGTGACGCTGGAAATGCTGCAAACGGGGTCGGGCGCGTGGGGCTTTACTTTTTTTTCGCCGGGAACGGTGGAAACGGCCGTTATTACCGTCATTGACGACAGCGGGCAGCTTGTGCAAAGCAGCCCTTACCAGCAGCCCAACTTGCCGCTGCCGATTACGGGTTGGGATGTAGACAGCGAATCGGTTATCAGCACTTTTTTGAACGATGGTGGACAAGCGTTTTTGGCAGAGGAAGTGACAACAACATTCACGATGTCGCTACTGCCCACGACGGAGCGGCTGGAATGGCTGTTAACGTTATTTGCTCCGGCAAACGGCCGTTCGCTCTCCATGCGCTTCAACGCCACCAGCGGCGAAAAATTGGAGGAAGTTGCCGCACCATGAATAAAATCTTATCTTTCGGGCATCACCACACCATCCGCGAACGCGGCCAAAGCCTGGTTGAATTCTCTCTGTTTCTTGCCCTCGTCTTCATCCCCATGCTGGCCGGGCTGGTCGAAGTCAGCCAATATATGGTGACGCAAAACCGCATCAGCACTGCCGCCCGCGCCGCCGCCCGCTTTGGTGCCAACGGCGGCCAAGACGAAGGCATGGTCATCGTCGCCCAAAGCACCGTCTCGCAAACCGTTCGCATGAACCTGTCGCCCGATGTTTGGGACATCTGGTCTATTCGCGGCCGCATTGACAACACCGGCACCGACTTCGACATCTTCACCTTTGAACACATTTTTGGCAGCCGCCTCACCGCCCGCTTTGGCGATGTCGTTACCGACACCGTCAAGGCCGAGGTGCTTGCCAACCTCAAAGCCGAGAACCGGGATGTACGCGGGTTACGCATCGTTGGTACCCTCATTCTTTACGACACCGAATCCATTGTCGGCATCAACAACTTTTGGGACAAACCCTACTCCATTCGCAGCCTCAACGTGCTGCGGCTCACTGGGCTAAATCTGGAGCAAACCAACGGCTGTGCCGCCTTCCCCATTGCCATTCGCAGCGACACCACCTCTGCCCTGGCAATTCCCGGCGGGGGGTATCTCTACCCAGTCGGGCGCATTCCCAGCAGCGGTGATTTTCCCCTGCACCAGCCAGGCAAAACGCTTGACCAAAGCCGCGAAGGGGATGTCTATATTTTTAACGAAGGCCAATTCAACTGGTTGGCCTGGAACCAGTTCCGCACCCTGCCCGAACACATCATCCAAAGCCTGGCCTGGCCCGGCAACAGCCTCGATTACAGCGACCCCGTACCTAGTCAACGTGGTTACATCGAACCAACCGACCCCGCAGACAATTCACTCCACGTGGGAGATTTTGTCGCCACGGCTGCGGTCACGCTTGGCAGCGTGCAAAACGCCCTCAACCCGCACATTGATTTGGGCCGCACCCTGCGCGTCATCGTTTGGGATGACACAGGCACGCAAATTGGCGGCTTCGCTGTCTTCCGGCTGCATGGCTATGGCAGCAACTGGATCATGGCTGAATTTATCCGGCTCGACACCTCTTGTGGGCAGGTTATTCCAGAAGGGAGTAATTGATTGTGAAGCAGTTATTCAATCATTCAACAGATCCGTTAGCGGGTGAGCGGGGGCAAAGTATTGTTCTCATTGCGGCGGCCATCATTGGTCTCATCGCCATGATTGGGCTGGCCGTAGACGTGGGGCTGGTTTTTGCGCGGGGGGCACAGTTACAAGCGGCCGTTGATGCCGCCGCCCTGGCCGGTGTCACCGAGCTAAAAACGGTGGGCAGCGTCTTGCAGCGCAAAGAAGTAGCCGATGAAAAAGCCCAGCAATTTCTTAAAGCCAACGAGATGCCTGATGACGTGGTCGCTTCCCTGCGCAGCAGTGCCGACACCACGCCCATCGGCCAGCGTCTCTACCGCGTTGAGGCAGACTGGAATGTAGAACTATTTTTCTTGCGCGTCATCGGCCGTGACCAAATCCAGATCACCCGTGAAGCCGAAGCCGCCTTTTTCCCATTGGCCGACATCTACGCCAGCCGCCGCGTGGAGGATGGCATTGTCAGCACCTCAAATCAAGGCATTTTTGGGCCTGATATTTGCACCGCCTGGGGCGATCCCTTCTCGCCACGCGGTGCCACCAACACCCCCAAACCGCGCAATGCCGATGGTACTTACAGCTACACCTACCGCATTTTGGTGCCCAAATCATACCGGGAGGACAACCGGTATCTGCAAGTTGAACTTTTTGACCCCGAAACCTACAACCAGGATATAACCACCCAGCCCGTTACCCTTACCCGCTCCTCACTAGCGCAAAGCTTTGGCCTGCCTGCCGAATCCACCGAATTTTGCCCCAGCGGGTCGCCTCGCAATCGTTGGAACCCGTGCCTCATCCGCACGGGAGAAATTACGCTCACCAGCGTTACCACCGCCAATATTTCACTCGATCAAATCAACCCATACTGGATTGTGCGACTTGATGAAAACCGGGGTACGGGCGATACAAGCTGTACCTCCCGCAGCAGCTATTTAGAGCAATACAACACGGAAACCCGGTTTCAATTGTACTATTTTCTGGAAAACAGCGATGGTACGATTAGCCGAATCGATCTTTCAACCTATAACGGCAAAAAAGATAACAGCGACAACACTGATTTACGCTGGGTTGTTCCTGGAGTTACGCCAGGGGTTAACGTACAGCCGGGGTCAAAAACCTTTCTGCTCGATTTACAGGAAGTGGACGGAAGACCAGCCGGAGATGTGCCGGGGATTTTAGTAGATGCTGGCAACGGTGATGTTTATATCTATTTGGATGTTACCAGCTTTTCTGGCGGCTCGGAAAACGGGTTTGAGGTTTGGGCAGGGCCTCCCTCAACCGACCCCAATCTACCTGAAAATGTGAACGAACGTAACCTCTACATTTTAGACCACCCTGGCACGCACAATTCACAAGGGGCAGTTGTCTTTGCCCTGGGTAATTTGCCGATGAATTCCAACTTTGGGTTAACCAACGACGAAGTCCAACAAGGGCGCGTGGGAGAGCAAGCCGAGAAAATCGTGGAAGTGGATATTCCGCTTATATACGTTGGGGCTGAATACGCCGGAGCCGAGGTGGAAATTCGACTGTATGATGCCGATTCTGGGGCAACACCACCCATTACGTTCTACTTTGACTCAGTTGCCGAGGAAGATTGGTCAATTACCTATGGCGACACGGATCAAGGTCGCTGTTTTGAAGTTGACGACATTGTGGATGCCCGCAACCCAGCGGCGTGTGGGTCGAAGTGGATTGACCCCGCGTATAAATTTACGGTGCCGGGGGTATTGGACAACTGCGACTGGAATAACCCCACGCCAGAAACCTGTACGCCGTTCTATGGTGGGCGGCTGGTTGCACGATATCGCGGCGGCTTTTCAGATACGTTTGGTTGGGAGATTTCAGTAGAGGGGCTGCCGTATTTGACGAAATAGGCCTGTAGAGACAGACGCAAAATTTTGCGTCTGTCTTGTCTGTACGTTTTATGAACCTGAACGGCGGAGGCGGAAGAGAAGGAGGGTGAGACCGCCGCCAACGGCCAGCAGCAGGGGGCCAATGAGGGGGGAAACGCTGCCGGTTCTTTCTGTGGCTGCTGGGGTGGGCGTGAAAACGGCCGTTTCCGTCGGCACCAACGTTGAAGTAGCCGTCGGCGGTGGTACCAGCGTCGGGGTAGCCGTCGGTGTGGCAGTTGGCGTGGCCGTTGCAGTAGCGGTGGGGGTAGCCGTGGGCGTATTTGTTGGGGTAGGTGTTGGCGTAGGCGGAAGCTGTTCCACCAGAAACAGTGGTGGCCCACCCACAGAACATTGCCCCTGATGGCAACGCGCCCCGTCCAGATTGAGCGTATAGTTGCCGTCGCTGGCTTCGATGGGGAGGGAATCGCCAACGGCCGTTAATAACCGCACCTCTCCCACCTGCAACACCGGCAACGTCACCGTGATTGGCCGCGAGCTTCGCGCCCAGATGACGCGAGTGTTGCCAAACGGCCGTTCAAATGTCACGACCGTCTGATCGGCGGTTTGGGTTTGAGAAACGGCCGTAAAATCACGCAAATTCTCAATCGTCGTCTTGTAGGCAAAATAAGCCGGGCGCTTGCTAAAATCAGGCCGCAAAATGCCAAACGACTCCCCCCCCTCCGGCAGCAAAATATCCACCAGTTTGTAAACCCCAATGTGGCTGGCCCCCGCCGCAAACCCCAGCGCGTGCGCCTGGACAATGTACCATGCCTGCTGGTCAAGGTCGGTCGGGAACTGCGGCCTGTCCACCGGCCACAGCGGATCCATGTTGGGCGAGGCGTTGGTCTCGTTGATCCAAATCGGTTTGTTTAGCCCATACTTTTCCTGCATGGTTTGCACTTCCTCAACTAACGTTTGCACGGTCTCTACACGAAAATAAATGTGGAGCGAGAGCGTATCAAAAAAATAGTTGTTGGCTTCGGCCTCAGGATCGGCCGTTGCCACCTGCAAAAAATTATCGAGAAAAGCGGGGTCATGCCAATATGACCAGCCCGCCAGGTGAATTGTCGCCTCCGGGTCGATCTCCTTAATCACCAGATACGACACCTTAAGCAGACGGTAATATTGTTCCACCGTACCGGAAAATTCGTGCCCGTAGACACCGAGGGGAATTTCTGGTTCGTTCCACACCACCCAATGATGCACACCACGCGGGGCATAATAGGTAGCAACTTTGCGGACGTAGCTGGCCCATAGGTTGTCGGGGTCGTCGAGGGGCAAATCAAGGCCACGCGGCACGCCGGAGAAGGGTTGGCCGTCGGTGGCCCAGGCGGGGGTGTTCTTGAGCAGCCCTAGTACGGTACGCTGTTGGGTATTGGCTTCGGCCAGCCACTCTTCAAGGACATGGAGGGTGTTCCAGTCGTCGGGACCGGTGGGCTGGATTTCGCTCCAGTAAAAGAGGATGCGCTCCCAGCCAACGGTGAGTTCGGCGGCTTCAGCGGGTGCCCAAAAGGATTCGATAGCCCCAAAGCGAGGGTCAGGGGGTGGGGTAATGGGGTCTTGGGCGTGGAGAAGCGTAGGGGGAGAAACGGCCGTTAATCCCACCACAACCACCATCAACCCAGCCCACCAAACTCGTCTAGCAAATTGCCACACAGATACACAATGCTCCTCTTCTTCGTCGCTCTTCAAACGGAGGGAATTATATACAGTTCTGGGAACTTTGGGGGGCATTTTGACAGGATTTACAGGATGAACCGGATTCAGATGTTGGTTTTTCCTGTACCTTGGCAAACCACAGCCAAAAATCCCGTAAACCTTGTCAAAAAACTCAGTCAGGAAAAATCGGCCGTTCGCGGTTGGTTAGGTTGACGACAATGGCTTGACACGCTTGCACCAGGTCGGCCGGCCGAATCATAATCTCATATCCCCACACGCCAGCCCCCACCCCCAGCACCGGCTCATCCAGCAGCGATGCTTCTAAAAAGGAGCGAAAACCGGCCGGCTGCCAGTGAAACGGCGGAATAGAGCCAACTTCATACCCTGTCACCGCTTTCACCGTCGCAAAATCCGCCATTCTGATGTTTTTAGAACCAATTGCTTTTTTCAGGTGGCCGGAAATTGCTGACTGGTCACCGCCAACCATCACTAAAACACGCTCACCATGAGCCGCCTCAAAAATCAGCGTCTTCACCATTTGCCGTTCGCGATAGCCCAAAGTGCGTGCCACGCTGGCCGCTCCTTTCTCAATATCGGGCGAAAAAGTAAGCGGGGTATAAGAAATAGCGCGTTCATCAAGAAATTGATGGGGTGGTAGCTTCATGGTTATGACTCCTGGTCTATTATGTGGGATAATTGTCCATCATTTTACGATTTCTCGCATCTTTGGAGGTGCATGATGGCCCAAAAACAAGGGCGCAAGCAGCCAACGGGGCTGCAACGCCTCTTCTTCCGGTTTCCAATCTATCTTTATCGCGTTAACCTAGGCTGGCTACTGGGCAAACGCTTTTTACTGCTCAACCACACCGGGCGCAAAAGTGGTCTTCCTCGTCAAACCGCTCTCGAAGTGGCACATTACGACCCCACCAGCGACACTTATACCATTGCCTCTGGTTTTGGCACCCAATCTGACTGGTATCGCAATTTGCAGCACAACCCCAATGTCACTGTGCAAAGCGGGCGGCGCAAAGCGGTGGCTCACGCCCGCTTCCTATCACCTGATGAATCAGGGCAGGCAATGGTACGCTATGCTCACCAATACCCTAAGACAGCCAAGCGGCTAATACAAGTGCTGGGATTCGAGGGGGATGGGTCTGATGAAAGTTATTATCAAATCGGCAGCCAACATATTCACTTTGTAAACCTGGTTTGCCAACCGGCCGACTAATTCTTATCGGCCAAATTTTAACGCAGTAATTTTGGCTTACTTAGGTTGGGGCTTGTCAAATCTGTGTCTGTCTACTACAGTACCGACGATTCTGACTGGTTGGGAGATTTATTGGAATGACAAAAGACAACAAGCATAAAAGCTGGCACTCGCGCATTTTTCAAGGGGAAAATAATAGCAGCGAACTGCTGGCGCGGCAAAAAAAGATGCAAGAGGCGCGTTCGGCCAGTGCTGAGGTCAAGTTGCGAGCCATTGAACAACGCAAATTGGTGGAGGGAGGAAAAACGGCCGTTTTACTCACCCACCACATCGTTCAGCCCGGCGAAACCCTGGCCGACATCGCCCTCCACTATTACGGCTCGGCCACCCGCGACAAATGGATGCTCATTTATGAACTAAACAAGCACGAAATTGGTAACGACCCGGCCTTTACCCAGCCCGGGCAACAGCTACAAATCCCGTCGCTGGCGTAATCACCACCCACTCGCTATGCTCATTCTGCTCATTGCCGGAGCCATCGGCCTCATCTTCTTAGCCAATGTCCTCGCTGCATACCCCAGCCCTGGTGGGCAGCGGCTGTTCAACGTCATGCTGATTTCGCTCAATCTGACAGTAGCAGCGGTGGGGCTGGCACTGATCGGCTGGCTACCACCGCTCAATCCCGACATTCTGCGCGAAAGTGGCTTGCTTACAGAACCGGCGCGGTCGGGATGGGTGCTGTTGGGGCTGGGGGCATGGGGAGTAGCAATGGGACAAACGGCCGTTCGCCACACCCTTGCCCACTGGCTACCGCTCAACCCCACTTCCCCCGTCCACACGCTGGCACTCATGTTCAGCGGCTATCTCGTTGGCTCCACGGCCATCACACTGGTGCAGGGAGGACTAGAGGGGCTGGCAGAAACGGCCGTTAATCTATCTGTAGCCGACGTTGTGATACAACAGCTTATGTTTGTCCTGCTTGCCCTCTTTGGCGTGGGGCTGCTGGTGCGTCGCAGCAGCAACGCCCTCAACCAGCGGTTGGGGCTAGAACGCCCCACTCGCCAGCAGCTTGCCACTGGGCTACGCTGGGTCGGGCTGCTGCTGCTCCTGCAATGGGGCATAGGTGCTCTCTGGCTGCTGCTTAACCCTAACCAGGCTGAACTACTTAGCAACCTCTCTGGGGAACTTTTTGGCGAGTTTGACACGGTGTGGGAATGGTTTGTCCTGGCTCTTGTCAGTGGCCTGGGCGAGGAGTTGCTCTTTCGCGGAGCCATCCAGCCTGTTTTCGGTCTTGTCCCCACCGCCCTGCTCTTTGCAGTGGCACACGTGCAATACGGCATCACCCCCGCCACACTCACCATCTTTCTCATTGGGCTGGCGTTGGGTCATTTACGCCGCACCACCAACACCAGCACCACCATCTTTGTCCACTTTAGCTATAATTTTCTACTGGGTTTGCTGTCGCTGGTAGCCCTGAACATGGTTTGACAGTGCAAGGGAATATCTTGCCTCCAGGCTTTTGTTCATCTGAATTATACCTGGAGGTCATTTGAGCTTATATACAATCGCCGACTAGGGAACGTTGATGGGCGGCAACGTGGGAATAGCTGGAATGTCTGGCACACCTTGAATGGTGGGCAGAGCGGGAATGGCGGGAATCGTTAGCACAATGCCAATATCTTCCAGCGGTGTGTTAAGTTGAATGTCTTCCAGCGGCAGCCAACCGTTTTCGCCATTTGGCAGTGCCACATTCGCCCAATCCCCACTTTCATCCAGCCCCAACACGCTCAACGACTCACCATTTTCAACAGTAGCCTCTATTTCCGGGAATTCCTCGCCAGGGCCGCTGCGTAGGGTACTTTTTTCGTTTTTGGCTACCGCATTACCTTCCCCTTCTGCCGCTGCCTCGCTCTCGTTAGCGGCTTCAGGGGTGGCGGTTTCGGTGGGAGCAGGTTCGGTGGGCGGAACGGCCGTTTCTTCTACCTCAACTTCAGGAGCCACACGCGGTTCCTCGGTAGCAGGAACGGCCGTTTCCTCCCCCCCACTCTCCAACTGCTCCAAAATATTTTGATCCACATCCGATGGAGCGGGCGCAGCCTCTTCCCCACCAAACAGCGAACAACCCGCCAGCAGGACAGCCAATAACATAGACAGCAACGGTTTCATAAACAAATGACTCCTTTTCTTAAATTAATCCAGGTTCGATGTTGGGAATGATTGTACACTGTTGCCTATTGTAATTCATCTGCTGATCATCGCTGTTGAAAGTGGCAAGCAAAAGCTGTAAAGCAATTGATAGCCACACTTTTACGCCCACCTCACGCCCCTGTACCATGCTTTACACTGCCACTGTTGCCAATAAACCAGCACACGCCATAGAGCATGTCTATAATAAGAGCATAAGCAAACAAAACGGATTTCTCCTCCAAACATTTTCTCCTTTCTTTCCTCCTCCTCTTCTTTCAACAGCACCGCGCTCATTAGAGCGCGGTGCTGTTGTTTTCCCACCTTTTGACAAAGCTGATTTTCAGCGTACCATTGCCAAAACTTGTTTGAAGTAAGGTCGGTACATGTGAAATTCAAGAATATTGATCGGCGTTTGTTTACAATCCTGATGATTGTATTTGTGCAAATGGTGGGAGCTTCGATGATCTTCCCTATTTTGCCACTGTTTGCCCAGCGTGAATTTGGGTTGGCTCCGCAAGCCATCACGCTTTTATCTACCTCATTTTTTGCGGCGCAGTTTTTGGCCGGGCCTTACCTGGGCCGGCTATCAGACAGGCACGGACGTATTCCTATTTTAATCATTAGCCAGATAGGAACGGCCGTTAGCTTCTTCTTCATCGGGGCCGCCCAAAGTGCCTTCATGCTCTTTGCCGCTCGCATTGTGGATGGCATCACCGGTGGCAACATCATCGTCGCCCAAGCCTATGTCACCGACGTGACCCCCCGCGAAAAACGCACCGAATCACTGGGCTATATTTTTGCCGTCTTTGGCATCGGCATCATCATCGGGCCAGCGCTGGGCGGCGTGCTGGCTTCCATCTTTGGCCCACGCATCCCGTACTATTTTGCCGCCGGTGTCGCCATGCTCACCGTGTTGCTCACCTGGTTCACGCTGGATGAAACGTTAACGCCAGAGCAGCGTGCCGCCAACCGCATGGCTCGCCAGGCCAACCTGAACCCAGCGCAACTGGTACGTAATATCCCGCTGGTCGCCATTCTGGGGATCGCATTTATGGGACAGTTTGCCTTTGGCATGATGCAATCCACCTTTGCCCTTTACGCCGAGGTACGGCTGTTTCCAGGGTTGGATGACCGCACCATTGATTTGGGCGTGGGGATGCTGCTGGCAGCCGTTGGATTGGGACAGTTGATCACCCAAACCTTTTTGCTCCGTCCGCTGCTGCGCCGCTATGGCGAGATTGGGCTGGTGCTGATGGGCACTGTGTTACGGGGGTTTGCCATGTTCCTCTATGCCATCGTCACTTCGCCCTGGCTGGGGGCAGTCGGGTCGCTCTTTTTTGCGACCGGTATGGGGCTAACCATGCCGCCGCTACAATCGCTGACAACGACCGTGGTTGACGACAACCTACGCGGCGGCATCCTGGGCATTTTTCAATCTACCACCAGCCTGGGCATCATTCTCAGCACCGCCATTGCCGGTCTCATCTTTGCCATCGCCCCCACCGCCCCCTACTGGCTGGGGGCAACCTTAACATTTCTGCTGCTGCTGCCCGTGTTCTATCTGCGGCGCGTGCCCGCCATTGCCCAAACTATCCCCCGACCCGATACGGTACAAACATGAAAATGGTAGCTGGCGGTTAGTGGCTTGTACCAGAGACTAACCACCAGCCACCATTTACGAGGAGGAGAGGTTGCGACAAATTCGCAAATTAAACCAGGCCGATGTAGCTGATTTGGTAGATGTGGTTGCCAATGCTTACCCCGCCTTTGGCGCCAGCACCGTCGAGGCGCGGGAGCGACTATATGGGCGCCTAAAGGAGCGGCTAGACAAACCGGCACCCTATTACGGGCTGTTTGAGGGCGAAACGCTGTTGGGTGCCATGCGGCTACATGATTTTACGATGAAGCTGCATTCGGCCAGAGTGCTAGTGGGAGGAATCGGCGGCGTGGCGGTGGATTTAGCCTACAAAAAGGAGAAGGTAGCGCGGGATTTGGTGCTGTATTTCCTGCATCATTACCGCAATCGGGGTGCCCCGTTAACCGCACTCTACCCGTTTCGCCCCGATTTTTATCGGCAAATGGGGTGGGGTTATGGCACAAAGTTGAGCCTATACCGAGTGGCTCCGGCGAATTTACCACGCGGCAGCAAACAGGGGGTGCGATTTTTAGAGAATCGGGATTGGGAAAAAACGGCCGTTTTAGACTGCTACCACCGCTATCTGGAACAAACCAACGGCATGTTTGTTCGCAGCCGCGCCGACTTTGACGAACTATTTGGCAACCTAGCAAACAAATTTGTCGGTTTTTATGATGGCAAAAAACTGCGCGGCTATCTCATCTTTCACTTTGAAAAGGTGGAGGGCGGCAGCTTTTTGCAAAACGACATTGTGGTTTCCGAGCTAATTTATGAAACGCCAGCAGCACTGCGCGGGCTGCTCGCCTTTTTGCACACCCAGGCGGATCAAATTCGGCAGGTAGTGTTCAATTTGCTTGATGACGATTTTCACTACGTTTTCCACGACCCGCGCTACAGCAACCGGCTACTGCCATCGGTGTACCACGAAAGCAATGTGCAGGGAGTGGGGCTGATGTACCGGGTCATCCACGTCAAGCGGCTGTTTACCGCGCTGCGCGAGCATGATTTTGGCGGGCAAAGCTGCCGGCTGCGTCTGACCGTGCGCGACAGCTTGCTGCCGGAGAATGCGGGAGAGGTGCTGCTGGTGGTGGAAAACGGCCGTTGTCGCCTGGACGAGGGGGAAGCCGAAGTAGCGATCACGCTCGACGTGGCCGACTTTTCCTCGCTCATCGTTGGAGCCATTGGGTTTGCCCAGCTTTATCGCTACGGGCTGGCCGAAATTTCTGACCTGGCCTGGGTAGACAAAGTGGATCGGCTGTTTGCCGTGCGGCAGAAGCCCGTTTGTCTGGCAAGTTTTTAACAGATGCACCCCAAACAATTACTTGAACTTTATGACCTACAGCCCAAGAAAAGTTTGGGGCAAAACTTTTTGTTTGATGAGGCGGTGCTGGGGCGCATTGTGGCGGCGGGTGAGGTAACGGCCAACGACGTGGTGCTGGAGATTGGGCCAGGGCTGGGGGCGTTGACCAGGGTGCTGGCACAAACGGCCGTTTCCGTCACCGCCGTCGAATTAGACCAACGCTTCTTCCCCATTCTGCAAAGCCAGCTTGCCCCCTACAACAACGTGCACCTCATCCACGGCGACATTCTAGAGCAAAATCCGGCCGACCTGTTTGACCGCCCCTACAAAGTCATCGCCAACGTTCCCTACTACATCACTGGGGCGATTTTGCGCCACCTGCTCAGTGCCAGCCACAAACCAACCTGCCTGGTGTTGACGGTGCAGCAAGAGGTGGCGGAGCGATTAACGGCCGTTCCCCCCAACATGAACCTCCTCGCCGTTAGCACCCAGTTCTACGGCACCCCCCAGATTGTCACTACCATCAAGGCTGGGGCGTTCTGGCCCCGCCCCAATGTCGATTCTGCCGTCGTTCGCATTGACCTAGACCAACAGCAACCTGTTGCCGAAAAGCCATTCTTCCGCGTTGCCAAAGCTGGGTTTAGCCAAAAGCGCAAGCAGCTCAAAAACAATTTGCGCCAGCTTGGGCTGACACCCACCGACCTCGAAACCATACTGGAAACAGCCAATATAGACGGCCGCCGCCGCGCCGAAACGCTCACCGTCGCCGAATGGCAACAACTCACCGCCGCCTGGCTTGCTTCCCTGAAGGATTAGCGGCAAGAAGTTTCACGCAAAGGCACAAAGACGTGAAGAGCTAAATCTTTGCGTCTTTGCGCCTTTGCGTGAGCTAAAGTTTGCAACATGATGAAAATTGATGCCCATGTCCACTACACCCCGCCCAGCCTGCGGGCACGGCTGGATACGCTGGCCGACAGTGAGCCATATTGGCATTTGCTGCTGAACCCGCCAAACGGCCGTTCCATTCAGGGCTGGGTCACGGCCGAAACGATGCTGCGCGACATGGATGAAGCTGGGTTAGAGCGCGTGGTGTTGGTGGGTGAATATTTTCGCCAGCATAACAACTGCGTCCAGCGCAACAACCAGGCCATTGAAATTGTCCGCCGCTGGCCTGACCGGGTGCTGGCATTGGCCGTCATCCAGCCCCACGCCGGGCAAGCCGCCCTCGATGAGCTAGACCGCTGTTTAGACAACGGGCTGGTTGGCATGGGCGAACTCAACCCCTACGCCCAGGGGTTTGGCCTTGGCGACCCCGCCTTTTTGCGGCTGGCCGAACGCTGCATTGAGCGTGACGTGCCGATGAATCTCCACGTCAGCGAAGAAATTGGCGGCTACTATCTGGGCAAATCCACCACGCCGCTGCGCCACTATTACGAACTCGCCGGCCGCCTGCCCGACCTCAAGCTCATTTTGGCGCACTGGGGCGGCGGGCTGTTTTTTTATGAGATGATGCCCCGCGTGCGGCGGCAGCTTCGCAACGTCTGGTACGACACCGCCGCCACGCCGCTGCTCTACCCCGTTGATACCATTTTTGCCACCGCCCTCACCTGCCTCGACCCCCGCAAACTGCTCCACGGCTCCGACTACCCGCTGCTGATTTACCCGCGCACGATGGCTGAAGCCAGCTTCCAGCCGTTTTTGGCGGCGATGGCCGAACTGCCGTTAACCGACGAAGTGCGTGCCGACATCATGGGGCGCAACACGGCACGGCTGTTTGGATTGTTGAACGATGGCGTGGATTATCGAGCAGAGATTAAGCCGCTGCCGCCGGAAAAACGGCCGTTTATCCCCCTTACCCCCATAATGTCGCTGCGTGCCGTGGTGGAAACGTGGCCGGAGACGGAGCCAATTTTTGCCCGCCACCACCTGCCCACCCGCGACCAAATTGCCCCCACCTGGGAGCCAATCTTGCAAACGGCCGTTGCCCACGGCCTGACCCGCGCCCAACAAGCGGCGCTGCTGGAAGCATTAAACGCTGTTTTGTTTTCGGGCGACGGATGACCGGCGGCGGATTGCATGGGGCAATCACACCCCTGGGGCAAAAACGGCCGTTTTCCAAAAATTACCGGTTCTCAAACGGCCGTAATAACGCCCTTGAAATAATATGCCGCTGAATCTCGCTCGTCCCGTCCCAAATCCGCTCCACCCGTGCATCCCGCCAGAAACGAACAACCGGATTTTCTTCCGCCAGCCCCATCCCGCCAAAAATCTGCACCGCCTCATCCGTCACCATCGCCAGCATCTCCGTCGCATACAGCTTCGCCATCGCATAATCTTCATCCCTGGCCGCCCCCTGGTCGGTGCGCCATGCCGCATCCAGCGTCAGCCACTCCGCCGCCCGGATTTGCGTCGCCATATCGGCCAATTTGAAGGAAACCCCCTGGTTTTTGCCAATCGGCTGCCCAAACTGCACCCGCGTCGCCGCCCACTGCTGGCAAAGCTCCAGCGTCCGCTGCGCCCGCCCCACGCAAAACGCCGCCACCGACAGCCGCGTTGACCCCAGCCACTGGTTCGCCACGTCAAAGCCGCGATGTTCCACCCCCAAAATGTTGCCCACAGGTACGCGGCAGCCATCAAACTGCAAAATGCAGTTGTGGTATCCCCGGTGCGACACCACATCATACCCCCGCTTCACCGTAAACCCCGGCGTGCCCATATCTACCAAAAACGAGGTAATCTTCTTCCGCACCCCCCGCGCCGTCTGCTCCTCGCCCGAGGCCGCAAACAAAATGGCATAATCAGCCACGTCGGCATGGCTGATAAAATGCTTGGTGCCGGTAATCACATACTCATCCCCATCTCGCACCGCCCGGCACTCCATCCCGCGCACATCCGACCCCGCATTTGGCTCCGACATCGCCAAACAATCATGCCGTTCGCCGCGAATAGTGGGCAGCAAATAGGTCTCAATCTGCTCCCCCACGCAAGCGCGAATGATGCTGCTGGGTCGCGCCACAAAATGCTGCAAAGCATAGCTGGTGCGCCCCAACTCCCGTTCCATCAGCACCAGCGACACCGTATCTAACCCCGCTCCGCCTAGCTCCTCCGGCATGTTGGCGGCATAGAGGCCAAATTGCAGCGCCTTATCCCGAATTTGCCTTTGCAGTTCCGGCCGCACCCCATCCTCGCGCTCAACTTCTTCCTCATATGGCTGCAGCTCTTTTTCCACAAAAGTCCGCACCATCTCAACAATCATGCGTTGCTCATCAGTTAATTGCAGATTCATGTTTTACTTCTAGTTAAACACACTTTCTATATCTGTTTTGACAGCTTGATAGAATTCATATTTATTTGCCCAGCGCATGAACTCAATACTGTCACCAAGTTTCCCAGCTTGAAATTGTGTGTAAAAATCTGCCGAATCCATTTGATGCTTTATCTCTAGCTGTTTTAAATCCCGCACCAATTTAATGAGATCTTCAATAGGAGAAGAAGACAGTTGCAATTGTTGCAAGATAGCCTTGAGTTCCGCCCCACTTTTGGGCATGGTTTCATGGGTAAATTCAAGAATTGGCATTTGTTTTTCCTCAAATAGATCATATGTTTTCTAGCAGCATTATAAAACAGAACCCCAAGCTAGTACAAAGCCCTTCTTGAACTATCCGTTTGTATTGCCAATGTGCCACAAACGGCTGCTGTCCAGCAGTTCCAGCATACGAATGAGTAAATCATCTCGCTCTGCTTCCAGTTCACGAATCGGTACGCCTTCGGTGAGCCGATCACAGCCGTCAATCACCTTCTGCGCCAGTTCGTCCGTCAGTTCAGGCGGCTGCAAAAATGTCCAGGGGGCTTGCAGTGAGGGGCCAAATTGGTGGATGAGGTGGGCCATCCCCCCTTCGCCACCGCCCAAGTGCAGCACCGTCAGCGGCCCCATCATCGCCCAGCGGATGCCGGGGCCGTAGCGCACAGCCATGTCAATCTCTTCGACGGTTGCCATGTCGTTGTCAATCATGTGCAAAATTTCGCGCCATACTGCTTCCATGATGCGGTCGGCGACAAAGCCCGGCACTTCTTTGGTCAATTTCAACGGCTGTTTGCCGGTGACGCGGTAAAAATCCACCGCCCACTGATGGGCTTCAAGGCTGGTGCGCGGGCTAGCTACCACTTCGACAACGGGCATGAGGTAGGGCGGGTTGAAGGGATGGGCGACGGTGCACCGTTCGGGGTGCTGGCATTCCACGTCCATCTCGCTCATCAGATAGCCGGAGGTGGAGCTGGCGATAATGGTGTCGGGGGGGCAGGCGGCATCAATGGCCTTGAGGGAGGCAATTTTGATGGGGAGCCGTTCGGGGGTGTTTTCCTGGACAAATTGGGCATCGGCGACGGCTTCTTCCAGGGTGGCGCAAAAGGTGAGGTTGTCGGGGGAGGCGTTGGGGTGGAGGCCGAGGCGGGTGAGGATGGGCCAAACGGCCGTTAATCTCTCCCGCACCTTCTCCTCCGCATCACTCGCCGGATCCCACGCCCGCACCTGCATCCCCTGCCGCAAAAAGTGGGCAATCCAGCCGCTGCCAATCACCCCCGTGCCAATCACGGCCACCCGCTCCACGTTGGTTACTTCTGGTCTGCTCATTAGAACTTCACCTGGTCGCTGCCCTTCAGCCCAAACCGCCGCCGCGCCTCATCAGGCGTTGCCACTTCCAGCGACAATTCAGCAAAAATACGGCGTGCTTTTTCTACATACTGGGCATTCGACTCCGCCAATTGCCCCTTGCCAATGTAGAGATTGTCCTCCATCCCCACACGCACGTTGCACCCCATCAGCGCCCCCACCGTGATCAAATCAAACTGATAGCGGCCGCCACCCAAAATAGATAGCTCCAAATCATCCCCCAGCAGCCGCTGCGCCGTGCGAACCATAAAGACCACGTTGTCAATATCTGGCCCAATCCCGCCCAGCGTGTTCATCACCATCTGCACCATAATCGGCCCCTGCACCAGCCCCATGCTGGCATAATAGGCCAGGGTGTAAAGATGCCCCACGTCATACGCTTCAAACTCCAGCCGCGTGCCGGTTTCGTTTTGCAGGAATTTGAGCATGTACTCGATGTCGGCAAAGCTGCTGGCGAACGGCTCCGTGCGCGTGGATTCCAAAAACGATTCTTCCCAATCAAAACGCCAGTTTCCCTGGTATTTGGGGATCATGGGGAAGCCGCCATAGTTCATGGTGCCAAGGTTGCAGGAGCAAAGCTCTGGCTGCAAGACGCGCACTACATTGAGCCGTTCGTCAATGGTTTGCCCCGTTGCCCCGCCGGTGGTCATGTTGATCACGGCATCGGTTTCGGCTTTGATCCCAGCCGCATATTCGCGGAACACCTCAGGGTCAGATGTAGGGCTGCCATCGTGGGCGTTGCGCCCGTGGATGTGGATGATGGCGGCTCCGGCTTTGACAGCAGCGATGGAATCGGCAATGAGATGGTCAGGTTTGTAGGGTAAATGGGGGTTCATGGTGGGGGTGAAGCTGGCACCCGTCACGGCGGCGGTCACAATTACTTTCTTGGCCACAGTTTCCTCCAGCAGTGGCGCTAACGGCCGTTAGCAGCTCAATAACAGACAACACCAATTTTTGCTTTTGTTCCGCCATGTGGAACAATCCCATCATAAGGAACAAAGTGGCAAAATGCTAACACAACGGCCAAACAGTGTCAAACAACATAGATTGACCTATATCATTGTCAGTCATTGTCCCAGGCGCGACCACAAGATTGTGGATAGAATGGAGCCATGATCACAACAGCGAGAAGCGAATTTTGGGCTGGCGTTCGCGCCGAGCTGCCCATTTTAGTGGGCGTAGTTCCCTTTGGCATGATTTATGGCGTGCTGGCACTAGCGGCCGGCCTGCCGCCGCTGCTGGCACAAGCGATGTCGGCCATTGTCTTTGCCGGGTCGGCGCAATTTATTGGCGTACAGTTAATGGCCGCAGGCACACCCCTCGCCATCCTGTGGCTGACCACCTTTGTGGTCAACATCCGTCATATGCTTTACAGTGCTTCAGTCGCCCCTTATACGCGCCACCTATCGCGCCCGTGGCGGTGGTTCCTAGCCTACTTGCTAACCGATGAGGCGTTTGTGGTAGCAATTTTGCATTATGAAGAACGGGACGCAGATTTACCTGATTTAACTGATCATCAGGTAAATCTGCGTCCTATTTCCTACCAGCACTACTACTTGTTAGGGGCGGGGCTGGCGTTGTGGACATGCTGGCAACTGTCAACGGCCGTTGGCATCTTCTTAGGCACTCAGGTTCCTCCCAGTTGGTCGCTCGACTTCACGCTGGCACTCACGTTCATTGGCATGGTCGTGCCGCTGCTAAAAAACCGCCCCGCTGCTGCTGCGGCACTCACGGCAGGCATTGTTGCCGTTGCCACGCACCAGCTACCATACAAGTTAAGCCTGATTATTGCTGCGTTGGCTGGCATTGCTATGGGTGTTTGGCTGGACAACCAAACAGCCTCCCCACTCCCCACTCCCTACTCCCTACAGCAGGAGAAAACCCCATGATACTTTGGCTCACCATCATCGGCATGGGCATCATTACCTATGCCATTCGCTTGTCGCTGCTAGGGCTGTGGGAACAGGTGGAATTAACGGCCGTTACCCACCGCGCCCTCAAATTTGTCCCCATCGCCGTCCTTTCAGCCATCATTGTGCCGGAAATGGTGCTGCCGGGGGGAACGTTGGATTTGTCGCTGGGAAACGGCCGTTTAATCGCCGGTCTCATCGCTATTGCCGTGGCTTGGAAAAGCAAAAACGCCCTTTGGCCCGTTGCCATTGGCATGATCGTCCTCTGGTTGCTACCATAAGCAGATGAAATTTTTGCTGCGCGTCAACGGCATGGATGCCCCATTGATGAGGAAGTTGGGCTGTACCTGCGGGCGCTGCCAGGACAAACGGCGGCAGGCCAATGTCTCGGTATCGCTCTACGGGTTAGATGACGGGGGACAAACGGCCGTTCACGTCCTTTTCGACATTGGTGCCGGTGTAGCCGACAGCCTCTACGACACCCCTTACCTGGCGGGTTCCCAGGCTCGGCTCGACTGGCTTTGCCTCACCCATTGGCACCCCGACCACACCATCGAGATGAACCGGCTCCTTGCCTCTCACCGCTCTGTCAAGCAGCAGGAAACAGGCCAACCCGCCGGGCGCATTCCGCTTTGGTGTCGCCGCGCCACGGCGCTGTGGCTGCAAAAAGAGCATTCCTTTGATTGGCAGCATTTGCTCCAGCCTCACGTTTCTGATGAAAATCACCCGCCCGGCACATTGCTGGCTCCCTTACCGCTGCCGGCCGACTGGCATATCACCATCATCCCTGTCACCGTTTCCCACTACACCGCCGACCTGCACCCCGACAAACACAACGAACTGGTCTATGGCTGCGCGGGTTTTGTGGTGCAAACGGGCGTTTCCAAGGCCGTCCTCCTCTGGGACATAGACAGCAGCAATGAGTGGCTCGTCAATCCGGCCGATGAACGGGAAAAAACGGCCGTTTCCCGCCTCAGCCACGCCGATTACCTGTTCATAGACACCAGCTTTTGGCACGCCAAGCCCAAGCGAACCACCCACCCCTCGTTTGAGAACGTGCGCCGCATTGCCCGCCGCCTACAGCCGCGCCACACGCTGCTCATGCACCTCAGCGGCCACCCAGATGGGATGGGCAACGGGGCATGGGGCTGGACAAACGGCAGTTGGCAGTGCGAAGCCCAAGCTGCCTGGCGCACCGACCAACTCCCCGGCACCGTTACCGTGCCCAATATTGGCGACGAATTCGCTTTGGCACAACCTGTGCCTGGCACATAAAACAACCTATTTCCAACAGAGGTCACACTTTGATGCGTGGTGCGTTTGGCACGCACCACGCACCACGCCCACATTTCCATCAAAAATCCGTTCCCCTACGGCCGATACCGACTCACCCCACCCCGCGTTGCCAGCCACACCGTCCCATCCGGCTGCACCAGCAGGTCGGTAATGTCGTTGTCGGCCAGCCCAACGGCCGTTTCCCAACGCCACCACTCACCCCCAACCAGCGACACCACCCCCCGCGATGTCCCCAGCCACACCGTCAAATCAGGAGCCACCGCCAGTGCCGTCACTGCCTGCGCCGTCACCACATCCTGCCGCAGCGGAATCCGCGTTGCCCCACCGCTGCCGCGCCGCGTTAGCCATTCCAATTGCGGACTGGCAAACCACAGTGCCCCATCAGGAGCCAGTGTCAGCAGCGGCACCGCCACATTATCCCAGCGCACATCCCCCGGCTGCGCCCCTACCCCCTGCCGCAGCGCCCCGTGCGCCAGCGTGCCAAACCACACCGCCCCCTCGCTGTCGGTCAACGCCGCCACCCCGCTAATGCCCGGTTGAATCTCGCCAAAGCGACAACCATCAGCCGCCAGCCCCGCCAGCGACACCAACCCTTCGGCCGTACCCAGCCACGCCGTGCCGTCGGCAGCAACAGCCAAACTTTGCACCGCAGCCGCCAATGCCGGGTCACTAGCAAACGTGCGCCATCCCCGTTCATCCAGCCGCGCCACCCCCGCCCCCTGCGTCCCCACCCACAGCCCTTGCTCATCGTCATACAGCACTGTCGTCAGCGGAAATTGTTCCCCACCCCAATCAGGGTTCACATCCCCGGTGAAGCCGCGCCCGGTAAACAGCCCCACGCCGCCGCCGGCCGTACCAAAGACAATTCCCCCATCTGGTCGCACCGTCATCGCCTGCACCGCCCCCCACCAGACGGGCGAACGAGGGGGCGCATAGGCGGTTTGCCACGTCTGCCCATCAAAAATAGCCACACCCTGCTCAGTGCCAACCCACAAACGGCCGTTCCCATCCACCGCCAACGCCAAAATCTGCCGCACAAAGGGAATCGGCACCTCCTGGCTGCCCCAGTTTGCCCCGTCATAAGCGTAAATGGTGTCACCGCTACCCACAAACAGCGTGCCATTCACCCAGAGCAACGTGTCAGGTTGGGTAGCCTCGGCAAAAACGGCCGTTTCCACCAACACCCCATTCGCACCCACCGCTACCTGCCGCGCCCCCAGCCCATTGTCCAGCCCCACCCATGCCCCATCATCCACCACCGCCAAACTCAACACGCCCGCTTCGGGAAAAATGTACCACGCCCAGTTGCGGCCGTCATAAGTGCCAACAAAACCGCGCCGCCCGTCGGCCAGAGTGCCAGCCAACCACAAACGGCCGTTTTCCCCAAACGCCAACCCCGTCGCCATTGCCGCCTCCCCCCACGTCGGCACAATCGTCCAGCCCAGCCCATCAAACCGGCGCAGCCCCTCGGCCACATTGCCCGGAGCCACCCACAAGTCGCCGTCCAGCCCCGCCGCTAACTGCGTCGGGCTATTGGGGTTGGCACTTTGGCTCAGGCCAAACGGCTGCCACGTCGCCCCATCAAAATAAACCAGCCCATTGCGCGTCAGCACCCAAAGCTGCCCCAATGCTGCCACCACGTCCACCACGTCGGCATCAAGCGGCAGCACCTCGGCCACCTCCACGCTTTGCCAATTCGTGCCGTCGGTATGCTGGATGCCGCCCCGCGCCATCCCCAGCCACATGCCACCCTCACCATCGGCCACCAGTGCCGTCACGCGGTTAGCGTGCAGCTGTTCGGCGGCAGGGTCACGGTGCGGGTGTTCCTGCCACCGCTCGCCGTCAAACCAGCGAAAATAATGCTCCTGGTTATCGCCACTGCTGCTGGCCCACAAACGGCCGTTTTCATCCACCGCCAACGCCCCCACATCATCCGAACCCAGCCCATCGGCCGTCGTATAGATGTGCCAACTGCCGTCAAAACGGGCCACGCCGCTGCTAGTCGCCAGCCAAACCGTCTTTTCTACCAGCAAAAGCTGCCGAATCGTGGCGGGCAAAGGCAACGGCTCCCCCACCACCTGCCCAGCCTCCAGCCGCGCCAGTTCGCCACTTTGCCGCAGCAGCCACATCGCGCCATCCGCCGCCACTGCCACCTGCGCCGCTGGCTCTGGCGCAATAGTTTCCCAAACCCCATTCACCAACCGCGCCACCCCTGCTGCCGTTGCCGCCCACACCGCTTCACCATCCACCGTCACCCCTAGCACACTGTTGCTGGGCAACCCATCAGCGGTGGTGTAGAGCGTCCACACGCCATCGGCCAACCGCGCCACCCCCAAATCGGTGCCAAACCAAAGCGACCCATCGGCCAATTTTGCGCCGCTGCTGATGTTGCGGCTGGGCGGCGCAGCGAAGGTACACTCTAATGGCTGCCACTGGTTGCCAGCAAACCGCGCCACCCCCAGCCCGGCAAAGGGAAACGCCGCCCACATCGCCCCACTGCGGCTTTGCGCCAACGCCCGCACCCGCTCATCGGGCAGACCATCGGCACGGCCAAAGGTGCGCCACGCCGCGCCATCAAACCGCGCCGCCCCGGATTCGGTTGCCAGCCAAACGGCCGTTTCATCCCCTACCAGTCCATTAATTTGCGCCGACGGCAGTTCATTGGGTGGCTGCCAATGCTGCCAGTGGGTGCCATCAAACGCCGCTACCCCTGCCATCGTTGCCGCCCACAGCGTCCCACCGTCGCGCCGCAGCCCGTTGATAAGGCCACCATCACCCGCCACCATTTGCACCGTCGCCCCATCAAAGCGAAGCAAATCTTCCCCCGCGCCCAGCCAAACGCTGCCGCCGCTGCCGGCCGTCAGGGCGGTGATGGGGTCGGTGGGCAGGCCAAAGCCGCTGGCAAAACTTTGCCACGCCTGGCCGTCAAACCGGTTAAGCCCAACGGCGGTGCCGGCCCACACGGTGCCGCCATCCCCCATGACAAGCTGCAAAACGTTACCGTCGCTGAGGCCGTCGCTCTGGTTTTGCCAAAAACGGCCGTTAAACACCGCTACCCCATCATCCGTTCCCACCCACAAACGGCCGTTACCGCCAATTGCCACCGTTTGCACCCGGCTGCTGGGCAGATTGGTCAGCAGTTGCCCGGCGCGAAAGGTGCGCCAGGAACGGCCGTTAAAGCGGCTTAGCCCATTGGCCGTTCCCACCCACACGTTCCCCTCCTGGCTCACCGCCACATCCAGCACGTCATTATCGGCCAGCCCATCCTCAGTGCGGAAATTTTGCCAGCTTGCGCCGTCAAAACGGCTCAGCCCATTGGCCGTCGCCAGCCACAGCACGCCGTCGGGGGCAACGGCGAGGGCGCGGACGCGGTTGGCGGCCAACCCGTGTTCGGTCAGATATTTCACCGCCACCCTGCTGGTCAAATCCCACGCCACCAGCCCCCCATCGGTGGCGGCAAACAGCACGTTGTCGCGCACGGCAACGTCGTTAACCTGGTTGGCGTTGGTAAAGCTGGTCCAGTTGGGGTGAATGACGGTGGGGGGAAACGGCCGTTGCCAGCGCACAGGCGCGGCCCGTAAATTGCTGCCGCTTTGGTTAACGATAAAAAAGGCGGCAATGGCGGCAACGCTGCCCAGCAGCAGCGTCGCCAGCAGCGCCACCCCCCAGCGTAAACGGCCGCTCATCGGCGCTGCGCTCATCGGCGACCAAAGCGACCGCCGTAGAAGACGCGGTACAAAAAGTTGCGCTCTGGCACCTGTCGCTTTTCAAAGGTGTGGTACAGCTCGCGGTCGTCATAGGGGACGGTGTGGTGGGTGATGGCGACGGGCTGATGGGGGGCAAAAACGGCCGTTGTGAACCGCGCCACCGCTTCGCGCCCCACCCCCAGCGGCCCTGGGTTGATAAACCGCCGTTCCCCGCTAGAAATATCGGCGGCGGCGTGGTCGTGGCCGTAGAAAACGACGGACGACGGACGACCGACGACGGACGACGGCAGGTTGTGGTCGGTGGTCGGTGGTCGGTCGTCCTTTCCCAACATCCTGGCAAAGATATGGTTCAGATAAACGGCCGTTACCGGCTTCACCACCGGCGCAAAGCCGCGCTGGGTGGGGTGCAGGGCGTAGTGGGTAAAGAAAACGGCCGTTTCCCCAAACGTTTGCCGCCACACAATCGGCCACTGCCCCACCACTACTTTCAACGCCGAATCAAGCTGCTCATGCGTCCAGCGCTGGTGCGCCACCTCACCATCGCTCATCCACTCCGGCTGTGGACGCGGCAGCCCATTGGCAAACCACTCATCATGGTTGCCCATCACAAACTCCATCTGGGTAACGTTAAGCATCAGCTCCAAACATTCCGACGGATACGGCCCAATGCCAATCACGTCGCCCAAATGGATAATCTGGTCGCACCCTTCCCGCGCAATCGCCGCCAACGCTGCTTCCAGCGCAGGCAAATTGGCGTGTACATCGGTTATAATCGCAATCTTCATACGTTTTCAGACCTGCTGGGTCTCGCAATCACACAAACAGCCGCAGTCCAGGCGGCAAGTGGCCGGTGTCGTTGTGGCGTACCAGCTTGAGCCAATTGTCAAACCCTGCGGCTACTTCAATGATACCACACTGCTGGATGTCAAAGTGGAGCCAGGCGGTGGGCGGGGCGTTGACAACCTGGCTGGCTAGGTAGCTGAGAAGGTTGCCGTGGGAGACGATGAGGTCACAAACGGCCGTTTCTCCCCCCTGCCCCAGCGGAGCCACAAACGCCGCAAACGCTGCCCGCGCCTGCGCTTCCCCCTGGGCAATGAAGTCGGCGGGAATGTGAGCGAAAAATTTTTCGGCACCCGGCGGCACGCAGGGAATGCACTCCCGCAGCAGCGGCGAGGGATTGAGCGTGGCGTTGGGCAAAGCGGCTGCCAACATGTGGGCCGTTTCGGTGGCGCGTTGCAGGGTGCTGTGGTAAATGGTTTGCACGGGATAGCCGCGCAGCCGTTCGGCCGTCAGTCGGGCTTGTTCGCGGCCAATATCGGTTAATGGGCCATCGGGTTCACTGCCAGAAACGGCCGTTGAGCGGTATTGCCCATGCCGGACAAGCAGCAGCATTCGGCTAGATGCCTCTGCCATAAAACCTCCTATTCAGCCAGCGTGCGCTCAATCCGTGGATCAGGGATGAGCCACATTACGGCCACCAGCACATACAGCCCGCCAGCCAGCCAGGAGCTAACAAAGGCCAGGGGAACAGCGACGAGGTAGAGAACGAGCGACAGCTTCCCCTTGACATCCCGGTTAACCGCCTTTGCCAGCACCGAATCTGCCCCATGCACGGCAATCAGCGCACGAGTGAGGAGGGTGTAGGCGATGGCGGAGAAGAGGAGGAGGAGGCCATAAACGGCCGTTGGCAACGCCGCAAAACTCGTTTCTCCCATCCACGCCGTGGCAAACGGGATGAGCGACAGCCAAAACAGCAGGTGCAAATTGGCCCACAACACCCGCCCGTTCACTTGTCGCGCCGTTTGCAGCAAATGATGATGGTTATTCCAATAGATGCCCAAAAAGACAAAGCTCAACGTGTACCCCACAAGCGTCGGCAGCACCCCTCGCAGCGCCGCCAAATCCGCCCCCTCCGGCACGGCCAACTCCAACACCATAATGGTAATGATAATCGCCATCACCCCATCGCTAAATGCTTCTAATCGCCCTTTGCTCATATCACGCTTCGCAAAATGTAGGACAAGTTTGCAAACTTGCCCTACTCTACCCCATCAAAAAACTCAACCACACCCGTTTCCAGCGAATATTCCGCCCCCACCACCAGCAGCCCATCCTGCTCGGCCAACTGTTCCAAAATTTGTGAGCCGTGGCGCAAATAGTTGGCCGACATACGGACGTTGGCGCGAACGGCATGGTGGGCTAACGCATAGGGGTCATGGCGCAGTTCCGTTTCTAGCAATCCCGCCACCGCCGGCCGAATCCGATCCACAATGGAGCGCAAATGGGGCGACTGGGTTTCGCTGCTGCGCTGGAGTTCCGCCAATGTGGCCTGCACCGCGCCGCAGCCGGTATGACCCAGCACGACCACCAGCCGCGTGCCAAACTGGGCGGCGGCAAACTCCACGCTGCCCACTTGGGATGGGGCGACAATGTTGCCCGCCACGCGGATAACAAACAAATCGCCCAGCCCCTGGTCAAAAATCATCTCCACCGGCACCCGCGAATCGGAGCAGCCGAGGATGACGGCAAAGGGGGTTTGCCCACCCACCAAATCACCCCGCCGCGTTTGGCTCATCAATGTTTCCAAACTACGCACGCCGGAGACAAAACGGCCGTTTCCCTCCTGCAATCGTCGCAAAGCTTCTAATGCTAAAACCATCACTCATTTACCTCCCAGAGAAGAACCCATTCATACAACCCCACCCATACACCAACGGGTAGCTATTTATTTCGCGGATGATTCTTTGCCACCTTCTCATTACCCCGCTTATAATTTCCCGTTATCCGCGCCATCGCTTGCTGCTGCTCAAAAAAAGTTGACCGATCCATCATCTTCAAAAAAGCAGCCCCTTTCGCCCCCCGCAACGTTGCTGCCACTTTGTCATGGTGGCTAATCACCACAGCACCATTCTTCGCCACCCGATAAACAAAGCCAAGATTACCCACCTCTTCATCACTCACAAGCTATGCCTCACAAAAACGCTGCACTATCATACCTATTTGGCGCACCAACCCTATACGCTCGGTATTTTTGAATCCCTGAAACCATTGTTGGTGGCAAACACCCATTTGTCTCGCTGTTAAGACAAGGACATGGCCACAAAAAGATGAAATGTGCATACCGGCTACTTAGCCCCACTTGTACGCTCAAGCGCGTCTAAACTGCTGTAACTCACCACCCGTTTTGTCTGCATTCCATATAAATGAAGAGGCTTCTGGAGTATGCAGGAAAAACATCCGTATGTCATTTCCAAGTGCGCGTTCCAAATCTGGCACTGAGCGAATAAAGCTAACCATATCTTCCGTTAACCGATATTGCTGGGTTTTATCTTTGGCGATTATCAAGGTGCTAGGTTTTGCAATAATTTTTCCAAGTTTTGCTGTTACCCGCCTTCCCAAAGATCCTAGTGTACTTCGTGTTTCTTCTATAGAACAATCACTCGTATTGCTTAAGTCTTCAAGATTAAGCCCATCTGGATATGCTTCATATAATGGTTTGATCAAGCGCATTTGGCCTGCCGGAATTGCACCATGCGTCATAACATCTGTAATTTGTTGAACAGTCATGATTAATCTCCTGCTTTCACGCCTGTCCGCATTGGCGCACCATGATCGGTGGCTGGATAGGCATCAAGCAACTGCTGATAAATTTTATCCTTTTGTTCTTTTGACATTTCACCAAATAAATAGCCAAAAATTTGGCCTATACTTCCCCATGTAATCCCATCAGAAAATCCAATAGATTTGCTACCATTATTTCGCTGCTTAACTCCGATGTCCCAACTACGCACAAACCTCCCCCTTCTATGCTTGGTCTGATACGCTTCAGGGTGGTTTGAACGACAATCCTGTATAATATGGCGTCTGTAAGACACTTCTGGCAAACGCTCAGGACGTTTTTCTTCTAAATTTTGCCCCATGCACGCTGCCAACTTGTCAAACCGATCATGCCAATCACGAGGAATAGACTCAGTAAATTTTCCCCATTCCTCATCAGTGGCGATCAATTTGAGCGTTCTTTCTCGCCGTTCTTCTATAGACATTCCGACCTCCTTTTTCAGGTACGTTTCATCAAGTAATTAAATTGTATCTGTGTCAGGTATGTTTTGTCAAGTAATTCACCGATCACAAAGACTACCAAAATACAAGTTGCACATGCCTTCAAGAGCAACACATGATTAATGCTTTGAGGAAAAACGGCCGTTTTTCCCCCACCATGCTATAATCCTCCCCCAATGACCGAAAACGAAACCACACCACAGATAATCCACCTCAAAAGCGAAAGCAACAACCGCACCGCGCTTTGGGTGCTGGCCGGGGTCGCCCTCGGCTTTTTGCTCCCCGTGTGCAGCTGTGTCTTCTTTGTTTTTGCTGCTGCCGCCAGCCTCGGCACGGCCGGGCTAGGCTCCGCCACTGCCGATGTTGGCACCGGCGATGCCGTCGCCATCGTCCGCGTTGAAGGAGCCATCAGCAGCAGCGACCACGTAGACGACTTTGCTGCCCAGGGTGCCATCAGCGCCAACGTTATTGCCGACCTCGAAGCCGCCAGCAGCGATGACAGCGTGAAGGCCATCGTGCTGCGCGTGGACAGCCCCGGCGGCACTGTCACCGGCTCCGCCCAAATCCACGAAGCGATTTTGGCACTGGAAAAACCGGTCGTTGCCAGCATGGCGAGCGTCGCCGCTTCCGGTGGCTACTACGTCAGCGCCCCCACCGACTACATCATCGCCCGCCCCGACACCGTAACCGGCAGCATTGGCGTGATTATGCAAATTTTCAACGCCGAACAGCTTGCCACCGAATGGGGCGTGGATGTGATCACCCTCACCAGCGGCTCCAACAAGGCACTGGGCAACAGTTGGGAAGCGATGACCCCCGAACAGCAGGCGATTTTGCAAGCGTTCATCAATGAATCCTACGATGAGTTTGTCCGCATTGTGGCCGAGGGCCGCAGTCTGGAAGAAGGCACAGTGCGCGAACTGGCCGACGGCCGTATTTACACCGGCCGCCAAGCCCTCGCCAACGGGTTGGTGGATGAACTGGGCGATCTGGATGTCGCCATCACCAAAGCCGCCGCCCTGGGTGGCATCGAAGGCGACCCGCGCCTCGTCGAATATGAACGGCTGCCCAGCTTTAGCCAACTCTTGCTCGGCATGAGCAGCCGCCTCTTCACCAGCGACACCGACCGCCTGCTGCAAACTGTCAACGACCTAACCACCCCTTCCCTTGAGTATCGCTATGTTGGCCCCGGAGCGTAAAGTGCTGGAAAGCGAAAGGCCGACAAAGACAGACGACGGACGACGGACGACGGACGACGGACGATTTGGCCTCCGTCCTCCGTCTTTCGTCCTCCGTCCCCTCCACCTCCTCCTCACCTGCACCCTCCTTCTAGCCGTCACCCTCACCACCGCCTCTACCGCCCAGGCACAGGGGCAAACCAAGCTGGTGCTGGCCTTTTACTACGCCTGGTTTAGCCCCAACTCCTTTGGCGCGGGCAAAACGCCGTTCAACCCGCCCAACCCCTACTTTTCCACCGACGCAGGCACCATCCAGCGCCACGTCAGCGAAGCGCAGTCGGTCGGCATTGACGGCTTTGTGCAAAGCTGGTATGGGCCGACGGTGGAAAACAACCAGACGGAGCCAAATTTTCAAACGCTGCTCAATGTCGCCGCCGCCAGCGGCTTTAAGGCGGCGGTAGATTTTGAAGTGGGCAGTCCCTTTTTCAAAAGCAACGACGACCGCATCAACGCCTTGCGAACCCTGCTGCAAACCCACGCCCAGCACCCCGCCTATTTGCGGGTGGACGGCAAACCAGTCATCTATTTTTGGGCCAATTGGCTGCTCAGTGTGGAGGAGTGGAACCAAATTCGCGGCGCGGTTGACCCCGACCGCAACACGATTTGGATTGCCGAGGGAGCCAACACCAACTATTTGGGGGCGTTTGATGGGCTGCATCTGTATAACACCGCCTGGTCGGCTAACCCGGCTGGGACGGCGCAAAGCTGGGCCGCCAACACCCGCGCCGCCGCCGCAACCTATGGCGGCTATAAATATTGGGTGGCAACGGCGATGCCGGGCTGGAACGACACGCTGCTGGGGCGGGGCAACGCCGCCTTCACCCGCGACCGCGCCAACGGGGATTATTACCGCGCCAGCTTTGGCGGCGCAGCCTCCAGCTCGCCCGACATGCTGATTATCACGTCATTTAACGAATGGCCGGAGGGAAGCCAGATTGAGCCAAGCGTGGAGTATGGCAACTTCTATCTGGGGCTAACGGCCGAATTGAGTGCCGCCTACAAAGCGGGCAACTTGGCCGCGCCGCCTGTGCCAACCAGCGCCCCACCAACGGCTACGCCAGAGGGTGGCGTTCCCGCAGCAACGGCCGTTTCCCAAATCACCAACACCGCCACCCCCGCCGGTACGCCCACGGAAACACCGCTGCCCACCGACACGCCGCCGCCAACGGCTACCAACACCCCTATCGCCTCGCCGACGGCGCAGAGCGACGGCCGTTTAATCTACACCGTTGTCCCCGGCGACACCCTCATCCTCATTGCCGACCGCTTTGATGTGCCGCTGGCCGACCTGCTGGAATACAACAACTTTAGCAACGACGTGGTGCTGTCGGTGGGGCAGCAGCTTGTGCTGGGCTACACCATTCTGCCCGACGGCTCCAGCCCGCTGGCCGGGTTCCCGCAGGCCAAGGTCAAACCCGACGGCACGATTGTCCACGTAGTACGCCCCAACGACACGCTAATTGGCATTGCCACCACCTATGGGCTGACGATGGAGGAGCTTTTTGGCTTTAGCGGGCTGACGGAAACAAGCATTTTGCAGTTAGGCCAGGAAGTCACTGTGGGCATTCAGCCGCAGCCGGTGGCAATTGGCGGTTCAACCGACCTGCCGGCCGAACTTGCCAGCCCCACCCCACAGCCCACCGCCACCATCCCGCCACCACCGTCCCCCACAGCCACCCCATTACCCACAGCAACGGCATTGCCCACGGCAACGGCCGTTCCGACGATGGTGGTGGAAACGGCCGTTCCTACTCCCACCCCCACCGCCAACCCCATCACCACCAGCACCATTGCCCCCTTCTTCCTCGGCAGCATCGGCGTGCTGTTGCTGGCGGGAGCAGCGATGTTGTATTTGAATCGTAGGCAGTAATTAGAGATTGGGGATTGGAGATTCAAACAATCTCCAATCCCCAATCCCTAATCTCTCTCCACACCTACCCCGTCCGAATCACCTCCGGCACCAGTTCCAACACCCGCAGGTTAGCCGCACCTTGCCGCCAACTGTCGAGAACAGCCTCGTAGTTGGGGTCGGCCATGTCCCAGTAACGTTCAGCCAGCCGTTCCGCCAGCTCTATTGCGCCTTCGGTTTTGATTGTCACCCGGCCGTCAAACGCTACCCATCCTTCCGGTTCGCCCACGTTGTTGACCACCAGCAGCGAGATGCGCGGATCCCGCTCCAGCCGTTTAATCTTGAGCGATTCGGCCCCAGTGAAGACACGAACGGCCGTTCCGTCCCACTCAAACCAGACAGGAACGGCCGTTGGCCCCCCATCTTCCCGCAGCATCGTCAACAGCCCCAGCCGCACCGTCGCCAAAAACGCTTCCCGCTGTGCCACACTCATTCTTGCCATAAAACACCTCTCACTTTATCGCCTACTCATTAATCGCCAGACACACCACAGAACCATATTTCATGCGGCAAGTCTTCTTTGTAAATAATTACATAACGGCCTGTCCATCGCTCCATCAACGAAATCAATGCTTCAAGTTCGGCATTCTCGTTGATAAGTTCTTTAGTAGGCTTTATCGTTCCAAAAACCGCTAATTGCTCCTCGCAAGACATGGGTGATGCACTTCCAAAAGCTGGTTCTGCTGCCACTTGATAGATATCCAGGATCGAATGTGTACTGGTTCCAAACCCATTAATCATCTCTATCTGGCGTAATTTGTCGGCATAGACTTTCGGATCGGGGTTGTCTTGCAACCACTTCAGATCAAATATTGCTTGATTATGTAACTCATCGCGTGTCTCTTCATCTCCATGTGACGCAAACCCAAACTGCTCGTCAAATGGGCGTGCCAATTCTTTCTCAAGCCAAGCAATACGTTCAGCAGGCGAACAGGCCAAATAATAATCGCCTGTGGCAAGAACTGTTACTTGCAAACAATGCAGAGCTTGTTCAATATTCTCTTGATAAGAAGTAAAATGTGACCAATAGGATGCACCCATTCATTCACCTCATTCAGGATAATCAGCTACCTATCCTCTCAATGTCTAAGCTTTTTCCTACCAAATGCCCTTCTTCTAAAATAAAACCAGCACCACCATTGAGCAAACGGCCGTTTACCTCGTTTGTCGTTAGCAGCAGATCACCATCTACCCAGCCGCGCAGGGTACGGCCGGCCGCTTCCAGCCGCAGGGAGTAGGAACGGCCGTTCTGCCAATGAAAATCCACTTCCGCCAACACCGTTTCCATCCGGTCAAACCGCTGCACCAACTGCAGCTTGCCCGGCGTGAGCAGCAGCGCCACATAGCGGCGCATCCCCTGCACGCGGGCGGCAATCCCCGCCGCCGCCGCCTGGTTCACTCCCATCGTCGCGCCAACAGCATAGTCGCCCCATTCAGCCGCGCCACAGGCCAGCACGCCGCGCCCCTGAAAATGGGACAAACGGAACGGCTCGTGGAAAAACGCCCCCCAATCATCCATCCCGTTGACCCAGGCGCGTTGCCAGTGGCGGGGCTGGTCGGCAGGTGGGTGCAGGGGGCCAACGGCCGTTCCTGCCCACGTCAACCAATCCAAATGGAGCAGCCCGTTTTGCCCCGCCAGCCCCACGGCCGTGATCGGCCAGCCGCCCGTAGACGGCACCACCCATGCCCACTCTCGCGTTTCGCCGGACAAGAAGACCTCCGAGGTCTCAACAATCTCAGATGCCAGGGTTTTTATGAAGAGGGAAACGGCCGTTTCTCCCTCCCCCGCATTCGTCAGCCGCAGCCGCACCGTTTGCCCCGCATAAAGCGACGGCGACCCCACCGGCTCATAGCCAGAGAGCGACCCATTGCGGAAAATCTGCATCATTCCCGGCTGTAGCTCCTCCGGCTGATAAAACGTGGGGGTAAACGCCTGCCCCGGCTGGTCGCCAAACTGAACCGCCAAACGGCGCGTGCCGTCGGGCAGCAGCACGTTGGCAACCGTGGCCCCATCCCCCTGCCACCCCTGCACGCTGCCCGGCAGGCTAAAATGGAACCGCGCCCCGTTTTTGGGGTGCAGCGGCGGCAAATCGGCCAGCCGCCGCCCCAAATTGACCAGCTCATAGCTTTCGCGCACGGCATCGGTAATGGCGCGACCACCGTCGCCGCCGGGCAAAAAGAGGCGGTCGGCCACCGGGCCACGCCAGTCGCCACCCGCTTCCAGCCCCGCCAGCCCGTTTTTCACCCCCCAAATGCAGCCGGCGTTGGCGGCGTTGCAGTCGGTGTCCCAGCCGGAGGTGTTGACAATTCGCATCACTTCCTGAAAGTCGCGGCCATAGAGCAGCCCTAAAATGATGAGGCCGTGGTTAGGGACGATGTGGACGTTGCCGGGGTATTTGTGGTAGCCATAGGCGGCATCGAGCCGCGCCCGCGTTTGCCGCCAGTCGGGTTCGGCGGCGTGCCAGTGGCGCAGGTCGGCAATGAGGCGGTAGATGGTGCTGTCGCGGGGGATGAGGGAAACGGCCGTTTCTAACAGCTTCCCCACCTCATCCTCCACAAACGCCGCCGCCACCAGGGCCGCCACCACCTGCGCCCCGTAAATCGCCTCCCCGTCGTGGCTCACACTGGCCGAACGCCGCGCCAAATCCACCGCCCGCTCTGGGTCGCCCGGCGACACCAACCCCCAGCCATCAATAAAAATTTGCGCCCCAATCTGCTCGGCCGTCACCGCCCCGTTGAGGGCGATGGAACCGCTGGCCGGAGCATCCACCCCCTGCTTCAGCCGCAGATACGCCGTGTGTTCGCTGGAGTTGCCAAAGCCGCCCCACCAAAAGGTGCTGCGCCGCTCCACCACATGATTGAGCCAAATGTCGCCAATTTGCTGCGGCGTAACCGCCGCGCCAAAATCGGCCAGGGCGCGAATAAAGGTAAACGTTCCCGTCACGTCATCGTCGGTGATCACCAGCGGCGCGTGGTTGACAATGCCCTGTGCCTGCGCCAGCCGCGCCACTTTGTCGTTGACATACCCATCAATGTCGCCCAGTTGTGCCGTAATTTGCTCATAGCTCCACCCTTCAAACGGCCGGCCGACATAGACCCCAATCAGCTTCCCCAACACCCCAGCATACACGCGCTCGACATAATCCTCTGATAAATTCATCCTCTTTTCCTTATGAAAATGGGACGCAGATTGTCCTGATAAACCTGATTCAGGCTGCTGCAAAACTGTGCCACAATCAGGCAAATCAGATAAATCAGCGTCCTATTTTAATCTAACAGCCGCTGTGACAGAGTGGCGTAGGCGGCTTCGAGGTCGGCGCGGGCCTGGGGGTAGTTGATGGTTTGATAACGGCCGTTTCTGAACACCCACCGCCCCGCTACCATCGTATCCCGCACGTGCATCCCCGACACCCCGTACACCAGCGCCGTATACACATCCTGCCCGCCCAGCGGTGCCCAGCCAATTTCCTCCAAATCAAGCGTAATCAAATCCGCCTGTTTGCCCAGCTCCAGTGAACCAATTTCGTCAGCCATCCCCAAAGCCCGCGCCCCGCCCAGCGTTGCCATATGCAAAATGGTGCGCGTGGGCAGGGCGTTGGGGGTGCGGTAATGCAGTGCCATCAGCTTACCCAAAATCTGCATCTCCTTGAACAGGTCGTAGCTGTTGTTGTTGGTCACGTTGTCGGTGCCAAGCGCCAAATTGATGCCAGCCGCCCTCATTCCCAGCACGTCGGCCACCCCAGCAGCGTTACGCATGGCGGAGGAGGGAGAAATAACGGCCGTAAAATCCACCTGCGCCAAAATGGGGTAGTCGGCGGCGGGGATGGTGAGGCAGTGGGCGGCGAGGAGTGGATGATCAAACACGCCCATTTCACCCATTTGGCGAACGGCCGTTTGTCCATACCGCTGCAAACAGTACCGATCCTCCTCGCCGCTGGTGGATAGGTGAATATGCAGCCCGGTTTGGTACCGCGCCGCCAATTCTAGCTCTAGCTCCATCGCCACTTCGCTGTTGTCCACAAAAAAGGCGTGGGGGCCAACCCAGCCGGTGAGCAGGGGGTCGTCGCGCAGGCTGTCGAGAAAAACGGCCGTTGCCGCCAGCTCACGCGCCCGCGTCGCTTCGTCGCCCAATTCCACAATGCCATAGCCCAGTGCTGCCCGCAGCCCGCTTTGGCGCACGGCGGGGACAATCTGCTCCATCCAAAAATATTGGTCGGCAAAGGTGGTGGTGCCGGTTCGCGCCATCTCGGCGCAGGAAACCAGCACGGCAGGCGGCACCATGTCGGGGGTCATCACTTCTTCGACGACGCGCACGGTGTTGTACCAGCCGTCAAAGTCAAACAGCGAATGCCCTTCGGCCAGCCCGCGAAACAGGACCATGGGGGTGTGGGTGTGGGCATTGACCAGCCCCGGCATCAGCAGCCGCTGGCCGAGGTCAATTTCTTGGTCAAAATGGCCGGGGGGGCGGGTGGGGAAGAGGTGGGATAAACGGCCGTTTTCCACCCCCACATACCCCGGCTGCAAAATCGTATCGGCTTCATCCAGGCAAACAACTTGTGCGGCTTTAAGCAAGGTTGTGGTCATAAAAACTCCAGGGAAATGGGACGCGGACGAACACGGACGAACGCGGATTCGTCAGCATCAGCTTTGCTTTGGGAGTATGTTAGAGCAATTGGGGGAGGTTGGGAAGGAAAAACGGCCGTTTTCTCCACACCAACCACTTCTACTCTCCACCAGGAATAAGCAGTTGGGTGCCGACTTCGATGATGTCGGGGTTGGTGATGTCGTTGGCGGCAATGAGGTCATCGAGCGACACGCCGTACCGTTCGGCGATTGCGCCCAGGGTCTCGCCTACCTGGACAACGTGGATGACGCGAGTAACGATGGGGGTGGGAACGGCCGTTACCGAATGCCCTTCCGCCTCAGCCGGTTCGGGTGTCCAGGTGGGGGGCAGGTTAGAAGAGGGGGTTTCGTCGGCGCGGGGGGAATCGAGGAGGGTGTCAGGAACGGCCGTTGCCGCCAGTGTCGGCACTGCCAAAGGGGAATCGCTGCCGCCGCAAGCAACCAGGATGAGGGAAAGTAAAAGTAAGGGGAGAAATGATTTCATGAAATTGAGGTTGGGGATTAGAGATTGGAAATTGTGCAGGTTCATCAATCTCCAATCTCCAATCCCCAAGTATATAATCGGCTACAAACGGCCGTATTCTGCCAAAAAGCGAATGCTGGTTTCAATGCCGCGATAAAAGTTGGGCAGGTAGAACCGTTCGTTGGGGGCGTGGAGGTTGTCGCTGGGCAGGCCAAACCCCATGAGGACGGTTTCCAGCCCCAAATATTGCTGGAACTGGCCGACGACGGGGATGGAGCCGCCTTCGCGCATAAAGACGGGTGGGTTTTCAAAAACAGCCGTAAATGCCGCCGCCGCCGCCTTCATCGCCGGGTGGTTTAAATTGCACACCGAAGCCGGTGCCCCGCCGCGCTGGTGAAACACAATTGAAACGGTGGGGGGGGCCACCGCCAACACGTGTGCCTTAAATTTGGCGAGAATGTCGGCCGGGTCTTGGTTTGGCACCAGCCGCATGGAGAGCTTGACGTGGACAGTGGACGGTAGCACCGTTTTGCCACCGGGGCCAGTGTAGCCGCCAATGATGCCGTGAACATCCAGCGTGGGGCGGGCACCGATCCGTTCAACCAGCGTGTATTCTGGCTCACCCCACGTTTGTGGGGCACCGGTATCGGCCAGCCAAGCGGCTTCGTCCATGGGGAACTGCGCCAACAGGGCGCGTTCTTCATCGGATAGCGGGCGCACATCGTCATAAAAGCCGGGGATGAGAATGTGGCCTTCTTGGTCTTTGAAGCTGGCGATGAGATGCCCGAGGACGTTGAGCGGGTTGTCAATACCGCCACCAAAGCTGCCAGAGTGCAGGTCACGGGCGGGGCCGGTAATGTCCATCAGCACATAGCAGTTGCCGCGCAGCCCGTAGGTGATGGCGGGCTGCTGTGGTGAGGGCATTCCGGTGTCAGACACGACGGCTACATTGGCTGTCAATAGCTCCTTGTTAGCTGGAATAAAGGCCCGCAGGCTTTCGCCTCCGCTTTCTTCTTCCCCTTCAATGATAAATTTAACGTTGATCGGCAGCTTGCCTTCGGTTTTAAGATACGCTTCGACGGCTTTAACGTGGAGGAAAGTTTGGCCTTTGTCGTCGGACGCACCACGTGCGTAAAGGTAGTTGTCGCGGATGTCGGGTTCAAAGGGGGCAGAGTCCCACAGTTCGATGGGGTCTACGGGCTGTACGTCGTAGTGGCCGTAAATGAGGGCGGTGGGGGCATCGCTACCGGCGTGGAGCCAGTCGCCATAGACAAGGGGGTGACGCTGGGTTTTGATGACGCGGACGTTTTCGATGCCGGCCTGGGTCATGTTGTTGGCAAGCCAAACGGCCGTTTCCGCCACATCCTCATTGTGTTTTTCCTGCGTACTGATGCTGGGTAGCCGCAAAAATTCAATCAGTTCCTGCAAATGCTGTGCCTGTTGCTGCTGGGCGTAGGTCAAGGGATTCATAGAAATTTCTCCGTTTACACGTTTACGAGTATAATGATGCAGTTTGCCTGCTGGCACAAGTATACACAGGTAGGCTTTCATTTATCACTTCATGTCCTTAGAGATTTGGGATTAGAGATTCAAAATCGCCAATCCCCTCTTGGGCATTCACAAACCTAGATTGGAAAACAATGATGAGTGAA
Source organism: Ardenticatenaceae bacterium (assembly GCA_020634215.1). GTDB lineage: Bacteria > Chloroflexota > Anaerolineae > Promineifilales > Promineifilaceae > JACKCD01. The sequence continues at coordinate 115,726 of JACKCD010000003.1, read as the reverse complement.
CCGAGTGAAAAAGCAACTTTGCCCCCGGTGGCGCTGCTGGAAAGTTTGCTGTTTGTGGCGAGTGGGCCGGTGGCGGTGGGGCGGTTGGCGAAGGCGTTGGATTTAACGCAAACGGCCGTTCGTAACCACCTGACCGAACTGGAAACCGCGCTCGAAGGGCGTGGGCTGCGCTTGCAGTGGGACAAAAACCAGGTGCAGATGACCTCTGCCCCCGAAGCCAGCCAGGCCATTGAGACCTTTTTAGGGCTGGAATTGACCTCGCGCCTCAGCAGTGCCGCGCTGGAAGCGTTGGCAATCATTAGCTATATGCAGCCGATGACGCGGCCACAGGTAGACCAAATTCGCGGTGTGAACTCCGACGGGGCACTGCGGACGCTGTTGAGCAAAGGGCTGATTGAAGAGGTGGGGCGGCTGGAGACCCCCGGCCGGCCGATTTTGTACGGCACTACCACCGAATTTTTGCAATATTTCGGGCTGACGAGCCTGGATGAGATGCCGGTGCTGGCTGGCGAAGAAGATGAGGATTAGATTTATTGAACCGCAGAGGGCGCAAAGAAGAAAGAAAAAACTTTACGCTCTTGGTGCCCTCTGCGGTTAATGCTTATGGCTGAGCAAAAGAGCGTGCGGCTGCAAAAATTAATGGCTGATGCCGGGTTGGGGTCGCGCCGGGATAACGAGACGTTGATTGAGGCGGGGCGGGTGCAAATAAACGGCCGTATTGCCAAGCTGGGCGACAAGGCTGACCCCGATCTGGATCAGATCAAAATAGACGGCCGTTTACTCTCCCTCCACGACCACAAATTTATCTACATCATGCTCCACAAACCCAAAGGGGTGCTGTCATCACTGGCCGACGAACTGGAGCAAGACCGCACCACCGTGCGCGACCTAATTGAACTGCCCGGCCACTTTTACCCCGTCGGGCGGCTGGACAAACCCAGCGAGGGGCTGATGTTGATGACCAACGACGGGCAACTGGCGCATAAATTGACCCACCCCCGCTACGAACACGAAAAACAGTACGAAGTGTGGCTGCAAGGGGCGATGTCGGATGGGGTGATTGACCAGTGGCGGCGGGGGGTCATGTTAGACGGCCGTTTAACCGCCCGTGCCCCCATCGAAGTCATTGAACGGGGCAGCAACACCACCCGGCTCCGCATTGTGCTGCGCGAAGGACGTAAGCGGCAAATTCGTCGCATCGCCGCCCAATTCGGTCACCCGGTGACGCGGTTGCTGCGCGAACGCATTGGCACGCTGCGGCTTGGGTCGCTACCTGCCGGACAGTGGCGCTATTTGTCGCCGTTTGAGGTAAAGGAACTGCGCCAACTGGTGGCAGATAATGCGCCAAAAACGGCAAAAAAGCGGCCATCACCCAAACGCAAACGATAGAAAACTACAGGCGTGGTGCGTGGTGCGAAAAACAGGCCACGCACCACGCACCACGCAATCATGAAAAACGTCATAGCAATGGATGGCCCTGCCGCGTCGGGCAAAACAACGATTGGGCGTATGTTAGCCGAGCGATTAGGCTATCTTTTTTTGGACACGGGTTTTATGTACCGGGCGGTGACGCTGGCGGCGTTGCAACGAGGGGTGGATGTGGTGGATGAAACGGCCGTTACGCACCTGTCTACAACCATTGAAATCGGTGCCCGCCCTCCGGCTGCCGAGGAGCAAGACGGCCGTTTTTACACCGCCCTGCTCGACAACCAAGACATCACCTGGGCCATCCGTGCCCCCGAAGTAGATGCCAACGTCTCGCAAGTTGCCAGCTACCCCGGCGTTCGCGCTGAAATGGTGCGGCAGCAGCGCACCTTTGCCGCCAAAGGCCACTGCGTTATGGTGGGGCGCGACATCGGCACCGTGGTGCTGCCCAACGCGCCGCTCAAGCTCTACATCACCGCTTCGGCCGAGGAACGGGCGCGGCGGCGCTGGCACGACCGCCACCAACAGGGGCACGCTGCCAGCTACGAGGCTATTTTGGCCGATGTGGTGCGCCGGGATAAAATTGATAGCAGTCGTGAACACTCCCCGCTGCGGCCGGCCGACGATGCCATCATCATTGACACAACCGGCCGTTTGCCGCAGGAAATTTTGGAAGAAATTTTAAACATGCGATAATCGCCCAAATTCCATGTGATTTCATAGGGCTACAGGCTTTTAACGTGGTACGTGGTGCGTTTGGCACGTACCACGCACCAGATTTGCCAACCCCATGAGATGCAAAAGAACTATCCTTCAAGCGTAAATGGATAAACATGCCATGTCCTACAAAGTTTTAATATCTGCCCCCTATCTCCAGCCTCACCTCGACCGTTTTCGCCCCATCTTTGCTGCCAACGACATTGAACTGTTTGTGCCGCCCGTGGAAGAACGGTTTGAGGAGGAGGATTTGCTGCCCTGGATGGGTGACATAGATGGGGTTATTTGCGGCGACGACCGCTTTACCGAGCGGGTGCTGGAAGCCTCGCCCCGCCTCAAGGTAATTTCCAAGTGGGGGACGGGGATTGATTCGATTGACAAGGCGGCGTGCCAACGGCTGGGGATTGCCTTGTGCAACACGCCCAACGCTTTTAGTGAGCCGGTGGCCGACACGGTGTTTGGCTATATGCTGGCCTTTGTGCGGCGGCAGCCGTGGATGGACAGGGCGATGAAGGGGGGGACGTGGCAGAAGATTAACGGCCGTTCTCTCCGCGAATGCACCCTCGGTATCATTGGTGTAGGCGACGTGGGTAAAGCCGTTGCCCGCCGCGCCCCCGCCTTTGGCCTGCGCCTGCTGGGGCATGATTTGGTGGACATGCCCGCCGAGTTTGTTGCTGAAACCGGCATCGAAATGGTAAGCCGTGAAGAACTGCTGCACCAGGCCGATTTTGTCAGCGTCAACTGTGACTTGAATCCTACCAGCTATCACCTCATCAATGATGCAACCCTGGCGTTGATGAAGCCCGAAGCCGTCTTAATCAATACCGCCCGTGGCCCCGTCGTAGAAGAAGCCGCCCTCATCCGCGCCCTGCAAAGCGGCCAAATCGGTGGGGCGGCACTGGACGTGTTTGAATTTGAACCGCTGCCGGCCGATAGCCCCTTGCGGCAAATGGACAACGTGCTGCTGGCTCCCCACAACGCCAACAGCAGCCCGCTGGCCTGGGAGCGGGTGCATGAAAACAGCATCAATAACTTATTGCGCGAGCTGTACCGATAACGTGGCGGTTGCAAGTAACAGGTAGCAGGTGGCAAGTCTCGTTTGCCAACGGAACCTGCTACTTGCCACTTGTTACTTGCAACTTTTACGGCAGCATAAAAAGGCATGAATGACCCTATTCCAAGAGCTTGACCTGACGGGCTACGCCGGGGGGCAAATTATTGCCATCGAACCAGGCAGCGTGGCCGATGACATTGGCCTCCAGCCCGGCGATCAACTGTTAGCCATCAACGACAACCGCGTCGAAGACGTGATTGACGTGCAATTTTACGCTGCCGAAGAAAGCCTGGAACTGCTGGTGCGGCGCAGCGAGGAATATTTGCTGTTTGAAGCCGAGCGCGACTACAACCAAACGCTCGGCATCGAATTTGCCCACCCCACCTTTGACACCGACATTCGCCGCTGCAACAACCTGTGCGAATTTTGCTTTGTGCTGCAAATGGCACCCCGCTTTCGCCGCACTCTCTACATCAAAGACGACGACTACCGCTACTCCTTCCTCTTCGGCCACTTTGTCACCCTCACCAACCTCAGCGACCACGACTGGTGGCGCATTGAAACGATGCGCCTGTCACCACTTTACGTCTCCGTCCACGTCACCGATTTGGAAAAGCGGCGGCAATATTTACGAAACAAAACCGCCCCTGACGTGATTGAGCAAATTCGTTGGCTGGGTAAACGGGGTATCGAAGTTCACACTCAGCTTGTCATTACGCCGGAATGGAACGACGGGGCGTGGATGGAACGCTCGATTCGGGAGCTGTCTGAATTGTGGCCGACGGTGCAATCTATCAGCGTGGTGCCGGTGGGGCTGACCAAGCACCACAAATATGGAATGCGCCCCCACACCCCAGCCGAAGCGGCGGCAACGCTGGCCTATCTGGAATCGCTGCAGCAAATTTACCTGGAAAAGTTTGGCGTTCGTTTTTTGTATCCCACCGATGAATGGTATTTGGTCTCTGGCCGCGAGGTGCCGGAACTGGAAGCGTACGACGACCAGGAACTGCAAGAAAATGGGCTAGGTATGGTGCGCGGCTTTTTGGATGAGTGGGAGGGGGTGAAGGGGGAAATTGGGGATTGGAGATTAGGGATTGGAGATTCAAATCAATCTCCAATCCCTAATCTCCAATCTTTAACACTGGCAACGGCGACCTTGTTTGCCCCTGTGTTGCGGCAGACAGCGGCCGAATTTGCCCAGTTGACGGGGTTGGCGGTGACGGTGCTGCCAATTGTCAACGAACGATTGGGCGAGACGATTACTGTGGCGGGGCTACTGATGGGGTCGGATGTGGTGAACCAGCTTTTGCAGCACGGGGTGGGTGATTTAGTGGTGCTGCCCCGCGTCATGTTTGACCATCCCGACCGCATTGCCCTTGACGACCTTTCGCCGCAGGATGTTGCAAACCGGCTTAAACGGCCGTTAGCCCTGGCCGACACAATGGGCGACGTGTGGGATGCCGTCATAGGCCAATCGCAAGTCATGTTTTTCCCCGACGACAAGCCGCAGGGGACGATCTCGCTGCGGATGTTGGGGGATGGGGATGGGCATTTTTCGTAGGTGGACGACCGACGACCGACGACGGACGACGGACCACATGCGGCTGGTGGTCTGTGGTCGGTCGTCTGTGGTTAATTAGAGGGGGTTTGGCATGTATCGTGACTTAGGGCAGGTGAGGCTTCGGGATGGGGAGTGGGTGACGGCGGCAGTGGTGACGGGGCCGGATGAGGCGTGGGCGGGGCGGCTGGAAGGGCTGCTGGGGCATAAGGGAGAGCCGTGGAACTGGCAAAACAGTGCCGTGCTGCGCCAACCGCTGGGGCTGGATGCCCGTTTTTACCTTTTGCACCGTGACGGCGTGCCGTTTGCCAACATTTTGACGGTGACACGCGGCGGTGTCGGGACGTTTGGACACGTTTGGACACAGCCGGCCGACCGGCGCAAGGGAGCTTCGACGCGGCTGATGGAGCTGCTGCTGCCTGATTTTGCGACCAACGGTGGGCAGGCACTTTATTTGCACACGGGGTACGAATCGGTGGCGTACTGGCTGTATGAACGGTTTGGTTTTCGCTCGTTTGCGCCGCAGGACGGCCATATGGCGTATTTTACGGGGGAAGAGGGGGCGTTTTTGGCGGATTATTTTGCGGGCGAAACGGCCGTTATTGAACCCCTCACCTGGCATCATTGGCCCACTTCACAGCCGCTGTTTGCCGGGGCGTGGCCGGGGTATGTGCGCTGTGCGCCGCTGGGGTTGACGGGGCGGCACATTACCGAAGCGGCCTTTTTGCCGCTACTGCGGCAGCAGGAGGTGGAGCCAGCGGCTGGCACAACGGCCGTTTTGCGGCAGCCAGAAACAGGGGCGGTGTGTGGCTTTGCCTGCTGGCAGTGGCACCCCATTTGGGGGGGCATGGTGCTGCTGGACGTTTATTGCCACCCAAGTTACTGGGATCGGGCAGCGGCGTTGCTGGCGGCGCTGTCGCTGCCGGAGGGTGCGCGGGTGATGGCGTATGCGGACGAGGATTGCCCGCAGAAGTGGGCGGCGTTGCAGGGGGTGGGGCTGGAGAAAACGGCCGTTTTCCCCGCCGCCATGCCCGTTGACCCCAGCCGTAGCCGGGAGGTGGGGATTGTGGGGTTTGTGCGGTGATGGGTGTGGGGAGATTGGAGATTGGAGATTGGGGATTAGCTAGTCTCCAATCTCCAATCTCTAGTCTCCAACCCCTGATATTTTGGAGACAAGATGAAAGCAATTGTAGTACGAGGTGAAAAGGGACGGCCGGAGCTGGTGTGGGGTGAGGCGGCGGACGTGGCGTGTGGGCCGGAGGAAGTGGTGGTGGCGGTGCGGGCAACGGCCGTTAATCGCGCCGATTTGCTGCAAGCGCGGGGTCTTTACCCACCGCCGCCTGGTGCCAGCGACATTATTGGGCTGGAAGTGGCGGGGGAAATTGCGGCACTGGGTGAAGGGGTTGTCGGCTGGGAAGTGGGCGACCGGGTGTGTGCGCTGCTGCCGGGTGGGGGGTATGCGGAATTAACGGCCGTTCCTTACCAAATGCTCGTCAAAATCCCCGACAATTGGAGCTTTGCCCAAGCCGCCGCCTTTCCCGAAGTGTGGTACACCGCTTACCTCAACCTGTTTGGCGAAGGGCAGCTTAAGGCGGGCGAAGTGGCACTGATCCATGCCGGGGGTAGCGGCGTGGGGACGGCGGCGGTGCAGTTGGCGGTGCTGGCCGGAGCGCAAGCGTTTGTGACGGCCGGAACCGAGGAAAAGCTGCGGGCTTGCCGTGAGTTGGGGGCGACGCTGGCGGTGAATTACAAAACGGCCGATTTTTTGCCTGCAGTATTGGCGGCAACCAACAACCGGGGGGTGGACGTGGTGCTTGACCCGGTGGGGGCCGACTATTTGATGAAGAATTTGCGGGCGTTGGCAATGAACGGCCGTTTGGTCAGCATTGGCCTGATGAGCGGCGGGCAGACGGAGATCAACCTGGGGCTACTGCTGGGCAAGCGGCTGCGGCTGATTGGGTCCACATTGCGAAATCGGCCGTTGGCCGAAAAAGTTGCCATTCGCAACGGCTTCGAGCAGCGTTTCTGGCCCTTCTTTGCCTCCGGCCAGCTTCAACCCATCATTGACACCACCTTTCCCATCAGCCAAGCCCAAGCCGCGCATGAGTATGTGGCGGCGGATAAGAATATTGGGAAGGTAGTATTGCTGCTATAAAAATAGCGGAGATTGGAGATTGGAGATTGATGAACCTCCACAATCTCCAATCTCCAATCTCCAATTACCTTTCCTCCAAGGAGTACACAATGTCTTTTCACACCCCCACCAACAACTACCGCCACCGCCTTTTGCCGCTGCGCCAGCAGCTTGAGGTGCAAAACGGGTGGCTGCGTGAACGATTGGAGACGGTCATCCCGGCTATCATGGCGCGGGAAAAGATGGATATGTGGGTGATTATTGCCCGCGAGTATAACGACGACCCGGTGATGCCCACGCTGCTGCCGCAGCCCGAAATGGGGGCGCGGCGGCGGACGATGCTGCTGTTTTGCCGCAACGCTGATAGCAGTGTAGACCGTTTGACGCTGGCGCGATATGGGTATGGGGATTTTTATCGGCCGGCGTGGAACCCGGAGGAAGATGGCGACCAGTACGCCTGCCTAGTGCGCCACATTCGGGAGCGCAACCCGCAAACAATTGGCATCAACCTGTCCCGTGAGTTTGCCTTTGGCGATGGGTTGAGCCAAACGGAGTTTGTCCAGTTGGCCGATGGGTTGGGAGCCGAGCTAATGGGGCGCACCCGCAGCGCCGAACGGCTGTGCCTGGGCTGGCTGGAAACGCGCATCCCGGCCGAACTGACTGTCTATCCCGGCCTCGTCGAAATGGGACATTCACTCATTGCCGAAGCCTTTTCCACGCGGATCATCCACCCCGGCATCACCACCACCGACGACGTGGTGTGGTGGATGCGGCAGCGGATGCAGGAGATGGGGCTGCGGGCCTGGTTCCAGCCGTCGGTGGAGATTCAGGCACCGGGGCAGGGGCTGGGGATGCCCAATGAGAAGGCCAAGGAACCGCGCCGCCTGATTATGCCCGGCGATGTGCTGCATTGTGACGTGGGCTTCCACTATTTGGGGCTGGCAACCGACCAGCAGCAGCACGCTTATGTGCTAAAACCGGGGGAAACGGATGCCCCGGCTGGACTCCAAGCGGCTTTGGCCGATGGCAACCAACTGCAAGATTTTCACATGGCGGCGATGCAGGTGGGGCGGACGGGCAACGAGGTGTTGGCGGAAACGCTGGCGCAGGCGAATGCGGCCGGCCTTTTGCCCCAGGTTTACAGCCATCCGCTGGGCTACCACGGCCATGCCGCCGGGCCAACGATTGGGCTGTGGGATCAGCAGGGTGGGGTGCCGGGGCGGGGTGACTATGAACTGTTTGACGAAACGTGTTACTCGATTGAGCTAAACGTCCGCAAGGCTGTGCCGGAGTGGGGCGGCCAGGAGGTGCGGATTGCCCTTGAGGAGGATGCGGTGCTGTCGGGTGGGGAAATGCGCTGGTTAAACGGCCGTCAAACGGCATTCCATCTCGTTGGATAAAGGAGTAATCGGTAATCGGTAATCAGTAAACTGGTTACTGATTACCGATTACTGATTACTGTTTACTCCCCCTTCTTCGCCCGCTTAATCGCCCGCTGCCGCACCTCGTGGCGCAGCTCCTTTTTGCGAATGCGGAGAGAAGTAGGGGTAATTTCTAGCAGGTCGTCATCGCCCAGGTATTCAATAGATTCATCAAGCGTCATGATGCGTGGCGTGGACAGTGCCTCCACAATGGCCGTGGGGCCACTACGCACTTTGGTTAGCGTTTTGGTTTTGCCCACGTTCACCACCAGCTCCTCATCCCGCGTATTTTGCCCCACCACCTGCCCCTGGTACACCTCTTCGCTGGGCAGCACAAAGAACACACCACGTGACTCAAGCTGGTGAAGCGCGTAGGAGCTGACGACGCATGTTTCCAGCGAGACCAGTGAGCCATGATCTTGGGTGGCAATGGGGCCAAGCATGGGGGCGTAGCCGTGGAAGAGGGTGTTGAAGATGCCCGTGCCGCGTGTGGCGGTGAGAAACGGCTGGCGCAGTCCCAGCAACCCGCGTGTGGGGATGATGTATTCGCCGTAGACCGTGCCATCTTCGCCGTAATGAATTTTCTGTAGCAGCCCCCGCCGCCGTCCCAATAGTTCGCTTACAGCACCAAAATAATCGTTAGCAACCTCAATAAAGAGCGTTTCCATTGGCTCTTCCTTACCGTTTGGCCCGTCGCGGAAAATCACTTCAGGGCGGCTGACGGCAAATTCGTACCCCTCACGCCGCATTGTTTCAATGAGGATGGCGAGATGAAGCTCGCCGCGCCCGGAGACGATGAACTCGGCCGGGTTGTCGGTGTCGGCCACGCGCATGGCAACGTTGCTTTCCAGTTCACGAGTCAGTCGGTCGCGGATTTGGCGACTGGTGAGGAATTTGCCTTCTTTGCCAGCAAAGGGGCTGTCATTGACGTGGAATGCCATCCGTACCGTTGGCTCTTCGACCTTAATAGGGGGCAGTTGGTGCGGGTCGTCGGGGTCGGCCAGGGTGTCGCCAATGCCGACAGTGGGAATCCCGGCTACGGCCACGATGTCGCCGGCCGTTACCTCTTCTTGCTCATGCCGTTGGAGGTTTTTGAAGGTGTAGACCTGGGTGACTTTGCCTTTTTCAAGGGTGCCATCGGTGTGTATGTGGGCAATTTCCTGCCCGCTGCGAATGGTGCCGCTGGTGAGCCGGCCGACAGCGATTTTGCCCACGTAGCTGCTGTATTCCAATGTGGTGACGAGCAGTTGGGTGGGGCCGTCGGGGTTGACCTGGGGCGGGGGTAGGTGTTCGAGAATGGTGTCGAATAACGGCCGTAAATCCCGATCCATCGCATCCGGGCTGTACCCAGCCCGACCTTCCAGTGCCCGCGCATAGATGACGGGGAAGTCAGCCTGCTCATCGCTGGCACCCAAATCCACAAACAGGTCAAAAGTGGCGTTGACCACATAATCCGGGCGTGCCGCTTCGCGGTCAATTTTGTTGACCACCACAATGACCTTGGCACCCTTGTTGAGTGCCTGCCGTAGCACAAAGCGAGTTTGCGGCATGGGGCCTTCAACAGCATCCACCAGCAGCAGCACGCCGTCAACCATGTTGACCACCCGCTCCACCTCGCCGCCAAAGTCGGCGTGGCCGGGAGTGTCTACAATATTGATGGTCACGCCATCGTATTCAATGCTAGTGTTTTTTGCCAAAATAGTGATACCGCGCTCTCGTTCTAGCGCGTTGGAATCGAGTATGCGCTCTTGCACGGTTTGGTTATGGCGAAAGACGTTGGTTTGGCGCAACATGCCATCCACCAAAGTGGTTTTGCCGTGGTCAACGTGGGCAATAATGGCAACGTTGCGAATATCGTTACGAGGTTGGGACATAAATTTGCTCACACAGAAGAAACCCGGTTGGGCAGCAAAACCACCAAACCGGGCTTCTTCAAATATTTATTCTGACGTAAAAAGACCCGACAGTGGGTCGGGTCAGTGGAAATTGTATGCGAGAAACGGCCGTTTCGCAAATTTAACGTATGATATTGGCTTCTTTTTGGAGCAATTTGTCAAAAGCATGTGGGTTATGCATTTGCAATGTTGTACAGAGTCTTTCGTAGCTACCATTTCGCTGTGTATAGCGTATCATATCCATTGCTAGAGTGAGCTTCGTATGGCTTTGTAAATTTTCCTTGTCTATATTAAGCTCAAAGCACACTTCTTTTAGCTCATCTAGGCTGAAACTGTTGTTCATCAGATTTTTAAGCTCAACCTCAGGTATGTCCGGTAAATTTGGGGGGAAACTTCGTGCAAGATCCCGTTCATATGATGTCATGTTTTCTTCCGTATCAATCAGACGATGGGACTCAACAATTTCGGAAAGCTTATGTCCAAACATATTGAGGATGTCTCTATCCATAGGCGTGATTTGGGATTTTCTGATGGCGAAGAAATTTCCAATGAGCGTATGGGGCGTGTCAGTTGAGAAAAAGGGAACTGAGATGACCTCTTTGATCCCTGCGAGCATTTGGACACTTTTTATAAAAGGTTCCGCTAGTTTGGGCAGCACAGGCTTGAAAAGCGTATGAAGGTCCTCACTTGCAACAGGCGTGCCAGCACGCACAGCCTGTATAGCCAGGTTTTCTTGATGAGATTCATTATGAAGACTAACCTTTGCAACTGAGCTATCACGTAGCGTTAGTTTTTTGTTAAACAAAGTTGATAATTTGTTCTCCCAGTTTCTTAGCCAATCTTCGCTGGCAACATGCGGATCAATATAATAGGCATAAACGCATAAATGCTCATTTTCTTCTAGGCAAGCAACCATGATGCCTAAATAATCAAAGTTCTCTACAATGACTTGAGCCTGCTTTTTTAATGCCTGAACAAGAGGTGTATTTTTTTCTGACATGAGATTATAACCTTTCTTTCTATGATGTGTTGTAGATTTTGCGGGTTAAATAGAGGTTATACTACTAAAACTGGCTTCTCCGACCCAACGCGGCTAGTGTACAGGCTTTAACTTGCTTTTTGTCTTACAAACACTGTACCCTAAAATCATGGGAAATAAAGTTGACACCCTGCTTGGTAACGGGTACGATAGTTGGCTAGTTTGTTCGTTATCAATGGACTCCCAAACTTTCAGGTTGATAAACAAAGTATGTATAAGATGGATAGGTTATTAAAATCTATCTTGCCTGCTTTGGTTATGTTCTGGGTCTATTGATTGGCTTTTGATGAGGATGCAGGAACCCGTAGAAGGGTGCTGACTAGACAGCAGGTTTCACCTGTTGACAGAGAAAAAAGGAAATCATTCATGCGTCGTGAAGTCCTAACCTGGTCTGACGTAGACAAATTAATTGATTATCTGGTCCCTCAGATTCACGGCCGTTTCGACTCCATGATGATCGTGACGCGGGGTGGCATTATTCCCGGGGGTATGTTGGCTGAAGCGCTGAATATCACTTATATTTTAACCGCATCGGTGCGCTTTCCGGCTGATTTTCCCGGTTTACAAACGTCACCAGCACAGATGAAGTATGCTGTGCCAGAATTTATTCAGTTTCCCAATGACGATCTGATTGAAGGGCGGCGGATTTTGGTGGTGGATGATGTGTGGACAAAGGGGCGTAACAGCGTAACGGTGGCGAATCGCATTGACGCGGCTGGGGGTATCCCGGAAACGTGCGTACTGCACTATAAGCCAGCGACATCGCTGTATCCTGGTAAAACGCCAACATACTATGCAGCCGTTACGGATGCCTATATCATTTATCCTTGGGAGTTGGATCGCGGGCCGGAGATGTTAGGGGTCTGGAATTAGGTAAGTGGTTTTTGCAAGTGCCTGTGCCTGTTTTGTTTTGGCATTGTGCATTGCAATGGTATAATTAGTATCTTGCGGGGATGTGGCGGAACTGGCAGACGCGCATGACTTAGAATCATGTGCCGCAAGGCGTGTGGGTTCGAGTCCCTCCATCCCCATCTTTGGTTGTTGGCCTTGCTGTTGGGCAAGGCCAACAACTTGGGTCGTTCGGCACAGATTGGTACGCATGGTTGAGAAAACGGCCGTTAACAGCACTAGCGTTGCTTTGGCAACGCTTTTTTTGCGTTTTTGTAACTAGCTGCGGCACACAAATGTGCCGCTTGACATTTGATGCCATTTAGATGAGCAAAACTATTGCGAAAGAGAGGTAATTCCTGGTGACGTTGACAATCCATAGAGAAGAGGATGAACAGCGGCAACTGACGCTGAAAGTTGAAGTAGCTGAATCGCGGGTTCAGCAGGCCATGAAAGAGACAGCGCGTAAGCTGGCAAAAGATATTCGTGTACCTGGTTTTCGCCAGGGGCGCGCCCCCTATAATGTCATTTTGCGCCGTTTTGGGGCTGAGGCAGTGCGGGCAGAAGCGGTTGAAGAGCTGGTGCCGGTTATTTTTGAAGAAGTGATTGCCGAAGCAGATGTGGCGGAGGATATGTATGGGCAGCCGTCGCTGATGAACATGGAGATGTCGCCGCTGAGCATGGAATTTATTGTGCCACTGTCGCCAATGGTGACACTGGGCGATTACCGGGCGATTCGGAAGGAAATTGAGCCGATTGAAATTGCGGATGCGGCAGTTGAGGAAGAGATTGAGCGGATTCAGAACCAACACCAAAAGCTGGAAACGGTGGAGCGGCCGGCCGAATTGGGTGATGTGGTGACACTGCAAGGAACGGGGGTATTGACACCTCTGCCAAAGGAAGAAGCGGCGACAGAAGAGGATGAGGCTGCAGCGGAAGCAGAGGCTTTGGTGGAAGAGGTGGAGGAAGGGGAAGAAACGGCCGTTTCTGATGCTGAATCCGATGCTGAAACAGCAACAGCCGACGACACCGACGAAGACGACTACGATGAAGACGACTACGACGAAGATGATGAGGTCATTTTCGATGAAGCCCGGCGCGATTTTTTGCTAGACAGCCGTAAGGTGTTCTCTGGCACCCCATTTGTGGAGAATTTGGTTGGTTTATCGGCTGGTGAAGAGACTGAATTTAGCTTTGTCTTCCCTGAAGATTATGAGGAAGAGTCGCTGGCTGGGCGTGAGGTCACCTTCGACTTGTCGGTATTGGAGGTGAAGGATCGGGAAGTTCCGGCGATTGATGATGAGTTGGCAAAATTAAACGGCCGTTTTGAAACCCTCGATGAACTACGTGAAGGAATTCGCAAAGATTTGTACGAACAGGTCGAACAGCAAGCTGCCGATGATTTGTCTGAAGCGTTTGTAGATGATTTGCTCGAAGACGCCACGATGATTTATCCGCCGGCCGCCGTTGAACTAGAAATTAATGAGATGTTCAACAACCTCAAACAGCAAGTTTCTACGAGCGGCTGGGATTTTAATGACTTTCTGCGATTGCAGGGTCAGACCGAAGATGACGTGCGCGAAAATTTCCGTGAAAGTGCTGACAAACGGCTCAAGCGTCGTTTGGTCATGCGGCAAATGATTTTGGATGAAAAAATCACGGTTGCACAAGAAGACATAGATGCGGCCGTTGAGCAACGAATTGCTCGCTTTGGCGATAATGAAGATATAAAGCGCGGGATGCGCGAATACTTCACCCGGGGTCAAGGGTTTGAGATGCTATCGGGGCAGATTTTGAGCGACAAAATTAATGAGCGCGTTCGCGCCATTGTCACTGGTGCTGCACCTGATTTGGCGGAACTGGTGGCTAAAACTGCGGATGAGGATGAGGAAGAATAACGTAAATCTTATAGTTAGAGAGTAAACTTCTGGTTTAATCACTAACAGCAATAGGTGAGCCGTTTTTTGCACCTGTCAGAAGGCGGCTCCCTAAACAGAGCGATGTTTTCAGAATATCGCCAAGGAGAACGATCATGATGCAGATTCCAACGTCGCTCGTGCCGATGGTTGTGGAAACAACAGGGCGGGGTGAACGTGCTTTTGATATCTTCTCTCTGCTCCTCCGTCAGCGAATTATCATGTTGGGGACGCCAATTAATGACCAGATAGCCAACCTTATTGTGGCACAGTTGCTCTATTTGGATGCTGAAGACCCCTCTGCCCCAATTCGTATGTATATCAATTCGCCGGGTGGGCAAGTCTATGCCGGTATGGCGATTTATGACACCATGCAGCAGGTGAGTGCGCCAGTTTCTACGGTGGCCGTTGGTTTTACGGCCAGCTTTGGCACCATTTTGCTGGCGGCAGGCCAAAAAGGAATGCGATATGCACTGCCCAATGCCACCATCCATATGCACCAGCCGCTGGGTGGGGCACAAGGGCAAGCGAGTGATATTGAGATTCAGGCGAAGGAAATTTTGCGCTTACGGGCTGATCTTAATCAGATTTTAAGCCACCATACCGGACAGTCTGTTGCAACAATTGAAAAAGATACGGATCGCGATCTGTATATGTCGGCGCAGCAGGCGATGGATTATGGCTTGGTGGATCAGGTTTTGTCAAATGCGACGACGACGGCGCGGCAAAACGGAACGAAGTAAGCAGCAATTCTTATAAGGCCTGCATTATATAAAAGGAAGGGCGGCTTGGTCATCAGGCCGCCTTTTTGTTTGGGTTGGTATATTTGTCCTGATAAACGGTGTTGAAATTCACGGGCTGTTGATGTTTTATTGAGGGTGGCTGTGGCAATATCGGGTAAGGCTCATTCTTTATTAGGCGTCATCTGGTAGTGAGACTTGCTTTTGTCTGGACACTCCTTATAATCCAACCATTAGTTGCCCTTGTTTGGGTGTTTGCGGTTTGGCAGATGCCCAATAATTTGACTCTGGTGTCGCAAAAACATGACTTTTGGGACAGTGAAACAGGGGGGCTTAATCTTTGGCGCGAATAAAGGTGTTTAATGGAAAGACGAAGTGTTGCGCGTCTGACGCTGTTGCTAATTAGTTTGTTAATGGGTGTGGTTTGGCTGACTGGCGCGAGGCAAGGGGAAGAAACGGCCGTTTATGCTGCCCCAGCCCAACAAACCACTCCCGCCATTCGCTTCTCCTCCTACCGTTTTGGTGACAACGGAAGTGCCAATTCTATTGGGACTAACGGCGAGATTCCCGTTTTTGAGAACCAGAATGATAATGATGGCGTTGATAATGATGACCCGGAAATCATTGTAACCGTTGAGCTTGATTCAGCACCAACCCAAAATGTAGTTGTTAAGTACCGCAGTTTTGATGGAACGGCCGTTGGTGGAACCGGAACCGCCGGCGATTTTACCACCATTCCAGATACCTCTGAATTAACCTTTACCCCTAGCCAGCTTAGCGCGACTTTTAAAATCATCATTCGCAATGACTCGCTGTATGAACCCAACCCGGATGAGTTTTTCTTCGTTGAGTTAATCTTACCGGCCGGCGTTATTGCTGGCTCGCCCACACAGCTCAAAATTCTCATTGACGATGATGACCCTGCGCCAACCTCCACGCCCAGTGGTGCCACCTCCACCCCCACGCCCGGCGTTTTCGTTGACCAATACGAACCGAATGACAGCCTAGCCGATTCCTACACCACGGCTGCAGGGGCAACTGGTCTTTGTAATGCCACCTTGTGGCCTAGTGGGGATGTAGATTATTTTCGCTTTGTTGGCAAAAAAGATGCTCGCTACCGGGTTTTTACCCATGATTTGCAGGCTGGTCTGGACACCCGTTTGACTATTTATGGCCCTGATGGGAATGTCATTGGTCAAAATGATGATGCTGAAGACACGAGCCGCGCGTCTGAGGTCATTTTTACTGCACCAAAAGATGGCTTTTATTTTGCCCGCGTAGAAAACCTGGCACCGGGTGATGCGACCAACCGTACCTACTGTTTTGAAATAGATGAGCTGGATCGCCCCACGGCAACGCCATCAAACACACCTGTGGCTGGGGCTGATGAGTGTGAATTTAACAGCAAAATAGAATTTGCCTGTGAGATTGGGGTGGGGCAGACATTAAGCATGAGTTTTGTGCCAACCTTGGGCAGCAGCCAGGACACAGATATTTTTAAATTGTGGATGAAGCCCAACATTACCTATACTTGTGAGACGCTTAATTTAGCGGCCGTTACTGATACTAACATGATCTTTTTGGATCGGAACGGCAACGATTTTCAACCGAACCTGGGAAATGACGATAAAGAGCCAGGGGATTTGGGCAGTCGTTTGTCTTATCGTTCTGCCTACACGGGTTGGCTCTACATTGTTGTTGGCCCGGTGAATCCGCCAGCCTACGAGGAATCCTCTAAACATACCTACGATATTACCTGTAGTTCTGAGGCCGCAACGCCCACGCCTACACCCTTGCCCACCAACCCACCAGGGACAGGTAGTGGTGGTACTGGTGGTGGCTTTGTGCCAACCGCGACACCATTTGAATTTCCCACGCCGCTGCCCACGCCTACGCCTATTGATTTGTCGTTTTTGAATACGCCTACGCCAGAACCTCCGCCTGTTGTTGTCTTTGAGACGCTGCCCACGTCAACCCCTATTGCTGGTGGGCAACAGCTTGCTTCAATTAACGTAACGGTATATTACGATGGCAATGGTAACTTTACGCCAGAGTTGAATGAAGGGGTGATGGATGTCGCTGTTGCGCTTTATGACAATGCCACGGGTAGTCTGCTGGCTTTTGGCTACACCAGTGAATCGGGCATGATCCGCTTTGACGGAATTGCTACATCTGGAGCGGTGCGGATTGTGGTGCCCTATCTCAACTATAGCCAGGTGGCTGTAGGCAGTAACGCCAATATTTTAGTGCGTATTGCGCCCCAGCCGCTTCCCATTGGCATTCCCTAGTTATCAGTAAACAGTGAGCAGTAATCGGTAATCAGGTAGCAAGTGCTCTGGTTACTGACTACTGATCACTTTTCCGAAGGTCGTTTTTCATGTCCATAGAGGAAGAACCTACTCCTGCTTCGCCATCAGCTTGGCGCTCAAATCCTGTGCTGCTAGTTTTGGCGGTTGTTGCTGTTCTGGCGTTGGCTGCCATTATTATCTTTGGGGTTCTGTTGCTGCGTGCATCGGATAATGCGGCTGTTGCGGAGACACCGACACCGTTCCCGGAAACGGCCGTTTCCAACCTCAACAAACCTATCATCGAAGTTGTAGACGGCTCCTCTACCATCTCCATGACCGTGGATATTCCCGTGCTGCTGAGTTTGGCCGGGCGTGACTACGCGAATCTGCAGGCCATTGCGGCCGATGGCATTTGGTCGCCCGCATTTTCGGAGGAAGGAACGGCCATTTGGGTCTATGGCACCAATGTCAACTACATCGTCGGGCCGCCTAATTCGGAAGATAATCGTGCCATGTTGCTGGCCGATCCCCGGCAGAAAATTGTGCTGCGAACCGAGCAAGATAAAACCTACGCTTTCCCTTTGACAGCCGCGCCTTTGTGCCCAGTACCGACCGCGACGTTTTTGCCCAAACGATGCCGGGTGTGACGCTGGTGCTGTTGGGTGCTGAAGGGCAGGAGCGGCTGGTGGTGCGGGGTCGTTATGTGGTACCAGACACCACCGAGCAAGCGGCAGGGAATGTGGTGCAGTTGGGCGAGACGGTGCAGCTTGGTGAATTGCAAACAACTGTAACAGGGGCGACGTTTGTGCCGGATCGGCCGGAAGCACCGCCCGGCTTTGCTTTTTATTTGGTGGATTACCAGATGCAGAACACGGGGTTAACGGCCGTTAATCTCGACACGCTCCAGCTTCTTCTCAGCGACGACTTGGGCAATCAATACGCTCTCAACCCCATCGCCAGCCAGATTGGCACCCATCGCCCAGCAACAGGTTTTCTTAACGCCGGGCAATTGGTGGAAGCGACGGCCGGCTATCAAATTCCCTCTGGGCTGGTTAGTGCTAATCTGCATTGGCTTGTTAACTGGCCGGAAACCAGCAGCCAGATTCAGGTGATGATTCCGTTTAATGGGGGGCAAAATGTAGGGCGTGATGCCAGCATAGCACTGCAAACGGTCAATGTCTCGCCTGATTTCACCAGTCTCATTCTCACCGGTCAAATCACCAACCTGGGGCAGCAGCCATTGGTGGTAACAGAACGAGAAATTTCGCTGGGCACAGCTGATGGCTCCACTTACCTCATGCTCTCCACCAACCCGGCATTTCCCTGGACGGTGGCGGCAGGGCAAACGCGCCAGTTTACGGTGACGTTTCAACGGCCGTTACAATCGGACACCGCCATCTTTACCGTTCTCAACCAGCCGTTTCAGTTGAGCAACTTGCAATAAATAATCAAGGCTGAGAGATTAGGAGATTTTAGTGGGTTAACAAATTAATCGGGTAAATGTCATTCCGAGCGAAGTCTTCGGAGCGAGGAATCTCTCACCTCAAAGAAGCGGAAAGATTCCTCGGAGGACCTCGGAATGACATGAGAAGCTTTTTGCTTTTTTGCCCGGTTATTTTGTAAACAACCAAGAATCTCCGAATCTCTTAGTTCCCAATCTCTTTCCAGCCCTTACCTGTCTTTCTGGATGATAAATTCCATAGATGAGTTTTCGCGGATGCCACGGCTGGTGTGGTAGAGCAGCAGGCCGATGGTAATGGTGATGCCTCCCAGCAGCAATCCACCTAGCTGCAAGGGGCCAACAAACGGCCGTTCAAAACCCGGCTCAATGTGTGTCCCAATCCCCATTAAATCTGACAGCCCACACACGTAGGCAAAAACCAGCCCCGTGGCTGCCAAACGTACCCCAATATCTGCTTGCAGCGAGCGTGCTGTATCTTTGGGGCGTAAGCTGTTTAGGTACAAATAAGCAGCCAGCGTCAAGCATGTTATTCCAATCAGGAGCTGAAACATTTGTACCATCCCAAAACCTGGCGTAATATCCAACCCTAACAGTTCTGCGGCCAGTGCCAGCCCACTGAAAGCAAGCCCTATAACCAGCAGCACTACAATGCTGGCTGCACGCAATTGCACAACCCGTTTTTGACTCACAACAACCTCTCTTATGGTTGTCGGGTGGACAACATTGTCCACCCAAAACTTTGCAACAAAAAACGCCGCGTTGAGAAACGCGGCGTTTTTATGCTTAATATCTGTCGGGGCAGCGGGATTCGAACCCACGACCTCTTCAACCCCATTGAAGCGCGCTACCAGGCTGCGCCATGCCCCGAACGGTTGGCATTATAGCATTCTGTGGGGGTGAAAGCAAATTTTTTGTGCGGTAGGGGTGGGCGCAACTTTTGTTGATGACTACCCCCACAAGCATGTCATACCCGCGAAGGCGGGTATCCATTCTGTGCGAAAGCATGGATTCCCGCTTGCGCGGGAATGACAAAAGACTCTATCACCAACAACTTCGCCCACCCTACCGCACGGGTGGGCGAAGTTGTTGGTGATTACCGATGTCTTGAGAGGTTATAGAAAGAGCCTCACACCTCGTTTTACGTGGTCTTGCCGCTCTTTTACAAACGGCCGTTACCCTTTCTTTCGCGGCTCTTCATCCTTTCCCCAAGCCTCTCATGACTGATGGGTGAGCACCAGGCGTAAATCATTAGAGACGGAGGGCATTTGACCTTATTAGAGACTGGATCATTGGCAATCTCCAATCTCTAATCCGCAATAGCCCACCTCTGTCCCAACCGCGTGGCGGCCGTTGCCAGCCCTACAAACAGCCAGAAAGCGGTGACGGCGTGGTGGAATTCCAGGTTAAACAGGTAGTGGTCAAAAATACCGACGATTAACCCGCCCACAAGGGCGGCGTGCAGCCCCAGCCAGACGGCATCTTCGCGGGAGTTAGGGGCAAAAGCGCGGCGGTTTAGGTAGGCGTAGCCAAAAACGGTGCCTATGACGGCCAGAAAAAACGACAGTCCCACCAGCCCCATGACCTGGGCGATGGTAAAATAGACGTTGGCAACACCGAGATAGATGTCGAGGTCGGGGGTTCCGGCAAAGCCAACGCCAAAAACGGGGTAGCGACGGATGAGGGTGAGCGCGTCTTTGTATTCGCCAAAGCGCATTTGCGTGGCTAAATCCTGCCCCTGAATCCCTTCGACAAAGCGGGTAATGTATTCCTGGGTAGCAGGCAAAAAGAGCATGATGAGGCCAACGGCGAGCATGTAGGGGATGAGGCGGCGATAGCGAATGAGGGCAACGAAGCTCAGCCCGGCGGCCAGCCCCAGCATGGCTCCGCGTGAGAAGGTGAGGATGAGGGCGACGAAGATGAGGCCGACGATGAGATAGGTGAGCCAGCGGGAGAATAACGGCCGTTTTGCCACCACCTGCGGCCCCGCCAACGAGCCAATCATCAGCAGCAGCCCACCCAGGACGTTGGGGTCAATGGAAGTGCCAATGGCACGTTCCGCCAGCGCCGGGTTTTCCTCGATGTAGCGAATGACCCAGCCGCCGGGGTAGCCGATGCGGGTGAGCGCGTTGAGAATGGTGTTGGTCAGGTCATCGGGCAGCAGCCAGAAGACAATGGCAATGGCCGAAGCGGCCGCCCCAGCCAGCAGCAGCACCTGCACCAGCCGCTCCAGCCGCCGCCAGTCGCTGCAATAATCCACAATGACGAGGACAAAGGAAACGGAGAGAATAATTTCGGCAAATTTGCGGATGAGGGTGGGGGTGAGGGGGCCGTTGTTGAGGCCAAAGATGAAGGCGAAAATGGCGACAACGATGAAGGCGACGAGGGGCAGGGTGATGGGGGCGGTGATGACGGTGCGCTGCCGGCCGGTGACCAATGCCAGCACCCACACGCCAATCACCGCGCCGAGGGCGAGGTCAAGGAAGGTGGGGGTGAGGCCGATGTCGAAGGGAAGGGTGGCAAAGGGAAGCAGGCAAACCACGCCGATGACGCTCCAAAAGCCGATTTCGATGTCACGCAGGACGATGATGGCGGCCAAACCAGCCAACAGCACGGCCAGCCCGGCGAGTGGGCCGCCAAATGCGAGGATGATGCCGCCAAGAACGGCCGTTAATCCACACAACACTCCCAGCGCCAGTGGCGACCGGGTTGGGTTGATTCTTTGTTGCAATGTATTTGAACTCATAGCTGATGGAACGCGGATGAACGCAGGCAGACGCGGATTTTGATTGTCCACGTTCATCTATGTTTGTCCGCGTCCTATTCTTTCTTAGCCAACGCGCTCAAGGCTTGTTGATAACGCGCCTCAATAGCTGCGTCCAGTTCTGCTTCTAAACGATAGTAAGCTGCAATTTGCAAAGCGCATCTTAACACATCTTGCACCTCTTTGGCGAGTTTGGCGCGGTCGGGTTCGCCATGCTTATGCCGCTTCACGCCACTACCTTCAAAATGATTTACCTGTGCCGCTAATTCGCCACACTCCTCGGCCAGCCGCGCCACCATCTGGAATGGGCTTTCGCCATCGGGAAACAGTTGGCGCAGGTGATCGTTAATGGTGTAGATTCGGTGCATTGGTTGGCAAGTAGAGACGCAAAATCTTGCGTCTTTGCTGAGGAGACACAAAATCTTGCGTCTCTACATCTGTTAATCCACCCGGATCAGCGTCAGCAAAAAGAAATCGTCGGTTAAACGGCCGTCTTCGGTCACAGTTTGCAGCCGATCAAAGCCGCCGTCGGCGGTTTGCGTGTACACGCCCAGGATGATGGGATAGGTGTTGGCTGGGGTGTCATCACGCAGGGGCAGGGAGAAGGTGACGCGCTGGGGCTGATTCGCAGGCCAGCGGCTGGTGGGTACGGGCAGGTCTTGGGCGGCCCAGCGGGTGGTGTCTTCGCCAACGATCTGGGCAAAGAAGGTGTAGTCGGTGGTTAACGGCCGTTGCCCCTCCCAATACAGCGTTAACGACACCGTTTCCCCCGGCTGCACCCGGCGCGGCGACAGTTCAAAACCAATCAGTGTTAGCTCGTTTTCAAAATTGACATGGATCGGATTAGGCGTTTCCCCCGGCACTGGCTCTAGGGCGATGTCGGCCAGATGCAGCGCGTCTTGGCCGGAGGCAAGGGGAAGCCGTTCAAAGGTGTTGAAATCGTAGAGGCCAATGGTGAGATCGAGGGTGGCGGGGGCAACGGCCGTTTGTGGCAATTGCAGCCGATACGAATCTACCCACCGCTGCCCCGGCTGCAGCAGCTGCGTCGCCAGCAGCCCTTGCCCTGGATACATATCCCGCTGGGCAATGGGGCGACCTAACACCGGGTCGTTGAGGTGGACAAACACACTCCAATCTCGGTCAACGGGAGCGATGGCTTCCCACTGGACGTGAAGCCAAACGGGGTCGCCGGGTTGGGCGGCGGCCTGCTCCACCGCGTAGCCCAGCAACCGCAGTTGGTTGCCAAAAACGGCATCCATTTCGCTAAACGCCATATCCGCCGCAGGTGGCGCAGCCGGCACCGTGTAGGCCGGCCGAATCCACAAAAACGGGGCGGCGGCGGCGATGGCAAACATAAACACGCCCAATCCGGCCACAATGGGCGTTGCCCAGCGGCGTGGCAGCCACCCCACCAGCCCCGCCAGCCACAGCGCACACAGCGTAGAAAGCGCAGCAAACACCAGCCGCCCCTGCGACGACCAGGTGGTGGTGGTCCAGTTGATGAGCGAGATGATGGTGGCAATTGACCAAAGGAGGCAGACGATGAGGGGGAAGTGGCGGGTGACAAAGTTGAGGAGATTGGCGATTAGGGATTGGAGATTGGAGATTGGAGATTGGTTATTCGTTATTGAGGATTGGTTATTGGGAATTGGGGGTTGCGAATAACCAATAACCAATAACCATTTCTTCATAACCTGATACAAATAAACACCAAACCCCGGCACGGCCAACACCACCAGCCAATTGAGTAAGCTGTAGATCCACATCGGCATGGGGACGTTGACACCGCCGAACAGTCCCCAGTATGACATCATAAAACCAAAGCGTTCGTCCCAAAGCTGGGCGAGGGAGGCGGGGGTGGCGCGAACACCCAGCACTTCAAAGAAGGCACTCCAGCCGAGCCAGTCGCCATACAGCACTTTGTTGCGGTAATACCACCAGCCAGCGATGAGGACAAAGGGGATAGCCACAATCAGCCATTGCAGCAGGGTACGCCCCAACAACCGCAGCAACAGCGAGATGGTTGCTACGCGCTCTGACTGCTGCCATTCAACCATGAAAATGGTGCCAAGGGCCATAAACATGAGCGCAAGGCCGGGGAATTTGGCAAGGGCAGCAGCTCCAATCACAGCCCCTAATACCAACCAATTCTTGGTCGTTTGCGGCTGCTTGCTCTGCACAAGCCGAAGCATCATAACCAAGGCAATCCCGACAAGTGCCATAACGAGATTGTCGTTGTTGACAGCGCCGCTGATGAAGAGGAACATGGGGAGGAAGGCATTAACGGCCGTTGCGCCCAACACCACCTCCGCACGCCCCGGAACCAGTGCTTGGGCAATGAGATAGGTGGTATAGACGGTTACGCCGCCCAGCAGCACCGAAAAAAGGCGCACCAAATGCACCGCCAGCAGCGTGCCCTGCCACTGGTTGGCGTTAGGATCATGGATGACCAGGTTAATATTGCCATCTTCGGTGATCACGCCGTTATCTACGTGGGGGTTGAGCCAGCGCACTTGCTCCATGTCGCTGGTGTCGATCCAGAAAGTGAGGGCGGCGCTGAGGTAGTAGTAGAGCGGCGGCTGGCTGGCCTGCTGCTTCCACGGCCCCACGCGGTCAGCTCCCTGCACGGGCAGCGGGTTGCCGTCGGCCAAGTGGCGAATCATGGGGTAGTGCCACAGTTCATCGGAGGCTTCAAAAACGGGGGTGACAACGGCATAGGTTGCGCCCAACAGCAGGTACAATAGTAAAATCAGCGTCAGCCACTTTTTCTCACTCATGGGGGCGATTTTACCTGTTATGGGCAACGGTGGCACGGCGTTTTGGCTACGATGAGCGGGCGGTGGTGGCAGAAACGGCCGTTTCTGGACACGGAAGCACACGGAAAGACACGGAACAATGTCCGTGCCCTTCCGTGTAGACGAAACAGGTTAGGGGAGGGCTACAACTTCGCCCTGACCAACGGGAATAAAGTTGGGGTCGGTGGTGATAAGAATGCGGTCGAGTTGAGAGCCTTCAAAGCGGTTGTAAAAGCGGAGGGTGTGGGTGCCGGGGGTGATGATCCATTCGCGGGTGTTGTCATCGAGATACCAACTCCACTTATCACCCAACAGGTCGGCGCGGTTTAAACGGCCGTTATCCAACTGAATATACACCCCATGCCGCGAATTAGGGGCACGGATGCCGCGATACCAAACGTAGATGTTGCCCTCATAATTGAGGTTGAAGGTATATTCCAACACGTCATTGGGGTTACCCCGGTCGTCACGGCTGGCACTGAGGAGCATAAAGCGGTTGTTGGAAGCATAGGCATCTTCGGCCTGCATCCAGTTGCCCACGTTACTGTTGGTGTGGGCCTCAGCCTCAATCCAGTTGTTGCCCGGCTCAAGCTGATAGACTGAAACCGGCTCTGGCGTGTTGGTGGGTTCAGGTGTAGCAGTGGGGTCAGAAACGGCCGTTGCTTCCGGTGTCACCGCCACGTTCCCATCGCTTGCCAAAATCTCCACCTCGGTCAAGCCGTTCCAATTGTTGCTTGAGTTACCATACCCCACAAAGCGGACATATTGCGCGGCCACGGGGGTGAGGTTAAAGGTTTGCAGGTCATCGGTTAGCCCATTGCTCTCACCCGCCAGCACCTGCGTCCAGCGTGCGCCATCTTCCGACACTTCAATATCAAAAAAAGCGACCCGCTGTGTGCCTTGATGGAAAGCTATACGGATGGACTCGACCATTTTGACCGCACCCAGGTTATAGGTAATCCATTCCCCGTCGCCCTGAGTTGACCAGCGGGTGTCCAGCCGTTTGTCCAGCGTATTTTCTGGCACATTGCCATCGTCGCTGCTGGCTGTGACCGTAATGCCACCCTGCGGCGGCTCGCTGGCAGCGGTGGGCGTGGTCGGCGGTTCAGCATCGCTGCACGGCGCAGCGGCGGTGTAGAGGTCGCCATAGCGCCCTACGTTGTCACCCCCGTTGTTATCAGCCATCAGGTTGCCACATACCATGCCCTGGTTATCTACCTGAAACTTGATGCCGCCAGCCTGGTTGCCAAAAATTTCGTTGCCATAAACGTCATTTTCTTGTCCATAAAGGATGCCACCCACTTCGTGGCCGCCAATGCGAACCCCTGCCCCCACGTTGCCATAGCTGCGGTTATAGCGCAGGATATTGCCGCTGCCGCGCAGCCCAAACCCACCGGAATTGGGGTCACGCTGCCCACTGCAATCATTGTGTTCAATGATGTTGCCGCTGGCTCCCTCTTTGACTTCCACGCACTCATTGCCCTGGGTCACAATCAGGTTATCGTGAATCCAGTTGTTGCTGGTCTCATCGGGGTCGGCGGTGGGGTTTTTACCGTCGTTCCACTGGTTACTGGAGGTTCCCATGTAAATGCCTTCGCCATTTTTGCCACCGGCGTTAAAGAGAAAGTCGTGGACACCGCAGTTGCGAAAAGTGGAGTTGGCGATTTCGCTGTTTTGGACAAAGTAGCGCAGCCGGACGCATTCGCCACCGGCGTTGGCAAAGGTCATATTAAGGACACGCAGGCCAACCACGCCACGCCGGATTTGCTGACCATGAACATAGAGCAGTTTGTCGCGGTAACCGCTGGCACTGGCGGGGTCGCCGTGCAGCCCGTCAAGGGTGAAGCCGTCGAGGGTGAGGTAGTCGTGGTTGATTTCAAAAATACGGCCGTTTCCCCCGCCCCGTATGACGGCATCTTTGGGGCCGGTGAGGGTAATGGGGGCGTTGCTACTGCCGTTCCGCACGGAAACAATATCCTGGTAATAGTCACCAGCCGCTAGATGAACGATGTCGCCGGGTTGGGCACGCAGAAGGGCTTGTTGGATGGTTAAAACGGCCGTTTCTGGGGACAACCCATCATTGCCGTCATTGCCGGTTGGGCTTACGTAATAATCTGCCATATCTGCCATTGCCGCCGAAAAAGTAAAGCCAATTATAGCCAGCAAAGCGATGGTGAGCAGACCATGTTTCCAATACTGTTTAATAGACATTGTTATACCTATAGCCGCCAACTTAAGAGAGCTTTGAATCAAAGGATAAAGCTCAGTCTAAGGTGTGAGCAGGTGCCTGTCTATGTGACTTTCTAATCAGGACTAACGCCCTATTGCTGCGAATGGCTCCCGTTAAGAAATCCGTGAATTTTGCGTGAATACTGTAAGATGCGTTGTAAGTTTTTGTTGATACAATAACCAGCGTATAGGAAGTAGTACAAATTACCTATTAACGTTAACTGTATTGGTACAAATTGCTCATTGACACAGAAGTAGCAAATGCAATGTGCAGCATAAGGAGCGCACTTATTGGAAAAGGATAACACCAGATTCTAACTTTTTTTCTTTCTACTGTGAGGCTAGGGAGCCTTCGGCCAAATGGCCTGAGAGTGCCTCTGTTAGAAAGAAGCCATAGGAGATCCGACGTCGTACATTACTCCACGATCACGCATTTTCTTCTCTTCGTTACCTCCATTTCGCAAGACAAAGCAAGCGGCGTCGCATTATCAATTTTTGGGACATGAGCTATCCAGTTAGATAGCAATGCGACATCTAGTAAAACTGTAATTTTCGTAAGAGACGTATTCATTCAACGATGCTTTGGGCAGTTTACAGCATCAGGGCGATGCATTGCGCCAAACACATCATCACTTAAGAGCATTCTTTAGGAGGAATCCATGTTCACAAAGCCTAATCCACGGGAGAATGCCCCATGCAACATTCTTGTTGTAGGTTCCGGGGTTGTTGGGGTTGCCACTGGGAAAGGTTTTACCAGAAAAGGCCATGCGGTAACCTATGTTGATGTTAATCAGGAGCGGATTTGCCAATTGCGCCAGGAAGGGTTGATGGCAACAACGGCCGTTCATGTTGATTGGTCAGCGGTTGATGTTGTCATGCTCACGGTTTCCACACCTACTGTCAACAATCGCGTTGTTTTAGATCATATCAAGTCAGCCGCACGTGATGTAGGTCACGGGCTTGCCCAAACAGATAAGTTTGTGGTCGTCGTTGTTCGCAGTACGGTTCCCCCCACAACCACTGAGCAATGCTTGACACCTATTTTGGAACAAGCATCGGGCAAGGAAGCCGGTGTTGATTTTGGTGTTTGTATGAACCCGGAATTTTTGCGCCAGAAAACGGCCGTTCAAGATTTCGACCGACCCTGGATCACCGTTCTTGGTTCAACAGATCAACGCTGTGCCAGTCTGCTCAACAAAATCTATGCCCCCTTTGGTGGTCTCATCGTCCACTGCACCCCCACCGAAGCCGAAATGATCAAATACGTGAACAATATCTACAACGCCGTCAAAATCAGCTACTTCAATGAAGTACACCAGATTTGCGAGCAGTTAGGTATTGACAGCAACCTCGTTGGGGCCACCGTTGCCCGCAGTGCCGAAAGTATGTGGAATCCACTTTATGGCGTTCGCGGTGGCGTGCCTTACGGTGGTGCCTGCCTGCCCAAAGACACAACCGGGTTCATGGCTTTCTGCGAAGACAACGGCTGGGATCACAAAATGTTGGCCGCCACCATCGCTGTCAATGAAGCACTAGAAGCCTGGGTACCCCCGGCAACGGCTCCCGATGAAATTGGCGACATTCTGGCAGCCGTGCAAAACGAACAAGCGGCAGAACCGCTTCTTGTGTTTGAAAAAAGCCTTTTAAACGCTGCTGTGGCGCAGAAAATAAATGGCTCTAGTTATATTCACTAACAAATAGTTCATGAGCGGGAAGATGGGACAGCCTGTCTTTCCGCTGCTTTGATCCAACCTATCGCTTACCGCTTGCTTTGTCCCATACTTGGTTAGGAACGGAGAGGAAGGAGCTACTAACAATGTTTGAGCAATTCAGCAGTTGGTTCTCAGAAACCATCTTTCAACTTTACATTTTGCTACCAGTAGGGATCATCGGTTTGTGGCGGTGGGGGACTTGGCTCGTCCGCAAGCTGATTGGTCTGCGTTACAAGGCCACCCCAACGGAGTCGTTTACAGCCACGACATCGCTGGTGGTGCCTGTTTATAATGAAAACCCAGAAGTTTTCCGCGAAGCACTTGAATCCTGGGCATTGGAAGAACCGAATGAAATCATTGCCGTGATTGATCATTCCGATAAGGAGTGTATCGCCATCTTCCGTGAGTTTTCCCAAGAATTTGCCGGGGCGCGCATGATTGTCACCAAGAAGCCGGGCAAACGGCCGGCTTTGGCCGACGGTATGCGGGCAGCCACCAGCGAAATCGTGGCCTTGGTGGACAGCGACACCATTTGGACGATTGGTGTCCTGGAAAAATTGATTGCTCCGTTTGCCGACCCTGAGGTCGGCGGTGTTGGTTCTCGGCAAAATGTGCTGCACCCCAACACGTTGGCGCAAAAGATTTTTGATATTCACCTGGACAGCCGCTATTTTGATGAAATTCGTTTTCTGGCAGCGTCAGGAAATGCGCTGACGTGTTTGTCGGGCAGAACGGCCGTTTATCGCCGCAGTGCCGTCCTCCCTCTTTTGCCAGATCTGGAACATGAAACCTTTTTCGGCCGGCCGGTCATCAGCGGCGACGACAAACGGCTCACCCACCTCGTTCAGGGTGCCGGTTGGAAAGTGCGCTACCAGGAAAACGCCCGCGTTTTCACCCCTGGCGCACCCAAAATGAGTCAATTCCTCAAGCAGCGGCTGCGGTGGACCCGCAACAGTTGGCGTGCCGACCTGCGTGCCCTCTACGATGGCTGGGTGTGGCGTGAAAAAGCCCTCGCCTTCCACCTGCTCGACCGTATTATCCAGCCCATTACCACCCTCATCGCACCCATCTACTTTTTGCTGGCTGTCTACCGGCAAAACTGGCGCATCGTTCTCGTTCTCTCAGCTTGGTGGCTCGTTTCCCGCGCCATCAAAATTTTCCCCCACCTGCGGCGTGAACCCAAAGACATCGTTATTTTGCCCGTCTACATCGTGCTAACCTACGTCTTTGCCCTCTTCAAAATCTTCGCCTTCTTTACCATGAACCATCAGGGCTGGATTACCAGATGGGACGACAGCCGCATGGCGCGAAAGCGAAAAATACGGATGGTGCCAGCCTACAGTGCCACTTTTGGCATGGTCTTTATTCTGGGGCTGGGGATGTTCCAAGTAGATAAATCTCATCAGGAGCGAATTAATGATATTCGCTTTTTTGCCGTTGAGTCGGAACTGCCAGCGTATGACCTGAGCCGCGCCGTGGAAACTGTGCAACAAAATCCGCCGCCTGAAGTTGAGGTGGGCGCAACGGCCGTTAATGAAGGCACCACCAGCTACCTCATCAGCGACGGCGACACCCCCGAACTGCTGGCAGCCAAATACGGGCTGCCTCTCAGTGCCATCAACGTCAACAACGCCGCTTGGGAAAAAGACCAAACCATAGACATCCAACTCCCCTTCCAGCCCTTTGAAACCTATCGTCAAGGGCTAGATGAAAGCAACAACGCCAACATCACCTACTTGCCCGAAAGCAACACCATCATCATCAGCGGATTTGGCAGCGTTACCACCATTCCCCAAATCCGTGAAGCCATTGACGACAACGACATCATAGATTACGAAGGCAAGGGCACCTATCTGCTCAAGGCCAGTCTCTTTATAGATACTCACGCCACCCTTCTCATCGAAGGCCCAGATGTTGCCTGGCTCAAGCTGCTCAGCACCCCCGAAAAGTTCGTCACCGTTACCAGCAAAAGCGGCAATCTGGTCGCTGCTCATACCCAAATCTCTTCTTGGAACCCCGAGACGGGCGACTACGATACCGACCACAAAGACGGACGCAGCTATCTGCTCATTCGTAATGCACGCATGGACATCATTGAGTCGGACATTGGCTACCTGGGGTACTCTCTAGAAGCCTCCGATGGTGGCGGTGGTGTGTATGGGCTTTCCTGGCGCATTGCTGTCCGCGAACAATTCGGGCGTGAGATGACCACCGGTTCTATCATCAACAGCAAGGTTCACAACAACTACTTTGGTATCTACACCTTTGGCACCACCGGCCTGATCATGCGTGGCAACGAAGTTTTCGACAATGTTCAATATGGCATTGATCCCCACGACGACTCCAACAACTTTATTGTGGAAGAAAACTACGTGCATGACAACGGCAACCACGGCATCATCTTCTCCAAGCGGTGCTTCAACAACATCATCCGCAACAACCGCTCTGAGAACAACCGGCTTCATGGCATCATGCTTGACCGCAACAGCAACCGCAACTCCATTTACGGCAACATCCTCATTGGCAACACCGATGGTGTCGCCATTTGGGACTCACACCGTAATGATGTGTACGATAACGAAATCATCAGCAACCAGCGCGGCGTGCGCCTGAACCGGGAAGCAAGCCTGAACGTCATCCACGAAAACAAAATCCACAGCTCGACGCAGTATGGTTTCTACCTTTATGATGGTGCTTCGGAAAACATCATTCGCAACAACGACCTACAGCGTAATGACACGGGCATCTACCTCAAATCCGAGGAGAACTTTGTGATTGACAACTGGATTTCACACAGCACTCAGGGCGTTTACCTGACAGAAGAGGCCAAGCACAACCAAATCAGCGCCAACCGCATTGCCAACAATGAGTCTGGCATTTACCTCAAGACGTTGCCCGATGATTACCTCATCAACAACACCTTCCTGACCAACGTCAACAACATTCGTATTTCCCGCGAATGGCGCCGGCCGGTTTCTGACCAAATCGCCGCCACCAACCCCTACTAACCCTTTAAAGGGGCTGGCAAGGTATTTGCCAGCCCTTTTTCCCCTCTTTTAACTCCATCTTCACCCCGCCCCGCCCCGGCGTAACTCATTTCGTAAGACAAAAATCTTAGCCTTCTGACGGAGCTTGTTCTGCAGTCTGGTGGCTTTCGCTGCCCGCATCACAACATAATCTCTTTTGTAAACAGCGGGCGGATAGCAGCCCCCATAGCCTTCTGGCAAGCCTCCAAAACGTATAAATTCACGTCAGTTTGATTCCTGCCGGCCGTAAAGTATGGCATGATGTCGCCCGTGGTGGAATTATGATCTTCCCGGTACCACAAAAACAAATTTGGTTTTTTGGGCTAATAATGATAACAACGTTCCTGATAACAAGCTGCCAGGTAAAGGCAGTAACCGAAATGGCGGCAGCCCCCTCTGAGCCATTTATGATCGTAACCCCACCCCCAGCCGAGGCGCAGCCAACGGCCGTTAATTCCCTCCTTGCCAACGAAGCCAACCCCACGCCCATCCCCTCGCCCACCCCAGTCGTCACCGCCACCCTCACCACGACACCCCCCAAAACCATCATCGTTGGTTCCCAAACCGATACCGAGCAGCTTATTTTAGGGCAAATGCTCGTTCAACTGCTGCAGGCCAACGGCTATGCGGTGGTGGACAAAACGGGGCTGGGTGGACAAACGGCCGTTCGTACCGCCCTCGAACAAGGTGAGATTGACCTCGCCATCGGCTTCACCGGCACTACCCTTACCCAGGCTCACCAACTACCGCCCGATGCCCTGCCCAGCGAAGCCGACAAAGCCATTGCTCTCGTCCGCACGCTGGATCAGCCGCTGGGTCTCACCTGGCTCACCCCCGCCGCCTACCGCAGCCAAACCATTCTCGTTGTCACCGCCGAAACCAGCGCGGCTGGCATCATCACGCTGGACGATTTGGCGCGTTATGTGCGTGAAAACAGCACCCCCCTGCGCCTCTGCACCGACAGCGACTTTTACGCCCGCGCCCAAACCGGGCTGCGTGACCTGGAAGCCAGCTACAGCTTTACCTTGTCCGAAAGCAGCGTCTATCTGCTAGCCGCCGAGGATGTGCTGATGGGGCTGCACCAGGGAGATTGCGATGTGGCTGTGGCGCAAAACAGCGACGGCCGTTTAGAGGCGTGGGAACTACAGCCGCTGGTTGACAACCGCGCTTTCTTCCCCAGCAACGCCGCCGCTGCGGTCATCCGCAGCCCACTTTTGGCCGCCATGCCAGAGCTAGAACGGCCGTTAACCCGCTGGGGTGTCCGCCTCGACAGCCAAACCATGCGCCAGCTCATTGCCCGTGTCGAGCTTGGTAACGACGGCCAGCCCGCCAGCGGCGATGAAGAAACACCCGCCGCCGCTGCCGCTGCCTTTCTCATCCAGGCCGGGCTGCTGGGCGATGCCCCGCAAATTGTCATCAGCAGCGTGCTCAACCCCGCCAGCCAGCTTTTGGCTGCCCTCAGCGAGCGTCTGCTGCAAGAAAACGGCTACGATCTGGCTCCCGCCGCCAGCAGCGGCGACCCAGCCACGCTCAACACGGCTCTGCAAAACGGCGGCGTAGACCTGGCCTGGCTCTACAGCAATGATGCCCTGCGCTATTTCTACGGCGTTGCCCCGCAGCAAATACCCGCCCTGGGCGCGTTGGCCCAGGAAGCGCTGGTGAACGACAGCAACGAGACCGCACTTTACTGGCTGGAGCCAAGCCAACTGAGCCAGCGGGATGTGGTTTTTGTCAACCGACAAACGGCCGTTTTTCAAACCGCCCTCCCCAACAGCATCAACGAACTGGCCGAACAAATCAACCGCAGCGACGAGCCGCCCACGCTCTGCACCCTGCCCAGCTTCTTCAACGACCCCGACGGGCTGTTTTATCTCTTTGAGCAATACGGCTTCTCGCTGCCCAACAGCCAGATTATTCTCGCCAGCGACAGCGACGATATTTACAGTCAGGTTGCCGCCGGAGATTGCGCCATTGGCGTGGCGTCGGGGCAAAACGGCAGTTTTGCCACCACCCCCACCCTCCACATCCTGGCCGACCCGCTGGAATTTTTTCCCAACTACACCCTCACCCCGGTCATTCGCCAGGAAATTGCCGCCGCCTATCCACAGCTTGCCGGGCAATTGGCGCAAATGACGGCCGTTCTCACCCCCGCCCAGTTCAACCAACTGCTATCCCACACCCAACTTGGCAGCGACGGCCAGCCCAATAGCGGCGACGAGCAGCCGCTTGCCACGGTGGCGGAACAATTCCTCTGCCAGGCGGGGCTGTTGGCGGAATGCGCCCAGCCTGACCCCATTGCCAGCGGCTGCCGCAATTTGATGGTAAACGGGGATTTTGAGCAGGAAGGGGGATGGAATATTGTTGAAACGGCCGTTCCTGCCACCTTCACCACCAGCCAAACCCACCAGGGCAGCCGCGCCATTCAGCTAGGCAGCGACACAACTACCTCGGCCAGCTTCTCCAGCCTCAGCCAGCAAATCCAACTGCCCGCCACCGCCCGCAGTGCCACCCTTAGCTACTGGCAATATCCCGCCTCCAGCGACGTTGATGGCGGCGACACCCAGAGCGCGGCTATTTATGACGAAACCTTTGCGGCCATTCAGCAAACGCTGCTGTGGCAAACGGCCAACCAACAGGCATGGGAACACAAAACCTACGATTTAAGCCAATTTCTAGGACAAACTATTTTTCTTTATTTCGGCGTGGTCAACGACGGCGACAATGCCCCCACCTACATGTTCATTGACGATGTGGCGCTAGAGCTATGTGACTAAACGAGCCGCCTTCAGGAGTATTGGATGTTAAACAGAGTCAGCGGAATTTTTATCGGTATTTTTCTCACCCTCTTTAGCTTTGGGCTGGTCATCCCGGCAACGCAGGCACAAGAGTCGCCCACGGCTGGAGCCGCCACAACGGCCGTTCTTGACCCCAGCAACATTGTCACCTTTGACCAACTCAGCTTCACCGGCCAAACGCTGCGCGGCCCCTCCGACAGCGCTCGTCTATTCCTCAGCCTGCCCGCCGACTGGCAGCTTCTCCCCGGCACCCAAGTTGAGCTAGACACCCTGGTGTTTATCAGCAGTGAAGCCCTCAGCACCGGGCTGGGCGTTTACGGTGGCTCCATCGAGGTTGAATTTAACGACATCGTGATCGGTGACATCCCCCTCACGCAAAATGGCCCCGCCACCTTCACCTTCACCGTCCCCGACATCGCTCTCGACACCACCCGCATAGACGGCCGTTTTCCCCTGCAAATCACCCTGCGCGGCGACCACGTTTGCGATTTTGAACGCAATGTCAACGTCGTCCTGTTGCCCACCTCCCGCTTTCTGCTGCCCCACACCACCATTGCCCCCAACACCGACCTCACCCAACTCCCCCGCCCCATCTACCAGCGCTCCTTCTTGCCCGATGAAGCCGTGATTGTGCTGCCGCAAAACCCCACCGCTGGCGAACTTCAGGCCGCCTTTACCGTGGCCGCCGGGCTGGGCAAAACCACCGGCAGCACCCTTTTGCTCACCACCGTCCCGCTCAATGAGCTAACGCCGCAGGATCAGAGCAGCAAACACCTCATTCTGGTGGGCAAGGCCGAGGGGTTTAGCGGGCTAACCGAACTGCTCATCAGCCCACCGCCGGCCGTTGGTGAAGCGGATGGCAACGGGCTGCTGCAAATGGTTGTTTCCCCCTGGAACCCGGCCAAGGTGGTGCTGATCATCACCGGCAGCAACGATGCCGCCACCATCAAGGCTGCCCAGGCGTTTAGCTCTGGCACCATTCGCACCGGCGGCCAGCGCAGCACGGCCATTGTTGAAGCGGTGGACACCAACAATCCCACCGTTGGCAGCCCCGACACCGACCGCACCTTTACCGAACTGGGGTACGGTTCGCCCCTGCTGCAAGGGCGCGGCACCGACCAAACCGACCTAGAATTTGTGCTACCCGACGGGCAAACCATTGCCGATAGCGATGAAGCAACCATCAATCTTATCTTTAGCCATTCGGCGCTGCTAGATTACGCCCGCTCTGGCATTTCGGTCATTCTCAACGACGAGCCGGTGGGCAGCGTTCGTTTTAGCGATGAAACCACTAATTTGGGGTCGTATACGGTGCGAATTCCCATAACGGCCGTTCGTCCCGGCCGCAACCACCTGCAACTGCGGGCAGAACTGGTGCCGCTGCGAAGCTGCAACGATTTAGGAGCCGCCGCCTGGCTCGCCATCCGTCCCGAATCATGGCTGCACCTGCCGCTGGCTCCGGCACAAAAACCAGATGCCAACACCTTCACGCTCAGCCAATATCCCGACCCCTTTACCCTGGACACCACGCTGGGCACTACGGCCATCATCGTGCCGCCCAACGACACCCGCGCCTGGAATATTGCCATCAAGCTGGCATTTGACCTGGGCAACCGCGCCAGCGGCACCCTCACCACCCTCCGCGCCGCCTATGCCGACAACATCCCCGCCGACCTCCGCAGCAATTATGACCTGCTGCTCGTTGGGCAGGCGCGTGCCCTGCCGCTGCTTGGCGAACTCAACGAATCGCTGCCTGCCCCCTTTGCCAGCGACAGCGACCGCGTGGTGGACGAAAAGCTCCCCGTTGACTTTCTGGTTCCACCCGATGTCACGCTGGGGTATCTGCAACTGCTGCCCACCCCGTGGAACAGCGAACACGCCATCATGACGGTGTTGGGTGATTCGCCCGCCGGGGTGGAGCAAGCGCTCAACGCCCTGTTTACCTCCAGCCAGCGCACCCAGCTTGCCAGCAACTTTGCCGTCATCGAAGCGGAGCGGCTGTTTGTGGCACCACCTGATGTGGACGCTTTTGCCCAGGTGCCAAGCGGCACCGAAGTAGCAAGCACGGAGGACACAACGCCGGGCATCACGGCAGAAACGGTGATTACGGGAACGGAAACCATTACCACAACGGCCGTTTCTCCCACCGCCGCCCCCACCGAAACCGTAGAAACGGCCGTTACCAGCGAAGAAAACAGCGCCGCCAGCCAGGCAACACCGGCCAATGAACCGGAGCAGCCGCAGTTTTCCATCAATGACCAGCTTGCCGAAAGCGGCCCCATTCTCGCCGCCGACCCCGCCCAGGTTCCCGCCCAAAGCGATCTTTTTAGCCGCTGGGTGTGGATGACCATTTTGGCGATTTCGGTCATCGTCCTGCTCATTCTTATTCTCATCCGCTTCCGACAGTAATTGCAAGAAGGGTTCATTCGCACAGGGTGAACCCTTCTTTAATACATGGCCTACCACATATCCGCCCGCAAAATTTACTCTCGGCTCACGACAGTGGTTGCACTGGTGCTATGGCTGTTGTCCAGCCACATGGCGGCGGCTCAATCAGAGGTGTTAACGCTGTCTGAAGCAGTTGCCAGCAACCAGATGCAGATTGAGATCGAGGGGCGCAACATTGCCTATATTCAGCCAATGCTGCTGTTTCGCCTGACCAATAAGACAGAACGGCCGTTAACCCTGACCCTAGAGCAAGGGCAACAGCTACACAGCAGCAACCCCAATTACGCCAACCTCATCCTCTCGCAAAGCGAAAGCATCACCCTGCCCCCGGGCGAAACCATTTCCCGCACCACCTACGCCTACAGCCTCGACGTTAACCTCGCCTTTCCCATCCCCGACATCACCTTCACCCCAGAATCGCTTTCGCACAACAGCGACCTGTTGGCTTTGCTACAGCGTATCCATGACAGTGAAGCCGAAACCACCCTAGCGGCACAATTGGCCGTTTGGATGCATCTTGCGGGCAGTAGCGACTTCGACACGTTTGTCACCCGCTTTGGCACCAACATTGACCTACAGCCACAGCGGCGGCTAACGCTGCAACTACTAGGCACATCAACCAAACTAAGCGGGATCATGCTCACGGTGGCATTGCCAATTATTCTGCTGATTTTGCTTCCCCTGCTGGCCTTGCTGCTTCCCCGCCACCTGCGCAAACAGTTTGATGGCTATCGGCTCATCAACCATTTGGCAACTGGGGTTAAATACCACATTCAGCAGGCGCAGCAGCGTGGCACTCCCCACCTTATTGCCATCAAACAGCCGGTGGATGATGCCACCGAAATAAAATGCCTACGCGAAATTGAAATCCGGGAGCAAATTGCCCCCCATGCGCCCCACATTGTGCCGCTGCAAGCGTCTGGCTATTTTGGCAGCGACAAGAACAGCCGCCCCCGCCCCTATTTGGTGGAGGCATATATTGACGGCGCAGATTTGAGCAAGGTGCTGACAGAACGCCCCAAACTGGGCACCACCATTGCGCTGGAAATTGTGGCGCAGCTTATCGAGGCACTGCGTCATTTGCACCAGCAGGCTGGCATTGTTCACCGCGAGCTAAAGCCTTCCAACATTTTGGTGGACAAACAGGGTCAGGTGTGGCTGACAGATTTTGCGGCGGCCACCATGCCGCAGCAAAGCGAATTTAGCCAGGTTAAACGGGGTGAAAACGGCGATGTGCAGTGGAATGCGCCGGAATATGTGAGGCGTAAGCAGTCGCTTTTTTACGCCAATGGGAAACAACCGCTGGTTGACCCGTTAATTCAAAACCAGCAGGTTGACATTTTTTCGCTGGGCGTGCTGCTCTACCAGCTTAGCACGGGGCGCTCCCCTTTTCTGGAGCAGCCGCCACAGCCCAACCGTTTATTCCATGCCCCTACGCTGCGCCCTGATGCCTTTGCGGGGCTGGAACCACGGCTGGTGCTGGCGATTCAGCAATGTTTAGATGAGAACCCTGCCAACCGTTTTGCAACGGTGACGGCGCTGCAACAGGCACTGGGTCTGCCGCTGCCGGCCGATGTGACCAGCCGGGCGCAAGCAGAGTTAGGACGCTTGGTGCAAGATGTGATGCCAGCTGTGAAAAGCTCGTAAAAACGGCCGTTTTTACCGCCATCGTAAGCCATGCCTTAAGCGAAATTTTAGATAGTAGATGTAACAAAATGGATCACACCATTCACGCTAAACGATTGCCTGGCACCAGCCCCACACCGTTAAACCAACCAGGACGAACATTATCTGCTTTTGTATCGGGAATGTGTTGTTGCAGATTATGTCTACAGTGTAGCGGTAATACATACGTATTGGATAAACCGTATTGGAAGCTGGGCTATGGGAGTCTGTACCCCAAAGGGGCAGACTTACCTGGCTCACACCTGAAACCTCTACTCTGCATCACCCGCGAAACACCCACCAAGGGTATACCATCCTTAATCGTAAGGAAATAGTTCATGACAACAGCCAATGTTCTCAACCTCCAGCAGGATGGCATTGCCGCAGCGCGAGCGGGCAATAAACCATTGGCACGCCGCTTGCTGTTGGAGGCAAGTCTCTATGACCCTAATAACAAATCCGTCTGGCTCTGGCTGGCTGTCGTTGCCACAACTCCCGACGAAACGGTCAAGTATTTGCACAGGGCGCTGGCACTTAGCCCCGGCAACGAGCAAATTTTGGCAGCACTGCGGCAGGCCGAGGGGCGGCTGGCAC
The DNA here is from genome assembly GCA_020634215.1 of Ardenticatenaceae bacterium. Lineage (GTDB taxonomy): Bacteria > Chloroflexota > Anaerolineae > Promineifilales > Promineifilaceae > JACKCD01. The sequence goes on along the minus strand of JACKCD010000003.1, from coordinate 77,164 downwards.
AACAACAGGAAACGGCCGTTTGGCACTGCCCCCTTTGTGACGCTGCCGACACCGAAGCCCACGACCGCTGCCCCCGCTGCCGCGCCGTGCTGACGCTGACCGATTTTACGGTGCTGCTGGAAAACCACGCCGTGGACAACCGACGGCTGCAAACGGCCGTTTCCCAGCTTCAGCAAGCGGTGGAACATGACCCCGACGATGTACGTGTCCATTACAAGCTGGCGTTGGCCCATTTGAACATGCGCGAAACGGCACTGGGGTTGCGCCACCTGCAAACAGCACAGCGGCTTCAGCCCGACAACAAATTTTTACAAACGGCCGTTGCCGACCTCCAGGCTGAACTACAGCGACAAGCCCCCCCCGCCTGGATGTGCCCCCTCTGCCTGACCCCCGCCGACCAACCCAGCGACCCTTGCCCCAACTGCCACGCCATTCTCACCCTTTCCGACATTGACAGCGTAATCCACAACAGCAGCGTCAACCGCGACTGTTTGGAAAGCGTGGCGCAGCGTTTGACGCAAGAGGCAGCCGCGCTTAACGAGGTTGGCACTTACTACAAGCTGGCACTGGCGCAGCTTAATTTGGGGCGCGTTGACCGTGGCATCGAACAGCTCAACATTGCCCTCCAGCTCCAGCCCGATAACCGCGCCATTCGCGCCCTGGTGACGGTGCTGCTGCAACGGCAGGCCGATGCCGAAGTTGCCAAAAACAAACAGCACGCGCCCGCGCCGCAAAAAGGGGTCATTTTGGTGGTGGACGACAGCCCCACCATCCGTAAGCTGGTTTCGATGACGTTAGAGGAGGCCGGCTACAGCGTGGTGGTGGCGGCCGATGGAATGCAGGCCTTGGGCAAGCTCAATGGTCATTCGTCAGAGTTAAACGGCCGTTTACCCAACCTCATCCTGCTCGACATCACCATGCCCCGCATGGACGGCTATCAGGTATGCAAAATCATCAAAGGGTACAAAGAAACCAAAGGCATCCCCATCGTCATGCTTTCGGGTAAGGACGGCTTTTTTGACCGCGTGCGCGGCCGTATGGCCGGGTCAACCGACTATATTACCAAACCGTTTAAAGCCGAAAATCTGGTTGAAGCGGTTAGCAAACATATCAAACGAGACTAAACAGTCTTGGCAAAGGAGAAAAGGAATCGTTTGCAATTCAAACATGATTTCAAAGATAGGTAGCAACCATGAGTAAATCAATTTTAATTGTAGAAGACAGCCCCACCCATCGTCACCTGATCAGCACCCCGCTTACCCGGCAGGGGTACCGCATTAGCACCGCCACCAACGGTGAAGAAGCTTTGGAAAAAGCAGCCCGCGAAATGCCTGACCTCATTGTGTTGGACATTGTTTTGCCACTGCAAAACGGTTTCCAGGTGTGCCGCCAGCTAAAAACAGCGGCCAACACCAAGGACATCAAGATTTTGATGTTGAGCAGCAAAAACCGGGACAGCGACCGCTTTTGGGGGCTGCGCCAGGGAGCCGATGAGTACATGACCAAGCCATTTGATGAAAACGAACTGGTGCAAATGGTCGCCAGGCTCATCTAGGACAAATCCCTTTCGATAAACGCTAATGGCTGGCACCACCTCCTACATCGTGCCCAATTTGCCAGCCATTAACTCCCATCTAACAACTGTATCTGAAACAAAATAACTGGCTCACAGTCAGGTTTGTTTCGTTTTGCTTGTTGACGGGAACCATTCTTTTTGCGTGAGGTTAGCTGACTGTGAGTAATCAGAAAAAAGAGCCTGAAAAAGAAACAAACCAAGACCCGCTGGCAGACCTCATCCAGCCAAAGGCAACGCCACCGCAGCCGAAAGAAGTGGATGATATGGCGGCGATGGAGCAAGCGTTGCTGCAACCGCCGGCCGACTCGTCCCTTTTTGACCCGGAAACGCTGGCAGCCCTAAGTGATTTGGCAGAGATGGAGGCATCGCTGCTGCTGAACCCGTTGCAAGCAGCCAGGGGGGAACCAGAAACGGCTGTTTCTGACCCCACCTCCGAACCGGTCAGCACCGATGACAAACCCGCCCGCGACAGGCTCGCCAACCCCAAACCCGACTGGCTCGATGATTCCCCCTTTGACCTGGACGACGGCACGCTGCCCGAAGATGAAGGGCTGTTGGAACTGCTTGACCAGGCAACCGACGCGCTTCTGGCGGGGCAGGCCGACGACATTTTTATTGCCGCCGATTTAGCCGAAGAAGCGGAAACCCCAGTTGAAGCGGTTGAAGACGAAGACGAGCCGGAAGAAACGGCCGTTTTTGACCCCGCTCCCGATGAACGCGACAAAGACGACGAAGACACACTGGCAGAAACGGCCATTTTCGCCGACGACGATGATGCCCTGATGGCCTTATGGGCCGACGAAGCCGAGCTGGAAGAAACGGCCGTTTTTGACTCCATGCCCGACGGCGATGAAGATGAAGCGCTGGTTGCCCTGCTGGCAGAGGAAGCCGAGCCGGAAGAAACGGCCGTTTTCGCGGCCGACAGCGACGACGAAGACGACGCCCTGGCTGCTTTGTTGGCCGATGCGGATGCCTTGCAAGAAACGGCCGTTTTTGCGGCCGACAGCAACGACGAAGCCAATGCCCTGGCCGCCCTGGCGGAAACCATGAGCAGTGCCGACGAAGACGACGCTCTGCTGGCTTTGCAAGAAACATTGGCAGATGCAGCAACCGCAGAACCCGCGCCCCGGCTTTTTGCCGATGAAAGCGACGCCCTGGCCGCGCTGCAAGAACCCGCTGCCGACTTCTCTGACGACGAAGCCGCCGCCCTGGCCGCGCTCCAACCCGCAGCCGACTATCTGCAAGACATCATCAGCACCATTGATGATGAGGTAGAGGCGGCTTATGGTAACGGCACCATCACCGACCTTTCCAGCGAACAACTGACCGCGCCGCTGCAAAGCCTGCGCCAATATGTGGTCTTTATGCTGGCGGGCGAGATGTATGCGGCTCCGGCCAACCATGTGCGTGAAGTGGCGCAATTAACGGCCGTTACCCGCATCCCCAACGTCCCCGGCTGGCTCATGGGCGTCACCAACCTGCGCGGCGATGTCTTGTCACTCATCGGGCTACGTGCCTTCCTGGGATTGAGCAGCAACGGCCACAGCGAGCAAAGTTTTAGCCACGGCGACAGCCAGGTAATGGTGGTACACAGCGAAAAACACGCCTCGTCCATCACCACCGGACTTGTGGTAGATGAGATCGAAGATATTCGCTATCTCGATACTGACCAGATTGGCGTGTTGAGTGCCCCCATTGAAGACCAGGTAGCCCCCTATTTGCAGGGTGTGTATGAGGAAAACGGCCGTTTGCTCGTCCTCCTCGACCTGGAAAAGCTGCTGCTCTCACCCGCCATCTGGCAATTTGACCTAACCTAACTCAGAACAGATCAACCACCTGTAGACGCGCATCGTCACCCACACGTGACACGCCGAATTGACGGAACGAAACATGATCAGTTTAAAAAATATCAAACTCAGTCATAAACACCTCCTTCTGGTTCTGATGCCGCTGCTCGCCCTGCTCTACTTTGTCACCGTCGAAGCAATCAACCGGGCACAGTTAGCCAGCGAAATGGCAGACATCCAGAACCTTGTCAACTTTTCCGTCGCCCTCAGCGACTATGTTGACGAACTGCAAAAAGAACGCGCCCAAACCGCCCTCTTTCTGGGCAGTGGAGGCCAACAATTTCAACAGCAAATGTTGACCCAGCGCAAGGCAAGCGACGCCAGCAAAGCCACCCTGCTCGAACTCTTTGCCGACTTCGACGCCGCCCAATTTGGGCCGGAATTTGAGGGCCTCGCTACGGGAGCCATCAACAACCTCTCCCAGCTTCCCGCCATCCACAACCAAATTGACACCCTCTCTGTCACCAGTGCCAACGCCATCAACAGCTACAGCACCATTACCTCCCAACTCCTCAACGTGGTGGCCTTTTCCGCCCGCCTCAGTTCCGATGGCGAAATCAGCCGCTTGCTCACCACCTACAACCTCTTCCTGCAAATCAAGGAGTTAGCCGGGCAAGAACGCGCCATTTTGGCCGACGTTTTTGCCGCCGACCGGGTGAAGCCAAGCGAGCTAGGCCGCTTTGTAACCGTGGCCGGTGGGCAGGCCGCCCTGGAAACCGCCTTTCTCAACGCCAGCCGCCCCGACGAAATTGATTTCTACACCCAAACCGTACAGGGCAAAGAGGTAGACAACTTCTTGCGTTTACGTGAAGTTGCCATCAACAACTCCGCCATTGGCAACTTTGGCGTTGCCCCCGACCTCTGGTTCCAAACCGCCAGCGTGCGCATTGACCGGCTAGGCGATGTGGAGTTCCAGCTTGCCGCCAAGCTCATCGCCACCGCCAGCAACATTCAATCCCGCGCCCAAACCAGCCTTATCTTGTTTATCGCGCTGGTTCTGGTTGCCCTCATCATCACCGGTGGCGTTGTTTATCTGGTTTCCCACCAAATTACGCAATCTATTGATGCAATTAACCAAACCTTTATTGAAGTGGGAGAAGGACAACTGGAAAACCGCGTTGCCGACCTGGGCGACGACGAATTGGGGCAAATGGCGCAGGGACTAAACAGCATGTTGGACAACACCCTGACACTCATTGAAACCCGTGAAGACCGTAACCGCATTGAAGCTGCCATCATGAAGCTAATTGATGAGGTGGCGGGTGTGGCTGAAGGTGATTTGACGGTTGAAGCGGAAGTGACTACTGACATGACCGGAGCGATTGCCGACTCTTTTAATTTTATGATTGGGCAACTAGCGATTGCCGACTCTTTTAATTTTATGATTGGGCAACTGCGGCAAATTATTACGGCCGTTCAGGAAACCTCGCTCCACGTTAGCTCATCGGCCAATGAAATTCAAACCACCGCCGAGCATTTGGCATATGGGAGTGAATCCCAGGCGGCACAAATCATTGACACCTCGGCTGCCATTGACGAGATGACAGTTTCTATCCAGCAGGTTTCCGAAAATGCTTCGCTGTCGGCCACGGTTGGCGAACAAGCCTCCGTCAATGCCCAGCGAGGCACCCGTGCCGTGCAAAACACCATCGCCGGTATGAACCGCATCCGCGCCCAGGTGCAGGAGACGGCTCGCCGGATTGAGCAATTGGGCGAAAGCTCACGTCAGATTAACGAGTTTGTGAAGCTCATTAGCGGTATCTCTAACCGTACCAGCATTTTGGCACTCAACGCCTCGATTCAGGCGGCACGTGCCGGGGTGTCGGGCAGCGGCTTTGCCGTGGTGGCCGAGGAAGTGGAACGGTTGGCGGAGCGGTCTACGGAAGCAACGCGCCAAATTGTGGCACTGACCCGCAGCATCCAGCAGGAAACACATGCCGCCGTTACTTCTATGAGCCTGGCAATCCGTGAAGTGGATAACGGAGCCAGCTTGGCAAACGAAGCGGGCGGGACGCTGCGCGAGATTGAGGATGTATCGAATCAGTTGTCTGGTTTGATTCAATCTATTTCGCTGGCGGCCAAACAGCAGGCGCGTGGCTCGGAAGCGATTGCCCTGGCGATGAGTGATATTGCAGATGTGACGCAGCAAACGGCCGCTGGGACGAAGCAGGCGGCTGTTTCGATCAACAATCTGGCTCAGTTAGCCAATGAGTTACGTAGTTCGGTTAGTACGTTCCGTCTGCCGAACGGGAGTGGGCGTGGGGTTAACGGCCGTTAATCCCCCCTCCACCTCCCCCTATCAGACCATGACACATGCCCGTGGGCCACACGCCCGCCGGTAGACCAAGAGGAACCCAATGTCACAAATGACGGTAAGCTCTTCCATCAACACCATACGCGACATCATGGCTCAACTAACCAGCAGCGTTGCCACCAAACTCATCCTCGCCATGATTATCGTAACCCTGCTCCCGCTTGCCCTGCTTGGCGTCGTCACCAACATCACCAGCGCCAACGCCCTGCGCGAGCAAGCCGGTGAATCCTTCGCCGACCACGCCGCACGCACCGCCACCCAAATCGGGCAGGCACTCGTGGAAAATGTGCGCCTCATCGAAACCCTGGCGAACATCGAACCGCTCTACGTGCGGATCGAAGCGGCCAACGCCAGCTACAGCGGCAGCGACAGCGACATCCAAAACCAGATCCTGCAGCTAGATGCCCAGTGGGTAGCTGCCCCTGACTCTGACCCGCTGATTCAAAACGCACTCAGCGACGACGACGAGATTAACTTTATCGCCCACCAACTGCGCGACTTCCAGGAGCAGTTCCCACACCACGTGGAGCTGTTTGCCACCGACCGCTATGGCGCACTGGTTGGCAGCACCAACCGCACCTCCGACTACTACCAGGCTGACGAGGGCTGGTGGCAAGCGGCGTGGAACAATGGCAGCGGCGCGGTTTTTATTGATGAGCCTGAATTTGACGAGAGTACCCAGACAACGGCCGTTAATATCGCCGTCCCCATTCGCAACAGCCAGGGGCAACTCATCGGCGTGCTTCGCACCACGCTCGACATCCAGGAAATTCTCGACATCGTTGCCGGTGCCACCTTTGGTGAAACCGGCCATCTAACCGTGTTCAACGGTGAAGGTGTCGCCATCTTCGACGCCGTAAACCCGGAACACGTGGGTGAAATATTGCCCGACTCGCTAAAAGCGGCTGGGGTCATGGAAGCCACTGAATCCAGTTGGGTACGTGCCGCTGGCGAAGATGATGAAGATGCCGTCCATGGCTACGCCAAAGTCACCTCCGTTTCCAAGCTGCCGGCCGTCGAAGGGTTACGCTGGACAGCCATTGCCACCATTGACTCCCAAGAAGCACTCCAGCCCATTGCCAACGCCCAGCGCAACGCCATCATCATCGGTCTTGCCTCCATTATTTTGGCCGCCATCTTAGCCTTCTTTTTCACCCGCCAACTGTTGGGGCAGGTCAACAAAATCACCGAACTGTTCCAATCCATCCGCCGGGGCGATTACCACGCCCGCGTCCCCGTCCTGACCCAGGACGAACTAGGGCGCATGGCCGGCAATCTCAACACCATGCTCGATGACACGCTCAATCTCATCCAGACGCGAGAAGAGCGCGACAACATTGAGGCAGCCATCATGCGGTTGCTGGATGAGGTCAGCGGCGTGGCCGAAGGTGATCTAACAGCGCGAGCTGAAGTAACCGATGATTTAACCGGAGCCATCGCGGACTCGTTTAACATGATGATTACCGAACTGCGGGCAATTATCCAAAATGTGCAGCAAGCCACGCTTCAGGTTAGCTCCTCGGCCAACGAAATTCAGGCCACGGCCGAACATCTGGCCTACGGCAGCGAGTCGCAAGCATCGCAAATTATTGACACGTCGGCCGCCATTGATGAAATGAGCGTTTCGATTCAGCAGGTGTCGGAAAACGCCACCACCTCGGCCACCGTCAGCCGTCAGGCGCTCAACAATGCCCAACGGGGCACCCGCGCCGTGCAAAACACCATTTCCGGGATGCAGCGCATTCAGGAGCAGGTGCAGGAAACGGCCAAGCGGATTCGCCGTCTGGGTGAAAGCTCAGAAGAAATCGGCAAGATTGTGGAGTTAATTGAAGACATCGCCGACAACACGGCCATTCTGGCGCTCAACGCCTCCATCCAAGCCTCGATGGCCGGGGAAGCGGGGTCGGGTTTTGCGGTGGTGGCCGAAGAAGTGGAGCAGCTTGCAGAGCAGGCCACGGAAGCGACCAAGCAGATTGGTAGCCTGATCCGCACCATCCAAAGCGAAACGCTGGAGGCGGTGCAGGCGATGGAAATCACGACGCAGGAAGTGGTCAGCGGGTCGCAGCTTGCGAATGAGGCGGGTTCCGCTCTCACCGAAATTGAAACGGTGTCGCGGCAGCTATCGGAACTGATCCAATCTATTTCGCTGGCTTCGCAGCAGCAGGCACGCGGCTCAGAAACGCTGGCGCGAGCCATGAATGAGATTGCTGAGGTAACGCAGCAAACGGCGGCCGGTACCAAACAAGCGGCCGTTTCTATCAACAACCTTACCTTGCTGGCTGATGAGCTGCGTGGGTCGGTGAGTCGTTTCCGCTTATCGGGTGGGAATGGGACAAACGGCCGTTCACTTGCAGCCTAATTATTGATAGAGGACTTATCATGGAAAACATAAACCAAAACGCAGAACAGCGTTACCAACCCTCCCGCATTTTTACGGTACGCAACAAACTGCTGCTCATCTTCCTGGCACTCTCCCTCATCCCCATGGGCATTCTTAGCACCGTCGTCTTCCGCAATGCCTCCGATGCCTTGCTCAACGATGCCTTTGCCGCCCTGGAAGCGGTGCAGGCCACCAAACAGCAGCAAATCGAGAGCTTCTTTGAGCAGCTTACCATTGACGCCCGCTTCATCCGCGAACTGCCGGCCGTCACCGGAACCCCCGAACTTGGCGGGCTGCCTACGCTCATTGAACTGCAAAACAGCAAAGACGACCCCGCCTACCAGGCCGCCTATGCCAACATCGAAGGCATTTTGCAGCGTTACGCCGACAACCGCCAGGTCTACCAGGACATCATGCTGGTAGATTTAGACAGCAACGTTGTCTACGCCACGCTGGAAGATTCGCAAGACACCAATGTGTTGGTCACAGGCGAGGTCAAACCAGAATTTATGGCGGCCTCCCGCAGCGGCATCGTCATTGACGACATTACCTTTAACGTCATCCACAATGAAGCCAACATGAAAATTGGGGCACCCGTTCTCAACAGCAATGGCGTGGCAATTGGGTCGGTGATTTTGGAAGTGGGTGAGGAAACGATCAACGCCATCATGACTGAGCGCACCGGTTTGGGCGACACGGGTGAAACATATCTGGTGGGCGCGGATGAGTTGTTCCGCTCTGAGTCTCGTTTTGTGGATCAGTTGGGCGTACAAACGGCCGTTGTCAACCCCCAAATCACCGTCAACACCATCGCCAGCCAAAACGCCCTCGCTGGCGGCACCGGCACCGAAATCCTCAACGACTATCGCGGCACGCCCGTGCTTAGCTCCTGGGCACCAGTCGTCATTCAAGCCCCCAACAGTTACCACCCCAATGGGCTTACCTGGGCATTTATAGCCAAAATTGATGTCGCCGAGGTAAACCAACCCATCACTGACCTCTCTCAATTTGCCCTCACTCTGGGTGGCATCGCTGCCGTGGCGGTTGTGATCGTGTCCATCATCTTCACCCGCTCCTTCACCGGCCAAATCAACGCTATTACCAGCGTTTTCCGCCGCGTGGAAGCGGGCGACCTCAGCAACCGTACCCCCATCCTTGCCCGCGACGAATTGGGCAGCATGGCCGTCGGGCTAAACGGCCTGCTCGACCAGCTCTCCAACCTCATCACCGAAGTCCAAATTGAGCGCGACAGCATCGAAAGCTCCATCATCAAGCTGCTCAACGAAGTAAGTGATGTGGCCGATGGCGATTTGACCATTCAAGCTGAAGTGACCGCCGATGCGGCCGGCTCCATCGCCGACTCCTTCAACTACATGATCGCCCAACTGCGCGAAATCATTGTCAATGTACAGGAAGCCACCCTTCAGGTAGGCTCCTCGGCCAACGAAATTCAAACCACCGCCGAACATCTGGCCTATGGCAGCGAAACCCAGGCCACCCAAATTGTAGACACCTCGGCCGCCATTGATGAAATGTCGGTTTCCATCCAGCAGGTTTCGGAAAACGCGGCTCTCTCGGCGCAGGTGGCGCAAAAAGCCCGCCACACCGCCCGCGATGGTGCCAGTGCCGTGCAAAACACCATTCAAGGGATGGACCGCATTCGTGAGCAAGGGCAAGAAACAGCCAAGCGTATCAAGCGGCTAGGCGAAAGTTCACAGGAAATTGGCGAAATCGTGCAGCTTATCCGCGACATCTCCAAACGCACCAACCTGCTGGCGCTCAACGCCTCGTTGGAGGCAGCCGCCGCTGGCGAGGCCGGGCGTGGTTTCGCCGTGGTAGCTGAAGACGTCAAGCGGCTGTCGCAGCGTTCCGCCGCCGCCACGCAGCAAATTGCGGCACTCATCAAAAGCATTCAAACGGAAACCAACGCGGCTGTAGCGGCCATGGAAGCCACCACCCGCGAAGTGGTGGACGGGTCACAGCTTGCCAATGACGCTGGGCTGCGGCTGACCGAAATCGAGCAGGTGTCGGCAGAATTAGCCGAACTCATCCAATCCATCTCGCTGGCGGCGCGGCAGCAGGCACGTGGCTCCGAGTCACTGGCGCGGTCAATGAGCAATATTGCTGAGGTGACACAGCAAACGGCAGCGGGTACTAAACAAGCGGCCGTTTCCATCAGCAATCTGGCGGAATTGGCCGACCGGCTCCGCACTTCGGTTAGCACCTTCAAACTGCCCGGCAGCAACGGGCAGAACGAATATGCACATTAATTGTCTAGGCTGGGGGAATGGCACGTTGTGCCATCCCCCCAGCCCCGGCACCGGAGGCTGTGCTGTTCCCCAACCGCCCTGCCCGCCCAGAGATGACACCAGCAGAAGTGGAAATCTGGCAAGCCTACATCTGGGAAAAGTCCGGCCTTTTCTTCACCCCCAGCCGCCTCTACTTTTTGTCCCAGCGGCTGTGGGAGCGTATCCAACAGTTGAAGCTGACTAGCTACACTGAGTATTACCATTATGTGGTTTACAACGCCAACGGCGCGACCGAATGGCTGCTGCTTTTAGATGGCTTGCTGAACAATGAAACCAGCTTCTTTCGCCACGAACCTTCCTTCAATGCCCTGCGTGAGCTGGCACTGCCAGAACTGGTGCAGCAAAAACGGCGGCAAGGGGCAAACAGCCTGCACGTTTGGAGCGCAGGCTGTTCGGCCGGGCAAGAGCCGTATTCGCTGGCAATGCTGCTGCTGGAGCAACTGGAAGCGCGGCTGTGGCAACTGCGGGTGATGGGGTCAGACATCAGCCGGGGCAAGCTGGCACAAGCGCGGCTGGGGCAATACAAACAGCATGAGGTGCGCTATATGCCACCGTATTACCGCGACAAATATTTGCGCTGGGTACAAACGGCGCAAGGAACCCATTATCAGGTTGTGGAACGGGTGCGGGAATTGGTGCAGTTTGGTTATTTGAACTTTAAGGAACCTGAGAGTTACTGGATACATGGTCAGGACATCATTTTTTGTCAGAATGTTCTTATTTATTTCAAGCCTGACCATCGGTTGGAGATTGTGAAGTTGCTGATTGAGCGGCTGAACCCCGGCGGCTTTCTATTTTTGGCCCCGGCCGAAATGGTGGGGCTGCGAATGCCAGGGGTAACTTTTGTGAATGCGCCCGATGCCCTGGTGTATCGGAAAACAACAGTGATTTAACAACAAGCGTCACCAGGTGTCATACCCGCTTTCGCGGGTATCCATACGCCACCCAACTGGATTCCCGCTTTCGCGGGAATGACATGCGAAAATAGTACAACAAACGCGGCTGCGGCTGCGATTTCTGGAGATTCAAGATGGCAAGACAAGTTGATCATGAGGTGCTGAGTGGGTTTATTGAAGAGGCCCGAAGCTATCTGCCAACGGTGCGGGAGGGGATTCGTCGCTTCCAGCAGGATCGGACGAAAACGTCCGATTTAGAAGATGCCCGCCGCTATGTCCACACGGTTAAGGGAGCAGCCTCGATGGTGGGGCTAAACGGGCTGAGCCACATCGCCTATTTCATGGAAGATTCGATGGAAGAGGTGGTAGGAGGCACCTTGAAGTATGATGAAGCGATGGCGCGGTTCTGGCAGCAAACGCTGGTACACATTGAGCTATATTTGGAAAAATCGTTGACGGGAGGGCTGCAAGAACGGCCGTTATTGACCCAAGTTGCCACCACCTACCGCCGTCTACGTGGGCTGCCAGAGGCCGAAGACGAACGCGCCCTAGACGCTATTTTGGCCGATATTCCTGATGAGACGGAAGAAACGGCCGTTTCTGCCCCCTTCACCACCATTAACTACGACGATGCCATCTCCCCCGAACTCATCGAAGCATTCACCCTTGAAGCCGAAGACCATTTGCGCCACGTTGGCCTGCTGCTAACCCAACTGGAAAAAACGCCCGGCAACAAAGAAACCCTGCAAAGCATCCGCCGCAGCGTCCACACCCTTAAGGGAGCGGCCAGCACCGTCGGCTTCCCCGCCATTACCGAGCTGTCACATGGTATGGAGGATTTGCTTGATCTGGCGTATGAAGGCCAACTACAGCTAACGCTCGACCACCTCAGCCTGCTTTTCCGCTCCACCGATGCCCTAGAGGATTTGCTGACGCACAGTGCCGACCCGGTGGAGCTAGAGGCACTGCACAAACAATACCGTCAATGGTCGTCCGATTCGCCCCAAAGCCGCCGGGAACCTGATTTTTCTGGGCTGCTGGGGACAGAAACGATTATTGATTTGTCGGAAATGCGCCCTTCGGCATTGGCGGAAATGGCATTGGCAGGGGAAACGGCCGTTTCCAACCGCACCGGCCAGCCCGAAGAAATGGTGCGCGTGCCGCTAGAACGGCTTAACGATTTGATTCGGCTTGCCAGCGAACTGGTTATCGGCCGTTCGGCGTTTGAGCAGCGCATGGGCGACATGCTGCACATTGCCGAGGAGATGCAGCCGGGTATTGAGCGGCTGCGCCGGATTTCCACTCGGCTGGAAACCCAATACGAGGTGGTGGCCTTGGCAAACGGCCGTTCGCGCCCCAGCAGCCTCACCTTCCCCGGTCGTAATGGCGATGCCAACCCCGCCAGCACCCTGACCCAAGAGTTCGACGACCTCGAACTCGACCGCTACACCGAATTCCACCTCCTTTCCCGCGAACTGTCCGAAGCCACCAGCGACATTCGCGTGGTCAACAACGAACTCACCCACCTCATCACCGACTTCGACAGCATCCTCAACAGCCAAAGCCGCCTGACCAGCGAACTGCAAGACAAACTCATGCGTACCCGTATGGTACCCCTTGCCAGCCTCACCACCCGCTTCCACCGCGCCGTGCGCGTCGTTGCCCGCAAACAGGCCAAGCTGGTAGATTTGGTGTTGGAAGGCGAAGAAATTGAGCTGGATAAAAAGGTGCTGGAAGACATTGCCGACCCCCTGTTCCACATCCTACGCAACGCCGTTGACCACGGCATCGAACCGCCCGCCCTGCGCCAGGTCATCGGCAAACCCCAGCGCGGCCAGATTCGCATTCGCGCCTACTACGAAGGTAGCCAGGTCGTCATCCAGATTCGAGACGATGGCACCGGGCTGGAGCCGCAACTGTTACGCAACAAGGCCGTGGAAGGGGGTTACATTAACGAACATGAAGCCACCCTGCTCACCGACCGCGACCTGTACCGGCTGGTTTTCATTCCCGGCTTTAGCACTGCCGATGAGATTGACGAGGTATCGGGGCGCGGCGTGGGGTTAGACATCCTTCGCGCCAACGTACAAAAGCTCAAAGGCACCGTCACCCTCGACTCCGAACCGGGTCGCTACACCCTGTTCACCATTCGTCTGCCTATGACGCTGGCCGTGACGCGGGCGCTATTGGTGCGGTCTAACCATGAGACATTTGCCCTGCCGCTCAACTCCGTCACCCAAATTTCGCGCATGGATCGCAGCGAAATCAGCAAGGTGGGCAAGGAACCTGTGGTACGGATTGGCGGCACGGTCTACCCGGTGGTGCGGCTGGGTGAACTACTTAACCTGCCGCAGCCGGCCGATGAATCCTCCAAGCGCATGTCGGTGCTGGTGGTCAACACGGGCGAAAAGCGGGTGGCAATGGTGGTGGACGAAGTGCTGGACGGGCGCGAAATTGTGGTCAAGCCGCTGGGCAACCATCTGCGCCGTGTCTATGGCATCACCGGGGCCACGCTGATGGGCGACGGCAGCGTGGTGCTGATTTTGAACCCGACAGAGATTTTGAACCCAGCTGAGGAGGGAGAAACGGCCGTTTGGGAACCCAAAACCGCCGCCGCCCCCCGCCGCAAAGAGTCGCTCAACATCCTCATCGTAGACGACTCCGTCAGCGTCCGCCGCGTCGTCTCCAGCCTCATCCGCAGTGCCGGTTGGCAAACGCTGGCCGCCAAGGACGGCATCGAAGCCCTGGAAGTCATCCAAAGCCTCACCCAACTACCCGATGCCATCCTGCTCGACATCGAAATGCCGCGCATGGACGGCTACGAGCTAACCGCCACCCTCCGCGCCAACCCCAGCTACCGCGACATTCCCATCATCATGCTCACCTCCCGCGCTGGCGACAAACACCGGCAAAAAGCGATGGATCTCGGCGTGTCCGGCTACCTCGTCAAACCCTACACCGACGACGTGCTGCTGGAAACGGTGCGCCGTCTGGCAGGGATGGAGCTTGTCTATAACTAGAAGTAATCAGTAAGCAGTAATCGGTAATCAGTGTGGTGACTGATTACCGATTACCGATTACCGATTACCAACTACCGCCACATGACCAAACCGGTACGTGTTCTGATCATTGACGATTCTCCCTTCGTCTGCCGTCTGCTGACCAACCATTTGCACTCTAGCAACAATGTGCAGGTGGTTGGCACGGCGCTAAACGGCCGTCGCGGGCTAAAGCTGGTTGAAGAACTACACCCAGATGTGATCACCCTGGATCTGGAAATGCCAGACGTAAGCGGGCTGGAAACGCTACAGCAGATCATGCTCGATCATCCCACCCCGGTTGTCGTCATTAGTGGTGTCAGCCGCCGTGCCGCCGCCATGTCGCTGGAAGCAATTAACAAGGGAGCCGTTGACTTTATTTTGAAATACACCCCCGGCACCGATGTCAAGCCAGAGGCACTGCGGCAAGAGATCATTGCCAAAGTACAGTCGGCCGCCGAAATCAAGGTGGTGCGCTCCATTCGTTCGCGCCACAGCCGCGACAGCCAGCCCGACCCACATACAGCCAAGCTGGTGGCCGACATAGTTGGCGGCATCACCGGGAGCAACGGCAGCAGACCGGTGCTGCTATCCAGTGGCGTGGTCGTCATTGGTGCTTCCACCGGCGGCCCCGTTGCCCTGCGCGAACTACTGAGCGAACTGCCGGCCGACTTTCCCGCCGCCATTTTGGTGGTGCAACACATGCCCGCCTCCTTTACCGGGGCGCTGGCCGCCCAGCTCAACAGCCGCGTTGCCCTGTCAGTCAAGGAAGCGGCACCGGGCGACAAGCTACAGGCGGGGCAAGTGCTGGTGGCACCGGGCGATTATCACCTGCTGCTGCGGCCCAATTCCGAGGTCTATTTAAACCAGGCACCCAAAATTCAGGGGCACCGACCTTCGGTAGATGTCACCATGCAGTCGGTGGCGCAGGTGTATGGGCAGCGCACCCGTGGGGTTATCCTGACCGGCATGGGCAGCGATGGTGCGATGGGGCTGCGAGCCATTCGCAGCAAAGGGGGATCGACCTATGCCCAAGATGCCGATAGCTGTGTGGTCAACGGAATGCCGCAGCGTGCCGTGGATGAAGGCGTGGTAGACCACATTGCCACGCCGCCACAGATTGCCCGTTTGTTAAGAAACAGTGTTCAGTAATCAGTTACCAGTGTAGGCAACTGATTACCGTACACGTAGTGGTCGTGAAACGACATTACCGATTACCGTACACGTAGTGGTCGTGAAACGACATTACTGATTACCGATTACTGATTACCGATTACCGGAGTACGAGATGATACAAAGCAAGACCAGCCAAAACGGCGTATTTAGCATGATTCGCTGTGGCGTTGGGAAACATGTTTTTGGCATTGATATGGACTGCATCCGCAGCATTGAGCAGACGGATTGGGTGCAGGGTGAAGGGGGCGCGGATGGTCTGTGTGGCTATTTGCAGACGGCGCGGGAGCAAATTCCGGTTTACAGCCTGGGGGAACGGCTGGGACAGCGGCTGACGGGTGTGCCGGATGAGCAGCGGGTGGTGGTGGTGGAAAGCAAACGGCCGTTTGCTCTGCTGGTTGACCGTATTACCCCCATCACCGTGGTGCGCCCGGAGCAAGTACGGTCGCTGCCAACGGCCGTTATTGACCGCCACAACGATTACTTTAACGGCTTGGTGCAGCTTAACAACCAATTTGTGCCGCTGCTGGCCGTGGAACAACTGCGACCCGATGGCGAAAAACGGCCGTTAACGGCCGTTTGGCCCACCCCCGCCCAGCCCAACCGCACCAGCCACAAACCGGCCAGCCATTTGCAAATCGTCGTCTTTAATATCCCCCACATGCCCGGCAACCTCGCCTTTGCCCTCAGCCTGTCACAGGTGCCCGAAATCCGCGACCCAGAGCCGCCCATGCCCGTGCCCGATGCCCCACCCCACATTTTGGGGCTTGTTACCTGGCAAGGGCTGCCGGTGCCGGTGCTCAACCTGGCTCACTACTGGCATCCCCACCGCTCGCTGTCCATTGAACCGGAAAGCACGCTGCGGCTGCTGATTGCCCAAACGGCCGTTAAAGGGGTCAACGTCGCCCTGTTTGTAGAGCCAAACGTGCGGCTAGAGCGGCTGCCGCTGCCGTATGAACCCATCCAACCTAACTATCCGCTTGACCCAACGCTCATTCGCGGCAGCTTGAAACGAGGCGAGGAACAAATAATCATTCCCGACCTCCTATCCATTTTGAAACAAGCAAGAAGAGAATAATGATGTATAAAAAACCAACCGCAGGCTGGAAAACGGCCGTTTTATTCTGGTTGGGGGTGAGCCTACTAATCGGCTGGGTGCTGCCCGCGCACGCCCAGCAGGAACGGCCGTTAGCCGATGCCATCGCCGAGGGTCTGGTGGTGGTGCATATCCACGGGCGCAGCATCGCCTTTGTCGAACCCATGCTGGAAATGACCCTCACCAACCAGACCAGCGACGAACTGCACCTGTTTTTGCCCGCCGGAATGCAGCTACAAAGCAACAACCCTTCCTATGCCAACACGCTGCTGGCGCGGGACGAACTCATTGTGCTGGCCGCCAACGAAGCGCGGCAAATGGGGCTATATGCCTACAGCCAAGAGCCAAGCAAGGCGTTTCCCGATGCCAGCGTCACCTACACCCTCGACGAACCGATTTACCGCACCGAGGTGATGACCCTGCTGGAAACGATTGGGCAGCAGAGCGCCGAGTCCGAAGTGGCCGGCCAGATTGCGCTGTGGATGACGCTGCTGGATGAAACGAATTTTGCCACCTTTACCGCCACCTACAGCAACGGCAACGACCTGACTTCCTATGAAAACCGCACGCTGGAGTTGATGGGGCAGGAGGTAAAAACGGCCGTTTCTCCCTTCATCCTCATCGGCAGCATTGTCGGCGTGGGGCTGTTCCTCACCATCTTCTTTTTTATCAAACGCGAGGTAAACCAAACGTTTGATGGCTACAAGCTGGGGCACCACGTTGCCACCGGCGGCAAATACAACGTCCGCCAGGCGCGGCGGCGCGGCGGGGCCATTGACCTCATCATCAAAGAACCCGTTGACCACGCCACCGAAGCCAACTGCGTCCGCGAAATCGAAATTCGGGAGCAGTTTGACGAAATGCCCCCCAACATCGTCCCCCTCTTTAGCTCCGGCTACTACTCCCGCGACAAAAACAGCCGCGCCATGCCCTATCTGGTCGAACGGTATATCAACGGCTTTGACCTGGGGCGCATCTTGCAGGAAGTGACCAAGGTTGAAGTCAACCAGGCGCTGGAAATCGTCACCCAGTTACTCAACGCGCTGGAACATCTGCACAACCAGCACCAAATCGTCCACCGCGACCTGCGGCCATCCAACATTCTGCTTGACCGCGACGGTCGCGTTTGGCTCACCGATTTTGGCTCGGCCATCAACGGCAAAACCCCCGACTACACCTTTGTGCGCCGCGAAGAGGCCAACAGCAGCCATTGGCTGGCTCCCGAAGTCATTCGCCATTCCCAGGCGCACTATTTGGCAAACGGCAAGGGGGCACGCCCCACCACCCCGCAGCAAAACATTGACAAACGCGCCGACATCTATTCGCTGGGCGCGATTTTGTATTTGCTGCTGCTAGGCGAACCGCCTTTTGACCTACAGCAAGCGCGACACTTTTTTGAGGTGCTGCCACCCCAGCTAAACAAGCTCAACGGCTTTGAGCCATACATTGCCCAGGCACTTCGTCGCTGTCTGGCGGCTGAACCCAGCGAGCGGTTTGCCACCATTGCCGAACTGCGCCACAGCCTGAATTTGCCACTGCCGCCCACGCAGGCGGCGCAGGCGCGGGCAGAGCTGGGTGAATTGGTGCAGATGATTGCAGCGGAGTTAAAACGATAGATGAACCGATTTGTTTACCGATTGCTGCTGTTTTTGCTGCTGGGGTTGGGGGGATTAACGGCCGTTTCCCCCACCCACGCCCAAGCCATCCTCCTGCCCCAGGCCATTGCCGACGGCAGCGTGGTCGCCGAGATTGTGGGCATTCACCCCAGCTACGCCCAGCCCATGCTGCGGCTCACCCTCACCAACCAATTTGTCACCCCGCTGACGCTGGAAGTACCGCTGGGGCTGCACCTCAACAGCAACGAAGCCGCCTTTGCCGACATCCTCATCGGCCAGGCCCAAACCGTCAACCTGGAAGCCAATGAAACCAAGGAAGTGCTGCTGCTGGGCTACAGCCTCGACCATCATCGCGCCTTCCCCAGCCCTGCGGTGGCCTACACCGTGCGCGGGCAAGAAACCAACGCCGAACTGCTCACCATCCTCAACCGCATTACCCAGGAAAATGTGGCCGAAGCGTATGCCAGCCAGCTTGCCATCTGGATGCAGGTCTCGGGACTCAACTACAACCGGCTGGCGCAAGATTTGGGCAGCGACCCATTGGAAGAGTACCAGCGGCTAACGCTAGTGCTGCTGTCAGAGTCGCCGTTTGCCGTGTGGCGGCTGGCGCTGGGGGAAAATTTGTGGTGGCTGGCGGTAATTGGCGGGCTGGCGGTGGCAATAACGGCCGTTCTTCTCCGCCACGCCCTCCACATGCGCGTCCTCGACGGCAAATACCAAATCATTGGCGAACGGCTGCGGCTTGATGGCTACTACGAGCATTACAAAGGCAAACGGCTGTGGGCACTAGATCGAGAGCCGTTGCTGCTCAAAATCCCCGCTGACGAACAGTGCGTACCCCGCTGTGAACGGGAAATTGAAATTCGCAGCCGTCTCGCCTCCCATTGGAACATCATCCCGCTGCTCGCCTCCGGCCGTGACCAGGTTGCCACCTGGCTTTTCCCCCGCCCTTACCTCGTCGAACCGATCATCCCCGGCCAAACGGTGGCCGACCTGGTGACGCGAGAAGGGGCACAGCCGCTGGACAAAAGCCTGACCCTCCTTGGTGAACTGCTGGATGGGCTGGAACACATCCACAGCTATGGCTTTGCCCACGGCAATCTGCGCCCCAGCAGCATCCTGCTGGATCGGCGCGGCGTGGTGCACCTCACCAATTTTGGCACCGAACTGGATGCCGAAAAGCCTGACTTCAACCTGTACGACAACCGCCGCTTTGGTGAATTTGTCTGGTTTGCCCCAGAACATTTGCAAAAAGTGCATCTGTATGCCAGCGGCAAGCCGGAAGCTGCCCGCGAGATTTTAACCGACACCCGGCTGGACATTTATGCCGTAGGGATGCTGTTCTACTACCTGCTGACGGGTGAGGTGCCTTTTTCAGCCAGTGCCTTTTTACAGCCGGGGCAAATTGCCACCGCCACGCTGCATTTTCCCGCCCAGCTTCCTGCGTCCGTGCGGGATGTCGTGACTCGCTGCCTGGCTGCCGACCCGCGTCAGCGGTTTCAGAGTGTGGCGGCACTGCGGCAGGCGCTGCCCACCCCAACGGCCGATTTTGATGACCTGGCCCTGGCAGCTTCTTTATTAGCGACGGGATGAGCAAATTACGCTGGTTGCTGCTGGCATTGCTGCTGCTGGGGTGTAGTGGTGGGGGAAAAACGGCCGTTTTTTCCCCACCGCTCATTGTCCCCACCCCCACCCCCTGGGCCACACCACTGGTCATCATTGCCACCATTCCCACCTCGCGCACGCCAGGACCAACGCCAACGGAAACGCCAGTTTTACCCAGCAAAACCCCCACCGTGCGCCCTACCTTCACCCCCACGCCAGACACAGCCGCCGATTTACGGCTGGCAATCCTCGACGACGACCCCGCTTGCCAATGGCTAACCGAGGCAGTGACAAGCATCCTGGCTCAGGAAACAGGGTTGCGGTTGTCTAGTCGTGGCTTTGCCAGTGCCGACGCACTATTTGCTGACTTGGCGGCGGCAACGCCCGGCAGCAGCGACGTGACGCTCTGCTTTCAAGACCCAACCCACCGTTCTTTTTTGCAAACCTATCTGGGGTTTATTGATTTTGTGGGCAGCGGCTATTGGACAAATGGGGAGGAGCGGCGGCTGGTGGTGGCAAAAACGGCCGTTTTGCACCCCCTGCAAACCAACCACCCCTGCGCCTATAACCTGCTGCAAGCCCTTGATCTCGGCACGGCACCCCTGACCCCACAAAACCCCACCCTTTGGCGCAGCCAAAACCAAGACCGTCTGCAAAGTTGGCTCAACTGTGAAGGGGATTAGAGATTAGAGATTGGAGATTGAAGATGGTCAATCTCCAATCTCCAGTCTCTTGCTAATTTCTACGTCAAATCTATCGCAAAAAAAGAACTGGCTCCATCAACCGTTCGTGTAACCGGCATATCCAGCCTATGGAGCAAATGCAGCATTCGCTCATTGTCATTCTGCACCGTCGCCACCACCTGGCGCACTCCACGCACTCGCGCTTCCGCAATGAGCAAGGCCAACAACCCAGTGCCAATCCCCTGATTTTGATAATCATCCCGAATCGAAAGGGCAATTTCCACGCTGTCGTCATCTACATGCACATAGCGTGCCGCCCCTATCAGCGTTTCCTGCCCCCCTTTATCAACCACAAACCCACCCAAACACACATCTCCAGCCTCGCTCTGTTGGGCAATGTGAGTTGCTTCATCCCACAAACGCTGTGTGCTGAGGTGGTCAACGGTCTGCAAAAAACGCTGATAGCGGCTTTCAGAACTCATGTGGGCAAACAAATCCAGCAGCAAATGGGGTTCATCCGCCCTGATTTGCCGTACACCAATTCGCCTACCCTGTTTAGAAATAAACTCGTTTAACTTCACCATAACAATATCCGGTCAACGGGTCTTATCCCGCCCATTGACGCACTGCGTCATGGTATCATAGTCAACACACAAGATCAACCGCTTCCAACCCCAAACAGCAATTCTCAGTTTGGCTGAAATCGTCCAGCCATGAATGGCCGGTCCAAAAAACAACGCCCGGTAAACCGGGCTAAAGCTGGCTTTAGCTAGCGTTGTTTTTCTAGCCCGCTCCGTTTACGGGCGGGCGGGTCTTACAGACAGTCATGAATAACTTAGCCGAATCGCCGATGCTAAATGGTGCAACAGCACACTGCCTGCCTCCTCAGCCGTTGCGCCAAAGGTCACGATGCCGTCAACATGCCCGCCCATGGCAAAAATACCCCGCTGCGCCACCTCGGTCTCGCGGAACAAACGGCCGACTTCAGCCGACATTTCCGGAGAACCGTAGGGAACGCCATCGGCGGTAGTGGGTAAATCAAGCGCCACGCGCTGCTGCCAAATATAGGGGTCGTGGGCGTGGAAGACCCAGTTGATGCGGCTGTCCATTTCGTACACGACCCCGTGGGTCATAGACTCCGACGAGGGGCGCATGGGACCCTGGGCGCTGACGTGGTTTTCCGCCGGCCGACACCACAGCACCGTCGCATAATGTTCTGGCGCTAAATCCGCCACGCCGCCGGTCTGCGTGCCGCTAATGACAAAGGGGTGGTCATAACCCGGCAGTTCGTCGGCCAACAAACGGCGGCTAATGTTGCCAAAACCATAGTTATCATATCGCTCCGGCGTTTGGCCGATCATCCCCATGATAACCAACACCTTGCGCCAGGCGTTAATTTCGGTCAATTGAACGGCCGTTAACGCCGCCGCCTCAACAAAATCCATGCGAAACTTAATCACACCTTCAGACTTACTCATCACATCACTCCTATATAAATTATGAATTTTCATTCATTCGTAATGCACCACAACCTGGCGATATTAACAAGATGCCGCCACTTTGCAATTTTTTCCAACATACGGCAAGATAGGGTTGTAGAATCTGCAAAGAATCATTTTTGGAGATTAGAGATTGGCTCTTGCACCAATCTCTAATCTCCAATCTCTACGATATGAGCGAAAGTTTCATGCCTTTTATCTGGGTCGCGGTTGCTTTGCTGGTGCTGATTATCATGCAGCGCTGGATTCATGCCCACCTGCACGGGCTAAGTTTGCTGATTACCGGCCGGCCGCAGTGGGCCGTTGCGCTCTATGCCATCATCCTTTTTCCCGGCGTGCTGCTGCACGAGGTCAGCCATTGGCTGATGGCAACGGTGCTGGGGGTTCGCACCGGCTCCATGTCGCTCATCCCCCGCCTCAAGCCAGACGGCAGCGTTCAGCTTGGGTATGTGGAGTATTACAAGGGCAAAACGCTGGGGCCAATTCGGGAAAGTTTGATTGGGGGTGCGCCGCTGATTGCAGGAACGGCCGTTATTCTGCTCATCGGTTTCCGCGTCTTTGGCGTTACCAATCTTGCCGCCGCCGTGCAAACCGGCAGCATAGACAACCTGACCCTAGCCTTAACCGACATCTTCGCCACCAACGATATTTTGGTCTGGCTCTACCTTCTTTTTGCCATCAGCAACGCCATGCTCCCCAGCCCCTCCGACCGCCGCGCCTGGCCTGCTTTTTTGCTGATTATGGCTGTTTTAACGGCCGTTCTTTTTCTCATTGGGCTTGACGATGAAATCATGGCCGGGTTAGCCGGCCCCGCCGCCACCGTCTTTGGCTATCTCGGCACCGGCCTGTCTATGGCAATCGGCATCAATATCCTCTTCATGCTCCTCATCGCCGCCCTCGAAGCTGTCATCAGCCGTATTCGCGGGGTCAACGTGGTGTACAGCAACAGCAAGCCCCCCGAAGGCAGCAAAAACATGGTTGTGTAAGCCTTACCGTTCGTTATATAATGCCTTTATGAATGCACCAGCTTCAACGATTATCTCTACCCACAAACAATATATTGTCGCTACGCCCAACATTCGCAGCGGGAAGCCACGCATAAACGGCCGTCGTATTACCGTTGCTGATATTGCCTCCTGGTATTTAGAGCTTCATTTTTCTATCGAAAAAATCGCGGCTGAACATAATCTCACGCCCGCTCAAATCCATGCTGCTCTGGCATATTATTACGACCATCGCTCGGAAATTGATCGGCGTGAGGCCGAAGAACAAAAGATCGTTGATGCACTAAAGCAACAAACCCCCTCCAAACTGCAAACCAAACTCGCTGACCTTGACCAATAAAATTCGCTTTCATCTGGATGAAAATGTCAACCTTGCGATTGCACGTGGCCTGCGTAAGCAAGGTGTCAACGTCTCGACTACGCAAGAAAGCAACTTGCTAGGTGCGACGGATCTGGAGCAACTCGATTTTGCCCGACAAGAAGATCGCGCTATTTTCACGCAGGATCGAGATTTTTTGATTTTAGCTTCACAAAGCAGCAACCATGCTGGAATCGTTTATGCGCCAAAAAATAATCGTTCCATTGGGCAACTGCTCAATTCACTGCAGTTGATCTATGAGCTATTGTCTCCAGAGGAAATGCGTGATCATATCGAGTACATATGATATGCTGCTCCGCTTCATTTGAACTGCAAGACTGCAAATTTCCTAAACCTCTTTGTGGAACTCTACGTAACATTTTCTTGACCAATACAAAAAACCAATGATTCTTTGGCAAAATCGTAATTTTCGCTTGCTTTGGCTGGCTCAAATCATCTCTGGCATGGGGGATGTGCTCTACAGCGTGGGCGTGATGGTGCATGTTTTTCAGCAAACCGGTTCCGCCCTGCAAACAACCGGCGTCCTCATCGCCCAATCCCTCCCCCGCTTTCTGCTTGGCCCCATTGCCGGAGCCATGGTTGACCATTATCCACGCCAGCGCGTGCTTATCGTCATGGATTTGGTTCGTGCCGGGCTGGTGGGGCTGCTACTGCTCTTTGTGCAGCAGGGCAGCGTCAATTTGTGGGGCATCTATTTAGTGGTGGCAGGTATCACCGCCGCTTCCACCTTTTACCAGCCCGCCCGTATTGCCATCGTCCCCTCGCTGGTCAAACGGTTCAACCTGGTTCGCGCCAACAGCGTGCTGGTAGGCACGGCACAGGGCACCATGGCGGTGGGCTACATGCTTGGCGGCTTGCTCACACTGCGGATTGCGTTTGGCACCTTTGTCCTCTTCAACTTGCTCACCTTTTTGGTTTCGGCAACATTGACGGCACTAATGCAAATTCAGCCGTGCAGCGAGGCGGAAAAACAGGCGCAAAAGGCGCGGTTGCCGCTGCGTCAGTCAGTGCAGGAAGGGTATGTTTATCTGAAGGACAACCCGGTGGTGCGGCCGCTGGTGGTGATGGAACTGCTGGAGCACGTGCCGCACGGCATTTGGACATCGGCGTTGATGCTGGTGTTTGCAGAAAAGGCTTTGCGGGCGGGTGCCGATGCCTGGGGCACGATGTCGGCGCTGTATTTTGCCGGGATGATGGTGGGGGCGGTGGTTGCCAGCGTGGCGGCCAAGCGGCTGGAGCGGTATCCGGGGCTGATTATTGGCGGCAATGCGCTGGCAAGCGGGGTGCTGACATTTTTGTTTGCCCTTAGCCCGGTTACTTGGGTGGCGGTGGTGCTAGCGTTTTTGTTTGGGCCGCCGTCGGCAGTGCGGGATGTGGTGCAGGACACGCTGCTGCAAACGGTGGCGGATGATGAGTTGTTGGGGCGGGTGTATGCGCTGCGGGAGATGGGGCGCTGGGTGGTGTATATGCTGGCGGGGCTGCTGTTTGCCTGGCTGGCAGACAGAATGCCGATTCGGACGATTTATCTGCTGGGGGGTGGGCTGTATTTGTTA
This sequence comes from Ardenticatenaceae bacterium, assembly GCA_020634215.1. GTDB lineage: Bacteria > Chloroflexota > Anaerolineae > Promineifilales > Promineifilaceae > JACKCD01. The sequence continues at coordinate 52,196 of JACKCD010000003.1, read as the reverse complement.
ACGGCCGTTTATGCCCTCGCCAACAAACCCCTGCGCCAAAGCCAAATCATTCACCAACAGCCAAGCATATAGTGACCTGCTTACCGATCATTCAAGCCCTTACCAGCCAGAATTTGCGGTACACATTTTTCCACCCGCGCCACCCGCGTCTTTGCCTGTTTGGGAGCAGCAAAATAAAGTAGATACCCCCTTTGCCGTCCCGGGGTCAATGACTCAAATGCGGCTTTGAAATCTGGGTTTTCTTCTAATTTGCACTGCAATTCTTCCGGCATGTTAAATTCGGCCGTTTTTTTATAATCCACTTGCAAGCCAGCTTTTTCTACCTCAATGGCTTCCCGAATGTAGGCTTTGATGACTGGCTCCATCTCCACAATTTCGGCCACGTCGGTAAAGCGAATCTGGCGTGCGGCCTGCACATTTTCCGTTTGCTGGATGAGAATGCCCATCACATCCTTGAGCAAAGCACCTTTGACAAACAGCAGGGCACAATATTCTTTAAACCCGTGGATTAAAACGATGTTGCTTTGCCCCAAGGTATAGCATGGAACGCCCCATTTCAACGCCTCGGTTAGCTCGCAGTCCAGAACAATCCGGCGCAATTCTTCAAATTCTTCCCGCCACTTCTCGGCCTTATTGAAAAAAAAGTCAACTTTAGGATTCATGTATTTGTTGCTCCTCACAAACTTTCCCCCAAACGATATCCGAAGGATGCAGGCTCCAAAATGATCCAGCTACAGTCCATCGGTTTGCATCGCCTAAGCCTGGGCACGCCATCTTTTGGGTCCAAGACAATTTATTTAGCAATTTCCCAGATGTAGCCAGCAGGATCCATGAAGCTGGCGGTACGGATGCCCCAAGGTCGATCCATTGGGCCGTTTAACAGTTCCACACCACGACTCACTAACTCAGCACACATCTCATCTACATCGTCAACATGGACAGTAAAAACAAAGCGGGTTCCTGCCTCCCGATTTGCCACCTGGGCAGGAGCAATGAGTTCATCAGCTTGTGTAATCTTCAATAAGTTGATAAGGGTGCCACCAAACTTAAAGACCGCTGACGTGGGGCCTTCAAATTCGATGGAGAGACCAAAAACCCTTTGGTAAAATTCTTTGACCGTAGCAAGGTCTTCGGTAAATAACGTGACTGCAAATATCTCTTTAGGCCAAGCCTCATTGTTTTCAGATGTTTCTTCCAAATGATTACTCATCGTTTGTCTCCTAGTAGGCAATTAAAGGAGATTGTTTTACTATCACGCAGCAACAATCCACATTGGATTATAAAACATATGTTCTTATATCGCCAACCGTTGTTTGGCAGGAGCACCGTGAACACTGTCGGCAATTAGGCACAAGGCGTTGGACGATGCTAAACAAGGGGGAGTTCAAACCGTTGCTCTGTGACTTCTACCCCCCACTGTGCCCCTCGATGCTGATCTACTAGCGTAAACCCCGCTTTTTCATACAAATGCCGCGCCGCGTGCAGACCTGCAAAAGTCCAAAGGTAGATTCGGGAATAACTATTGTGGCGGCAGAATGCCACAGCGGCATCGAGGAGGCGGGTTCCTACCCCCTGCCCCCGGAGCGCATCCGACAGGATGAACCAGCGAAGATGTGCCCCCTCGTGCGCCGCGTGTATGCCGTCTATGGTGATTGAGCCTTCGACACGCCCATTAACCGTGGCTATCCAGAAGCCATCGCGCTGTGGGTCATAGCGGCCGATAAACTCGGCCAGTTCACCCGCTACTTTGGCCTCAAAGAATGCGCCAAAGTGCCAATAGGGGTGATAATAGGTGCCATGCAGTTCAACGACGCGCCCGATAGCACCGGGGATATAGCCTCTGTGGATTTCAATGGTATCTTTCACGCATTGTCCTCTTAAATGATTTTGGGGATATGGTATCGCAAGTTGGCATGGATGGGGAGGGAAGACGCTTGACAACCAACAACGGATGAATGGGGGAAAACGGCCGTTTTCCCCCAAAAATTGACGGTACACGGAAGGACACGGAAGGACACGGTTACTTTTTCTGTGTTTGTTTGTAAGAAACGGCCGTTTCTTCCCCAAAAATTACCACAAACCAACACCTATTCGCCAATAGAGATGGGCAAGCCGTTTTGCCCGCCAAACTACACTGCTTGCTTTGCAAATTTGGAAGATGGGTGAGGTGGGAAGAGTGGGGAAGGAAACGGCCGTTTTGCCCCCATCTCCCCAGATGCCTCCATTTTGGCTTCAATAGCTGCTAAATCCGGCACAAGCGGGCTTGCCGATACCATCCTTGCTCGCGCCGAAGGTAGTCGGCTGCACACGGGAGTAGCTTAATCACAGCTAAAATCACTGCGATCTATCTAGTACGATTGCAGGTTGAGAAAGCATCAAAGATTTTGGTACTTGTCCCAGAATATATATAGCATTTGCCACACAATTATACGAATCATAGTTCACATAAACGTAAACGGTCTTTCCGTTATATTCTTCCGTAAAAAAGGCCAACCCCTTCGTCGGTTTATCGTAGCTTATCAAAGAAACTTTTCTGCCGACTCTATCAGGTAATGGGATGGGAATAGAAGCGTTATGCTTCAGTGCAAACTGACAGCTTTCGCGCAAAATATCTTTCCAAGTCTTGATTTTCAAAACTGTTCCATCTGGTAATTGATAGTGCGATGGCTTCTTGCCTGCGATTTCATCTAATTGATCCAGTGACACAAACTCGAGATCTTCCGATTGTTCTATTACTTCCTGCGGGGCAGTTAGCACAGGTTGCAAACTGGTTTGGATATTTATCGCCTGAGTTGTTAGTATTGTAATACTTTTTTGCAAGGTAGCCACTGTGCTTTCTAATTCTTCGATACGTTGTGACAAAACATCAATTGTCTGTTCAATTGGCCAATATTTTGCGGCATCTAAATGTTGTACCAGATAGGCTGCACAATCCACGGGACTATCATCCACGATGCTCAACACACGGGTAGGTTCAAGTTTTCCTGGCTGAAATTTGTCAAAGTGTTCCCAAATTAACCCATCTGTGAGAAATATATCTTCCAATCCAAAACTGAAAGCGTAATTTACAAGTGCCATTATCAGTTTTTTCTGATCAAGGTTGGTACCCAGCGCTTTTGCTTCAACAATAATTTGCGGTATTTGATTACCGTCATATAAGGCATAATCGGCTCGAACTTGGTCAATTGTTTTTTCGACTTCAACCATATTCGTATTTGCTGTATTCCAACCTAATGCTCGTAAAACCGGGTCAATAAGTACGGCTCGTGTTGCTGCTTCATTTCTTGACAAGGTGGTTTTATACAAATTGGCAGATTCTTGAATTTGAATTAGCACATCACAGAGATTACTTAGCGGACTTTGAAATCGCATGGTTTTTTTAACCTTCTCTTTTGGCATATGAATTAAGCAAGCCAATATTTATTGAACAATTAAAACACGCAAAAACAGTATACAGAAGTTGGTAACACCTTTCAACACAGGCGTATCAGCGTTGATTGTCATGGTGTGGCTCGTTTTTTCCACCAATAAACGGCCGTTCCCCCCACCCCAAAAGCAACAACCCCTACAACCACAACCCACCACCAATCCCACCCATCCGGCTCCACCACCGGCGCGGGAGAAACGGCCGTTTCCACAGCCACAACAACCGTCGGCTCCGGCAAAATCACTTCTTCCGCAACAGGAAGTGCCAGTACTACCAGCGGCGGGTCGTGGTCGGCACTGCGGAAGAGGAGGTCGGGGTCGGCCGCCCAGCTATCGGGGAAGTCGGCGTTGACATGGGGAATAGTGGCCGTCACCAGCTCCTCGGCCAGCGCCGGGGAGAGCAAGATGGCATCAATAAGCTGCGACACGCCGCCAAAGATAAAGCTGTAGCGTTGCTCGTCGGGGATGAGGGCGAGGGCGTTGATTAAACGGCCGTTTGGCTCCTGCATCGCCAGCGTCGAGGGCGAACCCTCATAATCGTTGAGGTCGCCCAGGACAATCAGCCGCGCTGTGGGGTCGGCGGCCAGCCGCTCGTTGACCAGCCCGTTGAGGTGATACGCCTGCGCCAGCCGACTGGGGGCCGTTTCTGCCTCGCCGCCGCGCTTCGATTTGAAATGGTTGATGAAGAGGGTGTAGGAACGGCCGTTAACCACCACCTCAACCTCCAGCGGCGGGCGGGAAAAAAGCGGCTGCTCCCCCGCCCCGCAGGTGATGCTGCTGTCCACAATCCCCGTGGCTATCCGCGTACACCCTTGCCGCAGTGCTGCGCTCACCACCGTCACCCGGCGCGGGTCACTCAGCAACGCCACGTCAATGCCGCGCCCGTCGGCACTCTCGCGGTGGGTCACGGCATAGGCAAAACCACAATCCGGCTCCAGCCGCGCTGCCACCTGCGCCAGCAACGCCTCGTTTTCCACCTCCTGCACCCCAATCAAGGTCGGGCAGCCCAGCGCTAGGGCAATCGTCTGCGCGATTTTGCCCTCTTTGGCGGCAAGCTGGGCGGCGGTGGGTTTGGGTTCGGCATCGTTGCCGGTGTCGTCCACGGTGTCAAACAGATTTTCCATGTTAAAGCTGGCGAGGCTAAACTGTTGTTCGGTGAGAACAGGCGGCACGGGCAGCGGCGGCAGCGGGGCGGGGACGATGGTCAGCGCGTCGGGTTGCTGCAAGACAATTTTGAATTCATCAAAGTTATAGGTCAGCGGCCCCGCCAGCCCGCTAATCTTGTCGCCCGTTTTCACATCGGGGAAGTCGCCGCAGTCGTCGGTTTCGCTGTGGTGCAGGACGGGGATGATGCCGCCCACGACATCGCTGGCCTGCCGCCGCAGCGGGCGACCGGGCGCGGTGCGAACGGCAAAGCCGCAACTGCGGTAGGTGGGGTTGACAACAACGGCCGTTTCTGCCACCCTCACCCGCATCCCCTCCAACGGCTCCAAATCGCCTGCCGTTGGCAGTGGCAGGGGGTCGGGCAACGGCACGTCGCTCGCCTCCACCCGCACCTCAATGTTGTTGTCGTCTACCTCGGTCAGCCCAAAAAATTCGGTAATCTGCCCACGCACCCGCACCTGATCCCCCACCTGCGCTGCTGGCCGCTGCCGCCCCAAAAAGACGGCGATGGCATCAGAAGTCGCTGGGTCGCCATCCTCGGTGCCGGGCAAATCCTGCACAAACAGGGTGTAGTAGGTAATGCCGCTGGCGTTGCGGTCGGCGTGCAGCCCGGTGACAACGCCGCGAAAAGTGACGATTTGGTTGAGCAGCGGCGACGCATCGCGGCGGCTTTGGATGGTGCCGATGGGGGGCAGCGTTTCCAAATCGGCGGCGGTGACAACCTCAGCACACGCCCCGTCAAGAGTGATTTGGCCGGGGGTGGGGCGCGTTTGTGGCTGCCAGTCGGCGGCGGTGTCGCTGTCGCAGTTGGCGGGAATGCGCTCGACGCTTTGTCCGGTGAGGACGCTGCCAATGGCGGGAGCCAGCACGGCGGTGCTATCACCATAGCTGATGGCATCAATGATTTGGTTGCGTTCGTCGAGCAGCAGTACATCGTCGCCGCCGTTGCCCAGTGCCAAATCGCCGCTGGCCCAAATGGGGAAGCGGCGCATGTTAGGTACGTCGGGGTGGCTCTCGGCAAACTCGTAGTCGGGCAGGGTGCCGGTGAGGTTGGCGTAACCAACGGCCGTTTGTGCCACCACAATCACCTGTCCGGGGTCAATGGTCGCGCCAACGGGGAAGCGGTACATCCCCTCCGAGCCACCCGCCTTTTCTTCGTCGCCTAATTTGATGTCGCTGAGGTCATAAACGGCCGTTTCCCAGCTCACCAACTCCACCCACTCCTCCTGTGCATCATCGCCGGGCGTGTCGTAAAAAACCTCTGTTAGCCGCAAGGCTGGTGGTGGCGTTGTTTGCCAAATGGGGGTAATAAGCAAAATGAGCAGGGTGATGAACCGGAACATAACTCATCTCCATAAAGGTTGTCATCGCCCAAACAGAAGCTTCATCCCTCTTGTCTGCTGGCGACCTGTGGTATTTTGAGAACGATGGGCGTATTGTCGGCAAGATAGGGGGAGTTGGCAAATTTTGGCTACAATCTTGTTGTGCAAACAATCTGTCAGGGAGTTTCATGCAAAGGCGCAAAGGCGCAAAGAAAAATGCTGTACCTTGGCGGCTTTGCGGCTTTGCGTGATCCTTCTAGTCATTCGCCCGACCAGTTGTTTGTAGACCCCGGTCGAGATTGGTTCAATCTTCGGAGATTGAACCAATCTAACCAGGCAAGTTATCTCAATCTCGTTGCTATGCTTCTTCAGGCCATGTCTTATATGGGTCTCAATCGTTTCCAATGCCCCTCAGAAATGACTTCAACGGCATCACCCACCACCTTGATGGCAGTCTCATCATCCATCGCATATGCTGGCACCGATAGCTTGGCAGCCCATTTTTCGGCATTTGCCAGCGTGTTGTGCGGCAGCATTTCGTGACCCAGATGCGGAAATATCGAAAAACCGACCAAACCCAATGTTTCATCCCCACCTGTAGGCGGCTTCCAGCCCACGAATTCCTCACCGATGCGGGGAGTCATCACCATGCTTCCGGCGCTCAGCCCCACCCAAACCGTCTGATGCAGCGATGGCAAGAGGTCTGCCAACCCAGACTGCCGCATCCAGTAGCATAAATAAAGAGGATCACCGCCGTTTACCAGCAAAACATCTGCCTCTTGAACCCAGGAGACCCAGCGTTCTTTCTCAATGCTGGGCAGGGCGGTAAGCTCCAAAATGCCCACCGAGTTCCACCCCAGTTCGACCATGGGCGTGTCTTTTTCCTGCCCGCTGATGAACTGCCAGGCCATGACTGGACTGACCATGCGATGCCCATATGACGCAGTGGGTATGCAGAGGGCGTTGCACTCGGCAATCGGTTTGCCCAGCAGTTCAACCAGCGCGTTGTGGATACTAGCGTTTTTGATACCCGCAGAAGTGAGCAGAAATTTCATCATGTTTCGCCTTGCCACTCCTAGCAGCGTACTCCCCGTTACGCCTCTTTGAATGTCAAATCCTTGTCTTCCATTTCCCAAGCGTGATCCAGGGTATGAAAGGCCGTGTGCCGAATCAGGTACCGCAGCGGCCAAGGAGACCTCTTGCCAGCCCACTTGCCCTGTGCGTGGTAATCCCGAATTGCCTGGCAATAGGCAGCACGATAGCCTTTTAGCCCCTCGTCGGTGAGCATCACATCGCCGGGGGCGATCACACCGACTCCCTTCGCCCAATCTTGCTCGGCAGCCAACGTATGACGGACGATCTGATCTCGGTCTCGCCCTCCCCCTCGGGGTCCCTTCTGCATCTCAGCCGACACCCGCCCGCGCACATCGTCGAAAAATGCCCAGCACGCCTGCATCAGCCTCAGCTCGCGTTCCAATTCGTCATCCGACATGTCCTGTTTGTCAATACTCGAAAACGCGAACGAGATGCCCCAAAAATCAGTTGATCCTGTGCCTGGATACTGCTCGACCACGTCAATGTGCTGAATAGGGTCGAATGCTGCTTGCATGTCAGCCAACTCGGCCACCTGTGAATAGCGCGGCATGTAGGCACGCAGCTTTTCGATTGCCTCTAACTCGGTCTTGGCTCCGCGCTCAAGGCCAGGCCAATCAATGGCTATGGCCACCACCTTCTTGCCCTTTGATCCACTTTCTAGCGTTACCCGCATACGGTTATTCATCCAACCTCCGGTTGAGATTACGCCAGCACGCTTGTAATTCGCCATCATAACCCCGTTGGGGTCAATTTGGCTTTCTGTCACTTTGAATGAGCGATGTAGAGGTTCACCCCTGCAGAGAGGTTGAACTTCTTGCTGAGCTTATTGCTAGACGATTACTTAACTATTTTCGTTGACCTATACGCCAGCGATTGCCATCTGGGTCTGTCAATTGAACCTCACGCGCCCACGGCTGATCATAAACTGGGCTGTCAAATTCGGCAGAAATTGTATCAACGTCATCTACATAGAAGTAGACCAGCGAATGAGGGCGAGCATCTCCTTTATGCTCAGAGAGATGAAGAGCGAGGTGTCCCCGGCGGAGAAAGAGGTATAAAGGCAAATGGGGTGCAAAGCGGTGTTCGCCTTCAACCAAGAAGCCAAGACGGGCATACCACTTGGCCGTCTGTTGAGCGTCTTTCACATAGAAGATAGGTACTAATTCTTCAGTCACTAAATTTCTCCTTTCAAGACCGCACCGGCACGCTCATAATTCACCACAATCACACCACTTGGGCAGATTTGGCTTTCCGTCACCTGGAACGCGGCGGGAATCGTGCCATCGGCAAACAGGCGTTTGCCACCGCCCAACGTTATTGGATAGATCATCAGCCAGAACCCATCAATCAAATCATGTTTGATAAGCGTCTGGAGCAGATTGCCGCTGCCCCAAACGTTCAAGTCCGGCCCTGGTTGCTGCTTGATTTCGGCGACTTGGGTGGCAATATCGCCGTTTAAAAACAGGGATGGCTGCCATTGGCTGGACGTTCGGGTGTTGGAGGCAACATACTTGGTAGCCGTATTCACACCCGGCCATACGTCTGCATGTTGCGGCCAATATGGCTCCCAAATTTCAAAGGTTGTGCGCCCTAACAACAGGTCGAATGGCATGTTCATCCGCTTCCTCAGGGCTGCTCCCAGAACTGCGTCAGAATAGGAGCCTATCCACCCACCGTAGGCAAAGCCACCGCTGGTATCTTCTTCCGGTCCGCCTGGTGCTTGGATAATTCCATCGAGGGAGAGATGTTCAAGGACAATAATTTTTCTCATTGCTGAATTTCCCCAATGTTGAAGCGTGACAAAGCTAGTCACCGCTGATTAAACAGACACAATGATGGGGCAACGTCTTAACCATAGGTGGGACGCTGCGGCCAGCCGGCCGGTGAATCTTCCCAATCTTCTTGCCGGCCGTAGGAGGTCATATCAAGCAACCTATAGACATCGCTTAGCGATTCACAACCGCGATTATATGTGGAGTAGGTATGAAATAGTTCCTCTCCCATACGAAAGAAGACGCTTAAGCCATGTCGCTCACCACCCTCGACTGTCACCTGGAAATCTTGATTAAAGTCTGAGTGAAAAGAGGAATACCAGGGCAGTTTCCAGCCCATTTTTGTTTGGTATGCCTGGAGTTTGTCTGATGATGCCCGCGAGATAAGCACAAAGGCGGTGTCACGAGCTGCCAGTTCTGATAAATCGCCCAAGTCGTTTACAAATCCAGTACAGCCAATACAACCATTGTCCCAATTGGGGTCGAACATAAAATGGTAAACAATGAGTTGGTGACGACCCTCAAACAAATCGCCCAGGGTGCGCTTACCATCGGGGCCAGTAAAGGTATATACCTTATCGAGCTTTACCATGGGCAGTCGGCGGCGCTCAGCGTGGACGCGGTCGAGGTGCTTGGTCGCTTCCTTCTCGTGAATCAACAGCCTCTCTCGGGCTGCCAGCCACTCCTCCTTGGTTACAATAGGGGGATGAGCAAAATCTTGAATTGTCATATTTACTCCTCTTTAGGATTCATCATATGCTGATGATTGTAGAACGCATGTTCTTTGTTGTCAATTTAATGGGCCATGTGTAGAAGGGAGAGTGGTTCTGGACTGAAACGGCCGTTTTCCTCTTACCCCACCTCCACAATAGCCAAACTTGCCAACGCTGCCGTCAAGACAAAGCGTTGCCCAGCTTAGTCAAATCACGAATAACAATAATAATATATTGACAAACAATAAATCATTATTACAATATAGCAATCTTACTATTAGGTGAGGCATTACCCATGAAAAAAGGTTCAACGTTATTCTTAAAGTTTGTCATTTGTCTTATCGCCATCGTAGCCTTGGCATGGCTGATTTGGTTTCCTCAACTTGAAGGCAGAGCGGCCAACTTAGATCTGATTAGTATTTATAAAGATCCGCTGATTATCTATACGTTCATCGGTTCAATCCCATTTTTTGTCGGGTTATATCAAGGGTTCAAGCTTTTAGGTTACATTGACAGCGATAAAGTTTTCTCTCAACCATCGGTAAACGCTGTGGGAAAAATAAAATATTGTGCCATCGCTTTCAGTGGTTTCATTATGCTTGGAATCCTTTACGTACGGTTGTTTGTGCAAGGCGACGATCCGGCTGGTGTAACTGGCTTAAGCATTGTTACTATTTTTGCGTCTATCGTCATTGCCACGGCTGCGGCTGTTTTTCAAAGCCTTCTACAAAATGCCATAGACATCAAATCGGAAAATGATTTAACGGTATAAGGGGCAATAATGGCGATAATAGTTAATATTGATGTCATGCTGGCTAAAAGAAAAATGAGTGTGACGGAGCTTGCAGAGAAAGTTGGCATAACCATGGCCAATCTCTCCATCTTGAAAAATGGCAAAGCAAAAGCTGTCCGTTTTTCAACGCTTGAAGCAATCTGTGAAGCATTAGATTGTCAGCCTGGGGATATTCTAGAATACAAAAGCGAGTAGTTTTCTAACTACAAAATAGAGATTATCGGAAATAAGAATTTCTCACGCAAAGGCGCAAAGCCGCCAAGGAAAAATGCTTGGCGGCTTTGCGCCTTTGCGTGACATAAAGTTAATTCCGATAATGTCTAATGTAGGGGAGCTGTATCGCTTGCAGCCAAGATGCCTTTCACGTCGGTAAGGCACTATTCATGGGCGGCTTTGGCATTGAAACGGCCGTTTTCCCCCACCTGTACAACCAAACCACCCACCCATTCTAAAAGCTCACCAATAGCAACAACAATTGGATTGCACGTGCCCACTTTGTGCCGCGAACCTAAGCCATCTCTATATTTGCCAAAATAAGAGCTTTATCCATCTTTTCGCTGGCGAACTGTGGTATAGTGAGAAAGGTGGATGTGTTGTCGGCAAAGTACGGGGAGTTGGTAAATTTTGCGTGCTTTGAGTCAGCTAAGCTTGCTCGTTGTGATGAACGGCCGATGATGGACAGCCGACAACGGCCGTTTTTTCGTCTTTCGTCTCTTGGCAGGAGGTTAGGTTATGCAATTTTTTCTGGGTGAAACACAGGTAGGGGAACCTGTAACGGTGGGGGATCGGGTGCTGCGGCCAGAGTCGCGTCGGGTGGGGGCGGTGCTGCCAGTGGGAGGCTTTGTGTGGCAATTCCCAACGGCCGTTTCCATCACCCACCACGACAAAACGACGCGGTTGCCGATGGTGGATGTGACACGAACGGCCGTTTGGGTCATTTGGGGGGTTGTAGGGATAGCCTTGATGTTGATGAAAATGAGGAAGCAGCGATTAGGAGTAAAACCATGAGCAAAAATGGCAACTTGTTGATGTGGGAAAATGTGCCGAATCAGAAACGGCTGAATGAGCTGGTGGGGCGGTTGTTTGAGGTGGCGAAGGTAACGGCCGTTTACAGCGAGCCAGTCCAAAGCGGCGACTATACCGTCATCACTGCCTCCGAGCTGATGGTGGGCATAGGGGCTGGCTTTGGCGGCGGAGGCGGCACGGGTCAGGATGGGGAAGAAGGCAGCGGCGGTGGAGGTGGCGGGGGTGGCTCGACCATGGCGCGGCCGGTGGCCGTCATTGCGATTGGTCCCAACGGGGTGCAGGTGGAACCCATTGTAGACCCCACTAAAATTGCCATCACGCTGTTTACGGCGTTGGGGGCAATGGGGGTTGCACTGGCAAAAATGCGGCGTATGGCCGAGTAACCTATGTGGGTGAGAAAACGGGGAGTCTATAAATATGAATAAGAATAGGACGCAGATTTACCTGATTATCCTGATAAAAACAATCAGGCGTATCAGGTAAATCTGCGTCCCATTGCCCCGGAGAGGAAACGACATGAGTGCTGCCTTGCCTGCTCAACCGGAAAAACGGCCGTTATCCCTTGGCACCAAACTCGCTTATGGCACAGGTGATCTTGGCCCAGCGATGGTCTCGATGATCAAGGGGTTTTTCCTGCTGAACTTTCTCATCAACACCGCCGGTTTGCCACCAGGGCAAGCAGGCTCCATTTTACTCATTGGCAAAGTGTGGGATGCCATCAACGACCCGATTGTCGGCACCCTCACCGACCGCACCCGCACCCGCTGGGGGCGGCGGCGGCCGTGGCTGCTGTTTGGTGCATTTCCCTTTGCCCTGGCCTTTTTCCTCCACTTCATCGTCCCCGATTTAGGGTCAACGGCCAAGTTTGTCTATTATGTGGTGGTGGGTATTTTGCTGGATGCGGGATTTACGGCCGTTAATGTCCCCTACGCTGCCCTCACCCCCGAACTGTCCGCCGACAACAAAGACCGCACCGATTTAAACATGTACCGCTTCAGCTTTTCCGTACTGGGCGGGCTGGTAGCGGCCGTTCTTTACAACGTCCTCGTCAACCAGATTTACCGCGATGCCCCGCTCACCGGCAACGCCATCCAGGGCATCATCGTCGGCCTCGTCATCATCATCAGCAACGTCATCGTTTTTGCCAACACCAGCGAACGCAGCTTTAGCGACAGCGACGAGGAGCCAATCCCGTTTTTCGAGGGGCTAAAAATCGCCCTCAGCAGCAAACCGTTCCTCTACGTCTCCACCATCTATCTGCTCACCTGGCTCGCCATTCAGTTTGTCCAGTCGCTCATCCTCTTTTTCTTCCGCGACTGGATTGGCGGCGACCCCGGCGGGCAGTTCACCATCCTGCTTTTTGGCCTCCAGCTTTCCATTTTCCTCTTCATCCTCGTCTGGGGGGTCGTCAGTCGGCGGCTGGGGCGCAAAAAGGTGTTCTACATCGGCATTCCGTTCTGGATCGCGGTGCAGGTTGCCCTCTTTTTTGTCCAGCCGGGGCAAATCACGCTGGTGATGGTGCTGGCGGTGTTGGCTGGCATCGGTGTCAGCCTCGGCTTCCTCATCCCCTGGAGCCTGCTGCCTGATGTGGTTGACCACGACGCGCTGCAAACAGGGCGGCGGCGGGAGGGCATTTTTTACGGCTTTTTTGTCTTCCTGCAAAAATTTGGCATCGCTGTGGGGCTGTTTGTGCAGGGGCAAGTGCTGGAATGGACGGGCTACATCTCGTCCACCGGCAGCACTATTGCCCAGCAGCCCGATTCGGCACTGTTTGCCCTGCGCGTGCTAACCTCGCTTGTTCCCATTCTGTTCCTGCTGCTTAGCATTGTGGCTGTCTATTACAACCCCATCACGCGGGACAAATTGGCTGAAATACAGCGGCAGTTGGCAGAACGCGGCATTCAATGAGCCGACGGGTGCTGCTGGTGGCTAGTTTGAAAATGGTTGACGGCGTAGCGGCCGGCGAAAAAGAGACCAAACCAGATAATGGCGAGCAGCAGCCAGCCACGCCGGGTCAACAGGGTGCCATAGGCACCCACGTAGGTGAGTAAAATGGTGCTGGGCAGCCGGCCGAGAATGTTGGCGGCCAAAAAATGACGGCTCGAAATGCCGGTTAGCCCAGCCACAAAGTTCATCACGTCGTTGGGAAAGAACGGAAGCATGAAAGAAACGGTGAAAAAGGCCAAACCACGCCGTTCCCCAATGTGTCGCCACTGCTCTACGTGTTCGGCTGAGGCCAAGCGGTAAACAAACGGCCGTCCCCAGCGCCGCGCCATGCCAAAACAGATTTGGCTGCTGATAACGGTGGAAACGATGTTGAGCAAAAAGCCCCACCAGAAACCATAGACATAACCACCGGTGATGACCATAGCTTGGCCGGGGATAATGGCGATTAGCACCTGCAAGAATTGGGCGAAGGCGAGGATGAAGGGTCCAAACCAGCCGAATTGACGCAGGGTGGCAGAAACGGCCGTTTGATTCTGCAACAACTGCCACAGCCGCAGCAGCGGTTCCCACCACAGCCAGCAAATGCCGACGATGGGCAACGTTAGTGCCGCGTAGAGAAGCAGGTTGGTGGAAAACGGCCGTTTTTGTTGCAAGATGGTGGTTAAGAAACGGCCGTTTTGTGACTATACGCCGTTGTGTTAATCATAAAAAAGCGCAAAGCCTTCGGCAGCCGCCGCGCCCACGCCGCCTCATTGTGTGTTGCCCACTTCTCCTCCACATGCATCATATCCCGCACCGGCCGATACCCCTTCTTCGCCAAAATCCGCTTAATCCGGCGCACGCTGGCATAATATCGGCGCGACCGTGCCCGCATCGTCAGCACCTCCGGCCACGCATTGCCAAACTCCCGCGTGCCAGCATCTAAATACAGCTTCCCCCGGCGAAACGGCATGGACTCCACATACTCATAAACCGCCCCTTTGGCAAACCAAAGCGATGGACTCATGACCCCCGCAAAGCCAAAATAATCTGCCCGGTAGAAGAAGGCATACAAACTAATCAAGCCCCCCATAGACGACCCCATAACGCCCGTATTGCCTCGCTCTGGCAGCGTGCGGAATGAGGCATCAACCAGCGGCTTCACCGTATCTGTCAAAAACTGAACATACTCATTCCCCTTGCCCCCACCATATTGGGTGTCTACAAAGGGGCTGTACTCATTCAGCCGCTCGCTGCCGCCGTTGGGAATGCCAACCACAATTGCCTCAAGCTGCTCCTCACGGCTCAACATTTCCATCGTTTCATCCACCTGCCACTCCCCAGAAAAGCTGGTGGCATTATCAAACAAATTTTGCCCATCGTGCATATAGAGCACCGGATAATGCCGGTCACTATGATCGTAAGAGGGGGGCAAGTAAACAAGCACATTGCGGTGCATTTGAAGCTGGGGGCTGTGTACATCCGTTGCCACAACCACATTGCCAGAAATGGAATGACCAGCTCCCGTATAAACGTGATGATAAGATTGCCAGTGCAAAGGTCTCTCCAAAAATAAATTTGGGGTTGCTATTCACAACCCCATAGAACATACTATCCATTGTCCATAATTCCACAAAGACGGTCAACTACCCTGAGCAATCACAGCCATTTCTTTAAGAGACGCGGCGTAGGTAGTAGTGCATTAAACCGTGAACATTAACACCACCTATCAATAAGTGCTTGCACCGCTTTGGACGGCCGCCCACGCTTTTTAGGCGGTTGCCAACGAGGCGGAGGCAATCGATAGGTCAACAGCTCTTGATAAGACCAAATGTGGTCAGTCAAGCCAGCGGCAAGCGCTGGGGTGCGCTGAATCCAGCGATGGGCAAACGAGCCCAATGCTATCTTGATACGGAGCGACTTGTGCGGGTCACAGAAATTGTAGAAGCAGCCAACGATGTACATGCCAGCCTCCAGCGTCTCAACTTGATGAATGAGCATCCGGCTGCGACGCGAAAGCCAGGCGAGGCGCTGTCTGAAAGTGGCGTTGAGACGCTCAATGTAAGCTGTGTTGAGAACGCCGCTGAATCCTTGCGACGCCGTAATCAGAGCGAGTGCTTGCTGACGGCAACCGTCTAGAAATTGCCGTTCAATGGTCAACGTGCCATGGGCTGCGCGTTTGATGACGCGACCAATGAAAACGTCACGCCAGGCAATCAGCTTGGGTCGGCAACGCTGACCCTGCTGGTCGGGGGTACGAAAGGCGCGTCGGATTGCCTTCATATAATGTGGCAAACCGTCAACGGCAATTAACAGCCGACGACAGAGTGCGACCTGTCGAATGGTGTCCACGAGTGACGCAATCATTTGCTTATCACGTTGCTGACTGATGACCCCACCGAGCCACAAACGGGTCGGCACCATCATGGTCAGCCCCATCCAGAGAGACCGACCCCATGCTTTGACTTTGATTTCATCAGCTTGCGCCTGAACGAGGTCTAGCTGGCTGCTGGCAACCAGTCGGTCATGAACTTGCTGGCAATGCTGACCTGCCCGCTGCCACCAGCTTTTGATGGTGCGACGGTCAAATCCGAACGCAGCGACAACTGCCTCTATCGGACAGCCGTAGGCCAGCAGGACAATCACAAGCATCACAGTGGCTGGGTCTGTTTGCAGACGGTAGAACAGGGTTCCTTTGGTCACGCTGAATGTTTTTTTGCACACATCGCAACGACACCGCTGTTCTTGCTGACTGTGTGGATGGATATTTCCTTGATTGACCTGCCCTCTAGCTGGACAATCGATATTGGGGCAAAATAGTTGTTGTGGATTCATTGAGCAAACCTGTTTTGGTAGTAGTTGACCGTTTAGGTTCGCTTTTTGAATCCATTTTGTCAAATTTTCTTATTTTCACGCTTCCTTGTACTTCTACCGCGGCGTAAGATTTTACCAAGATAACCCATCTATAATAGGTACGCTTTCTCAATGGCGGCATATATCTGCTTGCCATCAGGAAGTTTGTTTAGACATATGGAAGAAAAAGACGAAAAACCCGTGGAAGATGCCCAAGCCCAAGCTGAACACCGGCTGCGAATGCGGTTTGGCTGGCATGATTTGATCGAGGATTTGATTGAAGAGGGCCGAAAGAAAGGAGCGTTTGATAATCTAGCTGGCAGTGGCAAACCGCTCCATCTTGAGCAAAACCAATATGCCCCCGAGATGGTGCTGGCAAACAAGCTGCTAAAAGATAACGACCTAACACCAGCGTGGATTATCAACCGCAACATTATTTTGGAACAAAAAGAGCAGTTGCGGGCAGAGATGGTGCGAACCTGGACACAACATAAACAAGCCTTTCGTTATGCCCAGGGCGATGCACAGAAACAAGCACTGGTCATTAGCTGGGATGATGCCTGCAAGAGGTGGCTTGCCGAAATTGCAAAGCTCAACAAGCTCATTGAAGATTTTAACCTTAAACGGCCGGTTAATAATCTGGAACTGTTTAAGTTACGCTTTGACGAGGAATTAGACCGAATTCACGCCGAGAGATATTTGAAATAGTTAGGGTTTGGCCGTTTTATAACGCTGTTTTGACTTTGTTGCTGTCCAGGTGGCCGATTTGTCTATATTTTGTACGGCATCAAGCGTGAATTCGATGGCAATAACTTGACAAAATGCGGACGCTTGTTTATAGTTGGCAACATGAGACAAGCATGATAAACGCCGTCACATTAAGGTTTTGGTCATGCTACGCACTTACAAATCGCTTTGATTTGCGTATATATAGTGTAGGCCAATGTATAACTTGAGGTGGTGTGCATTAGAAAAAGAAATAGAGGAGTCTTGCCATGAGTACGTTACGCGGTGATTTTGATAACTTTGTAAGCAGACTCGATGATAAGGAAGCGGCTGAATGGGAAAATTTGCTGCAAGTTTTGCCTGAGTCGGACGATGATATAGACGCCGCCGCGTTTGCGGCTGATGATGCGCTTGAAGCTGAGTGGTCGAACGATTTTTCGCTTGATGAGTCTGGTGTGCCGCGTGACAAAACGCGGGAGGCGGTTCTCTCAGTTGATGCCCGCGATATTCCTATCAATAATTTTTTGAAATTATATATTCAGGATACGAGCCAACAGCGGCTGCTAACGGGTGATGAAGAAGTTGACCTGGCAAAGCAGATTGAGCTGGGAAATGCAGCGCGGGAGATGCTGGAACAAACGGGTTTGCCCATGGCTGATCGGGAGGCATTAACGGCCGTTTACAACCAAGGTGAAGATGCCCGTGGCCTCCTTGTCCGCGCCAACACCCGACTCGTCATCAGCATTGCCCGCCGCTACTTTGGCCAAGGGCTAGACTTCCTCGACCTCGTACAAGAAGGCAACATTGGCCTGCTTCGCGCTGTAGACAAATACGACTACCGGCGTGGCAACCGCTTTAGCACCTACGCTACCTGGTGGATTCGCCAAAGCATGACCCGCGCCCTAGCAAACTACGGCCGCGTGATCCGCATTCCCGCCCACCAAACCACCCGGCTGCGGCGGCTCTATCAGCTTACCCAGGAGTTTGAGCAGCACGAAGGCCGGCCGCCTACCCCGGAAGAGCTGGCCGAACAGATGGAAATGCCGGTGCGCCGCATTCGCTGGCTGCAAAATATTACTCGGCCGCTGCTGCACCTAGAACAGCCCTCTGGCGATAATGAAGATGCCGAACTGGGTGACTTTATCGAAGACACCGACGCCAAGCAACCGCCCGATGCCGTGGCCGAAAAGCTGTTTCACGAACAGCTTGATGCCTTTTTGGAAACGCTTTCCCCGCGTGAGGCGCGAATTCTCAACCTGCGCTATGGTCTGGACGGCAGTGACCCACACACGCTAAAAGAAGTGGGCAAAATCATCGGCGTTTCGCGGGAGCGCATTCGCCAGGTGGAAAAAGCAGCCCTACAAAAACTGCGCCACACCATTTTTGCCAACGGCCAGCCGTTTTACGCCAATTGAACCAGTAATCGGTAATCAGTCTGACATACCGATTACTGATTACCGATTACTGGCTTCACCCTGCCTGCGCCGCCAGTGCCATCATCTCTTCATATTCAGCATAAACGCCATCCAAAATTAAATCAGGGTCAGGAACAAGGCCGGCATCGGTGGTGATGCCGATGTAGACCTGCCCAGCATAGCTAATGATGCTAAGGCTTAACCCGGTGCGCCCTAGCTGTGGCTCCCACACCATGATGTGATCAATGGCTTGCCCGGCCAGGTATAGGGGAATGGGTGGGCCGGGGAGGTTGGTAAGAACGGCCGTTATTTGTCCCCCCCACATCTTTGCCATCTGCGCCTGCATCTCCGCCGGGGTTAGCCCCATCGCCTGCAACATGCCAAACGATAGCACCGCCTCCGGCGACTGCTTTAGCTCTGCCAGCCGTTCCCGCACCACCGCCAGCCGCTCCACTACATCCGCCTCACCGACCGGCAACTCTAAAAACACCAAGCCAAATTTGTTGCCGAGCGTCATCATCTCTTCTTTCGAGCGAATGTTAACTGGCAGCACCACCCGAAAGCTCAGGCCACCAACTGGCTGCCCTTTACCCAACAGGTAGCGGCGCAGCCCACCGGCAACGGCCGTTATCACCACATCATTTACCCCACCCCCCATCACCGTTTTAATCGCCTTGATGTCGGCCAGCGGCAGCGGGTTTGACCAGGCGACGGCTTTTCGTACCCCCAACACCCCGCGAAAAAGGGTGTCGGGGTCGGGCGAACGCAGCGCCATGCGAAGGGCAGTTTGGGCACTGCTTGCCCCTTGCTGCGCCAATTCGCGCACGCGAGCGGGGTTAACCAGCGTCTCACGCCCTTCCTCAAACAGCCTGCTGCCCAAATGAACGGCCGTATTTAACGCCCCCTTAGCCTGCCGCATCCACATCCCCATCACGCCGCCGCTGGGTGGCTGCTGTGCTTTGGCGGGTTCTGGCTCCGGCCAGGGTGCCAACTCGGTCAAATCGGTGAGCGACAGCAGCACGGCGGCCAGCGATAGCCCGTCGGCAATGGCATGGTGGATGCGGAAGAAAACGGCCGTTCCTCCCTTATAATTATCAATGATGTGGATCTGCCACAGCGGCTTGGAAAAGTCAAGCGGCGTTGAGAGCAAATCGCCGACCATGGCTTGCAGCGTGGCCTTATCGCCGGAACCCGGCAGTGCTACATGGTGCAGGTGGGCATTCAGATCAAAAGTCGGGTCTTCCTCCCAGCCATAGTTGCCCAACGGCAGCCGAGGGAAGACCACTCGCTGCCGAAAGCGGTCAAATTTGAGCCAGCGGTGGGACAGAATGGCGTGCAAATGTGCCATGTCCAACGGGCTAGCAAAGGTCATCACACCCGCCACCATCATCAAGTTGGTGGGGTCTTCCATGCCCAGCCAGGCAGCGTCCCCATTTGCCATTGTTTCACTTTTTGTCATGGTTAGTTCCTCGTATTGCGGTTGACATCTGGGAAGATTATAGGCGAAACGGCCGTTTTGGGCGCGGTTTCGGCTTGCAATTCATAACGTAGGTCAGTTGCCGACAAAAAAGGTTATCAAAGATTTCGCCGATGACACAGATTTTTCCCATCTGCAAAATCTTTGATGATTTTCTGTACAAGAATTTCATCGTTCAGGTATTATTGCCAACATCAGGCAAGATTGATGGCTTGATCAGATTAAGCATAAGCGGGAGAAACAGCACCATGGAATCATTTTTTGCGGATTATTATGAGCGATTAGCCGATTTACACCGAATGGCAGGCGAAGCAATTGCCGGGCTGGATGAGGCAGCCCTGGATTGGCAGCCGGGCGAGGAGATGAATTCGCTGACGGTTTTGGTGACCCACACGGCCTGGGCGGAACGGTATTGGGTGGGGGTGATGGCTGGCGGGGATATGGTGGCGCGGGATCGGCCGGCCGAGTTTATGGCGCAGGGACAAACGGCCGTTTCCCTGCAAACCCTGCTCGACAATACCCTAACCCATAGCCAGCAAACGCTCACTGGTTTAACCATCAAGGATTTGGGGCGGGGCATGGCATCGCCGATGCACGACAAACGGCCGTTTTCCATTGGGTGGTCACTGCTCCACGCCCTTGAACACACGGCCGAACACGTGGGGCAAATGCAGTTGACGCGGCAGCTTTGGGAACAGCACGGATAAACAGGGGGGATGGTTAATAAACGGCCGTTGGCGCAGCCACTGTCCCCTGCCGAGAACCAGTCAAGCATATTTTCTGCGAAGTGCTACAATAGGGCATCATTATTTTTGCTTTTGAAGAGGATACAGGTATGCCGCAAACACGTATACAGGAATTGCGTCGGGAAGTTGACCAAATTAATTTAGAAATTTTGCGTTTGCTCAGCGAACGTGGCCGTTTGGCACAAGAAATTGGCACCATTCAAAGCAGCCTGGGGATGTCGCAATATGACCCCAAACGCGAGCTGGAAATGCTAGAAATGTTGGTGAATGCCAACAATGGGCCGTTTGATGACAGCACCATCAAGAGCCTGTTTAAAAATATCTTCCAAGCCAGCATGGTGACCAGCCAGGCATCGGAAAAACCCAAGTTTCTGAGCAGCCGCGCTGCCCGTGAAGACACCGTGGTGATGATTGGTGATGTAGCTGTTGGCAACGGGCATTCCCCGGTGCTGGTGGCCGGTCCCTGCGCTATTGAATCATACGAACAGGTAGATCTAACGGCCGAATTTGTTGCCAGCCGAGGTGTCAAGCTGTTTCGCGGGGGCGCTTTCAAACCGCGCACCAATCCCTACAGCTTTCAGGGGTTGGGCGAACCAGCACTGCGCTGGGCGCGAGAAGTGTGCGACAAACACGGCCTTTATTTCATCGCCGAAATTATGGATGCCCGCGACTTGGATGTGTGCCTGGACTATGTAGACGTGCTGCAAATTGGTGCCCGCAACAGCCAAAACTTTACCCTGCTCAGAGAAGTGGGCAAAACGGACCGTCCTGTGCTGCTCAAGCGGGGGTTGTCCAGCACCATTGAAGAGTGGATTATGAGTGCCGAATATGTGCTGAGCGAAGGCAACCCCAACGTGATTTTGTGCGAACGGGGCATTCGCACGTATGAACAGTACACACGCAACACGCTTGACATCAGTGCCGTGGCTTTGGCAAAGCTGGAAACCCATCTGCCGGTGATGGTGGATGCTACCCACTCTGGCGGTCGGCGTGACCTGCTGGTGCCATTGACAAAAGCGGGGCTGGCTGCTGGTGCCGATGGTGTCATGGTTGAGGTTCACCCCAACCCGGCGGTGGCACTCTCTGACCAGAAACAGCAAATGGATTTTGACCAGTTTGATGATTATCTGGAAGCGGTGGGATACGACAAAAAGCTGAGCGCCCACCGGCATGAAATATACGGGTTCTAATTGCTTACAAATCTGCAGACAGATTGCAAATTTGCAAGCAATCTGTCTGTTTCGCTACCCTATCCTACTGGCAGAAAGCAACCGGATTTCCTAAATCGGCTGGCTAGGTCGGTTATGGGGGCGATCCCTCGCTGTTGATGGAAAACGGCCGTTTGGGCAGTTGGAAACAGCTATCACACATACCATAGGCTTACCAAAATTATGACTCAACTCACAGGCGGCGAAGCCATTGTACAATCCCTTCTGGCGCACGGCGTGGACACGCTGTTTGGGCTGCCCGGCGTGCAAAACGACTGGCTCTACAACGCGCTGTATGACGCGGGCAATCGCATTCGCGTCATCCATACGCGGCATGAGCAGGGGGCGGCCTATATGGCACTGGGCTACGCCCTAGCCTCCGGCAAGGTGGGGGTGTTTAACATTGTCCCTGGCCCTGGTTTTCTCAATGCGGCGGCGGCGCTGGTGACAGCCTATGGGCTGAATGCGCCGCTACTGTGCCTGGTGGGGCAAATTCCCACGGCCAAGATTGGCAAGGGGGAAGGGCAACTGCATGAGATCAACGACCAACTTGCCATCATGCGGACGATGACAAAGTGGGCGGAGCAAGTGACCAGCCCAGCGCAAGCCCCTGAAATGGTGGCCGAGGCATTTTATCATCTCAATTCCGGCCGGCCGCGCCCGGTGGGGCTGGAAGTGCCGATGGATGTACTGATGCGGCGGGCCGAGGTGGACACGGAAGTGGAACCCCGTGCGCCGTATCGTCCGCCGCTGGATGTGGCGCAGTTGGACAGGGCGGCAAAGGTGTTGGCAGGGGCAAAACGGCCGTTAATCTACGTCGGCGGTGGTGCCCTCAACGTTAGCAGCGAAATCACTCGGCTGGCCGAACATTTGCAGGCTCCAGTGGTGGGGTATCGCACGGGGAATGGGGTCATAGACGGCCGTTCCCACCTCAGCATCCACCTCACCCCCTCCCACGAACTGTGGAAAACCACCGATGCGGTGCTGTTTGTTGGCTCCCACGGCCGCGTTCAGTTTGGCGGCTGGGGGGTAGACGACCAGATGACCCTCATCAAAATTGACGTTGACCCCACCACCCACAACCTGTTTCACAAACCGGACATTTCCATCACCGCCCGCGCCGAAGAGGCGATTCCTTACCTGCTGCGTCAGGTGCAGACGCTCACCCCGGCCAAACCATCCCGCCGCGATGAACTGCTGGCACTGCAAGCCGAATGGGAAGAGCGCACCACCTTTTTGGAGCCACAAAAAAGCTACCTGCGCCTCATCCGCGACGCACTAGGCGAAGACGGCATTTTTGTGGACGAACTAACCCAGGTTGGTTTTGCCAGCCGCATTCTGTACCCAGCCTATAAACCGCGCACCTACATCACCACCGGCTATATGGGGACGCTGGGCTATGGCTTCCCAACGGCGTTGGGGGTGAAGGTGGCGCAGCCGGACAAACGGGTGGTGGCAATTGCGGGGGATGGTGGCTTTATGTTTAGCGTGCAGGAGCTGGCAACGGCCGTTCAGCACCGCATCGGCCTTGTCACCATCATCTTCAACAACAACCAGTATGGCAACGTGCAGCAAATGCAAAAACACAACTACGGTGGCCGCGTTATTGCCACCGATTTGCACAACCCTGATTTTGTGGAGTTGGCGCGGGTGTTTGGGGCAAATGGCTATCGGGCTGAAAGCTTTGCGGAATTAACGGCCGCTTTAGAAAAAGGATTCGCCTCCGACCTGCCCACCCTCATCGAAGTCCCCATTGGCGACGTTCCCAGCGTAGACGTATTCCGCAAGCTGCCCAAGGTAAGGGGAAATTGATGCGCGGATAACGCAGATGCATACGGATTTTCGCGGATAAAAAGAAAAAATCCGTATACATCCGTCTAACTCCGCGTCATCCGCGATGCCATTCTTATGATAACAAACCCCAACATCATCCTCCCACAAAACTCTGACCTTTACCACACGCTCAACGAGGCGGCACAGCAGCGGCGGATTGTGTTGTTCGCCGGGCTACCAGGGGTGGGGAAGAGCCTTTATTTGCAGCAGTTGTCGCTGTTGGCACACGAAAACGGCCGTTTTCTCCACTCCCTGCAATGGGATGTCAGCCGCCTCGCCTTTGAAGTGGAAACCATTCTCAACCGCTACCCCGAAGTAGACAGCATTACCCACCCCATGATTCGCAAGGCGACAGGGCTGTGGGCGCGGCAGGGGGTGCAGCAGTGGCATGAAACCCACCCCGACCCCCGCCATATGCTGGTGGGCGAAGTGCCGCTGGTGGGCAACCGGCTGGTGGAACTGGCGCAGCGGCGGGACGACGGGGTGGAATCGCTGCTTGCCAGCGAGCAAACCGAGTTTTTTCTGCCTGTTCCTTCCCGCGAAATCCGCGCCCTGATTGAGCAAGCCCGCGCCCGCACCATTGCCCAACCGCGCCACGCCAACGAAGCGTATGACGCGCCGCCCCACGTGCTGCAAATCAACTGGCGCGATATTTATGAGCTGGGGCAGCACATTGGGCTGGTGGACACTGTGCCAGAAGGAGACATTCCGTATGACCCGGAGGTGTATACGGCCGTTTATGCCCACCTGCTGCAGTACCGTCACCTCACTGTTTTGCCCATTACGGAGCGGCTGAAAAACGGCCGTTCTGTCTACGACCTCAACATCCCCACCACCAAACTCCAAGCCGCCCCCGCCGAAGCCATCGCCCTCATCACCCATTTGGAAACCACCATCGGCGTAGCGGCGGTGGAGCGGCAGGTGGAGGGGTGGTATATCGTTTAAAAGTAGAGATTAGAGATTGGAGATTAGAGATTGTGAACCTTCATCAATCTCCAATCTCTAATCTCCAATCTCCTCCGAAGGAGACCCATGAAATTCGCCCGCTTTGCCCACAACGGCCAAATTCACGAAGCCGTGTATGAAAACGACCAGCTAATGGTTGGCACTGTTGCCTATGACCCCAACGACGTGATGTGGCTGCCCCCCATTGACCCGCGTGGCTCCACCGCCATTGGCGTGGCGCTGGGCTACGCTGACCACGCTGCCGAACTGGGGCTGGATTTACCGAGCTACCCGATTTTGTTCCACAAAATGCCCCACACCTTTGTCGGCCATAAGGCAAAGGTGGTGCGGCCAAACGTGGATTATATGCACTATGAAGGGGAGTTGGTGGCGATTATCGGCCGTTCGTGCCGCAACGTCCGCGCCGCCAACGCCCTCGATTACGTCATGGGCTACACCATCGGCAACGAGTTTACCGTGCGCGACTATGTGACCAACTATTACCGCCCCCCCGTTAAAGCCAAAGGCCACGACACCTTTGGCCCCATCGGCCCCGTTTGGGTCACGCCCGACGAAGTAGACCCCACCAACGCCAGCATCAAAACCTGGCTCAACGGTGAACTTAAGCAGGATGGTAACACCGCCCACCTGCGCCACAGCGTTGCACAACTCATCGAATACCTTAGCGAATTTATGACGCTCCAGCGCGGCGACACCATCTGGACCGGCACGCCCGAAGGGATTGCCCACACCAACGTCGGTGACGTGGTGCGAGTGGAAATTCCGGGGATTGGGATATTGGAGAATGAGGTGATCGGGTAGAAGGGGAGACTGAGAGATTAGGAGATTATTGCTCCACTTTCTCAATCTCTTACTCTCAATACTCTTTTGATTTTTTAGGAGTTCAATAATGGCGAAGCGGGGTTTGACAAGCACAATAAATGCTATAGCAAGAGAACAAGCTAAGGCACAAAAGCAAAGGGAAGCAGAGCAAAAACGTTTAGCTAAGGAGCAAGCAAGAGCGTTAAGAGAAGCTGAAAGAGCGCAAGCATTAAGTAACAAGGCCGACAAACAACGATATCTAGAAGCTCGTGTAAATGAAGTCGCTGATCAAAACAATGAGTTAGTCGAACAAATAGAATCGCTCAAATACATACTGAAACATACATTAAAAGTGAATGATGTAATCACCTTTGATTCACTCCGTGTCCATGAAAAGTATTCGCCACGCCGTGTCCCGTCAGAATTAACAACTGCCAAGCCTGCCCCTGACAAAGAACACTTCCTGGCTCAGGTCAAGCCGATAGGCTTTCTCGGAAACGTCTTAGGCGGGAAAGGAAGATATGAGCGTGAAATTCAAGCTGCCGAAGAACAGTATGCAGCTGCGGTAAAATCCCACAAAGCAGCAGAAGATGAAAGGGAGAGCCGCCTCGCTGAATTCCTTGCTCAAGACAAATCTGCTGAACAAGCTTTTATAAGTGAGACTCAACAACGCAATCAAGAAGTGGATGAGTTTGAAGCCAGTTACAAAGATGGTGATAGCTCAGCCGTGCTTGCTTACAATAGTATGGTGTTAGAGCGTTCCGAATATCCTGATGGCTTTCCACAGAATTTCCGCTTGGCTTATGTCTCTGATTCAAAAGAACTAGTAATTGAATACGAACTTCCCAATATTAGCATAATTCCGAGTGTGCTTGAGTACAAGTACACGAAGTCAAAAGATGAAATCGAGCCTAAACCACGGAAACCAGCAGAAATCAAAGAGTTGTATCAAGATGTTATTGCATCAGTAACTTTGCGAACAATTCATGAAGTTTTGGAAGCCGATCAGGAGCATCAACTAGCTATTGTAACCTTCAATGGATTTGTTTCGACAATTGACCACGCAACTGGCCAAGATATTACTCCCTGCCTAATTTCTGTTCGTACATCCGGTGAAAAATTTCTAAAAATCAATTTGGCTCGTGTAGACAAACACGTATGCTTGCGTGACCTTGGTGCTCAAGTTTCCCCTCAGCCGCAGGAAATGAAACCTGTAAAACCTCTCGTTGATATTGATGCGGTGGATATTGGACAGAGAGACATGGATAGTGAAGGGGGCTTGAATGAAAACTCAGATAGTGCAGAAAACGAAACAATAGGTCTTTCCGACGAGATTGCAAAGGCCGAGAAAGCTGTAACATTCCATGCTAACAAGGTACGTCAACTGCAAACGCTTTTTAAGAGCATGCAGTATTCGACAAAACGTTACTTTGATTACGACGGATTTTCCAGAGAAATTGTGACTGATGACTTAGCAACTGAGGCTGATGAGATATTAGAAACGACCATTAAGCTAAAACTTCACTCAATGGATATTCGGGAACTCCGTAAACTATATAACCAAAACAACAAAGTTATTCAGGATTTACTTGCAAGGTATAAGAGCCGATATACAACAAGAACTAACACAACTATTTATCAACTTATGGTTATTGCCTTGGAGGCCGAACTACAAAACGTTCTCTATAATTTAAGTTACTCCAAGTTAGACAAATCCATAAAAGATATAAAGACTATTACGGCAAAATATCAAAAAATAGCAAGCGATGGGAATCAAAGTATTGCTACTACTGTGGCAAGATTTATTGGTGAAATCGAATACCTATTCATTGAAGCGATAAAAATTGAATACGAGTATTACATTCAAAAAGAACGCATTAAAGAGGAGCAGAAGGCACTCAGAGAACAAATGCGCCAGGAGGCGGCAGAACGAAAGGCGCTTGAAGAAGAACGTAAGAAAATCGAAAGCGAAGAATTGAAATACAAAGCTGAATTGACGAATATACAAGAATTAATGGCTGCAACCGATGACCAGTCAAAAATCGAGCAGTTAGAAGAACGGCTTGCAAAAGTTCAAGCGCATCTTGATGAAGTGGAGACAAAGAAAGACGAGATTGTGAATCTTCAGAATGGCCAAGCTGGTTACATTTATATCATCAGCAATCTTGGCTCGTTTGGAGAGAACATCTTCAAAATTGGAATGACTCGCAGAATTAATCCGCAAGATCGTGTAGATGAACTTGGTGATGCCTCTGTGCCTTTTAGGTTTGATATTCACAGTTTTATTTTCTCAAATAATGCCTCTCAATTAGAAACGGACCTCCATCGAAAATTAAACAACCAGAGAGTAAACAAAGTTAATTTGCGAAAGGAATTCTTCAGAGCCACTATTGATGAAATCGAAGAGTTGGTTTATTCCCTTGAGCCATCTGCTGAATTCAACCGAACAATGCTGGCAGAGCAATATTATCAAAGTATGTCAGTAGAAGAAGTTCCTGATTCCGTAAGTATTATTGGCGATGATGACTTCACAGAGGATGAAGAATAATACTTGTCATTCGCGTAAACAGCTAAACTCTACTAACCTTGCTGCTGTTCTAGTTTTTCCAAAACGGTCAAGAATTGACCAATGCGAACAATTTGGACACCTTGATACGATTTTTGCGGAAAATGTTTGATGTTCTTGGTCACAAGATAATCAGCGTATCCCGCAACGGCACACTCTAGAAAGCGATTGTCGCCGGGGTCTGGACAAATGTCTAAGGTCGTGGCTGGCTCTATCCAATCAGCTTGGGCAGCAAGAATATTGAAAATACGTTCCCTTTCTTGGTGACGGCTTTCGGGAATAAGCCATTTGGCAACAGCCTGATATTCTCGCCATATTGGTGATGAGAGTAGCATCTGGAAGTAATCACGTTCTTTTGTAAACCAATCTATCAGCTTAGCAGCAGCACCTGTAGAACTGAGAATAGCGGTCATGATCAGATTGGTATCAATTACAACCCGCAGCAAGTGGGAAGATTCATCTTCCACTGTTGGCTCGGTAGGCTCTAATGGCATTTTCGATGTCCTTGGCTTGTACACCTCCACCTACTTCTATCTCTGTTCTTACGGAAGCGACATCGGCGCGTAGCTGTTCTTTCCAGGCATATTTTTCATGTAACTGCAAAAATGCAATAATTGCTTCTTGCAGGTTACCATCATACCCTTCACGAACGATGGACAGGAATTTTTGTTCAATTGGTCTGGGTAAGTCAATTGCAATCATCTTTTACCTCGTTTACCGTTTAGGTAAACGCAGTGTACCATATTTTCATTGTTTTTAAGAGTGGAGAATTTGACATTAGAAGTATGGCAAGTGGGTAATCGCCAATCTCTAATCTCCAATCTCCTGATTTTTATGTCTACAAAACTCATCCTTCTCGGCACAGGCACGCCCAATATGGAGCCAACGCGGTATCAATCGTCGCTGGCGGTGGTGGTGGATGGGCAGCCGTATGTGGTGGATTGTGGTGGCGGCACGGTGCAGCGGCTGTCACAGGCGCGGGCCAATGGGCATAATGCGCTGGCTTCGGCTAACCTCACCCACCTGTTTCTGACCCATTTGCACCCGGATCACACGGTGGGGCTGCCGGATTTTATTATGGCTCCGTGGGTGGAGGGAAGAAAACGGCCGTTATCCGTGTTTGGCCCGCAAAAAACCGACCGCCTCATCACCGCCATCCTCTTTGGCTACGAACTGGGCATTGCCGAACACCGCGACGGGCTGGCTCCCATCAACCACCCGCTTGTCGTGCAACCGTACCACATCACCCCCGGCATCATCCACCAGGATGAGCGCGTCACCGTGGAAGCGTTTCCCGTTTCCCACGGCGGCCTCGAAGCCTACGGCCTCAAGTTCACCACCCCCGACAAAACCATCGTCATCTCTGGCGACACCTGCCCCACCGAGGCCTTGGTGCAGCACGCGGCCGGCTGCGACATTTTGGTGCATGAGGTTTATTCCGCCGAGGCGTGGCAGAGTCGGCCGGCCGGCTGGCAGCAATACCACAAAACCGTCCACACCTCCACCGTAGAACTGGCCGAAATCGCCAACCGAACCCGCCCCGGCCGGCTCGTCCTTGTTCACCAGCTTACCTGGGGCATCACCCCCGCCCAGCTCGTCGCCGAAATCACCGCCCGTTATGACGGGGTCGTGGTGTCGGGTAACGATTTAGATGTGTTTGAATAAAAGAAGAGAATAGGACGCAGATTTTCCTGATAAACCTGATCTTAAATCAGGAAAATCAGGAAAATCTGCGTCCCATTTCCCGCAGGAGAATTTTATGGCAGCAAAAACCACTCTGGCCGAAAACCGCGCCAAAATTGAGCAGTATCGTCCGCAAGTTGCCGCCGGTGGCGTGCAGAATCTCATCAACGGGATCAAAGTTCCCGCCTATTCCGGCAGAACGTTTACCACCCTTACCCCCATTGACAACAGCGTCATTTGCGAGGTGGCCGAAGGGGATGCCAGCGACATTGACGCGGCGGCGCAGGCTGCGGCCGACGCTTTCCCCGCCTGGGCGGCACTGTCGGGCAAAAAGCGGCGCGATTTGCTCTACAACGTGGCCGACCTCATCGAAAAGCACGCTGAGGAGATTGCTCTGTTGGAAACGCTGGACACGGGGCAGCCGATTCGCTACATGAGCGCAGCGGCCGTTCGCGGAGCGGAAAACTTTCGCTTTTTTGCTGACCGTGCCGAGGGAGCGCGTGACGGTCTGGCGCTGCCGTCGGATGAACACCTCAACTATACCCTGCGCCAGCCTATTGGCCCCGTTGGCGTGATTACCCCGTGGAATACGCCGTTTATGCTGAGTACCTGGAAGATTGCCCCGGCGTTGGCGGCCGGCTGCACCGTTGTCCATAAGCCAGCCGAACTCAGCCCCATCACGGCGCAGCGGCTGGCGGAGCTGGTGCTGGAAGCGGGCATCCCTCCCGGCGTGCTGAATTTGGTCAATGGCTTTGGCGAAACGGCCGGAAAAGCCCTGACCGAACACCCCGCCATCAAAGCCATCGCCTTTGTGGGGGAATCGGCCACCGGCAGCCACATCATGCGGCAGGGTGCGCCCACCCTCAAGCGGGTGCATTTTGAGCTGGGCGGCAAAAACCCGGTCATCGTCTTTGCCGATGCCGATTTGGATCGCGCCCTTGACTCCACCCTGTTTATGATCTACAGCCTCAACGGCGAACGGTGTACCTCTAGCAGCCGCCTGCTGGTGGAACGCTCTGTCCACGATGAATTTACGGCGCGGCTGGCGGAACGGGCGAACAAAATCAAGGTTGGCGATCCGTTTGACCCCGCCACCGAAATTGGCCCATTGATTCACCCTGACCATTGGGAGAAGGTCAACAGCTATGTGGGGATTGGGCAGGCGGAAGGGGCGACGCTGGCAGCGGGTGGCGGTTGCCCGGCGGGGTTGGAAAAAGGCAACTACATCGCCCCCACCCTGTTCACCAACGCCAGCAGCGGGATGCGGATTGCCCAAGAAGAGGTGTTTGGCCCGTTTCTCACCGTCATCCCCTTTGACGATGAAGATGAGGCGCTGGCGATTGCCAACAGCGTGGATTATGGGCTGACGGGCTACATTTGGACGCAAAACGTGACGCGAGCGTTGAAAATGTCGCACCATTTAGACGTGGGGATGATTTGGGTCAATTCGCAAAACGTGCGCCATCTGCCCACGCCGTTTGGCGGTATGAAGGCCAGCGGCATTGGCCGCGACGGCGGCGACTATAGCTTTGACTTTTATATGGAAACGAAGAATATTGCGATTGCGCTGGGTAATCATCGCATTGCGAAACTAGGGGTTGGTTAGAGATTGGAGATTGGAGATTGTGTGAATCTCCAATCTCCAATCTCCACGCAGGAGGTTTCATGCCAATTCGACACCCGGCGGGGAATCCGCCGTTTAATATTATTCGCTTGAGCCACATTGAGCTGGGGGTGACTGATTTGGAGCGGTCGCGCCATTTTTATGTGGAGACGCTGGGGCTGATTGAGACGGAACGGGTGGGCAACAGCTTGTACTTGCGTGGGGTGGAGGAGCGCAACCACCATTCGTTTGTGCTGACGGAGATGGAGGAAACGGCCGTTATTCGCATGGGTTACAAAATGGCAAGCGAAGCCGATTTGGACAGCCTGAAAGCACATTTAGACGGTCTGGGGGTGGAAAGCCGCTGGGGAGAACCGTATGCCCAGGGGCGGACGCTGCAAGCCCAAGACCCGTTTGGGATGCCGATTGAGTTTTACTTTGAAATGGCGCAGGTGCCGCGTATGCTGCAAAAATATGGCGAGTATCGCGGCTGCCATCCGCTGCGGATTGACCATTTCAACTGTTTTGTGCCGGATGTGCAGGCGGTGCATGATTTTTATGCGCTGGAACTGGGGTTCCGCACCAGCGAATATACCGAAACCGAAGACCCCGACAACCCCCAGATTTGGGCGGTGTGGATGCACCGCAAGGGGAATGTCCATGATTTGGCGTTGACCAACGGGGTGGGGCCACGGCTGCACCATGTGGCGGTTTATGTGCCGACGGCGCTCCACATCATTCATCTGTGTGATTTGATGTCTACAACGGGGTATTTGCCCAATATGGAGCGGGGGCCGGGGCGGCACGGGATTTCCAATGCGTTTTTCCTCTATGTGCGTGACCCAGACGGCCACCGCATTGAAATTTACACGAGTGATTATTTGACGGTTGACCCGGATTTCGCGCCGATTGGCTGGAAGCTGCGGGACGCACAGCGGCAGACCCTGTGGGGTCATGCAGCACCGAAGTCGTGGTTTGAGGAGGGGTCGTTGTTTGCAGAAACGGCCGTTTCTGATCCCACCATCACCGCTCAACCCATCGTTGCACCATAAAATAGACGACGGACGACAGACAACAGACCACATGCGGGTCGTCCGTCGTCCGTCATCCGTCGTCTTTTACCATGAAAAACATCCTCTTCATCATGTGCGACCAGCTTCGCTGGGACTATCTTTCCTGCTACGGTCATCCCCATTTGCACACCCCCAACATAGATTGGCTGGCTGAAAACGGGGTACGCTTTGACCGGGCGTATATTCAATCACCCGTGTGCGGGCCGTCCCGCGCCTGCATCTACACCGGACGCTACCAAACGACACTGGGAGTGCGTCATAACGGCTACCCGGTGCGGCTGGATGAGCTGGGGCTAGGGGATTATTTGGCGGAGGTGGGGGTAAAAACGGCCGTTGTGGGCAAAACCGACCTCCACGTGGACCCCGTAACCGCCAAACGGCTGGGCGTGGATTTGAGCGTAGAAAACCGCAAGCTGTTGGGCATCGAAGATTTTGACGAAGATTCCGGCAACCATCCCACCAAGATGCTGCGGCAGCGGGGCGAGCATTTCCAGTACAACGATTACCTGCGCCAGCAGGGGTACGAAGGCGAAAACCCGTGGCATACCTACGCCAATTCCACCGTAGACGAAGCGGGCAACGTGCTGGACGGCTGGTACAACCGCCACGCCAAACACCCGGCCAACATCCGCGCCGAACATTCGCAAACCCCCTACACCACCAACCGCGCCATTGACTTTTTGCAAACCGTGGGCGACCAGCCGTGGTGCTTGCACGTTGGCTACATCAAACCCCACTGGCCCTATGTCGCGCCAGCCCCGTACCACAACATGTATTCAACCGCGCACATGCTGCCCGCCAACCGCACCGAGGCCGAGCGCGACAACCCCCATCATCCCGTGTATGAAGGGTTTTTGCGCTACACGCCGGGCGAGGGGTTTAACCGGGAGGAAATTCGGGAAACGGTGATTCCGGTTTACATGGGGTTGGTGAAGCAGGTGGATGATGAAATCGGCCGTTTGTTGGGCTGGCTGCAGGAAAATGGGCTGCTGGAAAACACGATGATCGTTTTCACCAGCGACCACGGCGACTACTTGGGCGACCATTGGCTGACGGACAAATATTGGTTTCACGAAGAGGTGATCCGCGTGCCGCTCATCATCTACGACCCGTCACCTGCTGCCGATGTGACACGGGGGACAGTTTGCGATGAACTGGTGGAATCTATTGACTTGGTGCCAACCTTTGTCGAATACAGTGGTGGCACGCCCAGCGTGGAACGGTTGGAAGGGCGGTCGCTGCTGCCGCTGCTGCATGGTGCAAACCCAGCCGATTGGCGTGAGTATGTTATTTGTGAAGAAGATTACAGCCCCATCACCGTTCGCACTCATCTCGATCTGGACGTAGACGATGCCCGCGCCACGATGATTCGTACGAAGCGGTGGAAATACATTGTCCACGAACGGTTCCGGTCAGAGCTTTACGATATGGATAATGACCCGCAGGAGCGGCATGACCTGGGCGAAGACCCAGCTTATGAAGCGGTGCGGCGCGAGCTGCATGAACAGCTTTTCCGCTGGTTCCGCCGCCGCAAGCTGCGCCTCACCCGCACCCACGCCTTCACCCGAATACGCTCGCAGCCGGGTTGGGTGGAGGAGACAATGGGGGTTATGATTGGGTATTGGTAGGTAGCGATTTAGAAGTTCAACTTCTGCCAGAAGTTGAACTTCTTGATAAGGAGATGTGATGGCACAAACAATTTTTCAGTTTAAAGTGACGCTTAAGGGCATACGCCCACCCATTTGGCGGCGTATTCAGGTAGCCAATGACATTACCTTCTATCATTTCCACCACATTTTGCAGGAGGTGATGGGTTGGGAAAACGCTCATCTGCATTTATTTGACATAGGGGGCTGGCAAATTACCGATGCCGAAACGCTGGCACAAGGTTGGGGTGATGGCAGCGATGACCAGAAGACCCGGCTTAGTGAACTACTTGGCCGCGAGGGGCAAAAGATGCTCTATGAATATGATTTTGGTGATAGCTGGGAGCATGAACTGCTGCTAGAAAAGATATTGCCGGCCGAACCCGGGGTCCACTACCCCCGCTGTCTCAAAGGCAAACGCGCCTGCCCCCCCGAAGATTGCGGTGGTCCTTGGGGGTATGAGGCGCTGCTTGAAGCCCTGGCTGATGCAGATCATGAAGAACACGAATCCTATTTGGAATGGGTAGGCGATGATTTTGACCCAGAGGAGTTTGATCTGGAAGAAATCAATGATGCTCTTTCTGGTCTGTAGGGCAGGATGACCGGGGCTAACGCTGGCAAAGCCGTGTGCCCTGTTGTGGTACCCCAAAATGATGTAGATGGGCGAGCAGGGCGAGACGGCGCGGAGATAAGACCGCATGTTCATTCTGCGCCTTTCCGCGCCATCCCGCCCCTACGATCCTTTGCAGATGAGAAGAAACACAAGGTGAAACAATGAGTACAGATTTATCAGGCATTCCCCAATTTTCGGGCGCACGGATCCGGCGGCGCGAGGATCCGGCACTAATAACGGGGCAGGGTAAATACACGGCCGATTTTCACGAAGACGGCACGCTGCACCTGGCCTTTGTTCGCAGCCCCTATGCCCACGCCAGAATTTTGGGCGTTGACAGCGCAGAGGCGGCGGGGATGGCCGGGGTTGTGGCCGTTCTAACAGGAGCAGATATTAACGATAATCTAGCGAAGGGGGTGCCCAGCGGGACACCTGTGGGCCATGCGCCGTATTCAGAAGGTAAGCAGCCGCCCCGACAGGTGCTTAGCACCGAAAAAGTGCGGTTTGTGGGGGAGGCCGTGGCGGTTGTGGTTGCCACCAGCCCGGCGGCAGCGGCCGATGCGGTGGAAACGATCTTTGTGGATTATGAGCCGTTGGACGTGGTAGTGGAACCGGAAACGGCGTTGGCGGCAGGGGCACCGATTATTCATGAAGCGTGGGACAACAATGTAGCGTTCCGTTGGGGGCCAATTGGGGGGGAGGTGGCCGAGATTTTTGCCAACGCTGCCCATGCGGTGACGCTGCGAGTGGAAAACCAGCGGGTGATTGCCAACGCGCTGGAGCCGCGTGCTGTATTTGCCAGCCATGATGGGGTGAGTGGAGTCACAACGGTTTGGTCTACCACACAATCGCCGCATGGGACGCGGGATGATTTGGCGGCGGCGTTGGGCATTGAGGCAGACCAACTGCGGGTGATTGCCCCAGAGGTAGGAGGTGGCTTTGGGGTAAAAGGGTCGGTTTATGGCGAAGAAATTATTGCCACGTACCTATCGCGCCAAATGGGCAAGCCAATTAAGTGGGTGGCTACGCGCAGTGAGGATTATGTTTCGACGTATCATGGGCGGGGGCAAACGGATGTGATTCGGCTGGCGGCGGATGAAAACGGCCGTTTTCTCGCTGCCGATCTCCAGATCCTTTTTGACTGTGGTGGCTACTACAGCGGCATCGCCCCGATTATCCCCACGTTGACGGTGTTGATGATGTGTGGCGTGTATGCGATGCCGGTGATTCGGGCGGAAATAACGGCCGTTTTCACCAACAAACACCCCGCCGAACCGTATCGCGGCGCCGGCCGACCCGAAGCCGCTTACCTTATTGAACGGGCGGTAGCCGCTTTAGCCACCGAAATGGGGATGGATCCGGCCGAACTGCGCCGCCGCAACTATATTGCCCCCGACGTTTTCCCCTACACCACCCCCAGCGGGGCCGTTTATGACAGCGGCAACTATGCGCCGGGGTTGGAAAAGGCGTTGGCACTGGTGGGTTACGACCAACTGCGGCAGGAGCAGGCGGCACGGCGTGCCAGCAGTGACGGCAAATTGATGGGGATTGGGCTGGCAACCTATGTGGAAATTTGCGGCGTTGGCCCTTGGGAAATGGGCAGCGTTTATATGGATGAAAACGCCAAGGTGACGGTTTTGACGGGCAGTTCGCCGCATGGGCAGGGGCATGAAACGACCTGGGCGCAAATTGCGGCCGACGCGCTGCAAATTCCGCTGGAAGATATTGTGGTGAAGCACGGCGACACAGCCATTATCCCGCGTGGCATTGGCACGTTTGGCAGCCGCAGCACGGCGATTGCCGGGAGTTCGGTGCATAACAATGCGCTGTCGGTGCGGGATAAGGCGCGGCAGCTTGCGGCGTATTTGTTGGAGGCGGCGGAGGTGGATGTGGTGTTGGAAAACGGCCGTTTTCAAGTCGTCGGCGTGCCAGAGCGCGGGCTAAGCTGGGGTGATGTTGCGGCGGCGGCCGGTGGCGACAATCTACCCGAAGCACTGCAAGGTGGGCTAGAAAGCGACACCGATTTTGCCCCTGATGGCAGCCTCTACCCCTTTGGCACCCACGTTGCCGTTGTGGAAGTAGACCCAGAGACAGGGATTGTGGAAATTGTGCGCTACTTGACGGTAGATGATTGTGGCGTGGTCATTAACCCACTGCTGGCGGAGGGGCAGGTGCATGGCGGGCTGGCGCAGGGCATCGGCCAGGCGCTCTACGAAGGGTCGCGCTATGATGAACTGGGCAACTTGCTCACCGGTTCGCTCATTGACTACGCCCTGCCGCGCTCAGACAACTTCCCCCATTTTGAGACCCATCGCACCGAAACGCCCACGCCGTTGAACCCGCTGGGAGCCAAAGGAATTGGCGAAGCGGCGACAATTGGCTCCATGCCAACGATTGTCAATGCTGTGGTGGATGCGCTGGCGCATTTGGGGGTGCGCCATGTGGATATGCCGCTAACCGCTGAAAAGCTGTGGCGGGTGATACATAGTCGCCAGTAATCAGGGGCGAGACGGCGCGGTGAAAATGCCGTCTGTTCACCCTGCGATTCCCCACGCCATCCCGCCCCACATGACGCATGATACACACGATATTTTAGTAGGGGCGGGATGACCGGGGTTTGCGCTGGCAATGCCGTTGGCCTCATCTCCCGGTCGTCTCGCCCTTGTGTTACCCCAAATTGGCGTGGATGGGTGGGGCATGGGCGAGACGGCGCGGTGAAAATGCCGTCTGTTCACCCTGCGCCTATCCGCGCCAACCCGCCCCTACGGATGGGTGGGGGGTTCGGTGGTGGGTTTGCGTTCTTTGACCAGGCGAATGCCTTCCACGGCCGACAAATTCCCGGCAATCCGTTCTTCCACTGTCACCAAATCCACATACAGCCTCAGATAGGCATCAATGATGGTCTGGGCAGCTGCTTCAAAGGCGGCTAAATCGGCCGTTAGCCGCCGCCGCTCTAGCCAGCTTTTCTGCTTAACATCGGCTCTATAAAGCTCACGCCTCGAGACAAATACTTCGGCCAGTAAAAGTGCCGAAAGCCGCAAAAAATACCGTGCGATTTCTCTATCACGCTCATCAACGCCTAAGCCGCGGATACGGGCGAGGTCGAGGGCGCGGGCAAGGTCGAGGGCGCGGGCGAGGTCGAGGTCGAGGTCGAGGTCGAGGTCGAGGGCGCGGGCGCGGGCGAGGTCGAGGGCGCGGGCGAGGTCGAGGGTGCGGTCAAGGGCAAGGGCGCGGTCAAGGTCAAGGGCGAGGGCGCGGGCGAGGTCAAGGGCGAGGGCGCGGTCGAGGTCAAGGTCAAGGGCAAGGGCGCGGGTGCGGTCAAGGGCGAGGTCGAGGTCGAGGTCAAGGGCGAGGTCGAGGTCAAGGGCGAGGGCGCGGGCGAGGTCGAGGGCGCGGGCGAGGTCTTTCTGCTGCCATGCCAGAAGCTGGTTTGTTGTAGGCGATGGGGAACCATCGCCTACAACAAACCAGCCTGCAGCCCGTTGTACCCAATAGCCCAGGGGCATGGTCACTAAGCCAGCCAACCTATCCCCTTCCTCGTCCTCTGGCAGGCGGAAATGCCACCCTTCTCTCTCCTGTCGCCCATTGAGCCAATCCACAAATGCCATTGCATCCCCACTGCGCACCCCCACAACCGGCTGGTTGCCCGTCCCCGGCACAAACTGCCCCGTCAGCCAATGATCCGGCTGGTAAAATTTCTTCTGTTCCCGCATCTCGTCCAAAAAAAGTTGGTATTCAGCGTGGGTCACTAGGCTACTGTCTATATACCGATCCTCATCCAGCCGCACCAGCCGTTTGAGCCGCCGCGCCAGCAGTGCCTCCGCCACCAACCGCCGCCGTTCCGGCTCTGCATCCTCCACCCACGCCTCCAACACCTGTCTTAGCTGCTCCCGCACTGCCGGAGCCACCGCCCGCGCCTCCTCCTCCACCTCAATCGCCAGCATCAGTGCCGCCACCGTCGGCCTCTCCCCCGCCAAACAAGCCGCCAAAATCGCCGTCGCCTCCCCCTGCGCCGCATACAGCCGAATCGTCTCGTGCCACCAGCTTGCCCCCACCTGCGCCACCAGTGCTGCTTCCAACCCCATCTCGCGCACGTGCGCCGCCGCCAAATATTCCTGAAAGGTCAAATGGGCAAAGCCATACACCCCCTGCTCCCGCTCCAGCAGCAGCCCGCTCAAATTCTCAACATCACGCAAAAACACCATTGGGTCAGTACCAGGGTTCACCAACCCCGCCGGCTCCTGAATCAGCTCAATGATCGCCGCCATCGCCATCTCGCGCCGCTCCCCCTCCATCATGGCAAAGGCCAGCGGCTGCAGCACCGCTTGCTTTTGCGCCGGGGTCAAATCCAGCACCAGCCCCCGCGCCTGCTGCCGCTTGCCCAAAAAGACTTCACAAATCTCGGCATACAGCTCCACCCGTCGCCCCGGCAGCGAGCTGCGGTAGCGATGGACGGTGGCAATCATCGTCAGCAGCAGCGGGTTCACCGCCAGCTCCAGCAGCGTCGGCGTTTGCTCCAGCCGCCGCAGCAAATCCTCAGCCCCCTCCTGCGCCTTCATCGCCACGCCGGGGTCATTCTTCTGGCTGCTCATCACCTCATTGGCTCGGTACCAGTTGTGGACAAAGCGGCTCATCTGCGCCCGGCTAAACGGCTGCACCCCCAGCACCGCCACCCCGCCCAGCGGGTTGGAGCGGTAGCCAAACGGTCGTGACGTCACGACAAAGCGGTTGCCGCCATAAATCAACATCTGCCGCTCCACCCAGGCCACCACCAGCCGCCGCAACTGCGGGTCAGCCACCTCATCCAGCCCATCCAACATCACTAAACAACGTCCTAGAGCCAATTGTTTTTCAACCCATGCCTTTGGCACATCCACTTTCCATCGCTGTAGAACACCCCATAGTGCATCTACCAACAAAAAATCGTCATACTCTCCACTCGGCAGCTTACTTGCTAAATACACCGACTCCAATAATTTACGCAAATCGTTGGCTTTCCCCATCCGCCTGGCTGCATTAATCAGTTCAACAACTAGTTCTCTCTTATTACCGCCAGCGAGATCCTCATGATCAAGCCCCAAATCAGATGCCAGCCCCTTCACATCAGCTACGCTTAAATTGTTAACTGTTTGCCGCAAATCAGCATTAGAAATCGTTGGCGAATGTGTCTCTTTTTGGGGTTGGTAGCCAGTCATTTCAGCAATCGTTGCTGCGTGGTCACGCAAAAAGAGCAGGATAGGTAATTTTTTGGGCAATCCATTCCCCTTGCTTGCCGCCAGTGCCAGCGTCATGTGCTTAAGCAGCGTCGTCTTGCCGCTGCCGGGTGCCCCCAAAATGGCAAACTGCTGCTTTTGCAGCGGTTCGGCGGCCAAAAATTGCCAAATGGTGTGGCTCCCCTGCCGCAGTTCGTCGGGCAGTTGGTGAATGGGGTCGGCCGGTACCTTCCCCGGCGGCTGCGGGGCAATGCTCAACTCCACAAACACCTGCTCCAGCTCCAGTGTGTAGATGCCCTGGGTACTCAACCCCTTGACATCAAAATCCCGGTGGCGATAGATGAGGTGTTGGCGGTACGCCTTTTCCGGCTTGCTGCGCCAGCGTCCCGGCAGGTCATCAATCCAGTCAGCGGCACGCGGCACCCACCGCTTTTGCAGCTCCTCCAGCAGCCCTGTCACAAAGCTGATGATCAGCAAAACGAGTTCGTACAGAACAAACCACACCGCCGATTGCAGCGGGTTTTGCGCCACCTGCTGGGAAAAAACGATTCCAGCGGCTATGGGGCCACCAACGGCCGTTAATAACAAAACAATGATCTTCCAATTCATACGCGAATCTCCGGCAAACGTTAGCCGATTGTACGAACGAAAAACAAGCCGCGCAAACCAAAACAACGCGGCGGCAACCATCGGACAAACGTAGCCAACCCGTTGGCCTCGCACTTGGTTATGGGTTGCGGTGTGTTATAATCCTTCCTGAGAAGCGGTCGTTTGTGAACGATCAGATCAAGCAGGGATGAACACAAGCAAATGAGTGAGACGGAAGAGCTGCGCCAGGCCATCCTGGCGCAGGTTGCTGAATACTACCAGAAGGTGCATAAGGAACGGCCGTTTGAACCGGGCAAATCCAGAGTCCACTACGCCGGCCGTGTCTTTGACGAACACGAACTGCAAAACATGGTCAGCTCCGTACTCGATTTCTGGTTGACGGCCGGCCCCTACACCCAGCAATTCGAGGACGACCTCGGCCACTTTCTCGGCGTGCGCGAAGTCATCCCCGTCAACTCCGGCTCCTCCGCCAACCTCGTTGCCGTCACCACCCTTTGCTCCCGTCGCCTAAAGCACCCCCTGCTCCCCGGTGATGAAGTCATCGTCCCCGCCGCCAGCTTCCCCACCACCGTCAACCCCATCATCCAAAACCAGCTCACCCCCGTCTTTGTGGATAGCTGTTTGGGCGACTACAACCCCAACGTCACCGAAATCGAAGCCGCCATCTCCCCACGCACCCGCGCCATCATCTTCGCCCACACCCTCGGCAACCCCGCCGACATGGATCGCATCGTCGAGTTAACCAAAAAGCACAACCTCTATTTAATCGAAGACACCTGCGACGCACTTGGCTCCACTTGGGATGGCAAAATGGTGGGGACGTTCGGCCAAATGGCAACCCTCAGCTTCTACCCCGCCCACCACATCACCCTCGGCGAAGGAGGGGCGGTCTACACCAACAGCCGCCGCCTGGCAAAAATTGCCCGCTCGGTGCGCGACTGGGGACGCGACTGCTGGTGCGGTTATGACAACCCGGTAAACGGCAAATGCAACCGCCGCTTTGACCGCGAAGTCCCCGGCATTCCCGGCTACTACGACCATCGCTACTATTACACCGAAATTGGCTATAATCTCAAAACCACCGACCCGCAAGCAGCAATGGGGGTAGCCCAGGTTGGCAAGCTGCCGCACTTTATCGCTACGCGCAAACGAAACTTCCACTATTTATACGAAGGGCTACGCCAATTTGAGCAATTCCTGATGTTGCCTACCTGGCACCCCAAAGCCGACCCATCTTGGTTCGCCTTCCCTCTCTATGTCAAACCAGACGCTCCTTTCATGCGCCATGAATTGACCCGCTTTTTGGAAATGAACCATGTCGAAACGCGGCTCATTTTTGCCGGCAACATCACCAAACAGCCGGGCTACCAGCACATTCAGGCGCGGGTCGTCGGCAATTTAGCCATAGCCGATGAAATTATGCGCGGCGCGTTCTTTATTGGGGTGTTTCCCGGTTTGGATATTCCGCGTCTTGACTATATTATTGATATGTTTGCCAAGTTCTTTCAAGAACGAGGTATTCGTTGATTGATATACCAAACACGATCAGAAATCAGCATTTTGCGAAAGAGGCTAGGAATAGGCGGCTCTAATGGAACAAATTGTTATTCAGGTTGCTGATAAGAAAAAAGCGCAGATCTTGTTGCAATTACTAGAATCATTAAGTTTTGTTGATTCTGTGGAGTCAAGAAGCAATGTGGATGAATATGTTTCCCCAAACGTCGTTGATAAGGTTGAAGATTTCTTTGCTATCGCGGGGATCTGGGAAAGCAGTAATATATCTTTGAATAAGATTCGAGAAGAAGCATGGCCGCAGCAGCAAATATAGTCTTGTGTGATACAAATATCCTGATTGAGCTTTATCGTAATAACCAACAGGTGGCGGCACAATTACGGGATGTTGGAACAGCAAATTTGGGTATCAGCGTTGTGACGCAAGCTGAGCTTTATTTTGGGGCGCGTGATAAGATCGAATTCCAGCGCATTAGAAAACACCTTTCCTTAATAAAATCATATCCGATTGATACGGCAGTGTCGCACCAATTTTTGGAAATACTGGAGACATTTGTCTTAAGCCATAAACCAACTATTCCCGACGCTTTGATTGCGGCAACAGCTTTGGTTCACAACCTGCCATTATTTACCCTGAATGTGAAGGATTTTCGGTTTATTCCCAATTTGGTTCTACATATACCATGAGGGATTGATGTAAAGTATAAAATTGGCAATCACAAAGTTGTCATTCCCGCTTTCGCAGGAATGAAAGAGCCTTTAAGAACGCCAAAACTGTTTTTTTTCCAACGTTTGCTTCCCAAATAATTTTTTGCTGCAAGTGAGAAGCTGCCCGAACCAGGATTGGATCACTCCAAACCGCCTTGCTACCTGCAACTTGTAACTTGCCTTTGTTAGATTATGAAAAAATTGTCTGTCATTATTTGTTGTTATAACGAACGGGCGACTATCCGTGATGTCATTGCCAAAACCCAGGCGGTTGATCTGGGCGCAGGTTGGACACGGGAGATTTTGGTCGTAGACAACTGCTCCACCGATGGCACCCGCGAAATTTTGCAAACGATTACTGACCCGGAAATTCGGGTGATTTTGCACGAGCGCAACATGGGCAAGGGGATGTCTATCCGCACGGGAATTGCCAATATGACGGGCGATTATATGATTATTCAGGATGCGGACGCGGAGTATGACCCGGCCGAACACAGCAAGTTTTGCCAACTGGCGGCGGCGACAAACGCGCCAGCGATTTTTGGCTCGCGGGTATTGGGTGGGCATGTGAAGTATGAGTATGCTCATGCGTATTTGGGGGTGCGGGTATTAACGGCCGTTACCAACCTCCTCTTTGGCGGCCACCTCACCGATGTCGCCACCGCCACCAAAATGGTGCGGAGCGATGTCGTCAAAGCCCTCAACCTCACCACCACCGACTTCAACCTCGATTTTGAGCTACCCAACAAAATCTTGCTCTCCGGCCACAACATTCTCGAAATTCCCATCAACTACAGCCCCCGCACCTATGCCGAAGGGAAAAAAATCACCGCCCGCGACGGCTTCCGCGCCTTGCTCGTCATGCTGCGTGACCGGCTAGGGTTGTCGCCCGTGCTAAAAAAAACGGTTAAAGCCGAGCAAATTGTTACGCCAAATGAAACAAAACCCCGCTATGATACCTCGCAGACTTCATAGGAGAATTACCAAATAATACGCAATA
This sequence comes from Ardenticatenaceae bacterium, assembly GCA_020634215.1. Lineage (GTDB taxonomy): Bacteria > Chloroflexota > Anaerolineae > Promineifilales > Promineifilaceae > JACKCD01. The sequence goes on along the minus strand of JACKCD010000003.1, from coordinate 8,708 downwards.
AGGGCATAAACTGACTTTCGGTACAGGGAGATTGGAGATTCATAATCTCTAATCTCCAATCTCCAAAAACGTCAGGTTATCACCTTCGCACATATCCATGAACATTGTTATCACAGGCTCCATTGCCTACGACTATATAATGTCTTTCCCCGGCAAGTTCACCGACATGCTACTTGCCGACCAACTGCATAACATCAGCGTCAGCTTTCTGGTGGATTCGCTCAAGCGGCAGCGCGGTGGCACTGCCCCCAACATCGCCTATACCCTGGCTCTGCTGGGTGCTCGCCCCACCATCATGGCAACCGCCGGGCAAGATTTCAGCGACTACCGCCACTGGCTGGAAAAACATGGCGTAGATACGTCAGCCATTGTCGAAATTGAGGACGAGTATTGCGCCTCCTTTTTTGTCAACACCGACGAAAATTTAAACCAAATCGCCAGTTTCTACACCGGGGCGATGTCCCACGCCAAGGGACTGAGCTTTGCCACCCACGCCCCCGCCACCGGGCTGGCAACCGTTTCACCCAACGACCCCGACGCGATGCGGGCCTATGCCGCCGAATGCAAGCGGCTGCAAATTCCCTATCTCTATGACCCCAGCCAGCAAATTGCCCGGTTGTCGGGCGATGATTTGCGTGAAGGGCTGGATGGCTGCTTTTTGCTGACGGTCAATGAGTATGAGTATGGGGTGATCCGCGAAAAAACGGGGCTGAACGAAGCGCAAATTTTAGAGCGGGTTGGCGGTCTGTTGGTCACGCGGGGAGCGGAAGGCTCGACACTGATTATCAACAATGATGTGTTCCAGATTCCCGCCGTTACGCCCAGCCACATTGTGGACCCCACGGGCGCGGGGGATGCGTACCGCGCTGGGCTGATGCGCGGAATGCAGCTTGACCTGCCCTGGGACATCGCCGGCCGTATGGGTGCCCTGGCCGCGACCTATGTGCTGGAAAACCTCGGCACACAAAATCACACGTTCACGCCGATCGCGTTCGTCGCCCGCTATCGGGAAAACTTTGACGATAACGGCCGTTTAGATTGTCTAACCAGTAACCAGTAATCAGTGAACAGTAATCAGTAAACAGTGGCCTGACTGATTACCGATTACTGATTACCGATTACTGATTACCGATTACCGAATACAGAAACGAAGGAGCATCAAAACAGATGGAATTTGATATTAAAAATGTAGACCTTGCCCCCGGCGGTCGTCACCGCATCGAGTGGGCTTCGCAGGAAATGCCGGTTTTGAAGGGCGTGTTGCAGCAGTTTCAAGCAGAACGGCCGTTTGCCGGGCTGCGTGTCGGCGGCTGTATGCATGTCACCACCGAAACCGCCAACCTCATGGTCGCCCTCCAATCCGGTGGCGCCGACGTGGTGCTGTGCGCCTCCAACCCGCTCAGCACCCAGGACGACGTGGCCGCATCGCTCGTCGCCCACTACGAAATCCCCGTCTACGCCATCAAGGGCGAAGACAACCAGACCTATTTCAACCACATTAACGCCATTATTGACCACAAGCCCCATATCATCATGGACGATGGCTCCGATGTCACCAGCACCATCCACAAAGACCGGCGCGATGCCATGAGCACCGTCATCGGTGGCACTGAAGAAACCACCACCGGTATCGTCCGGCTGCGGGCGATGGCAAAAGATGGGGCGCTGGAATTCCCGATGATGGCGGTCAACGACGCGCTGACCAAGCACATGTTTGACAACCGCTACGGCACCGGCCAATCCACCATGGACGGCGTGATTCGCGCCACCAACTACCTCATCGCCGGGAAAGTGGTCGTCGTGGGCGGCTACGGCTGGTGCAGCCGGGGCATTGCCATGCGGGCGCGGGGGCTGGGCGGCAACGTCATTGTCACGGAAGTAGATCCGCTGAAGGCGCTTGGAAGCGGTGATGACGGCTTCCTGCGTGATGCCAATGATGGAAGCGGCTCCTTTGGCGATATTTTCACCAGCGCCCACCGGCGACATGCAATATCATGGACAAAACACCACTTTGAGGTGATGAAAGATGGGGCGCTTGCTGGCAATTCCGCCACTTTCACATCGAAATCAACAAAACCGAGACTGCGTGAGCTTTCAATTGATGACCCAGCGTACGGCCGTTTGTGGAACAGTTCACCAAAGACGGGCGTAAGTCAACCTGCTAGGCGAAGGTCATTCATCAACCTGGCCGCTGCCGAAGGCCAATCGCTTCAGTGCGATGGGATATGAGCTTTTGCCGACAAGGTTACCGCCAACATTTTGGCCGGACAACCGGGGTAAGCTGAAAACCGCGTCTACACCGTGCCGCTGAGATCGATCAAGCCATTGCTGCACTTCGTTGCACTCATGGCATTAAGATTGACACGCCTACCGATGCACAGGTGAAATATTCCGAATCCTTGGGAAGAAGGTACCTGATAGAAATGGTGTGTGGTGCAGTGGCGGGGCCAAATTTGTTCACGCACCACGTACCATTGTGCTACCAAGTATGAAGCGTCCGCTCGACTTCCACGCCGCCAACTGCACCGGGTTGGTTAATTTGCCAGGTCTACCCAATATTGTTAGCCTGCCGGTAATGTTTTGCCAGCCACGCTGGGCTGGCGTTGGGGCTGCGGTCGCTGCTGTTTTGCTGGGTTTGGCTGGCGGCACTGGCATTTGGTGTCGCTGCTCCCCATCCGTTTGTGTTGTATCTGCTGCGCGGACGGCGGATTAAGGAACGTAATATGAGCAACACGGGGAACGGCATTACCTTATATAACGGCCGTTTCTGCTCCCTCCTCGCCTACTTCCTCATTACCCTCTTCCATTTACCTCCCCTGCTCCAATGCCCTCACTTCATTTCAACATCGTTGAACTCGCCGCCCTCGCCCTCATCAACATTCACTGGCTCATCAGCATCCACACCACCGGCGCGATGGCAACCTGCTCGTTGTCGGCTAGTCTTGGCTGGACGGCCAGCCTGTGGGTACTCCCTTGTCATCTCCGTTGTCTGCTGGGTTCGTCTCTATCTCAACGCTACACCCTGGTCAGGTGACGGCTTACTTTGCCCCCGGTGTCGTCTCCGTCCTCAGTTCACCCTCATCGGCTGCTTCAACTAAATTCGTGCTGCCAGCCATAGTAGGGCGAAGCAGTGGAAAAGCGCAGGGTGAACTGAAACCTTCACCGCGCTGGTTCGCCCTTGTCTGCAACTGTCTACAATGCAAGAAGCATAACCGGAAGAAAAGGCTTGTGGCGTTACCAGCGTCAATCCTGTTTGCTTTGCCCCTACCATTATTACCACCGTGACACGGGGATTAGCACGCGGTCGGTAGGGATGCGGGTCGCCGTTTTCCAGGGTGGCGAATAGGCGCACCGTCTTTGGCGGTGTAAAGCCGATATAGAGGGATGTATGGCTCTGTGGCGCATCAGCGGGATGGAGGGTGTAGTCATCCATAATGTATCGCTGGTTACCGGTTGGAGCCAAGCAGTTGTCCACCCTGCGGCCAGTTGTCTACTTGGACAACCATTTACCAGTGGACGTAACCAGGTGGTTAAACGGCGTAAATTTCGGTGGGCTGGATAAGAGCATGCGCTGCGGCGTAGCTAATTTGTAGTTGCTCGCCCGGGCAGGCACGCTTCGTCACGCGGCAGCCACGCAGCCCAATCTCACTGCCAAAATCGGCGTAGCGGGGTCATCATGGTGGCCGGGAGCCGCTTCAACGTGGGCGTGGCTCAATGGTGGCGGTAAACAAAGGAATTTGATTGTCGCCATCGGGGGGTTGTCCACAAATTCAGCCGCGTTTCATATCCACCAACTCCAACCTAGCTACTCACCAAACCAGGCGGCGCATCGGCTTACACCGACAGCACCAGCGGCACCGACACCAGCCGTTTGCTGACCAACTGCTGCGCGCATAACCTGGAGCCAACGGCTCTGTTTTTTGCCCGTCAAAACAGTTCCGACATGGATTGTTAAACGGGCAAAGGGGCTGCGACGACAAGCTTAGGGTGCATTTCCAACGCTGGAAGGCAGCCGTTCCGCCGCTGACTGCCAGTAGCCAAAGGGAATGGGGTAGCCTGGCTGAAAAATTCAACGGGCCGGTTCAGCACCCGTTAGCGTGATGCAGGTGCTCTGGCCAGGGGGCGGCAGGCAGCGGTTGTGGCTGCTGCCGTCCACACAGGGCGGGTTGATTGGCTCCGTGATCCGATGGTTTGCAACGGCCGTTTCCTGACCCTCCAGCTGGGCACCGCCCCCTGCGCCTCATCCACCAGCCGCACCGCAGCGAGTATTCCCCAGGGGCGCACCAGACGGCACCAGCAGCCCTTCCCGGTCTATGGTCGCTTGGCTACCGTCATTTTCAGCACAAATCGGCTGTTTGCCACACACTCTGACGCTCCCCTGCACTAGCGACAGTTGCAGGGCAATAGGCGGCGACCTGCGGCTGCAAAAGTGCCACACAGCGACAGCCGCCGCGCTGCTTCCCCGGCGGCAATTGCTTCCCCTCCACCGCCACCTGTTCCAACAACGCACCACATCGCCAAAACCAGCCCTAGCTCGTTGTTGGCGCAGGGTCGGGTAAGGCGGCAACACAGGGCAACATCAGGAAGCCACAAACGGTATGGCACAAGCTGTTGCAACCATCGCCAGCCCACATGGTCTGGGTCACGGTATCCACTGCCGTCGGCAGCACCCACAGCGCTGCACGGCGGCAGCAGTTAACAAATCGGCTCAGCCGTGGCCGCGCGTCTAGCAGCGGCGGGGCGTAGGGGGCAATAGGGTGATGGGGGGCATGTTGCCGGGGTTGTAGTAATGGAACGGGATTTCCTGCCACGGGCCATAAAACAGCACCTGATCCCCTGGTCGCTGTTGGGTGCTAACAAGCTGCACGGCATCACCGTAGCGGGATTTTACGGCCGTTAATACCGGCCTCAATCCTGCCATCGCCAGCAGCCAAGCCACCGCCGCCACCGCCAGCATGGTCAGCAAGCCACCCACACGCCGCCAGCGCGACAAAAGATAGTCTGGTAGCTGGGCAGTCTGAGCCAACGTTAGCGCAATAAAGGGCAGCAGATAATTCACATAGCGTGGTTGGGGTTCACGTGGCACCCAAAAAGCTGCCACCAGCGGCACAACGAGCAGCAGCAGCAGCCAAAGCCCTACCAACCAGTCGCGCCGCCAGGCAACCAAGATGCCTACGGCCAGCAGCAGCACAACGAGAGGGACAAAATAGGTGGGTGGGGTGGAAAAAGAACTGGAGAGCAGCTTTCGCAGCAGTGCCGCCATCTCGCGCAGGGAAGGCTGGCCGAGCGTTGCGCCGCGAAAGGTGGCAATGAGCATGGTTTGCAGCCCGGACGAGAACCAGAGCCAGACCAGCCCCACCAGGGCTGGAAGGCTGTGTGTGCCGCTCCACAGCCAAAAGGGTCGCCAACGGCGGCTGGCTAACAGCAGCAGCGGCTGGACGATGAGGAAGAAAAGGTAGTAGTAGTGGGTGAAAAGCCCTAGACCGTTGACAAGACCAAGGGTAAAAACGGCCGTCCAGCGCGGCCAGGCGTTGGCTTCCAGCCAATCGCGCAGCAGCAGCCCGGCCGCGAGCATGGCCCATAGCGTCATGAGACTATACATGCGGGCATCGCGGGCGTAAAAGGCCATACCGGGGGTGACTGCGAGAAAAACGGCCGTTATCAACCCCAACCACCGCCCCTTTCCCCCAACCCGCTGCCCCACCAGTCGCCCCAGCCAGCCGCCAACGGCCACAACCAACATCCCGACCAGCAGCGAAAAATAGCGCAGGGCAAATTCGCTGGTACCCGTTAAACCCATCCAGCCGCGAATGAGCAAATAATAAACGGGTGGGTGTTCATGCGCCGCGCCGCGTAAATAATGCAAAATTTCGCCAAACGGCCGATAAGCTACAAAATAGGTTGCCGATTCATCGAAGGAGAGATCGCCCAGATTGAGGTTCCACAGCCACGCACCCCACACCAGCAGCAGGAGCAAAACCCATAAAACCCGATTTTTGTGATGCTGCCAGAGGCGGAAAACGAGTGCCATATTTGGGCGAGTATAGTCGCAAAGCAGGCAACGGGCAAAGGGTTTTGTTTTGCGCTATACTTCTACTATGAGTGGACAAGACCCGCTTGATAATGTGCAAAGGCGTTTTTTGTCTGCTACGTGTGAATGATTAAGTTGTTGGAGATTAGAGATTGGCGATTATGAAGGTTCATCAATCGCCAATCTCCAATCCCCAATTCTCCAGATATGTTTGAACAAGACCGAGTGATTACCCGCCTTCAGCAGCGCGTGATGCGCGAACCGGCCATTGCCGCCTGCTTTCTCTCCGGCAGCTTTGGCAAACGGCGCGACGACGATTATTCTGACCTGGACGTAGCTCTAATTTTTGACAGCGACACCAGCCGCGAGCTGGCGTGGCCGCGCCGCCGGGAATTTATCCAATCGGTGCTGCCCTATGTACCAGCCAAGTCGTTTGATGCGGTGCATGTACGGCCGTTTTTTCACATCGCCCTGTACAGCAACGGCTCTAAAGTGGATTACCGTTATGAAAGCCAGGAATCACTGTCTCCAAACCCCTGGGATGCCGACATTCGCATCATCAAGGACAAAAACGGCTGGGTGGAACAGTTCCAGACGCAGTCACAAACATTGGCAATCCCCCAGCCGCGCATCAGTGCGGAGGAGTTGGCGGCACTCGATGAGCGGTTTTGGGTGATGTTTTGGGACACGCTGCGACTGCTGGCGCGGGGTGACGTGAGCAAGCCGTTTACCATCTATCTGGAACTGCTTCATTTTACGCTGCCGCCGCTGCTGTTCAACCTGCCAGCCGAAGACCCAACGCGCCAAGCCCTACTGGAAGCCCATTACGGCCAGCAGCCGCGCCCCACCCGCCAGCACATGAAACGGCTGCTGGAAGCGTATCTCGCGGCACGGACGGCGATTGTGAGTCGTCAACATCTGCACTTTCTACCAGATCAGGGGTTTGAAACGGCCGTTAAACGTCTCGTAGATCGACTGGTCTGATTCTGCTTAAATTTCACCAACAGGAAGCCCATGCCAATATTTGATTATCGCTTTACCGTTGCCGCCCCACAAACGGCCGTTTCCACCTTCCACCACGACACTCGCATCCTCAAGCTGCTTACCCCGCCGCCCATGTTTGTGCAAATCCACAGCTTCGAGCCGCTGGGCGAAGGATCTGTTGCCAACTTCACCATTTGGGCTGGCCCCATTCCCCTGCGCTGGCAAGCCATTCACACCCAGGTCAGTCCCAGCGGCTTCACCGACACCCAAGCCAGCGGGCCGATGCGCTTTTGGCAGCACACCCACCGCTTCCGCGCTCTGGCACCCAACTTAACCGAGGTGCATGAGCATATCGAATATCAATATCACGCCGGGCTGCGCGGCCTCTTCACGCGGCTGCTGTTTAACAAGCCGGGGCTGTGGGCACTGTTTACAGCGCGGAAATGGATCACGCGGCGGCACGTGGCGCGATTGGTCGCCAATGAGGCAGCATAAGCAGCCAAGCATCCAAAAAATCAAAGATTTCGCAGATTGCACAGATTCATCCGTGTTTATCTGCACCCCATTTTCTTCATAAGGAGAACAGAGTTTGAGCTTTTTTACCGCTTGGATCTTAGCATTTTTGTGGATTCTGACGGTCGTAACGGCCGTTTGGTTGCTCAGCATCCCACTCAAAAACGTCAGTATCGTAGACATCTGCTGGGGGCTGCTTTTTGTCCTCGCTGCCTGGGTCTATTACAGCCACAGCGAAGGACTCGCCAGCCGTCGCCTGCTTGTCACCGTGCTAACAACCCTGTGGGGGGTACGGCTGTCACTCTACCTGCTGTGGCGCAACTGGGGCAAAGGCGAAGATTATCGTTATCAGCAGTTCCGCCGCCGCTATGGGGCAGAACGGTACTGGTGGTTTAGCTTCTTCCAGGTCTTTTTGCTGCAAGGGATACTGGCCTGGCTCATCTCCGCCCCGCTGCTTGGTGCCCAATATGCTAACCGGCTCAGCGGTGGGCTAAACCTGCTGGATGGGCTGGGGCTGCTGCTGTGGCTTATCGGCTTCACCTTTGAAGCGGGAGGCGACTGGCAGCTTGCCCGTTTTAAGGCCAACCCCGCCAACAAAGGCAAGCTGCTCACAACGGGCTTTTGGCGCTACACCCGCCACCCCAACTACTTTGGCGATGCCTGTGTCTGGTGGGGGTTAGCACTGTTTTCGCTGGCGGCCGGCAGCATTGTGCCCATTTACGGTGCTGTTCTCATGACCTTCCTGCTCCTCCGTGTCTCCGGCGTGGCCCTGCTGGAGCGAAACCTGACCAAGACCAAGCCGGGTTACGAAGCCTACATGGCGCAAACCAACGCCTTTTTCCCCTGGTGGCCGAAAACCTGAAGCACTGCCACGATTTCGCAGATTGATCCGCGTTCGTCTGTGTTCGTCCGCGTCCCATTTAGCAAACATGAAAACTACCCCACACACCCTCATCATCGGTGCTGGCATTGGCGGGCTAACGACGGCGGCACTGCTGCTCAAGGCCGGTCACCACGTCACCGTACTTGAAGGCCACACTTATCCCGGCGGCTGCGCGGGCACCTTTTTTCACCAAGGGTTTCGCTTTGATGCCGGGGCAACGCTGGCGGGGGGATTTGCCCCTGGTGGCCCCCATGCGCGGTTGGCGGAGATGCTGGATTTGCAGTGGCCGGTTCATCC
>JACKCD010000029.1 GCA_020634215.1 Ardenticatenaceae bacterium | reverse complement strand
GGATGAAGGGCAAACGTGGGAAGAAATCAGCCCCGATTTGACCTATGCCGACCCTGATACCCTCAAAAAGACGGGCGGCCCAATCAATTTGGACTCCATTGGAGCGGAAACCTATGCCACCGTTTTTGCCTTTGTGGAATCGCAGCACGAGGCGGGGGTCTTTTGGGCTGGCTCTGACGATGGCATGATTCATGTGTCCCGCGACGGGGGCAAGAATTGGCACAATGTCACCCCCTCCGATTTGCCCAAGTTTACGATGATCCAAATCATTGAGCAGTCGCCCCACGATGCGGCTACCGTTTACGTGGCGGCTTCACGCCACAAAAACGACGATTATGCCCCGTATCTGTATAAAACCAACGATTACGGCAAAAGCTGGACAAAAATTGTGGGCGGGCTTCCGGGCAACGACTTTACCCGCGTTATTCGTGCCGACCCGGCGCGGGTGGGGCTGCTCTATGCCGGGACGGAAACGGGTATTTACGTTTCCTTTGACGATGGCGCGTCCTGGTCATCGCTCCAGCTTAACCTACCCGCCACCCCGGTGTATGACATGGTGCTCAAGAACAATGATTTGGTGATTGGCACCCACGGCCGTTCTTTCTGGATTATGGACGATGTGACCCCGCTGCACCAGATGAGCGATGAGGTTGTGGCCGATACCGCCCACCTCTTCCAGCCCCGCGACACCGTGCGGCCGCATCCTGAGCTATTTTCTGGCTGGATGGGTGGCAGCCCCGGCAAAAACTACAACGCTAGCTTTACCGACCTGGCAACCTTCTACGAAAGTAAGACCGAGGAGGGAGCCACTGAACGCAAATTCTTGGATGCTGGCGAGAATCCGCCGCAGGGACTGATTGTCACTTATCACCTGAAGGAAAAGCCGGAAGGGGCACTTTCTTTGACGCTGCTGGATGGGGCGGGTAAGGAGATTCGCACCTTTACCACCAAACCGGAGAACATTAGCAAGGAAGATGCCGAGGACAAGCTGTTTTTGACGACTCATGCAGGCATGAACCGCTTTATCTGGGATATGCGCTACCCTGAGGCGACGAAGATGGTGGGCAAAGACCCGGCGGCCTCAACAATGCTGGGGCCGATTGTGGTGCCGGGCAGCTACGCGGCGCGGTTGACGGTGGGCGACTGGTCGCAAACGCAGTCGTTTACGGTGCTGGCCGACCCGCGTGTGGACACGACGGCGGAGGATTTCCAGGCGCAGTTTGATTTGCTGCTGGCGATTCGGGATAAGCTGTCGGCGGTGAACACGACCATTAACCGGGTAACGGATTTGCAGGCGCAGGTGGATGGCTGGGTAAAGCGATTGGGAGAAGGAAACGCTGCCGTGAAGGAAACGGGTGAAGCACTGAAGAAAACGTTGAAAAATGCCTTGGATCCGCTGATTGTGACGGAGCTGGCAAACAGTGCCCAGGTGCTAAACCACGGCACGCGGCTGGCCTCAAAGCTGGCACAACTGGCTCCGGTGGTCTACAGTGCCGACCACAAGCCGACGTCGGGGGCAGAAATGGTGTTTGCCGAACTGTGTGACCGGATTGATGAGCAGGCGACGCAAATTCAGGCGGTGCTGGATGGGGATGTGGTGAAGTTTAACAAGCTGGTGCAGGCGGCGGGTGCTTCGGTGCTAGTGGCTGGGTAAGGCATTTTTAGACAGGATTTACAGGATTAGAGAAGGTAGGGGTGTTTGCGGATGCTCCTACCTTTTTTGTGGGGGGTGTTTTTGAAGGGAGTGGGGTGTGGGTTTGCATCCATTCCCGTTGTAATAATCCATACCAATACTCGCTACTCCACCGCCCCTTGAACCATGAACTTTCGACAAAACACCCCTCTTGTCTCATGCCAACCCGCTCAAGTAACTTGACCGAAGCGATATTGTCTATATCACAATTAGCCCGTACTCGATGAAGATCAAGTTCCTCATACAAATATTGCAGCAAGCGGCCGACCGCTTCCGTTCCATAACCTAGCCCCTGATAGGAACGCGCTAAGGTGAACCCTATTTCAGCTTGCCGGGGGTCTTCGGCCAAAATGCAAAAAGCGCAGTCACCGATCATGATATTGTCCTTTTTTACTTCAATCGCTAACTGATACCATTCGCCTGGGGTGCCTGGGGCACTATTTTGCAAACTCTCAATGAAGTGAGTTGCCTGCTTAAGGGTATAAGGTGTTTCCCAGGATTGATATTGGGCAACTAAGGGATCCGACCTATACGTGGCAAAGGGTTCGCTATCCCCCTCTTGGAAGGGTCGTATTCTGAGGCGTTGTGTTTCTAAAATCAGGGTCAAATTCATTTCGGCTGACTAATCAGCCGGATTGTAACGATGATAGGCGCATTAGGTCAACAAATCAGCAAAAATGGGTGGGCGCAATGATTGTTGATAAAAACAAAATGGTTTGCCAGTGCGTTGCGTGGGGTGTTTGTGGTTGGTCAGGAAACGGCCGTTTTGTGACCCTTGAATTGCACAGGAATAGTTTATGGAGGCTTCAATGGCAGCGCGGATGACGCGGATCAAGACGGATTTTCACGGATTCTTTTGCATTTAAGCCATGCTAAACCTGTTTCTAGCTGCATCTCGGTTTTGTTTTTCCAAGCGGCTTCTTTAGAAAGAATAATCGTATGTAGGAGTTAAGGCGTTACCCATTCGAGGTTCAAGCTCTATCTGAGGAAGATGGTGGTATTTTTTGAGTTTCCTTCTCCGATTTTTCCGACTGCATTTCTGATGGCAAAATTGTCGAAGAAGCATTTCGTACTAAAAGACTCCCCGTTCACCATGCCCTACAACGCCCGTGCTGCCAACTCCTGCGGGAGGAGGCTAGCGTAGATGAAACTGTTGACCGGGGTGGTGATGCCTAGCTGCTGACCCAGCCGCACAATGGCTCCCGTTTGCGCTTCCAACTCCGACGGCCGTTTTTCCATCACATCCCGCTGCATCGAAGCCGTGCCCTGCGGCGGCAGCCCGTCAATCCGCGCCAGCGTCCGCGCCACGGTGTCTGGCGGCAGGGCTACCCTGTGCGCCAACCCCACCGCCATCCCCTCTTGCAGCACCTGTTCCAGTAGCACCCGTGTTTGCGGCAGCGTGCGGAAGGTGCCCATTGGCACCCGCGTCGCCGCCCCCACACCGCTAAGGGCGGCGATAAAAAGAAACTTTTGCCACATCGCCACCTGAATATCGGCCGGCCGAATCGCTGTAATGCCCGGTTTGTCCAACAGGCCAAGAATCGCTGCCATCCGTTCGCTGGGCGTGTTGTCCAGTTCGCCAAGCTGGATAATGGGGTCAATGCCGGCGTGGCGAATGTGGCCGGGGGCAACCACGTAGCTCATGATGGCGCACAAGCCACCTAACACCGGGGCGGCTCCCAGCACGGCGGCCAGTTGAGCAGGGGCATCAATGCCGTTTTGCAGGGGCAGAACGGCCGTTTTTTCCCCCACCAACGGCCGAATCGCCACCGCCGCTTCCGGCACCTGCCACGCCTTCACCCCCAGCAAAACCAAATCCACTGCGCCCACGCTGGCGGGGTCATCCGTGGCCTCCACCGACGGCAGGACAAAATCCCCGTTGATGCTTTCCACCCGCAGCCCGTCCCGCTGCATCGCCTGCAAATGCGCCCCGCGTGCAATAAACACTACGTCCTCGCCCGCCTGCGCCAGCCGCCCGCCAAAATAGCCACCCACACCGCCCGACCCAAAAATTGCAATTCGCATATAGTGCCTACGATTTAACTCAAGATGAGCTTCTAATCATACCATAAGTGGAGAATAAACGGCCGTTTTCCTCCCAATGTTGGTGTGGAGAGGAGATATGGGTGGGGGGAAACGGCCGTTATGAGACACCAAACGGGTTCGGGTAAGGCAACAGTTGTAATTCTGTGATAAAGACATAATCCCGTTGGTTTTTAGTTACAAGGGGCTGCTCCAACGTAATGGCTGTTGCCGCAATCAAAGCATCGGCAATTAATAAACCATGACTCAAGCGATATTTCTGAAGCAACTCAACTGCCTTATCTGAAATAGCTTCGCTAATCTTGATAATTTGAAATCGAGACAAGAATCTCTCAACCGTGCGTAGCTCGCCTTTGTTGCGGCATCCCACTATCAACTCCATTTTGGTAATGGTGCTGATGCTCAAGATAGATTGCTGCTCAATTTGCTGTAGGCAGGTGATAGCTTCCCCTACGCCCCGGCTTACATCAATCAGCACATCGGTATCAACAATGATTAAGTCAGCCACTTGATTTTGCCCACTCACGTTCACGAAGATTGCGTACCCAAGCTTGGCTGTCGTCCATTTCTGGACGATTGCGCCACAGTCCGACGAAGGGTTCATCGGCAAGGTTAGAGCGTTGTGGTTTCTGGTATGTTTGCGTGGAACTGTATTTAGTGTGCAAAAAAGCAATATAATCGGCCACTGAACGTTGCGCTTCGGGTGGCAGTGCGGCCAGTTCAAGCCATAAAGTTTCTTGGTTGATCATAGAATCCCTTTTCATATCAAACGCACTCGTCAAGTTTACCAGATATTATTTTACGTAAAATCCTTGATTGTGTGCATTTTGTCATTTTTTAACGGCCGTTTTCCTCCCAATGTTGGTGTGGAGAGGAGAGATGGGTGGGGGGAAACGGCCGTTTTTCCCCACCTCCCACACCACTACCTTATTACTTTTCAGAACGCCGCTGCAACATTGCCGCCCTGCTAATCTGCTCCACACTACGATCTTGCCAAAGTTGCTGCTGCCATTCCGTATAATCAAAAGGTTCGCGCAGAATTAGGCTGATAAACCGTTCCGCTTGTACCTCTCCTAAAGCCTGGATAAGTGCTTCCACACCTCTCAATCTGATTTCTGTATCGGTAATCATCGCGTTCAATTCATTCTTGAATTTCAAGGAGAAGTATCATAAAGGTTTCATGATTGGGGCTGGTGGTGTTACGCCGTTTTCCGCCAAATGTTAGCGTGAGAGGGGAGAGAAGTGGGGAAAAACGGCCGTTTTTTCCACAAACCATCTAACTTAAAGCGTATAAGGTAAACGAACACCTGCCCAGTCGGGATGAAAATCTTTTGTGTTTCGTGTGACCAATAGAGCATCATTGGTGCGAGCCGTCGCCCAAATAATGGCATCGGGCAAACGAATGCGCTGCACCCGGCGAATTTGGATAGCACTTTCTGCGACACCTAAGTCCAATGGCACAATTTCGAAATAAGATTGGAGAAAGTCACGCAAATTGGCTTCATTCTCTTTTGCGCCAATCAGTACTTCCATCCATGTAATTCGGCTGATCAGGACACGCTCATAACGGCCGTATTCAGCATCAGCTTTCTCTATGCCATTAAGGGCATCAATCACGATGTTGGTATCAAATACGGCAATCATTCCTCATCCCACTCGGCACGCAATGCCTGCTGGTAAGCAACCGCATCCATCCCACGCGCTTGCCATGAACCAAAGGCTGAATGGTTTTTGAGTGAGTGCTGTTTTGGTGGCTGCGTATCCGTGGTGCGCTGCCGCAAAAACAGCACAAAATTCAGCACCTCGTTTTGTTTTTCAAGAGGCAGGTTCTTCAATTCTTTTTGAATTTCAAGGAGAAGTGTCATAAAGGTCTCCTAATTTTGGCTAGGCTGTGTTGACATTTCAGAATTTGAACCGCAAAGGACGCAGAGAAAGCGAAGAAAACAAGACAAATCTCTGCGATCTTTGCGCCCTCTGCGGTGAAATCTGCTTCTTTTTACCAAATGTCAACAGAACCTAGGGAAAAACGGCAGTTTTCCCTACAAAACTTATGCCATACTATTACATAAAGTCTAATAGCCTTTTCTGTAGATGGGCCGATTAGCTTAGCGAGTTAAACGGAACAAATCAAATGCACCTATCTCATCGTTCCACCATAGGGTAGGCAAGCGGCGAGCAGCATGACCTGCTTTTCCACTTGCCCCCCACCGAACCGGACTTGAACCTTTCAATTCATCCGGCTCTCCAGCAAACCATGTCGGCAATTGTATCGCCGATTGCATTTTCGTCGTTGCGCTTAACGCCTATCCAGGCCGATCACGTGGGCAGAAAATGCGATTCACCTGCAACCCTTCGCCATGTAACAGGCTTTCCCTGTCTCGGACTACTACGGTTGCTCTGTGACCCTATGCCTCTCGGCACTTAGGCCATCCCGTGTTCCGTACATTGTGAACGTCATCCGCACTTAGGCACCTCGTTCGTCTATACCCCACTGCTGGTGGTGCGTCCCGACGTATATCGTTTCGGCTAGGCGCTTACAGATTCCCGCCTACCGTCGAGAACAGGGTTTATTCGTTCAGGGCGATGTTTGTCTCAAACGCGCAAACATCGTTCCTGAGTGACAGCCGTTCTTCCCTGTAGCAACATAAACTCGCTAGACTAAGGTTCAGGCAGTTTAGCTTTTGCCTTATGCAGAACCCCTTGCAACCCATCTTGCTGCTGTACGGCGCAACTTAGTCGCTTTCCCAACATGCTCTGGTTCCCGCTTCGTTTCCGATTAAAGTAAGTTGGGTGGGGTTGGAGATTTTGCTCGATATGTATCCTCCAGCACACTTGGTGTGCGATTCACAACGCCGTGACACGGCGCACGCAAGCATTGTTAGGTCATGCCCAAGTAAAACAATTCATAGAACATCAAAGGCAGTAATAATACCAATTAGTTTTTTTTGATCATTCATTTCAACAACGAGAATTGGTTTGCCATCAAACTGTTCCATGGCTTCATTAATAGCAGTTTTAGCAATAATACACGTTGCTTTATCTATTTTAATTGCCTTAGATTGGATAGAACTGCCCACAGTTATTGCTAATCGTTTCTTGCGTTCTGTTTTAGACGGTTCGCGTAGATACTGAGCAAGCGAATAATCTGACAAGAGGTACCAAGTAGAATCTTCTTGTAAAAACATTGGCAAAAACGAGAATGAATTCACGAGCATTTGCTGACGGACAAAGCTTAAGGGCTGCCATTCAAATGCTTGAACAGGGTCTCTAACCATAAAATCGCTAACTCGATTAGATTCAAACATTAGAGCATCCTCCAAAATCAACGAAAGTTGAACCGCATGAGAAGTCAAGTGACGTGCATAAGCCCCCACATGCAAAGCATCATTGCGCCCATCTCTCACTAAATCATATAAATTTGCAAAGGGGATATGCCATTCTCTTAGTTCTTGTGGGAAGTCATTAAAAAGTGGAGACCTTGAAGCAACTTTTTCTATACTCTTTTTGTAACCGTGCAACCCTTCAATTTTCTTCTGCAAGAAAATGCCCAAGTGCTCTAAAACAAAAAATATCTGTTGAGAAGCCTCTGCATCTTGGTATGCTGTGGCTCTAGCTTCTCTAAGCTGATCCCTAAAGTATAGTCGAGCCTTTTTATCCATTTCTGAGTTCATAAGAATTCAACCAACCGTTAAAGCTCTGCACCGCTAGCATAAAAAACGGCCGTTTCCCCCCATTCATCCGTCGTCCGTCGTCCGTCGTCCGTCATCCCTCCCTCCCCGATAAAACAACCGCCGCAGCCCCGACCTGTCAAACGGCCGCCACTCCCCCTCCGGCTGCGCCAGCCGGTCGGCAATCACCCACACCACCAGCGGGTTGTGGCCCAGGCCGCAGTGGCTGCTGTCCACCTCAATGTTTTCCGTCTGCTCGTCCGTCGTTTGGTCCAGGCAGCTTTGCCACGCCGCAATGCCATCGGTGCGGGAATAAACGGCCGTTGACGGCACCGGCGGCGGAATCTTCAGCCGCTCCTTCAGCTTCGGATGCAGCTCATGCACACTCTCCCCGCGCAGCAGCTCATACAGTGGCTTGGCATACGTCGCCACCCCCGCATCCACAAACGGGCTGCCCAGCGAAATCACCTGCCGCACCAACTCCGGCTGCTCCCGCGCCATCTCCCGCGCATAAATCCCGCCCAAGCTCCAACCTACCAAACTCACCTTCTTCCCGCCGTTAATCGCCGAAATAGCGCGTAGCCGCTCCATCAGCCGATAGTTCAGACCGCCACTTTCTAGGTCAGTCCCCTGCCCAAAGTTGCGCCCCATCGCCCAGCCATAGGTTTTATACCCCTTCCCCTTCAAAAAATTGCGTAAAGGGCGGGTCGAAAGGTCGTCGGCCATAAAGCCGGGCAGCACCATCACCGGATGGCCGTCGCCAGCGGGAGCCGCCTTCAAAAAAGGCAGCGTCAAATAATACGCCCCAAGTTCATAGAGGGCGCGGGGTTCCATTGCCAAAAGCAGCCAAGACGGCCGTTTTAGCTCGGCGTGAAGTGTGGTCATAGTGGGTTCCTTATCCATACATTTCATCCAGCAAATGCTGGTATTTTTGCTCAACGGGCTTACGGATGAGCTTGAGCGACGGCGTGAGGGTGCCGTTGGCGACGGAAAACTCTTCAGGCAGGATGCGGAACTGTTTGATCGTTTCATAGCTGGCTAAACGGCCGTTAACCTCCGCCACCACCGCCCCAATCAAACCCTGCACCTCCGCATCCGCCGCCATTTCCGCCAGCGACAGCGCCCCCTTCCCCTGCTGCTCACACCATTGCCCCATCGCCTCCCCATCCAGCGTCAGCAGCGCCACCAAATATTTGCGCCGGTCGCCCAGCACCAACGCCTGGCTGATAAAGGGGCTGTTCATCATCTGGTTCTCAATCGGAGCCGGAGCAATATTTTTTCCCGCCGCCGTAATCAGCAAATTCTTCTTGCGATCCGTAATCCGCAAAAAGCCATCGCCGTCCAGCTCCCCAATATCGCCGCTGCGAAACCAGCCATCCTCGGTAAACGCCGCCGCCGTTGCCTCCGGGTTCTTGTAATAGCCGTCAAATACCCCCGGCCCCTTCAGCAAAATCTCCCCATCGTCGCCAATTTTTACCGCCGAGCCAGGCAGCGCCGGCCCAACCGTGCCAAATTTGAAGCGGTTGGGATGATTGAGCGTGATGGGGCTGCTCGTCTCCGTCAGCCCATATCCCTCAATGATCGTCAGCCCCATCGCGTGGAAAAACGCCAGCAGCTCCTTGCTAATCGGTGCTGCCCCCGAAGTCAGGTAGCGGGTGTTGCGGCCAAAAATGGCGTGGCGCAGCTTTTGCCACACCAGCCGATCATACAAGCCATATTTAAGCCGCAGCAGCAGCGGTACTGCATCTCCATTTTGCAAATAGCGGCTTCGCGCCACCCCGGCCGCCAGCGCACCGTGGAAGATTTTTTGCCGATTAGGTGGGCTTTGCGCCACACCCGCCATAATCCGAGCATGAATTTTCTCGAAAACGCGGGGAACGCCGGAAAAAGTGCCGGGCTGCGCCGCCTGTACTGTCTCCATCACCTTGAGCATGTCGGCGGCATAGTAGCCAATGATGTTGCCATACACCCCCAAATACATGTTGACACGCTGCAAAATGTGGGCCATGGGCAAGAAAACGACCCCCGTTTCCCCATGATTTAGCCCAAGGTATTCATCCACGCTTTGGCAAACGCTAAACAAATTGCGATGGCGCAGCACCACCCCCTTGGGCAAGCCAGTAGTGCCGCTCGTATAGACCAGCGCGGCTATGTCGTCGGGTTGAACAGCTTCCAGGGTTTGCTGACGCAAATCGGGCTGGGCGGCCAGCAGGCCACGCCCGCGCTGGCGCACATCGTCGAGCGTCAGCCAATTCCCGGCGGCGGCTCCACTGGGGTCAATGAGAACGATAGTTTCAAGGGCTGGCAAGGTGGGCAAAACGGCAGCGAGGCGGGTAAGCTGGTAGTTGTCTTCGAGAAAAACGATGCGGGCTTCGCTGTGGCTAAGGATGTAGGCGACCTGTTCGGTGACGGTGGTGGGGTAGATGCCCACGACCACGCCGCCAAAGCTTAGCCCGGCCTGGTCAATGGTGCTCCATTCGTGGCGGGAGTTGCTGACAACGGCCACGCGGTCGCCGTGGCGCAGCCCCATCTCCCACATGCCCAGTGCCAGTTCGTTGATGGTTTGGTACGCTTGGTTCCAGGTGACGGGGGAATAACGGCCGTTTTCCGGGTAATAATACGACACCCCATCTCCCGAAAGACGGACACGTTCCTGGTATAGGTGGGCAATTGTGGGACGAATGTTCATCAACCAGCTATTCCTCTATTGTTAAGTACCCCCACATTCCCAAACAGTTACGTCTTCTTAGCCCCCACTCACTGTCTCACCAATGTCTAGACACCAAATGGGCAGCCGCTCGCCGTTTGGCTGAAAGCCGAATTTTTTGTAGAGACGCTGCGAGGCGATGTTTTCCACCTGGGTGTTTAGCGACACGTGGCGGATGCCGTGCGTCTGATACTGTTGCAGCGTGTGGATGAGCAGGGCACTGCCAATCCCCTGTTGCTGCCACTCCGGGCGGATGGTCATCCGCGCCAAATGTGCCCCATTATAGCCGCTGCGGGTGCTAAGCTGAAAGCCAATTACGTCACCGTCTCGTTCTACCACGTCAAAGCTAAACGCCTGGCTAAAAGCTTGGGTCAGCGCCTGGCCGCTGTGCCGCCACAGCGGGGCAAAGGCCGCTGCTTCAATCTCAGCCAAGGTAGCTAAATCGTCTAGCCGGGCGGGGCGAAAGGTGAGGGGATGCAGCGGTGGCGACAGCAGGGGGATGTTCATTTGGCGTTTGGTGTAGGTTTCTAGCTGGCTGATGCGGTAAAAACCAAGCGGGGCAAGCCAGCTATCGGGCCATTCTTCGACGGCCAGCCAGGCTAGTTGAGAAACGGCCGTTTTCCGCAGCCCAGGCAACACCGCCGCCAACATCGTCGCCAGCACCAATTCCGGCCGTTCGCGGGTGGCAATGGCCGCCACGCGCACCCAGGCTCCCGGTGGTGGGTCTGCCGCCACGGCCAAACAGCCTGCCAGCCCCCCGTTGCCCCAACTCCCCCAGCGTCGTCGTTGCCCCTCTTCCTCCAAATGCACCACAAACCCTTCGTTGCCAATCCAGTCGGCCGGCAGCCGCCAATCCACGTGATAATGCGCATAAGCCGCCCGCTGTAGCAGCCGCATAATCGTGCCCGCATCTTCTTTTTTTGCTACCCGAACCAACTCTGCGGCTTCTAGCGAAAGGTTTGCTAATTCCATGACGCTATTGTACACTACATAATTAAATTTTGAATCAAGCAGGAACAAATTGGGTAGTCCTATGGGCAACGCAAAAGAACGAACCTTAGAAAACACATTAGCCACGCTGACAAAAAAATATGGCGAAGGCGTGATTATGCGGCTTGGTGATGCACAACATCTACAGGTCGAATCCATTCCCACCGGTTCGTTGTCCCTGGACATAGCCCTCGGCGTAGGCGGTCTACCCAAAGGCCGCATCATCGAAATCTACGGTCCTGAATCTTCCGGTAAAACAACACTCTGTCAACACATCATCGCAGAAGCGCAAAAGCGCGGTGGAATCTGTGCCTTTATTGACATGGAACACGCACTAGATCCCAGCTATGCCGCGAAATGTGGTGTTGATATTGACAACCTATACATTTCTCAACCTGATACAGGTGAACAAGCTCTTGAAATAGCCGATGCCCTCATTCGATCTGGCACGCTTGACGTTGTGGTGGTGGACTCTGTTGCCGCCTTGGTACCCCGTGCCGAAATCGAAGGGGAAATGGGTGACTCTCACATGGGTCTCCAGGCGCGTTTGATGTCGCAAGCCTTGCGTAAGCTTTCCGGGGTCGTGAAGCAAACCAGTACCACCCTGATTTTCACCAACCAACTGCGGATGAAAATTGGCGTGATGTTTGGTAACCCGGAAACAACCACTGGCGGTAATGCCCTGAAGTTCTACGCTTCTGTCCGGCTGGATATTCGCCGCACCCAGGCGATTAAGGCCGGGGGGGATGTTGTGGGCAACCGCACGACGGTGAAGGTCAAGAAAAACAAAGTGGCTCCCCCTTTCACCGAATGCGAATTTGACATCATGTACAATGAGGGTATCTCTAAAACGGGTGATGTACTTGATTTGGCTGTCACCCACAACATTGTTGATAAACGTGGTGCCTATTTTCGCTATGGCGACGTTTTGCTGGGGCAAGGGCGTGAAAACGCAAAGACTTACTTGGCAGAAAACCCACCCATGTTGGTTGAGCTTGAAAACCTGATTCGTCAGTCAGCCGGACTTCCTCCCCTGGAATAAACGTTTAGGGCCGTGGATGCAACAAAATAATGCATAGGCACTGGCAGCTTGCTGGCTGCTGTGCTTTGTTGCCACGGCGTATATGGACACAGAGACGGATTAAGCCGTGGCCGCAAGCCACGGCTTTTTTTACATGAGGATCATTACAGCGCTAACACCGCAAAAGCGAAATGAAAACCGGGTCAACGTCTTTTTAGATGGTGAGTTTGCGTTTGGTTTGCCAACGGCCGTTTCTGGCAAACTTACTGTCGGCCAAGCCCTCACCCCCGCCCAAATCGTCGCGCTCCAGCAAGAAGATGTGTTGGATAAAGCCTACAACAGTGCTGTTCGCTTCCTCACCTACCGGCCGCGCAGCGTTGTCGAGGTTCGCCAAAATTTGCAGAAAAAAGAGTACGATCCAGCCATCATTGAAGCCGTTATTGAAAAACTGGAAGGCTATGGTTTTCTTAACGATGTCGCTTTTGCGGAATATTGGCTGGAACAGCGCGAGACTTTCAAGCCGCGTGGCCGCATGGCATTGCAGCAAGAACTACGCCAAAAAGGGGTGGAACCCAAGATCATTGATCAGGTTTTGGGGGAGCTAAACGAAGACGACGCTGCTTTACAAGCAGCAACCCGCAAAGCACGCTCGCTGTCGCAATTGCCCAAGGAGCTATTCCAGCAAAAGTTGGGGCAATTCTTGCAGCGCCGTGGCTTTCATTACGAAACGATCCGGCACGCAACGGAAGAAGCGTGGCGACAACTTAATGAGGATAATTGACCCGGAAGGAGAAGCGTTATGGAAACTTTCATCGGCATCATTCTGGGCCTGCTTATTGGTGGGGGGGGGGCATACGCCTATTTCCGCTACCAATATCGGCCGCGCCTGGAAGAAGAAGAAGCACGATTTAGAGCCGAATTGGAACAGCGGCGCGAAATCGCCGAGCGAGAAAATCGCACTTTGATTGAAGAGGCGCAGCAGGAGTCCAAAACGCTGCGTCAAGAAACCGAAAAGGTGGCCGAGCGGCGGTATCAGGATTTGGCACGGGCGGAAGAGCGCGTGGACCGGCGCAACGAGAAGCTGGATAGCCAGGCCAAGCGCTTGGAGGCGCGGGAGCAGCAGCTAAACCGGCGGCAAAGTGCCATTGACAAGCGGTCTAACCAGTTGGAAAAGGCCAGCGAAGAGCATTTGGCGCGGCTGGAAGAGATTGGTCAGATGACGGTTGACGAAGCGCGGCTACAGCTTTTGGAAGATGTGGAGAAAGAAGCGCGGCAAGACATGGCGCGGAAGATGCGTGAAATCGAGGACGAAGCCAAGGAAACGGCCGATGCCAAAGCGCGTAAACTGATTGCCGAAGCGATCCAGCGGGTAGCCAGTGACCAGGTGGCCGAGCTGGTGGTGTCGGTGGTGCCGCTGCCCAGTGACGACATGAAGGGGCGTATTATTGGCCGCAGCGGGCGCAACATTCGCGCCTTTGAACAAGCCGCCGGGGTAGATATTGTAGTGGACGATACACCCGAATCGGTGACGATTTCTAGTTTTGATTCGGTGCGGCGCGAGGTGGCACGGCGGGCATTGGCGAAATTAATCACCGACGGCCGTATTCACCCGGCTCGCATTGAGAAGCTCATCAAGGATGCGCGGGTGGAAGTGGAAAAGGATATTCGGGATGCAGGCGAACAGGCAGCGTATGAGGCCAATGTCCACGGGCTACACCCGGAAATTTTGAAGATGCTGGGGCGGTTAAAATACCGTACTTCCTATGGGCAAAACCAGCTTCATCATGCGGTTGAAGCGGCCAAGATTGCCGGGATTTTGGCGGCAGAATTGGGGGCTGATGTTGAAGCAGCCAAGATGGGGGCATTGCTCCACGACTTGGGCAAGGCGATGGATCATGACCAGGAAGGCACCCACGCCAAGCTGGGGGCTGAGTTTGCCCGCCGCTTCCGCGTACCGGCTCACGTCATCAACGCCATCGAATCGCACCATCATGAGGTGGAGCAGGAGACGGTGGAGGCGATTATTGTGGAGGCGGCCGATGCCATTTCCGGGGCGCGGCCGGGAGCGCGGCGCGAAAGCTTGGAGAACTATATCAAGCGGGTGCGGACGCTGGAAGAAATTGCCCACTCGTTCCAGGGTGTGGAAAGTGCCTACGCGCTGCAGGCCGGTCGTGAAATCCGTATTTTGGTGAAGCCAGACAAGATTGACGATTTGGGGGCGCTGCGGCTGTCGAAGGATATTACCAAGACGATTGAAGACAGTATGCAGTATCCAGGGCAAATTCAGGTGACGGTGATCCGCGAAACGCGGGCAGTAGGATTTGCAAAATAGAAGCAGGTAGCAGGTGGCAGGTGGCAAGTTACGTTAGCAAACAAGACTTGCCACTTGTAACTTGTTACCTGTTACTCTTCAACCACAACGGCCGTTTCCATTCTTGCCACCACATACGGCAGTCGCCCAAACCAGGTCGGCCAAATGGTCAGCGTTGGCGGTTCGGCCAGCGGTAGCTGCTGTGCCAGATAAGCTTGGGCGATGGCAGGAGGTTGCCCGGCAACGGCCGTTAATGCCCCTTCAACCACCAGTTTTGCTGCCGATTGTGCCGTTGCCGTAACCCCAAACGTCACCCGCCCCGTTTCATCCACCGCTTGCACCGCTTCCGGCAGCAGTGAGAGGCTGTCTAGCTGGAGTTCATAACCGGGGGAAACGGCCGTTTGCAGTGCCGCCAGCGCCAGCGGGGTTGCCAGCGCCAAATCAACGGCCGTTCCCCGCCACGTTGCTCCCATCTCTAACCCCAACCGCTCCGTGGCCGCGCCGACCGGGTGGGAAAAGGTAAGCTGGGTGATGGCTTCCAGTTGGACTGATTCGGGGAGCAAAAACGGCCGTTGCCGCGCCCCCAAATCAGCCAGTGCCACCGTCCGCATAAACTGCTCCCCTTGCGCTTGCAGCCGCGCCTGGTCTTCGGCCGTGACCACGCCGTTAATGGGAACGCCTCCTTGCCAGCGCGTTTCGGTTGTCAGCCGTTCGGCCGACAGCGTTTGCCCACTGGCATTGGCTAAAGCGGGGTCGGCTGCCAGCAGCAGCGGCTGAGTAATGGTTTCGCTTTTGGGGTGCAGGGTGATGGTGGCGCGGGGAACACGGTAGAGAAAAAGGACAATGAGTAAGGCAACGGTAACAAAAAAGAGGAAGGTAGCGGCATAACGCAGCAGCCAGCGGTGCAGCAGGGTGCGCGTTTTGGGTTTGGGCGGGGCGAGGGGAGGAAACGGCCGTTTTTTCCCTACCTCACTGGGTTGAAGCGATTGGTGAGCCTGCCGAACCAACCCCACCTGTTCCCGCCGTCGTCGTCCGCGCCACCACCCCCGGCGGCTTCGCTGTGCCGTTTCAGCGTTGGCAAAGGTGGGAATCCCCAGTGCCAACGCCTGCCGCCGCACTTGCTTGCTGCCTGTCACCAGCCCCACTTCCAGCCGCCGCTGGTCTGCCAGCCGCCGCAGCCGCACCAAATCTGTCCCTTTGTGCAGCACGCCCACGTTGTCCACCAGCAGCAGCCGCTGCCCCCGCGCCCACACCAGCCGATCCAGCACCGAAACAATGTCGTCGCTGTGATCAAGCTCGATGAGGGTAGTAGGTGTGTTTGCCATGCCCAGTTACGTGGTGCGTGGTGCGTAGCGTATCATGTACCACGCACCACGTCTTATCCGGCTACCTCTGTCATATAATCATCAATCGCTTCCAACAACGCCGCCACATACGCCTCTGACCGTGCCCGTCCCAAGTGGCCGACGCGAGCCATGTGGCCGTAGAGCTTGCCCAGCCCGTTGCCGACGTGGATGCCTTTTTCTTCGCGCAGGGTGTTGAGCATGTGGGTGATGTCGAGGTCGGGTGGGGGTGTAACGGCCGTTAATACCGACGACGCACAATTCCCTTCCGCCAGCAGCCCAAACCCCCGCTTGACAATCTCGCCCCGAAACAGCGTGGCAATCCGCTTAAACTCCGCTGCTCGGTTTTCTAGCCCTTCCTCAACAATCGCCTGTACCCCGGCGTGCAGTGCCTCCACCGCATTCGAGCTAACCGTTACTGGCGAGGGATGCCAGGCATCATGGCTGTACTTTTGCCACGTCCGCAAATCCAGATACCAGCCTGCCTTGTGGGTTTTGTGGGCAATTTGTTCCCACACCTGCTTGCCTACTGCCACTGGTGCCAGTCCTGGAAACGACCCCAGCCCCTTGTTGGACGAAGCGACGCAGGCATCAATCCCCCAGGCATCCATTTTGACCATTTCCGCGCCTAGCGAAGCAACGGCATCCACAGCGAACAGCACGCCGTGCCGCCGCGCCACCGCACCAAGCTGCTGGACGGGGTTCAAGACGCCGGTGGAGGTTTCATGATGCACGGCGATTAGCCCAGCAATGGTCGGGTCTTGGCGCAGGGCAGCATCAATGGCAGATGGGTCGAGGGGGTTGCCCCAAACGGCCGTTACTTCGACCACATCCAGCTCCCGTGCCCGCGCAATCTCCCCCATTCGGTCGCCAAAAAAGCCGTTGTTGCCAATCAGCACCCGTTCTCCCGGTGCAAACAGCGTCGCTACCACCGCTTCTACCCCAGCATTGCCCGGTCCTGCCAGCAAAAAAACATCACCCTCTGTGCCAAAGATACCCTTTAGCAAATTGACGGTTTCCCCGTACAGTTCCGCCCACTCCGGCCCATAATGAGCCGCTACCTGCTTGCCCATTTCAGCCAGCACCACGTCTTCAACTTCGGCCGGCCCCGGAATCATCAACTTTCGTTTTGGTAACATCCTACAAACAAACGCCTCCAAAATAGATAATGACCTAATTGTCCCTCATTATCGCCCGACAAGCCATGATCCTTTACAATAGACAAAACTAGGTACATGAGGTCATAAATTGGCTGGAGATTAGGGATTGGAGATTGGAGATTGACCGTCTTTAATCTCCAATCCCTAATCCCAAGCAAAAGCCAGTTTATGCCCTTCAAAAGCAGATTATGATTCCACTCCAAGACCTAAACCCCACCCGCCGCTGGCCGCTGTTCACTTTTGGTCTCATCGCTCTCAACGTTCTTGTTTTTCTTTGGGAGCAAACGCTCTCAGCCGACCAACTCCAACGCGCCATTCTGGATATTTCCGTCGTCCCCGCCAACCTCACTGCTGCCCCTTTTTCGCTAGAATCGCTGCTTGATAGTCTTCGCAGCATGTTTTTGCACGGCGGCTGGGCGCATTTGGGTGGCAACATGCTCTACCTCTATTTGTTTGGCGATAATATTGAGGATCGATTCGGCCGGCTGCTCTATCTTCTCCTTTACTTCGCCAGCGGCTTTGTCGCTATCTTTGCCCAGGTCATCATTGACCCCACCTCCCAAATTCCGCTGGTGGGTGCCAGTGGCGCGATTGCCGGGGTGTTGGGCTGCTATTTGGTGCTTTTTCCCGGCGTGCGCGTGCGCGGCATTATCCCCCTCGGTCTTTTCAGCCGCATGGCCGATTGGCCTGCTTGGGCTGTGCTGGCACTATGGTTTGTACTCCAGCTTTTTAACGGCCTGCTTTCGCTGGGGGTGGAAACGGGTGGTGGCGTAGCCTTTTTTGCCCACATCGGTGGTTTTGTTGCTGGAGCCGTTTTGGGCTGGTTCTTCATGCGCATCGTCCCCCAACCCCCGGCCGACCTGCGCCGCGAAATGCTTTACGAACGCGCCAGTCGTTATCGCTATTAGTGACCATTTAGTAATGCAATTTCTTCCAAGAAGTTCTTATATATCTACAAAAAATAAATGGGTAGAAAGACAATGCACCTTTTCCTGTCATTCCGAGGTCCTCCGAGGAATCTTTCTGTTTCTGTATCATGAAGGATTCCTCGCTCCGAAGACTTCGCTCGGAATGACATTTGCCCGATTAATTTGTTAATTCACTGTAACTTCTTGGCTTACAAGGACAACAATGATCATGAATCAAGCTCAACAACTTGCCGATCTCGAAGCGCGTTTTTTGCGCTATGTACAAATTGACACCCAAAGCGACGAAAACTCGCCTACGGCACCCAGCACGGCCAAACAGTATGATTTGCTCAATCTACTGGCGACGGAACTGGTGGCGATGGGGGCTGAGAATGCCTATGTCACCGATTATGGTGCTGTGATTGCCACTGTTCCAGGAACGATGGGACAGGAAAATGCCCCAACTGTTGCCCTTTTTGCCCACGTGGATACCGCTCCTGCCTACAGTGGTACGAACGTCCGGCCGCTGGTTCACCGTAATTACCAGGGGCAGCCCATCACGCTGCCTGATGACCCAAGCCAGGTGCTTGATCCAGCCACGATTTCTGCTTTGGCTGGCAAAATTGGCGAGGATCTCATTACTGCCAGTGGCAAAACGTTGCTAGGAGCGGATGACAAGGCCGGGGTTGCTATCATTATGGCACTGGCAAAGCTGCTGCTGGCCGACCCCACCATTCCCCATGCCCCACTGCGCGTTTGTTTTACGCCGGATGAGGAGATTGGGCGCGGGGTGAACCGGCAGCTTGTGGCTGATGTGGTGGCTGATGTGGGGTATACGCTGGATGGGGGAACGGCCGGTGAAGTGGAGTCCGAAACATTTTCGGCCGACAAGGCACTGGTGCAAATTGCGGGGGTAGCGGCACACCCGGGGGCGGCCAAGGGGGTGCTGGTCAACGCGCTGCACCTGGCCGCCAAATTTGTGGAATCGCTGCCGCAGGAGACGCGCACGCCAGAAACGACGGCCGGCCGAGAAGGGTTTATCCATCTCTATGAACTCAAAGGAACGGCCGCTTTTGCCGAACTCCACTTTATCTTGCGCGACTTTGAAATGGGCGGGCTAGAGGAACACGGTGGCCTTATTTACGAAGCCGCCAGCAAGATTCAGGCCGTTGAACCCCGCGCCAAAGTGACTGTGAGTATCACCCCCCAATACCGCAACATGCGTTACTGGCTGGACAAAGACCCACGCCCGGTTGCACTTGCCAGGCAAGCTGTCGAGCAGTTAGGGCTGCCCATCATCAGCAACCCCATTCGCGGCGGCACCGATGGCTCCCGCCTCACTGAAATGGGGCTGCCTACGCCCAACTTGTTCACCGGAATGCAGAACATTCATGGCCCGCAGGAGTGGATTAGCCTGCAAGATATGCAAAAATCGGTGCAAATGTGTTTGAATTTGCTCGAGCTTTGGGGGCAGGCGATACAAGAGTGAGCATATTACCATGAATAAGAATAGGACGCAGATTTGCCTGATGTACCTGATTGATCTTTTGAATCAGGTATATCAGCGTCCTATTGGCACGAGAGGAGTACGATATGCCTCCACGTCGCCGTGACGGGGTGCCTGTTTTTCGTGATTTTTTGAGCTACCGTGCTGATCCGCTGCACTTTTGGCTGAGTTCGGGGCAGCTTGCGCCGGTTGTTCGCATTGGGCTGGGGCCGTTTCTGGAATATTGGGTGGTGACGGAGCCTGACTTTTTGCAGCATATTTTGCAGAAAAACGTCAAAAATTACCCCCGCGAACGTCGCCTAAGCCGCCTGAACCGGCTGGATGGGCCAGAGCTGATGTTTAACACCGACAACTGGGAGGAGTGGCTGTGGCGGCGGCGGCTGATGCAGCCCGCTTTTCATCGGCAGCAAATTGCCCGCTTTGCGGAGATTATGACCGAGGAGGCGGGGCGGCTGGCCGGGAGTTGGCAGCCAGGGCAAGCGGTGAATTTGGGCTACGCTATGAAAACGCTGACAATGCGGATTATTGGCCGCACGATGTTCAGTGCTGATGTGGGGGCGGAGACGGATGAGCTGCAGGAGACGTATGAATTGGCTTCGGCGTTTACCTTTGAGCGAGCGTCGTCTATTTGGGTGCCGCCGCTTTGGTTGCCTACTCCGGCGAATCGGCGGGTAAAAACGGCCGTTTCTCACCGCTATTCCCTCCTCCGCCGCCTTGTCGAGGGTCGGTTGGCGAGCGGCGAGGTGAAGGGCGACCTGCTGGATACATTGATTGGGGCACATTTGGAGGAAAACGGCCGTTCTTTCAGCAGCGAAGATTTGGTGGGCGAAATGGGCGGCATTGTCTTTGCCGGGCACGAAACGACGGCATTGACGATGATGTGGCTCTTTTACCTGCTGTCGCAGCATCCAGGTATTGAGGCGCGGCTGTTGGCTGAGGTAGAAGCCGTGGTTGGCATGGCTCGCCCACCCACGCTGGATGATTTGCCCCAGATGCCCTACACCCAGCAGGTCATTTCCGAAACGCTGCGGCTCTACCCACCCGTTTACGTCACCCTGCGCGAAGCCGATGCCGACGACGAGTTTGGCGATTACCACATTGCTAAAGGTACCCACTTGGTCCTTAACATTCGTGGCCTGCACCGCGACCCGCGCTATTGGGATAACCCGGAGCAGTTTAACCCCGACCGCTTTGCCCCGGAGCAGACCAAAAACCGCCATAATTTTGCCTTTATCCCCTTCCTGGGCGGCCCCAAAAAGTGCATCGGTGATTCATTTGCCATGATGGAGATGCAGCTGGTGGTGCCAACCATTTTGCAGCAGCGCCGCCTGCGCTACGGCCTGCCCGCGCCGCCGGTGGAAAAACCGGGCTTTGTGATGGAAGCGGAAGGGGGAATTGAAATGAGAGTAATCAGTCATCGGTAATCAGTAGTCAGTAATTAGCCAGTCTACTGATTACCGATTACCGAAACAAGGAGAACTATGCCAACAACCTATGGTGTCCAATCTGCCTATGGCGACTTGAAGCAGGTGCTGATGCACCGGCCGGGCGTGGAACTGCACATGGTGCGCCCCAACACGCTGGATGAATTCCATTTTGATGCCCCTGTGGATGTGGCGCGGTTTGTGGCCGACTACGATGTGATGGTGGGCAAGCTGCAAAGCCACGGGGTGGAAACGTTGATGTTGACCGATGTCCTGGCCGATGACGACGATTCGCTCAACTATATTCGCTATCGCCCCAACATGACCTATACCCGCGACCTGGCGATGATGTTTCGCGGCGGGGCGGTGCTGATGGGAATGCACTTGCGCGGCCGCTGGGGGGATGCCCATATTTTAGGGCGAGCGTTTAAACGGCTGGGGATTCCGGTGCTGGGGGCGATTGAGCAGCCGGGCTTTTTGGAAGGGGGTGGGGTGACGCTGGTGGGGGAGGAAACGGCCGTTGCTGGGCTGTGCAGCCGCGCCAATGAAGTGGGAACCCGCGCCCTGCGCGATCTGGTACTAGGCAGCCAGGTCAAATATTTTCTCGAAGTGCCGGTGCCGCAGGATCAAATCCACATTGACGGCTCGTTTATGATGATCAACGAGAAGCTGTGCCTGATTCACAAGGAGAGCTTTGAACTATTCCCGTGTCGGCTCTATGAAGCGGGTAAAAGCGACCATCGCCACGTGATGTTTTTGGATTATCTGGCGGGGCTGGGGATTGAGATGATTCCGATTACGGAGCAGGAGCGGCTGGATGGGCATTTGAATGTGGTGGTGACGCGGCGGGGAAAAACGGCCGTTGGCTTTGCCGAAGCGACGCGGCTGATGGATGAACTACGACGGCGGGGATGGCAGGTGGATGGCTTCCCGTCGGAAACGCTGTTTTTGGGTAACGGCGGGGCGCACTGTATGACCTGCCCGATTTTGGTGCAGTAGGGGGAAAACGGCCGTTTTTGAGGAGACAACATGCGCCATAGCGCACCACGAATGGATGAAAATTCATCCTTCATCCTTCATAATTCATAATTTACAAGGGAGATTGGAGATTGATAAACCTTCATCAATCTCCAATCTCCAAAATCACCAAGTTGTCAAACGTCTATTGCGTTTCCTTGCGCCGACAAACAAGCTGGATGGGATTGCCCTCCGGGTCTTCAACCCAGGCCGCCCGCAGCGGCGGCGTGATAAGAAAATCGTGCGGCGGGACAATGGGGCGAATGCCTTGGGCGGTCAGGGTGGCAAAGGCTTTATCCACATCGTCTGTCCACAAAGCGACCTCGCCGCGTGGCAAACCGGGGTTGAGCGGGAGTTGGTGCATGGCGCGGGCGGCTTCAATGGAGGCAAAACCGAGCAGGAATTCACCCAGACGGACTTCGATGTGAACGGCCGTTCCGCTTTCCGGCGTGCGAAATGTTTCCCGAAAACCAAAATGCTGGCAGTAAAATGCCGCCACACCCTCAACATCATGCACATAATAGTTCACCATCGCGTCCCGGTACATAATCATCTTGCACCTATGTGAATGTAGGGTAAGTTTGCAAACTTGCCCTACCACAAAAGCCTCCTAGCCGCGCCGCCGCCGCCCCTCGCGCCGCTGCCGCCCTTCGCCACTTTCGGCCGCTGCCGCTGGGTCAACCGGTGGGCGGTTAGCCGCAATCCAGTCCAGGCAGTTTTCATCATGCCCCATCATCACATCAGCAGCCATAATCGCCGTCTTGATATGCTCCTCAATGGGGTTGGTGATAGCTGAGGTCATTCCCGCCGACATCGCCATTGCCAAAAAAGTGCCATTCAACGGCCCACGATTTGGCAACCCAAACGAAACGTTGCTGGCGCCGCAGCAAGTATTGACCCCAAGCTCCGTCAGGCAGCGGTGGACAATGCGAAAAACTTGCTTTCCCGCGTAGCGCAGTGCCCCAATTGGCATCACCAGCGGGTCAATCAGTACATCCTCACGCGGAATGCCGTAATCCATGGCGCGTTCGACAATCTTCTTGGCAACGGCAAAACGCACGTCTGGGTCTTCCGAAATCCCGGTTTCGTCATTAGAAATGCCGATGACGGCGCAGCCATACTTTTTGACCAGCGGCAGCACTATCTCTAGCCTCTCCTCTTCTCCCGTCACCGAGTTCAGCAGCGCCTTCCCTTCATACGCCGCCAGCCCGCTTTCCAGCGCTTCTATAATGGAGGAGTCAATCGAAAGCGGCACATCGGTGACGGACTGCACCAGCCGGATGGCTTCGGCCAAAATGGCGGGTTCGTCAGCCAGCGGGATGCCAGCATTGACATCCAACATATGGGCACCGGCCTGAACTTGGGCAATGGCATCGTTGACGACGCGCTCATAGTTACCGGCGGCCATTTCTCGCGCCAGCAGTTTGCGCCCAGTGGGGTTAATACGCTCGCCAATGATGGTAAACGGCCGTTCTGGGCCAATAATCACCGTCTTTGTTTTGGAACTAATCATCGTTTCCGGCATGGTTACTTGCTCCTCTTCTGCCAAACCGACGGCGTTGGGATTTCCAAATTCGCCGCATAATTTTCAAATGACGCTTCAATCGCTGGCGGGGCAAACACCAGCTTGTCCACCGGCGGCTTGTTGACCTTAAACGGCCGAGGCAGCAGCCCGGCTTCCTCTACAATCTCCGCCACCATCTCCTCCTGTCGATACGCCATAATGTGGACACCCGCCACACCCTCAATCTCGCGTACCTGCTCAATCATTTCAACGCAAATTTTCTTGCCCTCGGCCTGTTTTTGCGCCTTTGGCGTTTTTGCCAAGCGGTCAATCACCGCATCAGGAATATGCACCCCCGGCACATTCGACCGCATAAACTCTGCTGCCCGGTCTGACCGCAGCGGGCCGACCCCGACCAAAATAAACACTTTTTCATGCAGCCCCATGTCCCGCACCCGCTCCATATAGCTTTTCAGGCGGGGGATGTCAAAACAATATTGCGTTTGGATAAAGTCGGCTCCTGCTTCCACCTTCTTTGCCAGCCGCAGCGGTCGCCAATCATAGGGCGGCACAAATGGGTTGGCAGCCGCTCCCAAAAACACCTTGGGCGGCACGGTCAGCTTGCGCCCGCTGAGAAACATGCCTTCATCCCGCATAATTTTGGCCGTCCGCAGCAGTTGGGTCGAGTCAAAATCAAACACCCGCTTGGCCTGTGGCTGGTCGCCGGCCGTCACATCGTCCCCCGTCAGGCAAAGAATGTTCATTACCCCCATTGCCGCCCCGCCTAAAATGTCCCCCTGAATGGCAATGCGGTTGCGGTCGCGGCATGAAATCTGCATCACCACGGCATAATCGAGCCGCGTCAGCAGCGAGCAGATGGCAACGCTGGACATGTGGCAATGCGCCCCAGAGCCATCAGTGGCGTTAATTGCGTCACAGACATCGGTTAAGATGCCCGCCGCTTTGTATACCTCTTCGGGGTCAGCGCTATCAGGTGGGTTCAATTCGGCCGTTACCGCAAAATGCCCTGCCCGCAGCACCCGCTCCAGCCGCCCCGGTGATTTAAACTCCTCTTGGTTCATCCCTTTTATCCCTCAAAATATATAAATGATATATCACAGACAACCACAAAAAATTAATTTGCCTGCTTTGGATAAGTACCGTCGGGAATGATGGCGATATTGCTTAAGCCGACCCACGCCTTTGGCACCTCTTTGTCCACACCAGTGAGCATGTTGAGCCAAGCGGATTCGCCCTCAAGCTGGCGGTTGACCGGTGGGTTGATGTGCATCATCTCTTCGCCAAATTGTGCCATTTGGGTGGAGCGTTCAAACGCCTGTACCCAAATGCAGGGCTTGTCGGCAAAGACCTCGCAATTGCCGTTGGCACGAACACCACCACAAGGACCATTGCGTAAATTCTTCGGACAGGTCATGGGGCAGGTCATGCCGGTGGAATGCAGCACACATTGCCCACACATACGGCAATCAAAAATAGCTCTTTTCGTCCATTCTTCTGGTTTTCGCAGCACGCGGTCTACGTTTTCATACCCAATCCGCGAAATGACGGGGTCTAGCCACTCCACCATGTTGAGCGTGGAGCTAAATGCTTTTTCCAACAAACGCGGATGGTTTTGCAACCATTGTCCAATCCCCATAAGATTTGGTCAGGGGTTAACGGCCGTTAACCCCCGCATGAACAACCATTTACCCACGACGACGACGGCGACTCCGCCGTCCATCCTCGCTTTCTTCCTCAGCCCCATTGCTTTTGGCCTTGTTCAGCTTTTCAAAATAGGCCAAGGACTCCGCCATCGCCGCGATGTGGGCTGGTGAACTGCCGCAGCAGCCGCCAATCAATTTTGCTCCCAGCCGATGTACCAGTGTGGCATACCCCGCCATCACATACGGCGTGCCGTCATAGCTGAGTTCATCATTGACCCACTTGGGAATCCCGGCGTTGGATTTGGCAACCAGCACCGTTTCTGAATCCAGTGCCTGCATTGCCTCAATTACACCGATGATTTCGGCCAGGCCATTGCCGCAATTGGCACCAATGGCGGCCAGCCCAAGCTCTTTCAATTCCGAAAGTGCCATCTGTGGCGTGACCCCCATCATTGTGTTGCCGTGGGTGTCAAAGCTCATCGTGGCGGCGATGGGAAGGTCACACACTTGCCGCGCCCCGGCAACGGCCGCTTTGACCTCATTCAGGTCGCTCATTGT
Organism: Ardenticatenaceae bacterium; assembly: GCA_020634215.1. Classification (GTDB taxonomy): domain Bacteria; phylum Chloroflexota; class Anaerolineae; order Promineifilales; family Promineifilaceae; genus JACKCD01. The sequence continues at coordinate 43,917 of JACKCD010000029.1, read as the reverse complement.
CTCAATCCACAGCACATCTACACCACCGTCAGCCAACCCGCGTGCCTGCTCGGCAAAAGCGGCCGTTGCGTCTTCAAACGACATCGTGCCCATGGGAATAAGCAGTTCGCCTGATGGCCCAATGGAGCCACCCACTAGCACGGGATGGTCCGCTTCGGCAGCGGCCGCTCGCGCAATCTGCGCTGCCGCCTTGTTTAGTTCATAAACGCGGTCTTGCAAATTGTGGAGCTTTAGCCGATAGGCAGAGCCACCAAAGGTGTTGGTTAAAATAACTTGCGACCCGGCTTCGATATAGGCGCGATGCACCTTTTGAATGCGGTCAGGGTGGCTAACGTTCCACTCTTCAGGCGGCGCACCAGATTCCAGCCCCATGCCAAAAAGCATGGTACCCATTGCCCCATCAAGGAGCAGGTAGCTGTTTTCCGCGAGAAGTTGTTGTAAGCGATTCATTGTCTGTATCAAACCTCGTTTTGGGGATTAGAGATTGGAGATTAGACCAATCGCCAATCTCCAACCTCTTCTCAGAATGCCAAATAGTATACCAACTCGGTTTGATTTAAGCCCTCGCCTTAGCCCGCTTGATTTGCATAAATTTCTTGGCAGTCTCCACGGCTACGGCAGCATCGCGGCAGTAGGCATCGGCTTCAATGTCCTCGGCAAACGCTTCGTTGAGCGGCGCGCCACCAACCAACACGATGATGTCGTTGCGAATGCCTTTGTCTTTGAGAGCTTTGATGACAACGCGCATGTAGGGCATGGTGGTGGTAAGCAGGGCACTCATGCCCAAAATGTCGGGGTTATATTCGTCAATGGCTCCCAAATATTTGTCAACGTCGTTGTTGATCCCGAGGTCAATGACCTGGAAGCCAGCCCCCTCCATCATCATGCCGACGAGGTTTTTGCCGATGTCGTGGATGTCGCCCTTGACAGTGCCGATGACCATAGTGCCAATTTGCTCTGCACCGGTTTCGGCCAATAACGGCCGTAAAATTGCCATCCCCGCCTTCATGGCCTTGGCCGCCATCAGCACCTCTGGCACAAACAAAATCCCGTCGCGGAAATCTGCGCCCACAATGTCCATCCCCGCTACCAGCCCCTTGGTAAGAATGTCATAGGGAGTCATGTCGCGGGACAGCAGTTCATGCACCTCTGCCTCAATCTCTTCGGCGTAACCGTCGTAGAGATCTTCCATCATCAGCTCTAAAATTTCCTCAATTGACATTTCTTCGAGGACAATTTCTTCTTCGTTATCGCTCATTTCCTGTCTCCTGTGTAAATAGGACGCTGATTACCCTGTACGCAAAGCGGTTGTGAAACAACATTTTCCTGATAAAAAGATCATCAGGTGTATCAGGTAAATCTGCGTCCCGTTTCTTTCATTTGTTAACCGCGCACACGTCGCCGCCGCTGGCGGTCTGGGCGGTTGGCGGCAGCAACGGCCGTTTGTTCCGGCAAAATTCCCTCTAAATGGGGAAAAGCATCACTCGCATGGGGCAAGTGAATGGCACCTACAAATTCATTTTGGAAGTCGGGATCAACGGCCGTTTCCACATACGTCACCCAGCGCGAAATATCCACCGCCTCCTGCCGCTTCTCCCGGTTCAGCAGCGCAATCCGCGCCCCATCCCCGGCCGCATTCCCCACCGCCACCACTTTCTCCAAGTCACAGTCGGGAATCAGCCCCAAGATCATAGCATATTTGGTGTCAATATAGCTGCCAAACGCCCCCGCCAGCACAATTTTGTCCACCGCATCAATCCCGGCGCGGTTCATCAACAACTTCGCCCCAGCATACAGTGCCGCCTTGGCAAGCTGAATATTGCGTACATCGTCTTGCGTCACGATGATTGGCTCGCCGGTGGTCGTTTGCTCTGCCGTCGCCAAAATATATTCCCCCCGCCGACCGTTCCACTGAATGCGGTCATGCACCAGGGTGTCGTCAAAACGGCCGTCGGGCAGCAAAATCCCCGCCAAAAACATCTCCGCCACCACCTCAATAATGCCCGAACCGCAAATCCCGGCCGCCAAATGCTTCGGCTGCTCTTCCAATGGCACATCTAGCCCAATTTGCCACTCGTCCGACCAACGCTCCTCGCCAATGACGCGGAAACGGCCGTTCTTGGTCTCCGGGTCAATCCGCACCCGCTCAATTGCTCCCGGTGCGGCCCGCATCCCAAAGGTAATTTGCGCCCCTTCAAAGGCTGGCCCGGTCGGGCTGGAGGCGCTGTACATCCACGCCTTGTTGCCCAACACGATCTCGGCGTTGGTGCCAACATCCACCAGTAAAATCGTTTCGTTCTGGCGATATGGCTCCTCGGCAATTAAGGCACCCACGTTGTCAGCACCCACATGCCCCGCTTCGGCTGGCAGCACATGGACATAGGCACCCGGATGGAGCCGCAGCCCCAGTTCACGCGCCTTCACATCCACCGCGTCGCGGGTTGCCAGGGCAAACGGTGCCCCACCCAATTCAACCGGATCAATCCCCAGCAAAATATGGGCCATGGTGGTGTTGCCCACAAACACCGCATCATGAATTTGGCGCGGCTGAATGTTGGCCTCCCGCGCCGCCGATGCTGCCAGCCGATTCAGCGCGTCAATAATTGCCTTGTGCATCTTTTCCAGCCCCGTTTGGGGGTGCATCATGGCGTAGGAAACGCGGCTCATCAAATCTTCGCCATATGTTACCTGCGGGTTCATCATGGATTCGGTTGCCAGTACCTCCCCGGTTCGCAGGTCGCACAAATAGCTCGCCACGGTGGTGGAGCCAATGTCCACGGCCAGCCCATAAATCCCGTCCTCAAACCCTGGTTCTACGTCAATCACCTCGCGCTCTTGCCACAAGGTAATGGTGACAGCCCAGCCGCCATCGCGCAGTGCGGCTTGCAGCTTTTGTAGCACGCGCAAATCAATGGTCAGGTTGCTTAGTTCCCATTGGTCAGCCAACGCTTCTTGTAACCGACCCCAATCGCCGCGATGTTCGCCCAGTTCAGCTTTATCCACTTCCACATACACTTTGCGAATGGCAGGGCGGACATCAATGGCGCGGTTAGTAGCGGATTTACGAATGACCTGCTTTTGCCCGCGACTTTCTTCGGGGACAAAGAGGAGGATATCGCCCTCAATTGTGGCCTGGCAGGAAAGGCGCATGTCGGGGCTTTTGAGTTTTTGCAGAAAGCTGGCTTCCTCATTGCTGGTAGCAGAGAGGTTGCGGCTGTCGGAAATGATGCCATGTTTGGGGAAGTTGCCTTCTTCTACGCAGACGCGGCATTTTTGGCAGGTCATACGGCCGCCACAAATGGATTCAATTTGAACCCCTAGCTGGCGGGATGCTTCCAGCACGGTGGTTCCGGCTTCGATTTGCCCGCGCCGGCCGGATGGCATAAAAATGACCTGGTAGGTGCGGGGTGCTGTCTGATTATCGCTCATGAATTATCGCTGTGATGGTTGCGCCACAGGTGGCGCAACCAATAAGCCATGCAACCTGTTGCTAAACAGGGTGGGATTCTAACATGGTTTTAATGGGTCGCTATGTACTGAGTAACCAAATTTTGTTTTTTTTGGTGGTATGGTTTGTCCTGATGGTGGTTAATGTTGCCTCACGACACGCCTATTCCCCTTTCAACATGGCGGCGGTGGCACGCCAGTTGATGGGTTTGTATTGAGCGTCGAGTTGGGCAATAACGGCCGTTACTACCTCTTCCGCCGTCCCTTCCATCTCCCCACCTGGTTCCCAATGAAACCCTTCAATGTAGGCATCGGAGCCAACCAACCCAGCGGCCATGGCGGCGTTGTCTATGGCAATCTGGAATCGTTCCGAGAGTTCCCGGCTCACCCGATCCCGTCGTCCCCCGGCACGCACCTGAATGGGAATGTCGTGCCAATACATAATCTGATAGGCTGTCAAAATCTTGTCCTCACACTGTCAAAATGATTAGCCTAATTATCGCTCAATTTTGTGGGGGAACAAACGGCCGTTTTCCCCCTCTTTCCCATAAACACACTTTTCGCCACCTCGCTAACAATTTGTTATCATTACCCACATTAACAGGTAAGCTGAGAGGAGAAGCGTCACCATGCAAATCTTAGCCAAAATATCCCGGGCTATTGACCGATTTTCCGAAATGCTAGGCAGCCTTGCTGTCTATGTTGTCTTAATAACTGTTGCCATCGGCTTTCTTAACGTTGTTTTACGTTACCTCGGCCGTTTTACCGGTACCCAACTCACCTCCAACCGCTTCATCGAAACCCAGTGGTACCTCTACTCGCTTATCTTCTTTTTCGGCTTCGCCTACATCCTCAAAAACAGCATAAACGTTCGCGTAGATTTCTGGTTTGCCAACCAATCTAAAAAGCTCCAGGCAACCATTGATCTGGTCGGCCACTTCATTGCCCTCATCCCTTTCTGCATCATTGGCCTTTGGGTTACCTATAGCCCCGTTTTGCGTTCCTGGGGGCTGCTCAACGATGGGACCTGGGGACAATGGGAGATGTCACCCGACCCCGATGGCTGGCCTCGTGCCCCCATCAAAAGCATGATTCTCGTTGCTTTTGTCACATTACTGCTCCAGGCGTTTTCCGAAGTCATCAAGCTGGTTGCCATTCTTCAAGACAAGGAAACACTGGTAGAAGTTGCCAAGCAAGACGCGCCGATACGCATCGAGTAACTGATCGAAACCCCGCTTAATCAACACACAAGAGACACCATGAGCAGTTGCACACGATGATGAAAGATAATCTAGGATTCTGTAGATTTCACAGAGTCATCCGTGTTTGACCGTGTTCGTCCGTGTCCCATTTCTAGAGGAGAAAGTTATTATGGGATTTGAATGGATAGCCATCGTCATGTTTGTGCTATTTTTGTTCCTCATCCTCAGCGGCTATCCGGTTGCCTTTTCCTTCGCCGGAACCGCCATTGTCTTTGGAGGAATTGGCCTCGCCCTCGGTGCCTTCGACATCAACCTGCTCAAGCTCCTGCCCAACCGCTGGTTTGGCTCCATGTCAGACTTTACCCTGCTCGCTATCCCCTTTTTCGTATTCATGGGGGCTGTCTTTGAAAAATCGGGGTTGGCTGAACGGCTGTTGACCACCATCGGTTTGCTCATGGGGCCGCTACGTGGTGGGCTGGCCTTAGCCGTGGTGTTAGTTGGCACGCTACTTGCTGCTGCTACAGGTGTGGTGGCCGCCACCGTCATCGTCATGGGGCTGCTCTCCCTCCCCGTCATGATTCGCTATGGCTACAACCACCAACTGGCAACGGGCATCATCACCGCCTCTGGGACGATGGCGCAGCTGCTTCCCCCCAGCCTGGTGTTGGTGGTTCTAAGCGACCAAGTTGGTATTTCCGTCGGTGATCTGTTCCTCGGTGCGCTGTTTCCCGGTTTAATCTTATCGGGTTTATATGCCTTGTACGTGGTTTATGTTGCCATTCGTCGTCCTGAAGATGCACCGGCACTGCCGCCGGAGGCTCGCACTCTACACGGTGCAGCCCTGGCGCGAGAATCATTGGTTGCCGTGGTGCCACCGCTGCTGCTCATTTTTTCGGTATTGGGCAGTATTTTCTTTGGTATTGCCACCCCCACAGAGGCGGGGGCCGTAGGGGCTGCCGGAGCCATCGTCTTGGCGGCACTTAATCGGAATTTGAGTTGGCAGTTGTTTAAAGATTCAGCCCGCTCAACGGCCAATATTACAGCTTTGGTGCTGATGATTCTGTTTTGTTCAACGTTCTTCTCTCTGGTGTTTGATGGGTTAGGTGGGCAGCGTTACGCAACGGAACTCCTCACTGGGTTACCTGGTGACCGCTGGACGTTTATCATCGTGGCTAATATTGCCGTTTTTCTGTTGGGGATTAACCTGGAGTTTTTGGAAATCAGTTTTATTGCCATGCCCATTTTTGTGCCGGCCGCTACGTTGCTCGGTATTGATCTGGTCTGGTTTAGCGTGATGATGGCGATTAACCTCAACATGGCGTTTATTTCACCGCCCGTTGGCTTCTCGCTGTTTTATCTGCAAAGCGTAGCTCCCCCAGAGGTGGAGACCCTAGATATTCACAAGGGGGCCTTACCATTTATGGTCTTGCAGGGAATTGCGCTGGTAATTGTGATGTTGTTCCCGCAAACGGTTTTATGGCTGGTTAATGCTGCATCCTAAGGAACAAAAAAGCCCCCGAATTCGGGGGCTTTTTTGTTTGTTTAACGGTTGGATGTGTAGTTGAGGAAGGCGAGTTCGCCTAGGCCGTGCCAGGGTTGAATAGCATCGCGGAATTTTTTCCATTCGTCGAAGATGGCTTTGAAGTCACCGTCTGCAGCCGAGAATTCGTCGTATAGCTCAAAGGCAGCTCCTTCGGAAGCAGCCATCACGTCGTCGGGAAACGGCCGTAATTCAATGTCTGACTCTAGCAGCGTTGCCAACGCAGCCGGGTTCTTGGCATCATAACGCGCCATCATGGTAGTGTTGGCCTCGTGCGCGGCCGTTTTCACGATTTCCTGATAAACTTGTGGCAGTTGATTCCACTGATCCAAGTTGATTTGTACTTCGAGTGACGGACCCGGTTCCCACCAGCCAGGATAGTAATAATACTTTGTGACTTTTTGGAAGCCCAGCTTTTCGTCATCATACGGGCCAACCCATTCGGCAGCATCAATAGCACCCGTTTGCAGTGCTTGGAAGATTTCACCACCAGGAATAACCTGAACCGTGACACCTAGCTTGGCCATGACCTGCCCACCCAACCCAGGAATACGCATTTTCAAACCGGGCAGATCAGCAGTAGAGTTGATTTCTTTGTTAAACCAGCCACCCATCTGTACACCGGTGTTGCCGGCCGGGAACTGAATGGCGTTGAACTTTTCGGCATAATACTCTTGCAGCATCGCCAAGCCACCGCCCTCAAATAGCCAAGCATTTTGTTGCCGAGCCGTTAGACCAAATGGCAGTGCAGTACCAAAGGCAGTAACAGGACTTTTGCCAATGTAATAGTAAGAAGCGGTATGACCAATTGGAACGGCACCCTCTTCTACCACGTTCAAAACTTCCAGTGCGGGTGCTAATTCACCCATTGCACGGGGAGTAACCCTGAAACGCCCTTCCGTCATGGCGGCAACGCGCTCGGCAAACACTTGGGCACCACCAAAGATGGTGTCTAGGGCTACAGGCCAACTGGTTGCCATTTGCCAGTCAAGTTCAGGCAGCGCGGAATCTTGTTGAACTTCCTCGGCCAGCTCTTCAGCCGGCATTACCTCAGCTTGAGGAGCTGCATTGGTTTCGGTTTCGGCCGGCGCAGCCGCCTCATTTCCACCGCAGCCTACAACACCCAGGGTAGCACTACCGATCATACCAGCAGCAGCCATCTTCAAAAATTCTCTTCGTTCCATTTGTTGTTCTCCTGTCTTCTGATGGATACAAGCAACAATAAAAGGGTGTCCGTTGAAATTATCGCGGGCTTATTCGCTATTGTAAACTGAATTACACATTTGCACAAAGTTATAAAAAGAAATGGCCGCAATTTTTAGCTCACATAACCCACTTTCCTGCACCGGCTATTTGCACCTCCAATGGGTCTCCATCTAACAATTTGTAGGTGGACGCTTCTTGGGTGACTGTTACCTCAATTAGCCGCCCCTGGTATTGGACACGAAAACTGTAGCTTTCCCAATGAGCGGGAATGACAGGGTTAAAGATCAAGCCATCGCCCACGCGCATCCCGCCAAAACCGAAGGCTATCGAAAGCCACGCCCCGGCCATGTTAGCCGCATGGATGCCGTCTTTGGTGTTGCCCTTTTTGTTATCCAGGTCGGCAATCGCTGTATCAATAAAATAGCGGTAGGCTTTGTCTGGATAGCCCACCTCGGCAGCCATGATGCCAAAAATGCAGGCTGAAAGCGATGAGTCGTGGGTGGTTAGTGGCTCGTAATAATCATAATCCCGCTTTTTCTGCGCTAAATCGAACTGATCATGAAGCAAAAATTCAGCCAGTACGGCATCGGCCTGTTTGCAAACCTGGTAACGATACAGCACCAGCGGGTGGTAGTGGAGCAGCAGTGGGTAATGGTCGGCAGGGGTGTTGGCAAAATCCCACACTGCCTTTTGTAAAAAGCTGTCGTCCTGCGCCAGCAGTTGCCGCTCCTCGTCGTAAGGGACAAACATTTGCGCTGCCGCCTGCGCCCAGGCCGATGTCTCTTCGGGGGTAAGGGCGATTTTTTCCGCCAATGTTTGGTAGGTGTGAGGGTATTCCTGTTGGAGCCAATCAGCAATATGGGCAGCAAAGCGGAGGTTTTCGGCCGCCATCAGGTTGGTGTAGGCGTTGTTGTTGACCAGGGCGGTGTACTCGTCGGGACCAGTTACGGCATCAATGTGGAATTGGTCGCTGTTGTAGTGTCCGACATTGAGCCAGAGCCGTGCCGTTTCAAAAAGGATTTCGGCCCCAAACTGCTGCATAAATTCGGCATCCTGGGTGGCATCGTAGTATCGTTTGATGGCAAAGGCAACATCGGCGTTAATGTGGTATTGGGCGGTGCCGGCCAGATAATAGGCCGAACACTCTTCCCCGCCAATGGTGCGCCAGGGGAACAGTGCGCCAACGGGGTGCGCCATTTGCCGGGCGCGTTGGCGGGCTTTGTCGAGAATATGGTAGCGGTATTCGAGCAGTTTGCGGCTGATGGCGGGGTTGGTGTAGAGGAAAAAAGGCAAAATATAGATTTCGGTGTCCCAAAAGGTGTGGCCTTCGTATCCCTGCCCGGTTAACCCTTTGGCGGCAATGTTGGTGTGGCCGTCGCGCCCCACCGACTGCAGCAGGTGGAACATGTTGAAGCGCAGCCCAAGCTGAAGTTGGTCGTCACCTTTGATGACGACATCGGCGTGGTACCAGAAGTCGGCCATAAAGTCGGCTTGCTCCGTTTTGAGGGCTTGGTAGCCAACGGCCGTTCCTTTCGCCAACTCCCCCTGCACCACCGCCATCAACTCCGCCTCGTCTATGTCCCGCGAGGTGGCGTAGGCAATCGTCTTGACCAGCGTTACTGCTTCTCCCTGCGCGGCATCAATGGCAAAGCGGTGACCGAGGCGATATTCGTCGTCTACGAGGGGCTGGGCGGTAAACGGCCGTTCCCCCTCCATCTTGTTGTGAATTCCACACACCACATGAAAGCCGGTCGTTTTGGTTTGCTGGTGGAGAATGGCCGTTTCCGCCGTAATAGACCTGTCCCGAAACTGCAGCACGTCCTCGTCAAACCCCGCCCCCAGCCGAGGATCGTCATCCGACGACAAATTTTTGGCCTGGCCGTCAATGCCAGAATAGAGCACGATGTTGCCGGAAAAATTAAGCGGGGTAACGGTGTAGCGAATCAGAGCCAAATGCTTGTGGGCGTGCAGCACCAGCCGTTCCGATTCGACGGCCACCTCCTTGCCGCTGCTAGACTGCCAGCGCAGTTCCCGCCGCAGCAGCCCGTGGCGCATGTCGAAGGTGCGGGCATGGGAGAGAAAACGGCCGTTTTCCCACCGCATCAACTCCCCATCCACATACAGCCGCACCACCTTGGCGTTCGCCACGTTGAGCATCGTCTGCCCTACGTCCGGGTATCCCTGAAACTTTTCCCCGTAGCGAATCGGGTCACTTTCATAAAAACCATTGAGATACGTCCCCTCCACCGACCGCATCCCCGATCCAGCCCCTTCTTCAAACGTCCCCCGCATCCCAATATAGCCGTTGCCCAATGCCAACAGCGTCTCCTGATTCAAATTCCGCTCTGGCTCAAACTCGCTTTCAACCAACTGCCACATGCTTCCCATTCCTCACTTGCCTTAAGCTACTCAATCAACATTATCATATCTTACCTAAGATTATGCGTTACACGCCCCTATCATGCCAACAAACTATCGTGTTCGGCAGTTCTCGTCTACAATAAGGGGAAATACAGGGGAGCAGAGGAGATTTTTTCCCCGCTCCCCTGCTCTCCCTCACAAGGAGTAGCCTATGGCAGAAAACAAACGACGATCCTTTGGCTTTGAGACAAAAATGCTCCACGCCGGCCACATCCCCGACGAGGTGACAGGGGCGCGGGCGGTGCCGATTTACCAGACGACTTCGTATGTGTTCGAGGATACCGACTATGCGGCGCAGTTGTTTGAGCTGAAGCAGTATGGCAATATTTACACGCGGATTAATAACCCAACAACGGCCGTTTTTGAAGAACGCATCGCCTCCCTCGAAAACGGCACCGGTGCCCTCGGCGTTGCCAGCGGCATGGCCGCCCAATTCATCACCATGATGACCCTCCTCGCGCCCGGTGACGAAATCATCGCCTCCTCCCACCTCTACGGCGGCACCGTCACCCAGTTCACCCACACCTTCAAAAAGCTGGGCGTAAAAGCCACCTTTGTGGAACCCACCGACCTACAGCAGTGGGAGCAAGCCATCACCCCCCGCACCCGCGCCCTCTATGGTGAAACCATCGGCAACCCCAAAGGCACCATCCTCGACATTGAGCCATTGGCCGCCCTTGCTCACAGCCACGGCATCCCCCTCATCATAGACAACACCTTCGCCTCCCCCTACCTCTGCCGTCCCCTCGACTTTGGTGCCGACATCGTGGTTCACTCCGCCACCAAATTTATCGGCGGTCACGGCAGTTCCATCGGCGGGGTCATCGTAGACAGCGGCAAATTTGACTTTAGCGGCTTTGACACCATCGCCGCCCCCTCCCCCTCCTACCATGACCTGCGCTTTTACGAAACGTTCGGTCATTATGGCTTCCTCATGAAAGCCCGCGCCGAAACGCTGCGCGACGTGGGCAGTGCGCTGTCGCCATTCAACGCTTTTTTGCTCATCCAGGGGCTAGAAACGCTGTCGGTGCGGATGGAGCGGCATGTGCAAAATGCCCAGGCCATTGCCGAATTTTTGCACGGCCATCCCCAGGTCGCTTGGGTCGCCTACGCCGGGCTGCCGGACAACCCCCACCACCCCCTGGCGCAAAAATATGTCCCCAAAGGGCCAGGGGCGGTCTTTTCCTTTGGCATCAAGGGCAGCAACCCACGTCAGGCGGGCAAGCAGTTTATCGAATCGCTCCACCTCTTTTCCCACCTCGCCAACGTGGGCGATGCTCGTAGCCTGGTCATTCACCCCGCTTCCACCACCCACCAGCAGCTTTCTGACGAAGAACTGCAAAACGCGGGGGTGGGGCCGGAGCTAATTCGTCTGTCCATTGGTTTGGAAACTACGGAGGATTTATTATGGGACTTGGATCGAGCCTTGCAAGCAGCCCAACAATGAACTCGGTGCTGAGTGAGGAACTTCAGCGCAAATATCAAGATCAGGGGGTGATTCGCACGATATTGGCGACGACCAAGACGATTGCGATGGTCGGCCTCTCGCCCAACACGCAGCGGCCAAGCCATTTTGTGGCCTCCTATTTGCAGTATGAAGGGTATCGCGTCATCCCGGTGAACCCTCGCGCCACGGAGGTGCTGGGTGAAAAATCGTACCCTGATTTGAGAAGTATTCCGGTGCCTGTGGATATGGTTGACATTTTTCGCCGGCCAGAGGAGTGTCCTGATATTGTGGCGGAGGCCATCGAGATTGGAGCGAAGTCGGTTTGGTTTCAGTTGGGGGTGATTCATGAGGGGGCAGCGGAAACGGCCGTTTCTTCTGGTCTCCAAGTCATCATGGATCGCTGCGTCAAAATGGAACACGGCCGCTACAATGGCTCCCTCCACTGGGTGGGCATGAACACCGAAATCATCACCGCCCGCCGCGCCCGCCGCTTTTTTTAAAAAACAGGACGCAGATTTACCTGATTTACCTGATTTTTATCAGGCAAATCTGCGTTCCATTGCTTGGAAACGACATGAACCTAGAACTAGCCAAACAACGCCTTACCCAAAACGCTGCCACCATCCAAAGCATGGTGGCCTGGGTGTCGCAGGAACAAGCGCAGTGGCGGCCGTCGCCAGAGGAATGGTCGCTGCTGGAAGTGGTAAACCATCTGTATGATGAGGAACGGCTCGATTTTCGCGTGCGGCTGGGGCTGATTTTGCAAGATCCCGCGCTGCCCTGGCCCGCTATTCACCCCTCTGCCTGGGTGACGGAACGCCGCTACAACGAGCGCGACTTGGCCGAAACGCTGGCTGACTTTGTGCGCGAACGGCAAGCATCGCTGGCGTGGCTAAACACGCTAGACGACCCGGATTTCACGCTGGCGGCCAAGCATCCAGCCGGGTTTGTCATTTCGGCCGGCGATATGCTCATGTCTTGGGTGGCTCACGACATGCTCCACATTCGCCAGCTTAATGAGTTGCATTATCAATGGTTGGGGGTGCAGGAACGGCCGTTTAGCCCACTTTATGCCGGGGAATGGTGACGAGGTCATAACGGCCGTTTTCTTTTGCCTGTTGTGGGGGAAACGGCCGTTTGTTTCTTTCCTATGGTATAATGGCTCATGGCAAAGGTAAACTTTGAAAGCATCCGAGCTAAAGTAGAAGCTGGTGAATATGAAATCAGCCTTCACGCCTTTGAACGAATGCGAAGGCGTGGCATTAGCCTGGAAGATGTCGAAAATGCCATTGTGCATGGTGACATTATCGAAAAGGATATTCGAGCAAAACCTTTTCCCAAATGTATTTTCTGGGGATTTACGGTGCTGAAAGGAGAATCCATTCATGTCGTCTGCTCAATAACACCCCAAAGCCAGGTTGTTACAGTTTACTTCCCCGATGAGGATAAATGGTCACGGGATCGTTTTCGACGAAGGTAAATACGATGGAAGATGAACAAAATATATGTCCGATTTGTGGCAGCGAATTAAGCGAAAAAGTGATCGAATACAGCGACTGGAACAACAACCACCTCGTTGTTGTCCGCGATGTACCCGTGCGTGAATGTAAAGAAAATGGGCATCGCTTTTTTCAGGCACGAGTGGCTCGCTCGTTAGAAAAGCTGTTGGCAGCAGAAAAACAAGAAACAGTGCAACCTGTAGAACTGTTGCAAGTGCCAGTATTTAAGCTGGAAATCGTTTGATTTTGCTTCATTGATGGCTGGCTGGAAAAGTCAGCATTGCAGCGCAAGTCCATTCAGTGGTTCCTAATTACGGCCGGTTTCCCACCACTTTACCTCTCTGTAGCCAGTGAACGGAAAACGGCCGTTTTCCATTTCCCTACTCATAAAACCAATCCCGTCTAACAAGTTTCAAGGAGTCTCTAATGAGCCAAGCTATAGCTGAACCAGTCAAACCCATTCAAACGGGTGCTGAATACATCGAAAGCCTGCGTGGGCGGAAGCTGCGGGTGTTTTTGCTGGGGGAACGGGTGGCAGAGCCGGTGGATCATCCGATGATTCGGCCGTCTATCAACGCCGTGGCCGAGACGTATGATTTGGCGGTGCGGGAGCCGGGGTTAGGAACGGCCGTTTCTCCCCTCACCAACCAGCCCGTCAACCGCTTCCTCCACATCGCCACCAGCCCGCAGGATTTGGTGCTACAAAACAAAATGCAGCGCAAATTGGGGCAGAACACCGGCACCTGCTTCCAACGCTGTGTTGGCATGGATGCCTTTAATTCCCTCTACTCCACCACCTATGAAATAGACGAAGCCCACGGCACGAGCTACCACGAACGATTCAAGGCGTTTGTCACCACCATGCAGCGCCACAACTACGTCATTGGCGGGGCCATGACTGATGTCAAAGGCGACCGCTCCAAAGCACCGCACCAGCAGGATGATCCCGACCTTTACGTCCACGTCAGCCGCCGCGATGAAAACGGCGTTTACATTACTGGGGCCAAGGCGCACCAAACCGGCTGCCTCAATTCCCACTGGCTGCTGGTGATGCCCACGTTGCGGCTGGGAGCCGAGGACAAAGCGTTTGCCATTGTTGGGGCCGTGCCGGTGGATGCCGAGGGGATTACTTATATTTACGGCCGGCAGTCGTGCGATACGCGCAGCATGGAAGGCGGCACGCTGGATGTCGGCAACGCCAACTTTGCCGGGCAAGAGGCGATGGTCATTTTTGAGGATGTGTTTATCCCTTGGGAATTAGTGTTTATGGATGGCGAATATGAGTTTGCCGCTATGCTGGTGGAACGGTTCACCTGCTACCACCGGCGTAGCTATGTGTGCAAAAGCGGCGTGGGGGATGTGTTAATTGGGGCGGCGGCGACGATTGCCGACTACAATGGCGTAGAACGAGCTTCCCACATCCGCGACAAGCTGGTGGAGATGACCCACCTCAACGAAACAATTTACGGCACGGGCATCGCCTCGTCGTACCAGGCTCACGCCACGAAGTCGGGGGCGTATATTTGCGATGATATGTTGGCGAATGTGTGCAAGCATCATGTGACGAAGCTGCCGTATGAAATCGGCCGTTTGGCGCAGGATTTGGCGGGGGGGCTAATGGTGACAATGCCGTCTGAGGCGGATTTGGGCAGCGCGGAAACGGGGGATTTGCTGCGGAAATATTTACAGGGGCGGAAGGAAATTGCGACGGAAGATCGGCTGCGGATTTTGCGGCTGATTGAAAATATGACGCTGGGGCGCAATGCGGTGGGCTACCTCACCGAATCCATGCACGGCGCAGGTTCGCCGCAGGCGCAGCGCATCCAAATTGCGCGGCAAATGCAGCTTGCGTTCAAAAAGCAGCTTGCCAAGACGCTGGCCGGTATAGACGATGCAGCAGCGCGAGAGGAGATAGCGGCCGAGCTTGACGGCTATTTCGCCCGTGTGTTTGAGGTGGAGAAGCGTTTTTAGACAGGATTAACAGGATTAACAGGATTTTGGTGAATAGTAGGGAATGATTTGGTAAAACTAGCAGGCCAAAAACGGTTGAGAAGGATTAGCAGGGTAAAATAATGGTTTATGAAGAGCTTACGCAGAAGATCATCGGATGTGCTTTTAAGGTGCATAAGGTATTGGGAGGCGGCTATTTAGAAAAGGTATATGAAAATGCGCTCTGTCTTGAGCTGGCAAAACAACAGTTGGCTGCTCAACAGCAGGTTCCGCTTACTGTCTACTATGAAGGGCAAAGTGTGGGCGATTTTATTGCCGATATTGTGGTTGAGAGTTGTGTTATCGTTGAGATAAAGGCTATACGAATGCTAAACCAGCAGCATGAAGCACAGGTAGTGAATTATCTGACAACAACGGGGCTAGAAATCGGTTTGCTGATCAACTTTGGGTCTTCATCCGTTGAAATCAAACGCAAATATCGAGACTACAAGCCCACACGCCATATCAAGCTCTAATCCTGTAAATCTTGTGAATCCTGTCAAAAAAGAAACAAGGAAAACAAAATGACTATTTCAGCAGAAGACCGGTATGAACGAAAGCGGGTGAAGGTGTTGGATAGCGAGATGGCGTATGTGGATGTGGGGGAAGGGGATCCGATTGTGTTTTTGCACGGCAACCCCACATCGTCGTATTTGTGGCGCAATATAATTCCGCATCTAGAAGGGATGGGGCGGTGTTTGGCTCCGGATTTGATTGGGATGGGGGAATCGGGGGCGAACCCGGCGGGGTCGTACCGTTTTGTGGATCATTGTCGCTATCTGGAGGCGTGGTTTGAGGCAGTAGGCGCAACGGAAAATGTGGTGCTGGTTATTCACGATTGGGGGTCGGCACTGGGGTTTCACTGGGCGTTTCAGCACCGAGAGGAGAAGCGGGTACAGGGGATTGTCTACATGGAGGGGATTGTGCGGCCGGTGGAATGGGATGAGTGGCCGGATAGTGCGCGGGGCATTTTCCAGGCGATGCGGTCGCCTAAGGGGGAGGAGTTGGTGTTGGAGCGGAACTTTTTTGTGGAGCGGATTTTGCCAGCGAGCGTGCTGCGGAAGTTGACAGAGGAGGAGATGGCGGTTTACAAACGGCCGTTTCTCCACCCCGGAGAATCACGCCGTCCCACCCTCACCTGGCCCCGCGAAATCCCATTCAATGGCGAACCCGCCGATGTCCACGACATTGTTGCCCGCTACGCCGCTTGGTATGAAATGGCCGACCTGCCCAAACTGTTTATCAACGCCGATCCCGGCATCATTCTCATTGGCAACCAGCGCGAATTTTGCCGCACCTGGCCCAACCAAACCGAAGTTACCGTCAAAGGGCTGCACTTTATTCAGGAAGACTCCCCTGACGAAATTGGAACGGCCATCGCTGATTTTGTGAAGAGTTTACGGAAAATTTGACAGGATTTACAGGATTTTGCTTGTCTTTCATCCTGTAAATCCTGTCAGAAAACGCTTTGATAAATCCCCAACGTTTGCCGGGCGGCGCGTTCCCAAGTGAAGGTTTTGGCCTGCAAACGGCCGTTTCTCACCATTTCCTCCCGCAGCTCCCCATCCTCCAGCACCCGCGCCATTGCCGCTGCCCACGCCTCCTCATCATCCGCATCCAACTGCAGCCCGGCGCTGCCTGCTACCTCCGGCAGCGAGCCTCGGTTGCTGACAATGACCGGACAGCCACAGTGCATCGCTTCCAGTGCAGGTAGCCCAAACCCCTCATAGTGCGACGGTGTAACCAGCACCCCGGCGGCGTGGTACAAATGCGCCAACTGCTCATCAAACACCCCGCTCAAATGGCGTACCTGCTGCCGCAGCCCCAGCTCGTCAATGGTGGCAAAAATGTTGTCATAAATCCAGCCCTTGCCCCCCACCAGCACCAGTGGGACATTAACGGCCGTTTCTTGCCGCATCCTCACATACGCCCGCAGCAGCATCGGCAAATTTTTGCGCGGTTCTAGCGTGCCGACAAAGAGAATAAAACCACGTGGCAAGTTGTGTTGGGTCAGGGTGCCAGAAACGGCCGTTTCTTCATAATCTCGTTCATACAGTGGATTCGCTGCCAGCAGCACCGTCGTCACCTTCTCCGGCGGCACCCGCAAAATATGGATCAAATCCTGCCGCGTCGCCTCACTGTCAGCCGAAATGTGATCCGCCACCCGCACCGCCCAGCCAATTTGGTCAAGATAATAGCGACGGCTTTCGGCCGTGAGAAATTGCGGATAGTAATGAAAATTCAGGTCATGGACGGTAATCACCCGCCGTTTGGCCCCGCCCAGCGGCGGGATAAAGTCGGGGCTGTGGAGTAAATCAAGCTGGTGGGGCAGCAATTCGGCCGTTAATGCCCACCGCTCCAGCCGATGGTGGCACGGTGTCCACAAATTGGCGCGGCGAAAGTTAGGGGCGCAGGGTGGGAGGTAAGAACGGCCGTCTTTGCAACTGTGAAACACCGTATACCCATTCTCTCCATCCAGCCGCGCCAGCGCTGGCAGCAAATGCACCACATACTGGCTAATCCCCCCCATCTGGTAAAACGGTAATCGCGCATCTATGCCAATCTTCATGCCGCAAATTGTAGATGAACCTGGCTCAAAGCCCAAAACGATGCAGGTTGCAAGTAGCAGGTGGCAGGTTCTGTTTGCTTACCAGACTTGCTACTTGCCACCTGTTACCTGCTAAAGTTAGATAAGCGTGTTTGGAATGTCATTCCCGGCAAGTTATAATGCACGCGAATCGGGACAACCCCGTTTTAGAAAGAGGTGCAAACAGATGGCAAACGACATTCTCATCTCCCAGGGAGAATTTAGCGAACTCGTCAAGCGCGTTGAATGGCTGGATGAGGAACGCCGCAAAAGCACGCGCAAGCTGGCCGAGCTAGAACAACGTATTCAGCTTCAAGAGCGCGAAATCAGCGGCCGTGAGCAGCGCATTCAGGATTTGGAACGGCAGCTTGCCGCCACCACCGCCCAACTCTCCCGCATCCCCCAGGTTGATGTGCAGCTAGAGCAGTTCAAGGACGACATGGTGGAAATGATTGAACAATATGACCAGCGTCGTCTGAATGCTGAAGAAGAACTGGATCGCCTGCGCCGCATTGAACACGAAAGCGTTACCCGCGAAATCATTGATATTCGCAAAGAATTACCCGCCATAAGCCGCTTGCAGCACGAAATGGAGCTGCGTAAATCTGAGGAAGCCCGTCTCTCTAACCTCATCGGCACGCAAACCAACCGCTTATCGGCTTTGAATAATCAGGTGGAAAGCTGGCCGCGTGACATTGCCTTTTTGGATGAGAAGGAAAAGCAAAACAGCCGCAACATTGCCGACATGCAAAACACGCTGCTTGACATCAACCGCCGCTGGGAGCCGCTCAATGACCGTATTGAGATCACGGCGCAAAGTACGCTCAAATTTCAGGGTCGCTTTAAGGAAATTACCGATGCCCAGGAAGTGCTGCGCGATATGGTGCGCGAATGGGCACAGCAAATGCAGATGGGTGAGCATGAGCGCAATAAGCGGTTGGAAGCGTGGCGCTACGCCATTGAAGAGCAAAGCCAGACCATTGAGCGGTTTAAACGTGAGTGGATCACTTTCTCTGACCAGTACAAGGAAGCCAAGATGGCGGTGCAAACAATGGCCCCGTGGCAAAGCCAGATTGAGCAGCAGCAGCGAGAAGCGTCGGAACTGCTGCGGGTGGAAACCCATCGTATGCAGTCCCGCTGGGATAGCTTTGGGCAGGAAGTGGAGCGACGGCTCAAGAACTTTGATTTGGAAAATGAGCAGCGCTGGGCGACTGTAAACCGGCATGAGCGCGAACTGCGGGAGCAAATCAACTTGGTGGAAGGGGCACTTAAGCAGGTGAGTGATGAAAAAGATAACCTGTGGCGGGTGCAAACGGCGCAGGCCGATGCCATCAAAAAGTTCCCCCGGCTTTGGCTGGAAGAAGTGGAAAAGGCATTGGCACAAGACCCCAATCGGCGGCGACAACCGGCGCTTGTCCCTGTCCCTGACGAACTATAAGAGTGGTAATCAGTTATTAGTAATCGGTAATCAGTGGTGTGACTGATTACCGATTACCGATTACCGATTACCGATTACCGTAAATGTTTGTAATCGGAACGGCCGGGCACGTAGACCACGGCAAATCAACGCTGGTAGAGGCTCTGACGGGGATTGACCCCGACCGCCTGAGTGAAGAAAAAGCGCGGGAAATGACGATTGACCTCGGCTTTGCCTGGCTGCAGTTGGGGGAAGAAGAGGTGGGGGTGGTGGATGTGCCGGGTCACCGTGACTTTATTGAAAACATGCTGGCGGGGGTGGGCGGCATTGATTTGGCGCTGTTTGTGGTGGCGGCCGACGAGGGAGCGATGCCGCAAACGCGGGAGCATTTGGCGATTCTGGATCTGCTGGAAATTCCCAACGGGGTGGTGGCGCTGACCAAAGTGGACATGATTGACGACTCCGACTGGCTGGAATTGGTGATGCTTGACCTGGAAGAGGTGTTTGCCGGAACGGTGCTGGAAAACGCACCCATTTTGCCCGTTTCGGCCAAGACGGGGCAGGGGATGGAAGCACTGCGGCAAACGTTGCGGGAGAAGCTGCAAACGGCCGTTCCCCGCCCCGATAACGGCCGGCCGCGCCTCCCCATTGACCGCGTGTTTACCGTTTCCGGCTTTGGCACCATTGTCACCGGCACATTGCTAGACGGCCGTTTTCGCCTGGGCGACAGCGTGGAAATTCAGCCGGTGGGAAAAAACGGCCGTATTCGCGGCCTGCAAACCCACAAAACCAAGCTCGATGTCGCCCAGCCCGGCAGCCGCGTCGCCATCAACCTAACAGGGGTTAGCAAAGAAGACGTAATGCGCGGCAACATCGTTGCCCTGCCCGGCCAAATCAAAGGCACCCTCCTTTTTGATGCCACCTACCGCCACCTGCCCGATGCCGATGCCCCGCTCAAGCACAACATGGAAGTCAAGCTGTTTGTCGGCGCGGCCGAAATGGTGGCCCGTACCCGCGTGCTGGGGGCGCAGCAAATTGAGCCGGGTGAAGAAGGATGGCTCCAGCTTGCCCTCAGCGAACCGGCGGCCATTGTGCGCGGCGACCGCTTTATTTTGCGCCGCCCATCGCCAGGGGCCACGCTGGGGGGCGGCAAGGTGCTAGATCCCTATCCCGGCCGTCGCCACCGCCGCTTCCGCCCGGACGTGGTGCAGCGGCTGCAAACGTTGACGCAAGGCACCCCAGCAGAACTGCTGCTGCAAACGTTGCGGCGGCTGGAGCCAGTGAGCCAAGCTGATTTGCTGAAACAGGCCAACATGGATGGCGACGCGGTGGCGGCGGCCTTGCAAACGCTGCTGGACGAGGGCGAGGTGATGGCACTGGGCAAGCAGCTTGTTTCGCGCATTGGCTGGGAGCAGCACCGCGACAAAATTCGGGCGTTGCTGGCGGCGTTCCATCGGGAGTTTCCGCTGCGGCTGGGGCTGTCACGGGAGGAGCTGCGGAGTCGGCTGCGGCTGCCGGGGGCACTATTTACGCCACTACTGGCGCAGGCGGCGGCAGATGGGCTGCTGGTGGAGGCAGGGGCGTTGGTTCATGCGCCGGATCATCAGGTGACGTTTAGCAGCCAGCAGCAGGCGGCGATTGACCGGCTGTTTAACCAGTTGGCGGCGGCGGGGGTGAATTCGCCGAGTGTGAAGGAGTGCAAAACGGCCGTTTCTGAACCCGTCTACTTTGCCCTCATTGACCTGGGTCGGTTGCGCCAGCTTGCCGCCGATGTGGTGTATGGTAGCGAGCAGTATGAGCAAATTGTGGGGCAAATGCGGGCGCATCTTCAGCAGCACGGCAGCATCAACGCCGCCGACACCCGCGACCTGCTGCAAACCAGCCGCAAATACGCCATCGCCATCCTCGAACACCTCGACGAAATCCGGCTAACACGGCGCGTAGGGGACAACCGGGAATTGTTTTAAGCAGCCTCTGATGAAGAAAGAATGGGACGCAGATTTACCTGATTATCCTGATTTATCTTTTATCAGTTCAATCAGGTAAATCTGCGTCCTATTGTTCGAGTGTTTCCTAACTTCTTCGGAGAAGTTGAACGTCTAGATCACTGTTGAACTGCCTTCATTAACTGGACTGCCTCGTCATATTCCCAGCCCACAAACCCAATCGCCGCAAAAATGTCAACTGCCTGATTTACATACGATATAGCACGGTCTGGCTCACCCAACTGTTGATAGAGCTGAGCAAGGCAAGAATACGCATAGGCGGCAGAAGCGGAGTTCGGGTTTAATGTCTCATGCCTGACGATACCTTTGTGCAGGAGTATCTTTGCCTCGTCATAATGACCTTGGCGTTCGAGTGCTGTACCAAGCAAAACTTGGCTTGAGGCGGTATTGAGGTCTTCGGGGCCAAGGGCTGTCTGAAGGAGATCGTGTTCCTGGCGTAAAAAGATAACGGCCGTTTCAAAATCACCCATCCTCAACGCCGCTAGGCCAATGCCACCCAACGAGCTAGAAATATTGGTATTTAGCGGATCAAGCCAACGCTGATAAATTTGCAGAGCCTGCTGATAGGTGGTCAAAGCCGCTTGATGATCTTGGCGTTGAATGTGCAAAGCTCCCAGATTGAAATATACCCGCGCAATCTTCAGCTCAATCAGTCGGGAAGAAGGCAAGGCATGGTAAATAGACAACGCTTGCTGATAATACCGCATAGCGGATTCCAGTTTACCCGCCTGAGTGTAAACAACCCCTAGGTTTTGGATCGCCTGACCGGTCTTTAACGCCTTCGGCCCATGATTTTTCTCACGGATAGCGACCACCTCCTCAAAAATCGGCAGCACATTCAGGGCATTGGTTCGTTGCATCATGGCCCCGCCATAATTGGTAAGTGCCGTCGCCAAATCATCCGCAAACGCCCCCTCATGAGAACGCAGAATTGTGATAGCTGCTTCCAAATACGCTTCCCCTTCGTGCGTCATCTTTGCCTCAAAGAAATATTTGCCCCATGTGGCCGCTAAACCGGCAGCCGTCGGTGTCCCCATGGACAACCCTCGCTCAACAATATGGCGGATATGACCGTTATCAATCGGTAGCCGGAGCAATTCGCTGCGATTGCTTATTTCTTCCTGCAACCAGTCACGGAGTGTGGCTTCTATTGTCTGCTGAACGGCCGGAAAATTGCCTTCGGCATAAGTCAGTACAAACTGCCCCACAAGGTGATGAATCAGGACAGTTTGGTGGCCTTCACGCATAATCAAGCCCAGCTCCTGCAAGCGCTTGACCCCATTAGCAACCATTGCCTCAACCAAAACAAGATCGCGTGCCTCCGTAAGCTGTTGCTCATACGCCACGAGGCGTGACAAAAACTTCTGCGGCAAGGGAGTGCCTGGCCTACAATAGGCAATATAGGCCAACAAGCGACGGGCAAGGCTGTCGAGATTATCCGCCACATCTAACTGCTGGTAACTTACCTGGAATGTCCGTGCCACACTCTGTTCATGCCCCGTTGGCGACAAGCTGGCTCCACCGGCCTCCCCCTGCAAAGATGGGTGCTGCAATAAAGCATCGCTGTGCAGTTGGCTAAGGTAAGTGGCTACATCCACGGTCTGATAGTGGTGGAGAAAACTGCCTACCAGGTGCAGTGCTAATGGTAAATCGCCAATTTCTGTGGCTACGGCATCGGCTAATTCAGAGCTTAAGCGTGGGGCTAACTGCTGCAGCAGGGCCACGCTATGGGGGCGGGGTAAGGGCTGTAGCGGCATGGTTTGGACACCAAATTGTGGTAGCCAATCATGGCGACGACTTGTGATTAGAATGCGGCAGCCTCCGGTAACAGGCAACCAATGGTGCAGCAGTTCATTTTCTTCACAATTGTCGAAAATAAGAAGGCGGGGTATAGGCTGCTGCAATACCTGTCGTATCTGTTTCACGCGCTTTTCCAGCGGTAGTGCTTCCGATTCCCGAAACAGATTTAATCCGTTTTCGTCCCCAATTGCCACAAAGCTCATAGCGATGTTGTCAGGATCGGCAAAATTGAGCCAATAAACGCCGCCAGGATAAAAACGGCCGTAGCGGTAAGCATATTCTACGGCCAGTTGTGTTTTGCCAATGCCACCCAAGCCGGTAATTGCCACAATTGGGGGTAGATTGGGTGTGTATGGCGTGGGTAACAGCTTGCTGGCTAACTGTTTTAACGCCTCTACCCGTCCAGTAAAAATTGCATTGCGATAATAAGGAATGTGGGATTGCGGTGGCAGTAACCCTGGTGCTGCAAGCTCCCCCGTAGGGGGTGGGAACAGATCGGTTGGAAAAGAAGCTGTCCAGGCAAAATCAGGCTGGGTTAACAACTGTTGCTCAAGCTGTTGGGCAATCCGCACCGTTGCCCTCTCTGGCTCTACCCCCAATTCATCAGCTAATGCTTGCTGGCACTGTTTATACACTGTCCGCGCTGCCTGAAGCTGACCCGCGCTGATGAGCAGTTGCATTAACCAGCGATACGCTTCCTCATCCAAATCATCAATAGCCACCCAATGCCGGGCGATCTTAATGCCCTCTGACCATGCCTGGCGCTCTGTGTAGTAGCCACATAATTCACGATGAGCCGTAATAACTTCACTCCTTAGTTTTTCGCGGGCAATTGCCAGCCACTCATTGAAGCGGGGGGCATCGGGCAGGTAGAAGGAGGTGAGCAAGTCTCCTGTATAAAGTTGTAATCCTTGGGCTTTAACGGATAGTTCCGGGCTGGCTAGAGATGTCCGTAAGGTATGTAAATCAACAAGCGTATCCGGCATAGGTTGAAACGATAGCAGGCTGCGGGTGACATGGAGAAAGGGCGCAAACGGCCGTATCCGCGACACCAATGATCGCAAGTTTCTCAAGGCTTGGGTGGTGGATATAGATTCAAACAGCAAATCAGCAATGTGTTCGCGGGGTTGTGGCTGGTTGGTGATGATCAGGTAACTTAGCAGGGCGCAACCTTTGCTGCTTTGCAGCAACTTGGATGGCGTGCCATTTTCGCTAATTTCCAGCGTGCCTAATAGCTTGATTGCACTTGTCATCCGCTTTTTCCTTACTTTCGCTGCCGCGCATGACGTTCGTATGACGTTTGATGCGTATACTGCAACCCATGGAAAATAATTATCAGGCTTTTTTGCTGCGTTTGCAACGGGCTGAGAATAACGGCCGTTGGCGATCCACTCTTCAAAATGTGCAAACTGGTGAAACACACCATTTTGCCACGGAACAAGAAATGGTTATCCATCTTCTGAGTTCTCTAGCACAAACAATCAATGTGCTACCTTCCGCCATCAACCGTAACGACAGCAACAAAAGCGTTTGATAACAACCTCTACGCGCAATGATTTCGCGTGTTTCATCCATAAAAATCTGATGCCTCATTGACAGGAGCTTGCAAATGCGTAAAAAGCACACCTCACTAAACATTGTCATCATGATGAGCCTGGTTGCCGGCCTGCTTGCGCTGGCTGTGTCCCAAACCCTACCGGCCGTTATGGCGAAAACACGCCCGCCAACGGCAAGCCAGCAAGTCGCGCAGGCCATTGATCAGGCCAATAACAGTGGGCAATATCGCTACGAATCAACCATTGTCCAAACGTATCATCCGACGTTGCTGCTGGAAAATGTGGGGCGTAGCACACGTGTCGAAACCCAAAAGATCAGCGGTGAAGTGGATGTGCCGGCCGACAGCATGACCTTGCAAATCAGTGCGGCCAATCATCCGGCACTGCAAATCAAAATTGAGGATGGGCGCGGTTACGGCCGTCTCAGCGAAGCAGATGAATGGACAGAGGTGGAATTGGCGACCGAACTATTCGCCCCCGGTAATGATCCGATGGGCTTTCTCACGGCCGCTGACAATCTACAGCTCGCTGATGGTTCGTTGGCTAACAGCGCATTTCCAACGGAACTCCTACCCGTTTCCTTGACCCGCAACATCACCCGCTACCAATTCGATGTGAATGGTCACAAATATGCCGTGGCGATACGCGACCAATTGGAAGAGCAGTTAATCCGTAGCGGCGAACTGCCGCCCGGGATCACCTTACAGCTTGCCCAAGCGTATGTTGACATGAGTGGTCGCGGCGAGATTTGGGTCTACCAGGGTGCAGATGGTCGTGATCTGCCCATGCGCCAGCTTGTTCAGCTAGAATTCCCAGCGCAGGCAGGAGCCAGCGAATGGGTTTCGGCCGAAATCACAACTGTTTACAGCGATTGGTCGCAACCAGCGGGGGAACTCGCTTTAAATAGCTGGTTCCAGGATCCGCTAGGAACAGCACAGACGCTGGCAACGGCCGTTTTTGGCAATCTGTCCGCCGAAACATTGCGTCAGGCGGGCATGAACGGTGGCCTCCTGCTCATTCTCTTGGCTGGCGGGGCGCTGCTGGTTATTCACGGCCGGCGGCCTGAGGTACGAGTCGCCCTCAACCTGACCCTCGTCGCCTCTATGCTCGCCTCCCCATTGCTACAGGCGCAACAACTCTACGCTCAAAACGAACAAATCAACGCCTTTAACGAGCGGCAGACGGCTCGCCAGGCCGAATTTGCCCAAGCGCAAGAGGTGGCCTCAGCAGCAACCAATTTGCCATCGGCCATGCCCGCGTTTGCGCCCACCACACCCTCCTCCTGCGTCATCACCGCCACCAGCGACTGCGATGGCGATGGGCTGACCGATATGGTTGAACGGTACGAACTCGGCACCAATATCGAGAAAGTGGATACGGATGGCGATGGGATTAGCGACGGCCGTGAGGTGGCCGCGTTTGAATGGTTCGGCACCTGGACGCTCGACCCGCTCAACCCCGATAGCAACGGCGATGGGCTGGATGACGGCGCGGAATGCTTTACCCGCAGCGACACCAGCAACGGCGTGATAGTAGACACTAATCCCGAATACCCCGACATTCCTTGCCTTGACCGCGATGCTGACGAGGTGCCGGATGTGTATGATTTTGACAACGACGGCGACGGTGTGCCGGACAGCATTGATCTGAATCCCAATGCGTCGCAGGTCGTCACCGACAACAGTGTCTTTAAGCTTGATCTGGTTAATGCCCAGACGGCGCGGAACATCGTTGTTGACCTGCAAATACGGCCGTTAAATGATCAACATCTCTGGTGGACAAACAGCATTCTCGACTGGCCCGACGCCGATAACGTAGGCCAGCACCAGCGCATGACCCCCAACACGCTTGGCAACGGCGATGGCGACATTCAACTGATGCCGATGTTGGAGGTTACAATTCCCTATTCACCAACCAATCCTGCTGGCGGCTTGCCCGTCAATGGCACGCCGGTCATCACCGCGACCACCCCCATTTCCACCTGGCTCGATACGACTGTCACCAATCAATATGCCATGACGGTACGCTTAGGGCCAAATGGGGAGCGGATTGCCAATCTGCCGCTGATTGAGATTACCGACCCAACGGGGGGCGGGTCGGTGGGCTGGCAGGCGCGGATTCCGTATCGGTTGCAAACGGCCGTTTCCGACTGGGGCAACCCCCATGAAATGCGCGTCGTCTGGTTTGTCAACGGCCAGCAAGACCATTGTACGCCGCCAGCCAACGCCGCCGCCAACTATTGCGACAACAGCGCCAACTGGACGAGCGTCACCACCCTGCTCCAAACCTACCCCGAAACGTTCCGCATCACTGGCTTGTCGGTGAGCGAACATCACGGGGCAACGGCACTGTTGGCCGGGCAAACCCCCGGCAGCGGCAACGCCAACTACCAAAACGAGCTGTGGCATTTGGCCGATACCATGCAAAAAACGTGGCTCACAGGCGACAAGGTGAGCGGCCAACGGTTCCCGTTGAGCAATGTAGACACCTCGCTCAATACATGGGGGCTGACGAACATTCAAACCAGTGAAAGCAGCGGGTTGATGGATGAGGTGGCTTTGTTTGGCGCGGTGGATTTAACGGCCGTTAACAGCTTCATCACCACCTCGCTCTACCCCTCCGCCCCCATTTCCGGCACCACCACCACCGTCCTCATGGCCGGTGAACAAAGCTACCGCAGCGTCACCCTTGGCACCATCGAAGAGGTTGACATCAACAGCACGCCGACCGTCATCACCCGCACCGTCTATGCCGATTCGGTGATGACCGTTGATTTAACGGCCAAAGCGGTTGCCGTTGACGGTATGATGCGCTGGCAGCCGTATCAATTTAACGGGGCAACATGGCAAGCGGCCGATTTAGGCACAACCGTAGACCAACTCGGCCCCAAGCTAGAAACTGTCTTTACCGATCCCGTTCTCGCCAGCTACCAGTTGATCAACGCCACGGCTCCCGTGACCCAATACGACCCCGCCTACGATCTGGAACGACAAGGGGCGGCCCTGCTGGCGCAGAACTTCTATCTGGCAATGTCGGTAGGGGTAAATGCCCCCTTGCTCAATCCCACCCCAACCGACCTTGTGCTTGCCGACTATCCCCTGCCCAGCGAAACGGCCGCCGCCCTCGTGCAAGAAATGACGACCAAAGTCAAAGATACCTTTACCCTCCTCAATTTGGCCGGGCAGGATTTCCCCACCGTTGACAGCACCATTGATACGCAGGGAACAGCCGCCTGGCAAGGCTTGGCTTCGTCCATAGCGGCCGTTGCCAAAGCCTATGGGCAACTTGCCAGCGGCACCGATTCATCGGCACTGTCGCAGGCGCTGACCGAGCTAACCTATCTGCCGCGCATCAGCATCGAACAGGGCAGTTTTAAACATTTGACCGATGGCGCACTCATTTTTGCCGCCGAAAACGGCCGTGCCCAGTCAAGCGGGTTGTCAGCCACATTTAAAACGGTGTTAGCCACCACCTATCCATTGGCGAGTGGGGCAATAGCGACTTATGGGCATCTGTGGTTTGCCAATGAAGCGGTGATGACGGAGGTGCGCGCGAGTGCTAGGCTCAATCCAAACGTGCGCCTTATCCTAGGAAACATCGAGAATCAAAAGGCTCGCATGATCGCCATCAACGACCAAATGGTGAGCATTCAATCAGAGATTGATGATTTAATCGCCCAAGATCAGTTGAAATTATCCAAGATGAACGCTGATAAACTGGCCTACAATCAAGCGGTGCGCTCCAAAATAGGCTTCTATTTCCATGATAATGACGTGGCTGTACAACAAGCGGCCAAAGCGATGGGATTTTCCGATGATGCTGTGAACAAGCTCCCTCCATCATTGGTGGCTAAATACACTGATTTGCAGACCCAGCTTGTTGAGCTAGATGGCAAAATGACGCAAACGATCAGTCGGTTCGATAGGGCGGAAGCGTCTTTCAAAAAGAGCTATAACATCAATCCCGATGATCTCTCCCCGCTCCATACGCTAAAAGCGCAGAGGATTGCCAAAGCGTGGGGCGTGGCGGGCGTGGTAATTTCGGGTGCTACGGCCGCTTTGACGATTGGTGTGGCGTTGGCAAACGGCCGTTACCAAACCGACTCCCCCCAATTCAGCCGCTTCCTCGCCGAGCAAATTGCCGGGATTATCGTGGATGTCTTCATCGCTATTCTTGATGTCCTGATTGTGCTGTCCAGCATTCCTATTTTAGGGCTTCTTCTCGCCTTCATCGCTATCGTTGATGCCGTTGTCGGAGCTGTGTGTGCTGTGACCAAATTTTCCGCAAAAGAACCGGAGATCGCCTCATGGGCGTGTGGTGGCATTACTGGCGCATTGGCAAAAGGGTTGGCTTACGTCATCAACGACACCACCCCGCTCGTCGCCCTCGCCCGTGATGATCGGTTCGCGCTTAACCTCGGTGCTCCCATACTCGGTAACGAAACTGGGCTTTATGGCATGATCGTCGGCAACAGTATCACCCTTACCGGAACCGTGACCACCACGCTCTACATGAATGATCCCAATTGGCTAGGCTACATCTCCGGCTGGCAATGGGACGATCAATATTTGGATGATGCCACCTTTGCCTATCAATTCCAACCCAATAAACAAGACATACCCCTTGACCTCAATGGCACAAGCTGGAACCCAGTGCCGGGCAAGAAGGCCAACTCGTTTAGCGCCAATGATGCCCGTTTCTACCAAGAACTACCCATCCAACCCTACAGCCATACCTTTGCCCAAGCTGGCATCAACAAAGGGCTACCGATCTATTTTGCCGAAGGGTTCGCCGTCCAACAGCAAAACTGCTGGTTGCTCCCGCTCGTCTGTTGGCTAAGTCAATATGATGACACAAACCATCAGCCGCTAGAGAACAGCTTCATATTTGATGTCTGGCCGGGATCAATTGATGATTTGCACGCGCTCACGCTCCAGCCATCGAGCGATGGCAGCAACGGCTATCGGCTGGCGTGGGACGCAACCTTCCCCATATTGGCCGATGCCGATGGCGACGGCTTGCGGAGTCAGGCGCTCAGCGGCCCCGACCCCGATGACAGCAACCCCGACAGCGACGGCGATGGCTTGCCCGATGCCTTTGAAGTAGCCACCGCCGGTTTTGACCCCACCAAGGGCGACAGCGATTGCGACGGCCTCACCGACTACTGGGAACTGTTTTATAGTACGAATCCGGCACGCAAAGATAGCGATGGCGATGGCCTCACCGACAACGAGGAGCATTTCCACCCCAACCAAATTTACCCCTATGACACCAGCGTAGTGGGAAACCTCAATCCGCCAACCTGTTCGGCGGAAAAAACGGTTTACACTGGCGGCTGGTCGGTTGTTTATGATTACGATGCCAGTGGCAATCCGCTGCTGGTGCAGGTCAGTGCCGATCCGCTCGATCCCGATAGCGATGATGACAGCCTGACCGACAAGCAGGAGCGCATCTACGCCTACAACCCGAATGTGGCTTCGACGCTCAACGTACTGTCGCTGGATGCGACCATCCAATCCGACAACAGCCAGTTGCCCTTTGTCTCCCCCACCAGTGTGCTTGGCTATACGGCCGTTGTGACCAACGAACTTAGCTTACCCTATGCGCGGGGGCTGGTGGAAACGGAACTGCCGCTCGACAATGTGCTGCGCTACCAAGCTACGGAAGCGATTGCCCCACAAACGGCCGTTACCGTCAACGGTTCCGTCGGCCTAACAGAAGCCGGACTCAACAGCACCGGCCCCGTCAACATGGCAATCCGCGCCGGTGCCAAGATAGACGACCCCACCGACCGCGTTGTGTGGCTCCATCTCAACGACAATCCGGGCAGCACCACCTTCGCCGATGCCTCCTTCCGGCAAAACAACGGCAGTTGTAGCGGGGCAAGCTGCCCCGTTGCCGACAGCCAGCAGCTCACCTTTGACGGCCACGACGTGGTGGTTGTGCCAGACAGCAGCGACTTGGATTTATCACAGTTCACGCTATCGCTGGCGATCAAGCCCACCACAGCCAGCCAATTTGGCACGCTGATCAGCAAAGGAGCCGACTTCTACGTCAATCAAAACTACTTCCTTGCCTACAACAATGGCCGAATCACCTTTGTCGCCTCCAATAGCTGTGGCGCGTCCAACGGCATCGTGGAAAGCGCGTCGGGGTCTATACCGCTGAACGTTTGGAGCCACGTCACCGCTACTTACGACGGGTCTAGCCTGGCGTTGTATCTCAACGGCAAGCTGGTTGGCTCGCAGGTGTACAGCGGTGCGCTCTGCAACAACAATCAGCCGGTGCTCATTGGCTCGCTCAAGGCCGATGGATCAGGCACGCAAGGCTTTATCGGCCAAATGGACGAGGTTGAAATTTACCCAACGGCCCTGGATGCGGGGACGATCCTTGATCGCTACGCCACGCCGCTGCTGCAAGTGAACATGCGCGATGGCACTACGTGGGGCAGCGACGACGTGAGCTGTAGCGGGGCGGCGTGTCCCGCCGTTGGCAACGGCGGCGCGACCTTCAACCAGGTCAACAATCTGGTGGCGACTGCCCCCGACTTGTCAGGGGATGCGTTTGCCTTTGCGACGTGGATTCGGCCGCAAACGCGAACCTATCCCTTCAGCAATGAATCGGCCACGGCGCACGGCAAATGGACGGATGCGGATTATCAGGGCGTTTTTGGGTATCGGCCGACGGCTACGAGTAAAACAATCTTCCCCAGTTTGTTTGTGGGCAGCAACGGCCGTTTACGCATGATCTGGGGCGACGGCACCACCACCTGTGAAGTCGCCAGCGCCAACAGTGGCGTGGTGGCCGTCAACAACAGTTGGCAGCACCTCGCCGTCAGCTACGATGGCTCCGTCCTCACTTTCTATGTCAACGGTGCGCCGATTGCTGGCGGCACGACGGGCAGCTGCGCCGCCGTGACCCCACCCAATGTGAGCAATTTCTATATCGGCCGGCCGAATGATTTCGGCTATCTCTACTTTAACCAGATGTCGTTTACCAACTTGAAAGATGCCGCTGGCATCGGCCAGAAAGCGGAGATGCGCCTCAATTTCAATAGCGACGCCTCATCTGGCAACCTTGCCTGGAGCAATTTGAGTAATGGAACGAGCTCGTGGGCGTTGGGAAAAACGGCCGTTGTCAACGACACCAACTCCTGGTTCCGCGTCTGGGACAACCGGGACGGTGGCTGTTTCATTACCTGCCCCGAAGATGAAAGCAGTGACACCAACTACGATCAGGACACGGGCAAGAAAGACACCAGCATTACCCAAATCACCGGTATCCGCAGTACAACCTATCTTGGCGAACGGAGCAATCCTGTCTCACTGCCAGCCTGTGGTACTCTGTGCGTACCCAACATTATCGGCTCCATGAGTTGGTCGAATTACAACGACTTCTTTAAAGGAACCCTCGACGATTTCCGCGTCTATGGCTACCCCCTAACCCCGGCGGTGGTCGCCGACATTTTCCGTTCCACCAGCACCGCCCTCGATTTAACCTTCGACGAAGCCCCCGGCACCTCCCTCTTTGCCGACCAATCGGGCAACGCCGTCACCGTCTCTTGCAGCGGCAACAGTTGCCCCACCAGCGGCGTACCCGGTCGGTTTAACCAGGCGTTGGACTTTGATGGCGTTGACGATTACCTAACCATTAGCACATCCTCAACCGCGCTGGGTACGTCTGAAGGCAGTTTTACGGCGATGATGTGGGTGAAGCCCGACACTTTCCGAGGCTCCAACAATTTTGGCGATACGCCTCTGGTCGAGGTCGGCAGTTACGACTTAGCGTTGCTTAATTCCGGCCGGCCGGGTGTGGCTGATTATCGTTGGACCGACAATTTTACCCTCTATAACAATATCGGCCGTTGGTATCATCTCGCCTATGTTTATGAAAACGGCATCTACACCTTCTATGTCAACGGTGAAAACAAAGGCTCAACTGCCTATGGTCTGCCGGGCGTTAGGGACAGCTTGCGTATCGGTTATGATGGTTTTGCTTACTTTAACGGGCTAATGGACGAGTTGACCATTGTCAAACGTGCCCTGACAGCCAGTGAAGTACAGGCGTATTTCAATCGCGTTCCGGCGATCAATCTCCATCTGGATGAAGGATTAAAAACCAATAACGGAGTCGTCGCCAATCAGGGCATTCGCTCCTTTGTGGATGATTCTGAAAGTCGGTATGTTGCAACCTGTACTTCGGTTGATACCTGTCCCGACGCAGGCGACAAAGGGCAGGTACGCGAAGCGGTCACGTTCGATGGCAACGACACCCTGACACTGGCGCAAACAAACAACCTTGCGCTCACCAACTTTAGCGTTGGCATGTGGGTCAAACCGACCCAAACCACTGCCACGCCGCAGCGCTTACTGACCAAGAGTGGTTCCAACTTCTTTAACGCCAATTTCCGGCTGTGGCTGTTGGACAATAGCCTGACGGTGCGTTTTGACCGCCAATCTGCTTGCTTGAATGGTGAAGGGAACTGGCATTGGGTTGATGCCGCGACCCCGCTGCTGGAAAATCAGTGGAACCACGTATTGGCAACCCATGACGCGACCAGTGGCGAAATGAAGATCTATATCAATGGTGCCTTGGCGGGAACAACAAGTGGCATTGGTAACAGCGTTTGTACGGCGGCCAACCCCATTCGCCTGGGGCAAGGGTTTAGCGGCGGCATGGATGAAGTGACAGTTGCCCCTTCTGTGCTAACGGCCAGTGCCGCTGCCGATCTCTACAATTATCAGGCGGCGTGGTATGATGTGGTTAGTCAGCATTCGCTCTACATTGATGCGGATTTGCCGACGGTGGATTTGAGCAAAACGGCCGTTATTCTCAACACCGCCCAAACCGTCCTCTACATTGGCGCAGACGATGCCACCAGCCCCGTCACCAAGGTTGAATACCGCATTAACGGCGGCAGTTGGCAGGAAGCCACGTCGGCCAATAATCAGGCGGCCAACAGCAGTGCCTGGCTGTTCTACTTCCAACAAAACAGCGGCTCCTACACCCTTGAGGCCCGCGCCACCGATGCAGGTGGCAACGTCTCGACAATCAAATCGGCCGTGATTACGGTTGACGGGCAAGCCCCGACGGTGACAATCAGCAATAGTTCGGCCGTTGTGCAGGCGATTGACAGTGTGGCTTTGAGCGGAACGGCCGTTGACAGCCAAAGCGGCGTGCCAGCCAATGGCGTGACCATCCACACCCTTGATTGGCAAAATGAACTGGTGGGCGGCAACCAGATCGCCACCCTTGATGGTGCCGGCAACTGGCAGGTCAGCCAGCCATTTGCGACAGTGCCATACGGTAGCTACACCGTCGTGGCGACGGCGCAGGATGAGGTGGGCAACAGCGCCACCACAACCAAGCCGATCAATCTGGATGGGCTGCCGCCTTACGCCGACGTAACCCGAAGCGACCACTATTTCGTCACCACCAATGGCGAAATGGTGACAGGCGTGGCCGGGGAACCCCCCTACCCAGCGGATGGCCGGACGTTACACCTCCACTTTGAAGATGGCGCGGGGCTGTGGGCCGATGGCGCAAAAACCAAGTTTGCGATGCAGTGTGCAACCACAGCCTGCCCCACCAGCGGCGTTGCCGGACAGCGCGGCACGGCCATCGCCTTTGATGGCGTTGATGATGTGCTACATTTTGGTGGCAATGAGACGGTTACAACCACCGTGACGGCTGGGCAACTGGGTTTGCTCGACGGCAGCTTCACCGTCATGGCCTGGGTCAAGGCGGACGATTGGACGGGCAGTTTCCCGATTTTGGGCAGCTCGCCAGCCACGCCCGGCGATGGGCTATTGCTTGGTTTGGAAAACGGCCGTTCTACGCTCGGCTACGGCGGCGACGACACCACCCTGACCGATGCCATTCCCACCGGCGAATGGGTACACCTGGCCTGGCGTTTCGATGCCGAAGCCGGTGAGCGCAGCTTCTTTGTCAACGGTGTTGCCGTTGGCGACCCCTCAACGGGGCATAGTGCGCTGGCCGCCGAAGATGAGATTGAGTTGGGTCGCGCCCGTGGCAGCAGCTACTATGGCGGCTCGCTGGACGAACTAGTCATTTTTGGTAAATCACTCGATGCCGAGACGATTTACGACATTGCCCATCCGGTCAACAGCACCATCAGCGCGTTAAGCCTGCGGATTCGCAGCTATGAAGAGCGGGATGCTGGGCAATTTGCCGGAACATGGAACAGTGTAACGCTAGACACCGCCAACGCGCTATTTACCACTTGGCAATATGCCTTGCCAACCCTGGCACAAGGTTCCTACAAGATCGATCTGTTGGTGACGGACAGCAGCGGCAACAGCAGCTTTGTCGAGGGTGCTTGGGATCTAGCCGTCATTCCGCCGGATGTGACCGTCTCAAAGCAAACCAACGCCACGCTGGTCGAGTTGGGTGATCCCGTTACGTTTACCATCCATTACACCAATACCACACTCGCCCCCGTATCTGGGGTCAGCCTGCACGAAGTCGTGCCGGTTGATTCCAGCTTTAACGCGGCACTGAGCGATGCGGGCTGGAACTGTACGCCGGATGGTTCGGCCGGAAATGAATGTATCTTGACAGTTGGGGCATTGGCTGCTGGGGAGAGTGGTTCGGCCACCTTTGCCGTCACCGCCGCCAATACGTGGTCAGCGGGGACGACAACCATCTCCAATACCGTCACCATCGAGGTGGATGGCAACGACAACAATCCAGCCGACAATGTTGGGTCTGCGGAGGTACCGATTAACGGCGGCGTTGATTTGGCGGTTTCGATTGTCAGCGATGGCAACCCGCTTTACTATGACGATTCGCAACCGACACCCGTTTACACGATTACCTACAGCAATTTGAGCAGTGATCAAACGGCCGTTGCGGAACTGGTTGAGCCGCTGCCGCCCGGTGCCCAGTCCAGTTTTGCCAATTTCGAGACCGGCTGGCGCTGCGACAGTATCTACACGGGCGGCACCTGCACCTATCAACTGGGCGAGGTTGCGCCGGGCGCAAGCGGAACCATCACCTTTACCTTAGCCCCCAGCTTTACGCCG
Source organism: Ardenticatenaceae bacterium (assembly GCA_020634215.1). Taxonomy (GTDB): domain Bacteria; phylum Chloroflexota; class Anaerolineae; order Promineifilales; family Promineifilaceae; genus JACKCD01. The sequence goes on along the minus strand of JACKCD010000029.1, from coordinate 8,755 downwards.
CCGCCAGCTAACGAGGTGATCAACACCGTGTCCATCCGTGACATCAGTGGCGTGACCGACTTTAATCCGGCGAATGATGAAGCCTCGGTGACAACGCCATTCATTTTGGACTTTGACATTGTGCCATCCCAAGAGGCGGTCATGGTGAATGAGGGAGAAACGGCCGTTCTCACCGGCACGGTCGTTGATTCATCAGGCGCTTGGTCACTGCTCTTCCCCGGCCCCTCGGTTGGCGCAATAGCTCAGGACACAATCAATCTGACGTGGACGTGGACCTATACCACAACAGACGGACCAGATGAGTCGCAGCTGGTTGATCTTGTGGGCATCTTTAACGAGGGTGGCGTAGTAATCACCCACACCTTCCCGCTGACAGTGGTCAATGTCCTGCCCACCGTTCCCATAACGGGAACCAACCAAGTGGCAGTTGGCGCGACGTACAACCTGGCGCTTGGCTCTGTGTTTGACCCAGGGCCAGACACGGTGACGGCGTGTAGCCTTGATTGGGGCGACGAGACGACCTCAGACTGTTTTGCTTCGTTGGGTGGCGGTTCGTTGGGGCATGTGTATGGAAACGGCCGTTTGCACCCCACCATCACCGTCAACCTGACAGACGAAGACGGCACCCACGTTGCCGCCAGCAAGCAGCTCACCATCACAGGCATCACCCCCAGCCTCAACGTGGATCAGGCCACCGTTGGCGGCGACGAAAGCCAAATCGTGACCAATAGCGGCACCTACACACCGCCGGATGCCGCCTTTAGCTGGTCGGCTTCCGAAGGAATGGTTGTTGATGAGGGCAATGGGGTCTGGTCATGGAGCTTGCCCGCTGGCAGTGCCGAAGGCAGTCGTACCGTGACCATCCATGCAAGTACAGCAAATACTACGTTTACGGTTAACGTGCTGGGCGACGGCGCAGCCAGCCATCTGGAAGATGGCGCACCAAACGGCGGCGATGGCAACAGCGACGGCACACCAGACAAAGCACAGATGAACGTCGCCTCGCTGCCCAGCCCAATTACGGGGCAATATGTGACGTTGGCGGCCAGTCCGGGCATGACGTTTACCAACGTCAGCTTCCCGGCCACCCCAACAAGCGGCGCGGGCAGTTTACCCACAGACGTTGATTTCCCGCTGGGTTTCCCCACCTTCCATCTGAGCGGGATGGGGGCGGGCGGCAGTGCCGAAGTGACCCTGTACCTGACCTCAGCCGTCGGTATCAACACCTACTACAAATATGACACAACCAATGGTTGGTATGAGTTTGATTACGATGTCGGCACAGATACGGGTGCGGAGTTAGTCGGTAACACAATCTCCCTGTATTTCGTGGATGGGGCGCGTGGTGACAGCGATCTGAGTGCCAACGGCACGATTACCGATCCCGGTGGGCCGGCTTTCAAACTGGTGACGTATAACCTGACCGTGAATACCACGGGCGGTGGCTCTGTCTCGGTTCCGTCTGGCAGCTATCCTGCCGGTACGGTTCTCAATCTAACAGCCATTGAGGATGCGGGCTGGGGCTTCAGCGGTTGGCAGGGTGCTTTGAGTGGGTCACAAATTAGCCAAACGCTGACGATGAATCAGGATCGGAGCATAACGGCCGTTTTTGCCCCCCTAGCCTACACGCTGAATGTGGCCGTGGTTGGCAATGGCAGCGTCGGCCAAACACCTCTGCAAACGACCTATGCCTACAATGATTTGGTGGCCTTGAATGCGGTGGCCGAAACGGGTTGGAGCTTCAGCGGCTGGAGTGGTGATGTGACGGGCAGCAATGCGGCCAAAAACGTCACCATGAATGGCAACAAGGTGATTACGGCCACCTTCACCCAGGACAGTTACACGGTGACAACAAACGTCAGCGGGAATGGGTCGGTTGTTGTCAGCCCCGATCAGGCAGGCTATGTCTATGGTGATGTCGTTTCTGTGCTGGCTGTACCCGACCCTGGTTACAAGCTGCAAAGCTGGAGCGGCGATCTGTCTGGCGATGGCGCGGGCCAAAGCCTGACGATGGACGAGGACAAGTCTGTCACGGCCATCTTTGCCACAGCTACCTATACTGTCGAAACTTCAATCATTGGCAGCGGCACGGTTCTGGTAGACCCGGTGCAGAGCAGCTACAGCTATGACGAGGTGGTTAATGTAACGGCCGTTCCTGCAACTGATTGGGCGTTTTCCCATTGGGCACTTGGTCTTAGCGGAATCACGGCGACGCAATCGCTGGCAATCACGGGTAACACGAATCTACAGGCCGTCTTTGAGCCAATCACTTACGGGCTGAACGTCGGCTGGACGGGGGACGGCGCGGTAGGAATAGTGCCGGATAAAACGGCATTCACCGCCGGTGAAGTGGTGACGGTGACGGCCACCTCTGGCGTTGGCCACACCTTTACCGGCTGGCGTGAGCAGCAAAGCGACACATTGTTTAGCACCAGCATCACCACAACGGTGACGATGACGGAAGAAAAGAGCATCCTGGCGGTCTTCACCCCCATCACCTATACCCTGGATGTGAATTTGGTGGGCAGCGGCAGCGTGGCGATTGGCCTTGTGGATGTCACCTGTGCCGCCGACTGTAGCCAGGAAATATCGTATGGCTCCGTGATCTCAATGACGGCCGCTGCCGCTCCCGGCGCGACGTTTACTGGCTGGAGCGGTGCTGTCAGCGGGACGCAGGCGACGGTGACGGTGACGGTGACGGCGGATACCCAAGTAACGGCCGTTTTCACCACCAGCGACACGCAAACGTTGACGGTCACAACGGCCGGCGCAGGCAGTGGGTCTGTCACCAGTAACCCGGCCGGCATCGCTTGTAGTTCCAGTGGCGGTGATTGTGTCCAAGCCTTTAACTCCGGCACGGTCGTAACCCTCTCCGCCGTCGCCGCCAGCGGCTCCATCTTTGACGGGTGGAGCGGGGCTTGCAGCGGCACGGACAGTTGTGTGGTGACGATGGACACGGCGCAAGCGGTAACGGCCACCTTTGCCACCGCCCCCACTGTCTCCATCAGCAAAAATGGCAATGATGTGGTGCTAAATTGGGTGCATACGGTACAAAGCGGTAACTACGAAGTGTGGTATAGTCCTGTTCCTTACTTTGCTATCTCTGATCCTGAGGCCGTGAAGTTGAGCGATATTCAAGGCACGACGGCAGGAGAAACCTTAACTTTTACCCATGTCGGTGTAGCCGCCAACAGCAGCAGCTACTTCTATCTCATCCGTGTGACAAATAGCTCCGGTGAGGTTCTCTCAAATCAGGTTGGGAAAGTTGGCTTTGCTATTCAACCAGGTCAATGACGGATTAGAATGTTTCGGTTCTTGTGAATTCGACCATTTATTCGGTCGCTGGCAACCCGCCAACTCAACGACCAGCGGCGCAAGCTGGCATTGGTGGTTGAGTTGGCGGAAAAGGTGTGGGGAAGTGCGTAGGGAGTGGGGCGTGAAGCGTTCACACCCTACTCCCTACTCCCTACACCCTACTTATTCACCGCTTTCGCCGCCATCTCCAGCAACTGCTGGATGCGCGGCAGCATTTCGGCGGGGTTGGGGTGCAGCCCTTCTTGCACCAGGGCGCTGGCGTAAAGCTGCTCAATGGCGAGGTTGATGAGGTCGCTATCTGGCTGCTTCTCGGTCAGATTTGCCAAATCCAACACCAGCGGATGCCGCCGGTTGAGTTCCATGATGCGCTGCGGCACTTCGTAATTTTGGTTCAGGAAACGTTGGATACGATCCATTTCGCGGTTGGGGGTGCCGTCGGGAGCCACCAGCCGCACCGGGCTGCTCTTAAGCACTTTGGAGGTGCGAACTTCCTTCACCCGGTCGCCCAGCGTGGTGACGCAGCGCCCCACGAAGAGGTTGTAGGCTTTGTCAGAAACGGCCGTTTCTTCCTCTTCCTTCTCCTCCTCCGGCTGCTCCGGCAGCTCAATATCCGCATCATCCACATTCTTAATCGGCTTGTCCTTGTACTCCGTAATGACCGTCGCCATAAAGGTGTCCAGCGGCTCCGTCCAGTATAGCACCTCCAGGTTCCGCGCCTTAAACGGGTCAAGGTGGGGGCTGTTGGCAACCGAACGCACGCTGTCGCCCAGCACATAGTAGATGGCTTCCTGGTCGGCCGGCATCCGCTCAATATAGCTGTCCAGCGAGGTCAACGCCGTTTCGTCGGCCGACGAATGGTAGCGTAGCAAGGGCAAAATATCTTCCTTCGCCTGCGGATCCATGTCCGTTGCCAGCCCTTCTTTCAGAACACGGCTAAATTCACGCCAAAAGCCAGCATATTTCTCCGGCTCTTTCTCGGCCAGCTGCCCCAGTTCGCGCAGCACCCGCTTGCGAATGGTGCGCCCAAGCTGGCTCATCAGGCGGTTATTTTGCACCGTTTCGCGGCTCACGTTCAGCGGCAAATCTTCCGAATCCACCACCCCATCTACAAAGCCAAGCCAGCTTGGCAGCAGGTCGGTGCAATAGTCCTGAATCAGCACGTTGTGGGAGTAAAGCATGACCCCCGGTTCTTTGCGCGAAGCCAAAATGCCCGGTTCCCGCTTGGCTGGGACAAACAGCAGCGCCCGCACGTTCACCGGCAGGTCGGAGGAAAAATGGATGGTCGCCAATGGCTCCTCAAAGTCCATCGTCATTTGCTGGTAGAACTGCTTGTAGGCCTCGGCTTCAACATCAGACGGCCGTTTACGCCACAGCGACTCCTGCCGGTTAGCCTGCTCCTCGCCCACATAAATCGGGTAGCGGACAAAATCAGAATGCTTTTTGATGATCTGCCGCAGCTTCCACTCGCTGGCAAACTCCTCGGCATCCTTTTTCAGCGTCACGTGAATTTCAGTGCCGCGATCAGACTTGTCGGCCGGCCGTACCTGGAAGGAATCACCGCCATCAGAAATCCACATTGCCGCTTCTGCGTCAAGCCGATGACTGCGTGAAACAACCTGCACCTCATCAGCCACCATAAACACCGAATAGAAGCCCACCCCAAACTGCCCAATCACGCTGTCGGCATCCATGCCGTTGCTTTCGCTCTTGGCTTCACCCAGCTTTTCCAAAAACTGGCGTGCCCCTGATTGGGCAATAGTTCCCAAATTCTGTACCAACTCTTCGGCTGTCATCCCCAGCCCGCTGTCCTTAATGACAATGCGCTTGGGTTGCCCCTCTTCGACCTCTGGCACTTCAATCCTAATAGCCAGCTCTGCTTCCGGGTCTAAAACATCACGATTGGTCAGCGATTCAAAATGGAATCGCGTGAGGGCATCAGAAGCATTTGAAACCAACTCCCGCAAAAAAATCTCGCGGTCTTGGTAAAGCGAATGGACTAAAATGTGCAAAAGCTGTTTGATTTCAGCCTTAAATTGATAAGCGTTTGCCGCCTCGGCAGCGGCTGCTGCGTCACTCATACTTTCACCTCGTTTGTCCTTGTTCAACGAACGTTATTGTATCTTTTTTAGGCGACCCAATCATACCCCGAAATAGTTAGATAAACGTAAACAAACCATCGTTTTTCGGGAAATTGGTTTTGAGGCGGACATTTAGGCCAGAGCCGAAAATCAATGATCCGAAAAAGCAGTGTTTTGGCCTTGGCTCACGGCTTTTTTAGCTTGAGCAGGGGTCATTATTTTCTTGAAAAAACCTTAGGTGAGGATTGGAGATTGGAGCTTACTCATCCCCAATCTCCAATCTCTATTTCCTACCGCCGTACAACCGGCATATACATTTGCGTGATCTCAAACAGCCGCACTTGATCTAGGTGGAAGTTGCCTGTGCTGCCTTCCGGCATGGTGAAGCCGTAGCCCCATACCTCTGTCAGCGTTAAACCATCATCAGGGGCACCGGCCGGCTGGCTGATGCTGCGGCTAAACGCCTCAAACGGGATGTTGATCTTGCGCCAGCCAGTGAAGTCATCCACAAAGGTGGCCTCAAACCGCTCCGCCGTGTCCGCGGCCTGATAGACGCGCACATAATCCACCTTCATCTCCTGCGGGAAGACAATATTTTCGTCAATCGTCCCGCCGAAGTTACCGCCGATTGCCATGTTGAGCAGCAGGAAGAAGTCGTGGTTGTAGACCCATTCATTGGGTGACACGTCAGTTGGCGTGGCGTTGTGGTAGTTGATACCATCCACAAACCAGTGAATCTCGTCTGGCCCCCATTCAATGGTGAAGGTGTGGTAATTGTTTGCCACATGTTCACCCAGATCATAGGTGTTGCCAAACGACTGCCCGCCAGAGTAGCCGGGGCCGTGGAGCGTGCCAAAGATCTCGTTGGGGATGCGGCTGACATATTCCATAATGTCAATTTCGCCCGACTGCGGCCAGCCAACTTCGCCGATGTCGCTGCCGAGTGCCCAGAAAGCGGGCCAGAGGCCATCACCACCGGGCGGAACCTGAATCCGTGCCTCAATGCGGCCGTATTCAAACTCAGCCTTGTGCCAGGAGATGAGCCGCGCCGAGGTGTATTCACAGGGGCCGTACCAGCACAGCAGGTCGGTTGTGGCCGGGTCTTCCTTGAGCAGGGAGATGACCATGTTGCCGTTGCCGTCGGTGGCAGCGTTGTCGGGGCTGTTGGTGTAGAACTGGGATTCGCTGTTGCCCCAGCCGATAATGCCGTTGAGCGAGCCATCGCCGAGTTCATGCGTCCAGACGTTGGGGTTCGGTGGCGTGCCCGCCGCTTCGTCAAATTCGTCGCTCCAAACCATTACCCAATCTTCGGCGGCCACGTCACTAGTGTTGGCGGCTTGGTTGTCCAGCAGATTGACGGTCATTGTCTTGCCGCTGTTGCTGCCGTAGAACCAGAAGCTAAGTCCGTCTTGGTTGCTCCAATCCTGCCCAGTGGCAAAGGTGCGTTCAATGCCGGCCGAACCGTCGGTCGTGATGTAGTTAGCCGTCAACACTTGCTCATACGCATCCTGATACGGCAGTGCCAGAGAAGTCCCCGCCGCAACCTCGGTAACGGTAAGCTCTACTAAGCCACTGGTAGTAAACGGATGCCACCCTTCAAAGTCGTCTAGCAGCAGCGGGTTGGCCGCTTCGTCGTCCACAATGGTGAGGAGGGCGCGGCGAACAAAGCCAAGATTAGCGTTGGTGGCGTTAGCCAGGTTAACCATCACGCCGAGGTCGCCGCTGTGTTTGCTGTCGTCGAGCGTTTCAACGGTGAAACTCTTTTCTGTTTCGCCGGGGGCGAAGGTGAGCGTGCCGCTGGTGGGCAGGTAGTCGCGGTCGGCGACGGCGTTGCTTTCGGCGGTGCGGTAATCTACGGTAACGGTTTCGGTGCTGGTGGTGGTGAGGCTGGCGGTAATAACGGCCGTTTTTCCCTCACCCACCGTGAAACTCGCCGCCGCAAACGCCACTTCTAGCGGTTTCGGTTCGGTCCCAGTGTTGCCATAAATTGCCACATCGTCAATGTAGTAATCCTGCGTCCCCATGTCCACCGAGCCAAAGCCACCAATCGCATAGCCATGCACTTCAGTTAAATTCAGCCCATCGTTAGGCGCACCATTGCCAATTTCCTTGCGGTGGAAATCCGCAAACGGAATTTGAATGAGCTGCCATCCGGCAAAGTTGTCGGGGATGTCTACACTCCACCGTTCGGCATCGTCGCTGGTGGAGCCGGGGTTGCGGTTGTCGAGGATGTCTACAAACAGCACGCCGCCGGTGTTGTTGCCATAAAGCCAGAAGCAAATGCCCTCGTAGCTGCTCCAATCCTGCGAGAGCCATTGATCGGCTGCTTCATTGGTAAAGGCGTGGGTAAAACCTGCCCACTGACCCGTGCCAATGGTTAGCGTTTCTTGCAGTACGGTGTTGCCTGCTGCACTGTCCGGCACGGGAACAGGTGGCGTGGTGGTGGTGGTAATGACGGCACTCGCTGATGGATGGTTCCAGGTGACATAGCCCACACCTACGCCGTCGCTGTCTTCCCCAACGGGGAGGGGATTGTTCTCGAAGTCGTCAATAACGGTGGTGCGGACAATTAGCCCCACGTTATCTACCAAGTAATCCTGGGTTCCCATGTCCACGGAGCCAAAGCCGCCGATGGCGTAGCCGTGGACGGCGGTGAGATTAAAGCCGTCGTTGGGGGCACCGTTGCCAATTTCCTTGCGGTTAAAATCGTCAAAGGAAAGCTGGATGAGCCGCCACCCTTCAAAGTCATCGGGGATGTCAATGCTCCACCGTTCGGCATCGTCGCTGGTGGAACCAGGGTTACGGTTATCTTGAATGTCAACAAAGATAACGCCGCCGGTGTTGCGGCCGTAGAGCCAGAAGCTGATTCCTTCGTAGGTTGACCAATCTTGGGGAACCCATTGATCGGCGGTGTCATTGGTGAAGGCGTGGGTAAAGCCTGCCCATTGGCCGGTGCCGAGGGTGAGCGTCTCTTGCAGGACGCGGTTGCCTTCCTGACCGCCGGGGACGGGGGCAGGGACGTTGGCGGTGGTGGTGATGGTGACGGAGGCGCTGGGGTGATTCCAGGTGATGAACCCTATGGCTATACCGTCGCCGTCGGTGCCGCTGGGCAGGCCACTTTCAAAGTCGTCAATGATGACGGCTTTGCCGGACAGGGGCTGGGCATCGTTGTCGAGAATGGTGATGGTGGCGGCGGGTTTGTTGCCCAAAACAGCGTTTTCGGGGCTGCTAAGGGTGAGGGTGAAGCTTTCGTCGTCTTCTTCGTCGCTGTCATCGGTGGTGGCAAGGGTGATGGTTTGGCTGCTGCTGCCGGCCGGAAAGACGAGCGTTCCATTACTGCTGCTGTAGTCACTGCCGGCCGT
>JACKCD010000028.1 GCA_020634215.1 Ardenticatenaceae bacterium | reverse complement strand
GCAGCTCAATTGCCCGCTGCACGTGCATTTGCCCCAACGGCCCACCCCCCCCCACAATCACCGTTGCCCCATTGGGCGTTAGCTCACACCGGTTCCGCGCCTCGCCGTAGGAAGCGGCAATATCGGGGCCGCGATTGCCAACAAAGGCGATATAGTCATAATGCAGCCGCCCCACGTCTGCATCCACCAGCCCATCCAGCGGCTCCGAGCCAATTAGGTTCAGCGTGCCGCGCCGAGCAATGTGCCGCGCCACTTCGCTGACCAGGGCTGCCGAATGGGGAGCCAGCAGCACAATGTCGTCAAACCCTTTGCCACCCGTTTCGGCGGCGGCTAATTTAGCCACGTCGTCTAACCCAATGCCGTTGCGCTCCACAATGTTTGCCCCGGACTGCCGCGCCATCGCCGCCACCTGCGGCGGGACATCGGATAAAACAATGGTGGCTGGCGCGTCAAGATAGCTGGAGAATTGGTAGGCGGTGGTGTCATCGGGTTGGCCCATGATCCACATGATTCCGCCGGGCAGCGGGGTCAGGCGGCGGCGCTGGGTGTAGGCGGCCATGACGCACCCCCACGGTTCCAGCAGGGCCGTTTCCGCATACCCCATCTCCCCGGCCAGCGGCAGCAAACACGCCCCCGCGTCGGTTTCTAGCACTTCAGCCCCAATAAGGTGGTATTGAATGAGGCCGCCGGGGATGGTGTAGCCATAGGCGGTGGATTTGCCGTTTTGGTAAATGTCGGGCTGCATCGCCAGCCGCTGCCCCGGCTGGTATTGATCGCGCAGATTTTGGCCGACTTTGATGACGGTAAGGGCAGCTTCATGCCCTAGGCGGGTTGGCTCTTCGGCCAGATTGCGATTGTAGAGTTTGGGGTGGTTGCCCCCTTGCCGAATGAGCTTGACATCGGAAAAGCACATCCCCACGCTGTCTACCCGCACCAAGAGCTGGTCGTCATTAGGTTCAGGCACGGAAAAGGGTTCTGGCTGCCCATCCTTGCCAATGTTTTCCACGCCGGAGCCGTACATGTTCCAAGCGAAATTGTGGCTGGGCAGCGATGCGGCCAGCGTGCGGTAGTCGTTAAATTTTTTGCTCATAGTGTGGTAAGTGGAGATTGGAGATTGGCGATTGCCGCGAGCGCACAATCTCTAATCTCCAATCTCTAATCTCTAAATTTTAAGCGCACGCACTTCGGCGGCGGTGCGGCATTGCAAAGCTTGTTGTGCCAGGGTGCGGGCATCGGCCAGTTGGAGGCCGCGAATTTGTGCCTTGACGGTGGCAAGGGCGGGGACGTTGACGCTGAGTTCGTCAACGCCTAGCCCCAGCAAAATGGGCAACGCCTGAGGGTCGGCTCCCAGTTCGCCGCAAACGCCGACCCATTTGCCAGCGCGGTGGGCGGCTTCGGCGGTGGTGTGGATGAGGCGCAAAATGGCCGGATGCAGCCCGTCGGCTTGTTTTGCCAGGGTGGGGTGCATTCTGTCCATTGCCAGGGTGTATTGGGTGAGGTCGTTGGTGCCGATGGAGAAGAAATCTACTTCGGGGGCAAAGGCATCGGCCATGAGGGCGGCGGCGGGGATTTCGATCATGATGCCGAGGGAAACGGCCGTTTCCCCTCCTATTTCCGCCTGCACCTCCTGCACCATTTGCTTGGCCGCGTGCCACTCGCCCAGGTCGGCTACCATTGGGAACATTATTCGCAGCGTGCCGTGGCTGGCAGCGCGAAGAATGGCGCGAAGCTGCTGCCGCAGCAGGTCGGGGCGGTTCAGGCAGAGCCGAATACCCCGTTCCCCCAAAAATGGGTTCTCTTCGTGCGGCACGTTGATGTAGGGCAGTGGCTTGTCGCCGCCAATGTCGAGGGTGCGGACGATGACCGGCTGGTTGTGCAGTGCTTGGGCAATGTCGCGGTAGACGGCGAACTGCTCTTCCTCGCTGGGTGCTTCGTCGCGCTCCATAAACAAAAATTCCGTTCGCAGCAGCCCCACCCCTTCGGCTCCGGCGGCATACGCTTGCTGTGCGTCGGCCACGTTGCCGATGTTAGCAACCACTTCCACCCGCTGCCCATCCTGGGTGATGGCGGGGTCGGCGGCGGCGGCAACGGCCGCTTTTCGCTGGGCTTGCTCTTGTTCCTGGGCAGCACGGGCGGCGGTCAAGGTGGCTTCATCGGGGTTGCGGGTGAGGGTTCCGCTGTGGCCGTTGAGAATAACGGCCGTTTCTGCCGCCAATTTCAGCACCTTTTCCCCAGCACTGACAACGGCCGGCAGCCCCAAAGCGCGGGCAATGATGGCCGCGTGAGCCGTTGGCCCACCGGCGGCGGTGCAAATGCCCAGCACCTTGTCTTTGTCCAGCGCTGCCGTGTCCGAAGGGGACAGGTCGTGGGCGATGAGGATGATGGGATGGTCGGGCAGCGAAGCTCCGGTTGCTTCGTCCCCAGCCAAAATCCGCAGCACCCGTTCCCCCACGTCGCGCAGGTCGGCGGCGCGTGCCGCCAGCAGTGGGTCGTCGAGGCCAGCCATGATCTTGGCGCGGGCTTCAACGCTGCTTTGCCACGCCTGGGCAGCACTCTGCTTGTTGTCAATGGCGGCGCGAACCATCTCTTCCAGTTCGGGATCGTCGAGAATGTCGCGGTGAACGTCAAAGATGGCGGCTTCGTCGGCGGCTTGGGCGGCCATTTGGTCGCGCAGAGCCACAAGCTGTTGCTGGGCTGTGGTTAAGGCGGCGGCTAGGGTGGCTTTTTCTGCCTCAGCACCGGCAAACGTTTGCCGCACGGCAACGGTTTGCTTGGTGAGCTGGAAGATGGGGCCGATGGCGATGCCGGGGGCGGCGGGCAAACCGACGATGAGGTTGTCGGCGGTTGCCGCAACCACAGGAGCAGGGGCAGGGGCTGGTTGGGGTTGTCCGTTGCTGCTTGGTTCTTGGTGATGATGGTTTTCGCCGAGGCCGCTGGAAACGGCCGTTTCCAACGCCACCATCGCCTCCATCTCATCTACACCATCTGCTTCAACACGAATCGTGCCGCCACTGCGAACACCCAGCGCCAAAATTGAAATTAGGCTTTTGGCATTGACCTTTTTTTCGCCATGCTGCACCTGAATTTTGGCCTTGAACTGTTTGGCAACATTAACAAACTCTCGCGCTGGCCGGGCATGAAGCCCCGTTACATTTTGGATAACCAGATCGCACGCTTTCACAGGCTTTGTCCTATAACTCTTCTACTGCTTCTCGGTTTAAGTAAGACAAGATCACGCTGGGGTCATTGGTTTGGGCCAATTCGGCGGCAACGTCCTCATCTTCAATCGCTTCGGCCAGATTAGACAAAATGCTGATGTGGTCGTCAGATTGGGCGGCAATGCCAATGATGAGGTGCGCCATTTCCCCTTCTTCCCATTCAACGCCTTCCGGTAGCTGCAAGACCGAGATGCCTGTTTGCACGATGTCGGCAATGTTTTCAAATTGACCATGCGGAATGGCAACGCCATTGCCAAGATAAGTAGACATGGTTTCTTCGCGTGCCAACATGCCATCAACGTAACCAGGTTTGACGCAGCCGCTGTTGACCAAAAGCATACCTGCTTGCCGTATGGCATCGCTTTTGTCGCTGGCCGTAGCCTGCAACTGGATTCGGTTCTCAGATAAAATGCTCATGATGCTATTCCATACTGCTTTGAATGTCACCGCCAGCTACAAAAGCTTCAACCAAACGATCAAATGCTGGATCGTTGAGGAAGTGGGAGAAGGTGACAACCACGGCGTTGGGGGCTTTGCGGCGCACAACGTTGGCTAATCCTTGATGGACGACGACGATTTGCGCGTCTTCGGGTACGGCTCTGGCTGGTTTGTGGACGACGTTAACGCCGCTGACATTGGCTTTTTTGAGCTTTTTCTTGATGCTGTTGACAACCATCAGGCTGGAACCCATGCCGGCTTCGCAGGCCATGATAATGGTTTTAATGTCGGCTGCGGCAATTGATTGGGTCATGGCTACTCCTTTTTTGTGAGTTATTGGTTACTGGTTATTAGGGTGATCCCATAACCAGTAACCAATAACTGATACTTTGTTTGGAAAACGGCCGTTAATTATGCCAAACCTGGCACGCTGCCCATGTCGGCATCCATTTCTTCTTCTTCCGCCGCCTGCACTGGGCGAATCCGTAGGATAAAGCTGCCAACCAGGAAGGCAACCACTGCCCCAATCAACACGCCGGTTAACACCTGAAAATGCTGCCCACGCGGAATGACCGCCAGATAAGCAAAGATTGAACCGGGGGAAGGTGTAGCAACCAGCCCCGCGCCGCTGATGACAAACCAGAGGTCAGCGGCCAGTCCGCCAGCAATGACCGACAAAATCATGATGGGGTGAGCCAAAACATAGGGGAAGTAAATTTCATGAATACCACCCAAGAAGTGGATAATCATAGCACCAGGGGCAGACTCTTTGAGCAGCCCTTTGCCTGCTACATAGTAGGCCACGAGCAGACCCAGGCCGGGGCCGGGATTGGTTTCGAGCAGGAAGTGGATGGCGCGACCCGTTTCTTCAGCAGCAGCAACACCCAAAGGAGCCAGCACGCCGTGATTGAGGGCGTTGTTGAGGAACAGCACCTTGGCCGGTTCGATGATGATGGCCGCCAACGGCAGCAGACGGGCGGCAACAAGCCCATCTACGATTGAGCCAGCAACGTTGCTAAGGGCCTGCACAACGGGGCTAACAACAACATTACCGAGTAGGGCCAGAATGACGGCCAAAATACCGGCGGAGAAGTTGTTGACCAACATCTCGAAGCCGATGGGAATATGCTCTTCCAGCCGGTCGTCAATCATCTTCATGGCCCAGCCACCAAGTGGCCCCATGATCATGGCACCAAGGAACATGGGGATGTCGGCTCCAACAACAACGCCCATGGTGGCGGTGGCCCCAACAACACCACCGCGCACACCATGAACCATACGACCGCCGGTGTAGCCAATGAGAATGGGGAGTAAATATATGATCATAGGGCCGACCATGGCACCAAACTTCTCGTTAGGAATCCACCCTGTAGGAATAAAAAAGGCGGTGATTAGCCCCCAAGCAATAAAGGCACCCATGTTGGGAATAATCATACCGGCTAAAAAGCCACCAAACTGCTGCAATCTTTCTCTCATGTCAACCTCTCCTAAATGTGTGTTGAGCCAATTAGCTCAGAAAATAAAGTAAGCGAACAATTTTTTTTGAATCGTAGCCCCCGGACGGCTGCGGAATTCACAAGATAGGTACTTCAGGCGAGCCATTGGGTAATGGCTTCAACATCCTCTGGTAAGAGCAGGGGATGCACTTGAATATAGTCAATGCGGTTTGTAAGATGGGGCGGCAGGGGAATGGTGGTGATGATAAGCTGGGCCGCTTCCAGATGGTGTGGTTTGATTTCGCGCAAGGAAAGGACTTCCAGCGTGCCAAGGCGAGCAAAGCGTGCCTTGAGACGGGCAACCAGAAGCTGCGCGGTTGCCATGCCGCTGGGGCAAACCACAATGACGCGCCGTGTTTGATGGGGTTGTTCACGAATGTAGGCGGCGCGAAGCAAGAGGGCGATGTTGTTGACTTCGCTCTCAGGTAGCGTAATGTCGGTTTGTTGGGTTATCAACTGTGCCAATTCGCTGGCAATTTGCTGCTCCCGGCCGTATTTTTCGGATAGCCGGGCGGGTTGGTGGGGTGGGGGTGCCCAAATGTTGAACCGTTGGCGCAAGCAAGCTGGGACGATATGGCTGACCAGACCATCGCGCAGGGCGGCATCTTGAGCCAAATGGGGCAGGTCATAGGCGATGGCGGTGTGGTTCATTAAACTGTTGATAAGGGTCGTGAAGGTTTCATCTATTTCAAGATCGCCGGGCCAACGGCCGTTTCTTTCCCCAGCCAGCAGATGAGCAGCGGTGTTGGCAATTTCAGCGGGGGGACAAACGGCCGTTTTTCCTCCCAACAGCCGCTGACAAATCTTTTCCGCTATCGGCCACACCTGTAGCCCTTGTAGCCAGTGGATGGTTTTGGCCTCTGGCTGCAAATAGCGTTTTTGCTGCATTCGCTGGAGCTGCACAGCCAGCGTCAGCGACAGCAGCAGCACGGCATCATCAGTAAAGCGTCCGCCAAGCTGCGTTTCGGCAAAGGCCACTTGCCCCAGCGCCCGCTGTGCTTCCCAGCGCGGCAGTAGTTGGTTCACTTCACCCACCAGCGGCAGCAGTTGGGCATCAGCCGCCAGCGGAAAGCTTAGCCCATGAGCATGGGTCATACTCATCAGCGGTTCTTCAAACGGATGAGCACCCCACAGCAGGGCGACAATGGCCTGGCGCATGGCGCGTTCATGACCATCTAGCCAAAAGCCGTGGTTGGGACGGCGTTGGAGAGTAATGTCAAATTCGGTGAGCCACTCCTCAACGGCCGTTAAATCCTTCAAAATGGTGCTGCGCGAAACCTGGGCACTTTGCTGAAGTTGGTAGAGGATGGTGGCTTCATGGTTGGTGAGGAGCTTGAGGGCGATGAGTTGTTGTCGCTCAACGGCCGTTAACACCAACTGAAACTCCGCCGAAGCATTTAGCTCTTGTGTCAGAATGCGCCGCTGTGAAGCTGTGCTTTCCAAAGCTACACCAACCCCCGGCGTGACCTTCAAATCAACCCCATATTGCTGTAGCCAAACTTCCATGCCCTTCAGCCCATAGGTAACTTGCCGGGGGGTGATCTGAAGCTGATAAGCAATATCCACCGCCACAAGTGGCGTTTCCGATTGCAGCAGAATCTGTAGCAAATCGCGTTGGCGGGTTGTAAGCGTTACCATAGAATAACTGTCCCAGCCAAAAGGTTTCATGGAAGTCAAGGGGGCGGGAATTATTTTTAATGCTCCTCTTATGATTTACATTTGTCATTATAACCATGTTCGGGTCAGGATTTTTGGGCAATTGTTACATTTTTTTGCGTTACGCTAATAACAAAAGTAAACGAGTTGATTTGACTGAAAAAGCTGTTGACATAAATTGGCTAACCTACTTGATGGTATTGTTTTGGAGTATGAAGACATTGCCCAAATGTTTAATGAATTATTGCTGGGAGCGTGTATGCTTGGTTCTTTTTACGTTACAATAGATATATGAGAACACCCGCAGGCAAAGAGTGCCGTTTTTACTATCAGGATTTTCACCGGGGGCGGTCGGAGCAGGTGTGTCGCCTGGTTGAGGCTAGCCCGCAGTCGGCAGCATGGCAGCCCAAAGATTGTGCCACTTGCCCCGTGCCGGAAATTTTACAGGCCAATGGCAACCCTGATTTGGTTTTGGAAGGCGTGCTTCACAAAGGCTTTTTGGGACTGAATCGCCGCATGGAGGTGCGTGCCTTTTGCAGCAAGCACATGGTTGATGTGCCACAGCCGCAAATTGGCTGCCCACAGTGCGCCCGCGAACGGCCGAATTTGGAATCACTCTTTGGTGGTTAACTGAGGTTAGCATGAGCAAAAAGACGCTTCTCACCCTGTATGAATACAACTATTGGGCTACCGACAAAATTTTGACGCAGGTGCGGCGGCTTGATGAGAAAGAGTTTTTGACAGAAACGGCGTGTAACATGGGGTGCGTGCGCGATACGCTGGTGCACCTGCTGGCGGCGGAGTGGATTTGGCGGCTGCGAATGCAGGAGCAAACCTTTCCCGCCGCGCTGCTCCGCCCGGACGATTTTCCCACGCTGGAAGCGATTGAGACCTTTTGGGAAACGGAGAAGCACCAAATGTGGGGCTTTCTCGGCGGGTTGGACAAGGATGATTTGCAGCAGGTGGTGACATATCGCACCACGTCGGGCAAAGAAATGGCGAATGTGCTGGGGCATGTGCTGCACCATGTGGTGCTGCACGGGATGCAGCACCGGGCTGAGCTGGCGGCAATGCTAACGGCGTTTGGCTATTCGCCGGGTGATATTGATTTTATCGTTTATTTGCGTGATCATGGCTGATTTACGTGAAGTGCCGGTCACTTTTGGAAGTGACCGGCTCCTAAACGCATCTTTGGGGGATTTATGAGCGACGTAGCGCAGTTGAATGCACAGTTTGGTGTACCGGGGCGGGTGATGTTTGTCGAGGGGCGGGGCGGGCTGCCGGTGGTGGAGATGGTAAATGGGGTGGGAAAAACGGCCGTTTCTCTTCATGGCGGTCACGTTCTTTCCTACGAACCAAACGACCAGGCACCCGTGCTGTGGATGAGCCAACTGGCTGAATTTGCCCCCGGTAAGGCAATTCGCGGCGGCATCCCTGTTATTTGGCCCTGGTTTGGCAGCCACCCCAGCGACAGCAGCAAGCCCTCACACGGTTTTGCCCGCCGTCAACTGTGGACGGTACAGGGGGTGGAAGTGTCGGGCGACCGCCGCCGCTTGACGCTCTCGCTGAGCGATTCGCCCGAAAGCCGCGCTGTATGGCCGTACCACTTTTTGCTGACGCTGCAAGTCACGCTTGACACTGCCCTGCACGTCGAGCTAGCCACCTCCAACACGGGTCGCACCCCGTTTGTCATCACTCAGGCGCTGCACAGCTACTTTGCCGTTAGCCACATTGACAACATTGCCATCACCGGGCTGGAGCAGTGTGCCTATTTGGATCAACTGGACGAGATGCGGCGCAAGCGGCAGCTTGGGGCGATTACCTTTGCCGAAGAGGTAGACCGCATCTACATTGAAACAACGGGTGACTGCGTGCTGGACGACCCCGGTTTGAACCGCAAAGTTCGGGTTGCCAAGCGGGGGAGCGGCTCAACGGTGGTGTGGAACCCGTGGGTTGACAAGGCGCAGCGGATGGCTGATTTTGGCAACGATGAATATCAAGAAATGGTGTGTATTGAAACAACCAACGCCGCTGATGACCAGGTGACGATTTTGCCGGGAGAGGGCCATCGGTTAACGGCCGTTATCTCCGTCGAACCTCGTTAGAAGAGAAGAATAGGACGCAGATTTACCTGATAAGCCTGATAAAAATCAGGAACATCAGGTAAATCTGCGTCCTGTTTTTATTCCTGCGCCACAAACGCCGCCGCAATGTCGCTGCACGTGGCTGCCCACACGCCGGGGAATTGGCGCGTGTGGGCGATGAATTCCCGCAGCGTTGCCAGACGAATCGGCCGGCCGGTGACTTGAGGGTGCATCACCAGCATAAACAAACCGCCCCAACTGTATAGCTCACGGAACTCATCCTGCCAGATGCCCAGCACGTGGTCTTTGCCAAACAACGGGCGGGGTGCCGACAGGCTGCTGGAGCCAAACGCCCAGTCGTCAAGCGTCGGCTGCTCCGGTAACTCCACTGGGCCGGGGGTGCCATCAGCCAGCACGTGGCGATAAGGCAGGTAGTGGTCTTTGTAGCAACTGTTGTAGAGAAAGCCATGCTCGGTCAGCAGCCGCAGCGATAGCTCCGACGACACGCCATCGGGCGGACGGTAGCCGCGTGGCCGTTGCCCACTGACTTTTTCCAAGGCGGCAATGCCGCGCTCCAACTCATCGCGCACCATGTCGGGGTTGATCGGGTCGGGGGCATCGTGGGTATAGCCGTGGTGCGCCACTTCGTGACCATCTTTGAGAATGGCCTCGACGTGACTGGGGTATTTTTCGGCCGTCCAGCCGGGGACAAAAAAAGTCGCCTTTAGCCCTTCCTGCCGCAGCAGTTCCAAAATTTTCCATACGCCGACGCGGGCACCATATTGACCCAGCGACAGCACGGCTGGCAGTTCGTGATGGCGCGGGTTGTTTGCCAGCCACAGCGATTCGGCATCGAAGTCAAAGGTGAGGGCAAGAGCAAGGGTGGCCTGATTGGGCCAAAGAACGGGGGTTGGGGGTTGGTTGGTCATCGGGCTGGTTATTGGAGATTGGAGATTGGAGATTAGCCAATCGCCAGTCTCCAATCTCTAATCTCCAATCTCAATAAATTTTCCTTTAGCGGCCGATTCCTGTACGGCCAGGGCAATGGCGAGTGAGCGCAGGCCGTCTTCAGCGGTGGCCCAGGGACGGCCGTTTTTGCCGGCCGCATGGTCGGTAATGGCCTGGTTAAAATGGCGCACGGCGTGGATGTATAAATCTTCTGGCTCGCCCCAGTTGACGGGCTGGCTTTCGCCGCTGCGCCGCAGGGTGACGGTGCCAACAGGCTGCTGGGTCATCACGTTTTCGGCAATGAGCGAGCCGGTGGTGCCATGAATTTCTAGACCAGTTCTGGCGTGGGCAATGGTGAAAGCGTCGTGGAACTGAGCCAGGCAGCCGCTGCGGAACTGCATGACTCCCATTACGCCGTCGGTGAGGTTGTTGCTGGTCATGCCCTGGCTGGTGGAAACGGCCGTTACGCCCACCACCTCATCATCCAGCAAAAAGCGCAGCGTGTCGGCATCGTGAACGGTGATGTCGAGGATAACCCCGCCGCCAGCGGCCGGGGCATCCACCCGCCACGTTTGCAGGAAGGCGGGTAGATAGATGGCGTGGAAAACGCGCACCGCCAGCGGCTTGCCGATAGTGCCCTCGGCAATGAGGCGGCGCAGCGTGCGGTGGGTGGCGGCGTTGCGCAGGTGGTGGTTGGTGCCCATGACGACGTTGGCGTTGGCCGCTGCGGCCACCATTTCCTGCGCGTCAGCCATGGTTAGGGCCAATGGTTTTTCGCAGAGGATGTGTTTACCCGCCGCTGCGGCAGCAAGGGCTTGGGGATGGTGCTTTTCGTTGGTGCTGCTGATGTAGACGGCATCAACGGCGGGGTCGGCCAGCAGGTCGTCTACGCTGCTGTAAGCATTGGGGATGGCATGGTCGCGGGCGAATTGGGCGGCGTGGGCGGGGTTGTGACTCATAACGGCCGTTACGGTGCTGTTCGGCTGGCTGTTGATGGCGTTGATCATATATTGCCGGGCAATGTTGCTGGCACCAATGAGACCCCAGCGGATGGGGGAAGAAGGGGGCATAGGGTGTTACTCCATTTAGTTGGATGATGGACGACCGCCGACGGATCATTCTGTAGTCTGCGGTCTGCCGTCTGTCGTCTGCAAAAACTCTTCGATAACCGACGTGCCGCTGCTGCGGTCGCCGGATGTCCATTGCCAGCTTTCGTGGAGGCGCAAACGGCCGTTTTCCAGCAGTTCTGGCACCGATTCACATTGTCCGGTCATCAAGTCGCCGTGTTGGTTGACATGGCTATAGCGCATGTGTAAACGGCCGTTTTCCCCCACCGTTGCCACCAGCACCCCCTGTTTAATTGCCCCACCGGCATACGTTGCCCACACCACATCCCCCTCCTGCCGATAATGAAACACCGTTGCGCCATCCACTTCGCCGCTGCCAGAGTTGCTCACAGAGCGAAAGCAGCGATTGTTGTAATTGATGCTGGTCATGGTTGGTTCCTTGTTTGGCGGCGCAACAGTCGTTTGAGTCGCTGCCAAGCCGCTTTGTGCAGAGGCAATCTTTCTGGTTCGATGGGAGCAGGGTTGTATTGGGCGTGAAGAAAGGCCGTTGTCAGGTGGTCAATGTCGGCTTCTGCATCGGGCCAATGGTCTTTAAGGTGGGCGGCGTATTCGTTGGGGGTTTGATGGCTGGAACGGACAACGCCACGCTGCCCAGCGCGTTTGAGTGTGGCAAGGTAAAAATAGCGGATTTGGTCGCGGGGGGGCAGAGTGTTCAGGCGAAGGAAGCGGGAAAAACGGCCGTTTTTCTCTCCCTCATCCCCTTGCTTGCCTTCATCATTCCACGCCGTCGGCCACCTAAGCTGGATGTTGCTCACCTGCCGCCAAAACCCACCCCACCATTCGCGTAGCCATATGGTCAGCAACAACCACAGCCGCCGTCCAAGCTGGCGATTTAGCTGTTTGCCCCGGTCGTTGATGACAAAAAAGATGGCAGCGACGGTTCCGACTAAAACGGCCGTCCATAAAACGGAACTGGCTATCATTGCCAGCAGTTCTCCCCCACTGTTGGCGGCGGGGGGAGGTAGTGTTTGGAGCGGCGGTGGTGGTGGCGGTGGGGTCTCGGCGGTGGAAGGGGGAGCCAAATTAGGCAGTAGTAAACTCGCTAGAGCCAGGAAGAGAAAGGTGATTAAATAGAACAGAAAGTTGATGAGGTAGAGGATGCCGGAGATCAAAGCGGTGAGCAGTTGGGCGGCGGGCAAGGTGGAGCCAATGGGGATGAAGGCGGCAAACAGGGCAATGAGAAACAGTGTCCACAGGCTGCTGCGCGACCAGTGGCGAACGAGGCCGGGGGTGGGGACGACGTTTTCAAAGAGCCAACGGCCGTTTAGCCAGGCAAAACGTGCCTGTGCCAACAGCCACAAGCCAATAAGCAGATAGAACAGCAACGCCAGCAGCAAATGGGGCTGGAGCGACCGCCGAGTGAGTGCCAGCAGATTTAGCCCGGTGGCTTCATCGAGAGCCAAGGTGCTAAGCCCGACGCAAATGATGAAAATGATGCCGCCCCATGCCCACTGCCAGAAAAAGTTGGCAACCAGGGTGCTGCGCTCGGTGTGGATGGGCGCATCGTTGTGCCAACGGTCTCGCTTACCGCGCACATACGCCTCTTCGGCGTGGCTAATCGCAAGTTCTTGGAACAAATTGCCAAAAGCAATGCCCTGCTGCCATGCCAACGCCACCAGCAGCAAACTGATTAAAAAGAAAGGGTCGCCAAAGAAGTCGAGTGGATGGCGCAAATATTGCTCGATGGCAGACAGCGAAGGCAGCCGGTTGCCGAGTGCCAACCAGGTATAAAGGCGCACGACCAGGGCGATGACGGTTAATTCCGCGAGTCGGTAAGGCAGGTGCCCGACCATCATTTGCTCCAGGCTGTTGAGCCAACGGCTGCTGTAGACCCCTTCCAGGGTAGCAAAAAAGGCCAGAACAGCCAGCCCGCGCCAGGGAAGGGCGGTGTTGGCACTTTGCAGGGTGGTGGTGATGGCAATGGCAAGCAGCGTAACCATGATGGCGATGAGCAGGGGGTAGACGACGTTGTGGTGCCAACTGCTGAGGGGGATGGGGGAAACGGCCGTTTCCTGCGTTTGTTCTGTCATTGTTTCTCTATAAAAATGGGACGCAGATTGAACTGATTGAACTGATTTTATCAGGCGAATCAGGCAAATCTGCGTCCTATTTTAGCTTCTCCTGTCCAATAACCCGCAAATCCTTATCCTCAATCACCTGAAAAGCGGCAAAGCCGAGATGGTGGGCACGCTGGCGCACCAGGCCAAAGTTGGCACTAGGTTCCACCAGCAGCAAAATTGGATTATAGCCGCTGCGGACGAGGCGGTGTAGCGTTTGGCAGGTCGCTTCATCACCACTGGCCGTGACCACCAGCAGCGTGACACCCCAGTTTAACGGCTGGCAGGCGGTGGTGCCCCACTGGTTAAAGGGCACTGTGTCCTCGGCGGCAATGCGGGCAAGCTGTTCCAGCAGCTTCATCAGGTGGGCGCGACCGGTGCGTGGCGTCAGCGGCACCATCATGCGCTCGCTGCTGGGCACCCTTGCTGGGCGCAGGGGGTCGGTGCCGTTGCTTAGCAGCCCCACGGCTTGCCGTTCCTGACTGAGATGAGCAGCCAGGGAGGCGGCCACGGTGATGGCCCATTCGATGGTGTGATACCGTTCCTGTCGCTGGTAGTCGCCGAGGTGGAGGTTGAGCAAAACGGCCGTTTCCAGCGAAATGGCTGGTTGTAGCGTTTTCACCATCAGGTCGCGGGTGTGGGCACTGACCTTCCAGTTGATTTGGCGCAGCGAATCACCAGAACGAAATTCACGCACCCCCATCGGTCGGGCAGGGTCGGCAAAAAGACGCTGCTGGCTGGCAACGGTACCAAATGGCAGCCGCGACGGCAGCCCCAACTGGCTGAGCGGGATGAGGCGCGGATAGACGGTGAGGTGGGATGGGGGAAGCTGACTGCGCTGCTCTTGAGCTAGGCCAAACAGGTCGCTGCTGCTGAGGTAAAGGGGGCCAACACGGTAATAACCCCGCTTCATGGCGTGGATCTGATAGGTAAAAACGGCCGTTTCACCTCGGCTTAAGGAAAAAGCGCGTTTGGTGTTGTCGGTGGTGGGAAGCTCAACGGCCGTTCCCTCAAGATATTGCAGCCACGGCAGCCGCAGCCAGCCCGTATTGGTAAACGACAGCGTTACCGGCACTGGTTCGCCCAAAAACGCATGGTCAGCAAATCGGCGTGCAATCCGCAGCCGCCGCATTGCCAGCGGCGTGTACCAGCGGCTCCACACATACAGCCCGGCGCATACATAGGCGATGTAAAACGCAAACTCCAGTTGGAGCAGCAGCCCGGTGGCAATTAGCAGGGTGATGAGAATAAGGAATTGGCTCACAGGAATGTTTAGAACCTAATGTGCAATTAAAAATGGTGACAATATTTGGATAGTAACTCTGTCAAATAGAAATGACACCACTCATTTCTACATTGGTCATGACTTTGGCTTCAAGTTGGGCGGCCTGCGCGTCAATTTGTTGCTCAACGCCGCCGCCGTCTCCGTCCACGCCGATCCTCCTCATCCAAACGATGTACCGTCGGTACTGCTGGAATCTCTGGCAATGTCTCCTGTGTAAGAAGACCAGAACGAATAATTCGCTCTAATTCACGAAGCGTTGGCTGGTCTGTTTCCACTGGCACATAGGCCGCCAGCCGTGACTCAACCTCTGCTGTCGCTCGCGCCATCAAATCCAGTTCTCCCGCTTTTGCCCAATTTTCCCGGTTCATTCTGTCCACAACCGGCTCGGGCAAATAAAGCTGATCCGGCCAATGCTTCAGCGTATGTTCCGCCGTAATCATGTGCTGCTCGGCCAAAAGCTGATGCACCAGATCAATCGTGGGCAAATCATCAATGGGCTTGATTTCCCGCGTCAGGTGCAGCGCTTGGCCGCACAAGTCATTGTCCAGCACCAGCTTGGGCAGGCTAAACACCAGCACATAATCCAACATGCCGGGGCCAGAAACAGAGTTGATGCCGGCCAGGGCCGCTAGTAAGGCACTACCAAACGTTTCCGCTCCTGCCTGGGCATCCAAAAATTTGCTGTCGCTTAGAGCCATATACGCCTGCGTGGGCAGGTTCAAATATTTGCCAATAGACGCATAGGCAATATCAAGGTGAAGGGCTTCGATGGCAAGCATGGGGGAAGTGGCGGTTTTCATGTGGAAGGCGGCAGGTGCGCCGCCAAACAACACCGGCGTGCCGGGCTTGACCAACTGCGCCATTACAATCCCTGCCAAAGTGTCGGCCGTGTGGAAGACGGTGGCTCCCACCAGCGTCACTGGGGCAATAAGCCCCATGAGGGTGACGGGAACGACTTCGATAGGAATGCCCCATTCCACACAGTCGAGCAGATTTTGGCAGGAATCTTCGCTGTAGCGGAACATGCCGGTAGCGGTGATGGTGAAGATAGACATGGGGCGGGCGATGAGGTCGGCTTTGTCGCGGCGGAAAAGCTGCATCATTTCGGCCATGCGCGGCACGCCGTGTTCGGTAAAGGCTCCGGAAACAATGGGCTTGAGCGAGTTGGTGAGGCACAAATGCAGTCGCCAGGCATCGGACACCTGGGCTTCGATGTCGTCGTTGGTGGAAAAGGCGGTGGCAAGATAGGCAATATTATCCAGCCCGTCAGCCAGCCGCACGTATTCGACAAAATCGTTGGTGTTGGCAAGCCGCGTGCTATCGGTGCGGTGGTCATGGATTTTGAGGCCGCTGGAGGCGGGGACAAAGTGGACGTTGTAGCCGCCAATTTCGGCATGGGGCACACCTTGCCGATTATGCAGGGTGAAGCTTTTGGGAGCGGTGGCAATGGCTTTGTCTACCACATCGGGCGGGAAGAGAATGCGGTCGCCGCTGCTGTTGGTGGGCAGACCGAGGTCGAGTAGCCGCTGCCGCAGTTCGGGGCCGCGTACTTCAATACCAACTTCGGCCAAGATTCGCTTGGCTTCGTGCAGGATTTGTTGAATAAGGTTGTCGCTGAGTACGTTTAATGTGGGTCGCATGGGTGGGATTTTAGCCCGGTTTGGCTGGTTGACCAAGGGGGAGAAACGGCCGTTTTTCCCGCACCGCATCATGCACCCCCACCACCAGTGCCAGCAGCAGCCACCAGATAAACCCTGGCCGTGCCCCCAGCGCAATGGCATCCAAAATGCCAAAAAACCAGCCGGCCGCCAGTGACCCCATCAGCCCCAACGCCACAAAGCGGGTCATTTTGTCGGCGGCCGTGCGCCAGCTTTGCCAAAGCAGGGCGGCGCAGGAAAACCAAATAGCCAGATAAGCAATCAGCCCCGGTATGCCCAAATCAAGCGCCGCTTGCAGCAAATGGTTGTGGGCATGGCCGATGTCGGTATCGGGAGGAATGAGGAAAAGGGGATAGAGAATGTGGACAACGCGGCGAAAGCCGTTCATGCTCATCCCGGTGAAAGGGAAATCGGCAATGCCGTAAAGTGCCCGCGACCAAATTTCCAGCCGCCCGCCCAGCGCCAGCGGGTCGGCCGATTGGCTGCTTGCCAAAACAAGGTCGTCGAGATTGTAGTAAAAAAAGACAATGATGGCGGCAATAGCGACCTCAGCCAGCAACCAGCGTCCCCAGCGGAAGCGGATGGCAAGGATGACCAGCAGTGCCAAGCCGCAGGCCGCGATGCCGCCGCGTGAGAGGGTGGCAATCAGCAGCCCACTCAGCAGCCCGGTGATCGCCAGCAGCGGCAGCCGCAGCCACAGCGGCCAGCGTCGCCAACTGGCGACCAGCAGCACCAGCAGCAGGGGCACGAGCCAATCCAACACACCGGCAAGTTCGTTGAGGTTGACGGTGTTGGAGGTTTCGGGGATGGTACGGTATTGAGCAGGAACGGCCGTTTCCAGCACATTCAAAAAGCCAAATGGTGGCTGCCAATGAGTACCAATCGTCCCCACCAGTGCCAGCCCGGTGCCCGCCGCCACCACAAACGCCAGCACAAGCCATCCCCCCAGCCGATAGATTCGCATGACGTTGATAGCTCCGTAAAAAAGGGCCACCCCCATGACCATGCCCGCAATTTTGGGAAAGCTCAGGTTGATGTCAAAGGTGGCAACCAGGCTGACCCCCACCATGAGCAGCAGGAGAAAAATGGCTGTATTAATCGGTGTAGGCGGCACAAATTGACGCATTGCCAGCCAACGCACCAGCCACAGCAGCGGCACAACCAACAGCAACAAGCTGCTGGTAGGGTTGGGAAACAGAAGCAGCCCCAACAGCAACAGTAAAATGAACCATTCAAATTTGTTCAATATCGCAGCCATTTGATGGATCATAGCGATCTTGTTTACAAACCACCTTAAAAATTCGGGTTGCACATCCCTTGTTTGCCCCTATAATGACGCAACCCCGTTGGGGAAACCCATTCAAAGCATACAGGGTGTTTATGCCGGAAGCAAAGATTTTACTGGTAGAGGGAAAACGAGCTGGTAGATTATCGTTGGCTCCAGCCTTGGAGAAGGCCAACTATTGTTTACAGGTTGTGCATACGGGGGCAGCGGCTGTGGAACTGCTGCAGACGGAAAAGCTGGATCTGGTTATTTTTGATGCTTCGGCGATGCGAACAACGGGGGTGCGTAGCTGTCGCCGCATCCGGCAGTTGGTGGGGGAAACGCCCATTATTTATGCGCTGGCGGCAGAACAGGTAGAGGATTTGGCGGCTGAGGCGGATGTTTATCTGCAACGGCCGTTTACCTCGCGCAAAGTACTGAACCGCATCCGTGCCCTGCTCCCAGCCAACGATGCCACCGAAGAAGTCATTCGCTGCGGCCATTTAACTTATTTTCGTACCAAACGGTCGCTTGCCAGTGAAAGCGGCGAAAAACGGCTAACGCCCAAATTGGCGCTGCTGCTTGAAGAATTTTTGCGCCACCCCAACCAGGTGATCACCCGGCTGCATCTCATGGAAAATGTGTGGCACACCACCTATATTGGCGATACTCGCACGCTAGACGTGCATATTCGCTGGATTCGGGAATGTATTGAGCGCAACCCTGCCCGCCCTCAGCTTTTGCGGACTGTGCGGGGCAAAGGGTATATTTTTGCTATGAAAGGGTAAACAAAAACACCACCTGTTTCCAGATGGTGTTCTTATTGCCCACTTTCGTTGCTTGTTAGCTGGGGGATGCGTTTTTAGCTGCGGCCAACGCTGCCATCAATCGTCCCTTGCGGCGGGCGGCATTTCCGGGATGAATTACATTTTTGCGTGCTGCTTTGTCTAGCGTTTTGTACGCCATCCGAGCAGCTGCTTCTGCTTCTTCCAGATTGCCACTGTCAATGAGCTGCCGCGTTTTTCTGACATAAGTCCGGGCGGCGGCATGGTACCGACGATTGTGTGCCGTGCGTTTGGCGGTTTGCCGAATACGCTTTTTGGCGGATTTGATATTAGCCAATTTTTAAATTCCTCCGTTTTGCTTTTTCGCTACTACGGGAGGCGTGAGAGCAAGAGAAATCTTAACACAAACTGGATTTATTCGCCAACTTTTAAGCGGGAAAATGCTTGACAATTTTCCACTTTGCCCCTTTTATTAAGCCTGTGACAACAATGAAGTCCGCAGTGAGTCTGTCTTTAACGCCCAATATGAGTGAGTATTTTCGGGTTGGCTATCTCTTGGTGGATGCCAGCTTGACGATTCTTGTGGCAAATGATTTAATCTCTGTCTTCTGTCGGGAAGAAGGTGGAAATTTAAACGGCCGTTTGTTAACCGATCTGTTGCCTGAACTAATCGGGGTTGAACCTGCATTGCAGGAGATTAGCCAGGGTACACGTTCTTCCTTTGTACTGCGCCAGGTGCAGCGACATGTCAGTGCAGATGTACTTTCCTATTTTGATATTATCGTTGAGCCAGTAACACACGATAACGCCAGCTTACTGGTCATGATGACAGATGTCACCATCCCCACAGAGCAAGCCCAACGGTTGCAGCAGCAGCGCAATGAATTGGGTATGCTGACAGCTAGGCTGACGGCGGCACGAGAACAACTGGCCTATGTTATTCGTCGCTTTGTGCCAACGGCCGTTGCCCAGGAAATTATTGAGCAGCAGCAGTTGCCACTGCCCGGCAAAACGCAGGGCTGTGAAGCCACCATTGTGTTTGCCGACATGCGCAACTTTACTGAACTGGCCGAGACACTGACAGCAGAGCAGACGCTTGACATGTTAAACCGTTATTTAACCGTGGTCATTGAAGCATTGCAGCAACACGATGGCAGCATTGTCCAAATTGTCGGTGATATGGTGATGGCATCGTTTAATGTGCCCTTGGCTCAGCCAGACCATGCCGGCCGGGCTGTGGCTGCGGCGCAATGTGTCGTTGCTTCGCTGCAACAGTTTGCCGCCCAGACCCAGGGAACAAACTTGCCGCTGGTGGGGTTTGGCTTGGGTATTTGTTCGGGAACGGTGACGGCCGGCTATTTAGGGGCGGCACATCGTTATCGTTACGCGGTGGTGGGGGATGCAACCAATGTGGCTTTTCATCTCTGTTCGCGGGCAGCGTCAGGCCAAATTTTGGTTGCAGATTCAACGGCGTGTTTGCTGGGCGATACTACAGCACTGCAGCCGTTGGGTCAGGTGGCACTTAAGCGTCGCCGTGAGCAGATTTTCTATTATGAAGTTTGCACCGCATGAATTGAGCTAGACTGATGATTGAAACATTGCCAACAAGTCTGTTTATTTTGGGAACTATCCTAGTTGCTGCGCTTATTGTCTTATGTGGCTTTTTGCTGCTGCAGGGGCAGCGTAATCGGGAGCAGGGGCAGCGAGAGCAGCAGCAGTTAGCGGCCTTGGGGCGCATGGGGCAGGTCGTGGTGGGCAGTTTAAGCCTGGAGCGGGTGCTGAAAAAAATTCTCGACCAGGTTCCTCTACTTGTGGGGGCAGAAGGGGTTGCCATTTTGCTGCATGAGGATAAGGAACTTGTGTTTGTTGCCATTTCTGGTGCGGCGGCTACTGGGCTACAGGGGTATCGGATGCCCTATGATGCTGGGGTGGCGGGGCAAGTGTTTCAAACAAAAGAGCCGCAGCTTGCGGCCGGGCAAACGGGACGACAACTGATTTACCAGGGCGCGGAGCGTATTAGCGGTTATACAACCCAGGCACTGTTGGCGGTGCCGCTGCTGCTGGGAGAGACAGCTCTGGGTGTTCTGGAGGCAGTACACAGCGCTCCCGAAGGCTTTTCTTTGGCCGATTTGCAGGTGTTGGCGGATGCGGCCAACTGGGCGGCGATTGCCATTCAAAATGCGCGGCTGTATGAACAGATGCAGGCGGAACTAGCGGAGCGGCGGCGGGTGGAAGCGGCACTGCGGGACAGTGAAAAGCGGTATCGTTCGCTGGCTGAAGTGTCGCCAGTGGGTATTTTTCGTCTGGATTTGGAAGGGCGTTGTTTGTATGCAAACGGCCGTTTTCTCGAGATGACCGCCCATGCTGAACCCGTCATTGGGCAGCCATGGCTGGGCTTGCTGGATTTGCTAGATCGAGAAGGGGTGCAGCATGAGTGGGAAACGGCCGTTGATCACGACAGCAATCTGCACCTACCAGCACCATTTCAACTGGAATTTGAGGTCAGCAGCCGCGATGGGGAGAAATGGCTGCTTGTTACCATTGCCCCCGAATATGGCGAGCGCGAACACCATGTTGGGTATGTGGGCACCATGGCCGACATGACGCAGCAGAAACAGGCTGAATCCGTCTTGCGCTATGCCGCCAAAATGGAAAGCCTGGATTTGTTTGCGGGCAGCATTGCCCATGATTACAACAACCTGCTGATGGCAATGATGGGTCAGGCCGCCATTGCCCAATACCAACTTGAAAGCGACAACCCGGCCAATATCTACATCAATAAACTCAATTCGGTGGCGGAAAAAGCGGCGGCCTTGACAACCCAGGTGATGACCTATTCTGGCGGAGCTTATTTCCTGGGTGAACCGTTGTTGTTAAACGAGGTGATTGAGGCAGAAGAGACGCTGCTTGCTGAGCTGGTGCCAAAGCATATTACTCTGAAGTTGGAACTGGGTGAAGGGCTGCGCCCTGTAGAAAGCGAGCCACAACAGATCAAGCAACTTCTTGTCTATTTGTTGCTTAATGCCATAGATGCGGTTACCGAGCAGGATGACCCACAAATTACAATTCGTACCGATTCGGTGCTGGTTGAGCAGCGGGATGAGCATTTGTGGCAATATACGGGCACGCCGCTAGAGCCTGGGATTTATTGCGTGCTGGAAGTGCAGGACAACGGCCACGGCATTGAACCAAAAAATTTGCCCAAGGTCTTTGACCCGTTTTTTACTACCAAGCAATTTGGACAAGGGCTGGGGCTTTCTACGGTGCTAGGCATTGTCCGGGGTCATAATGGCGGTATTTTTATTCGGAATTTCCCCGGTAGAGGCTGTGTGTTTGAAGTGTATTTTCCGGCGATGGTTGATACGCTAGTACCGCTTGGTTAGATGCTTTTCCGCGCTTAATGATGTGACATTGATTAGATGACAAAAAACACAACGTTTGGTTTAATGCATTTGGAAGCTTGGGCGGCAGGTTTGTACAATCTAGGAGAAAACGATGTTTAATTTATTTGGTGGAAAAAGTGCATTGAAGCAGCGGAATGAGGGGGCGGCGCAGATGCTGCGCGATAAGAAGGTGAAGAAATATACGGCCGTTTATACCGCCGATGATGAACATTTAGGAGAAGCTGGCCGCCTTTACCATCGGCCGGCCGACACCGTGAACCCCGAACTTAAGCTTTATGCTGCCTACCTAGAAGTCATCAACCTGGCCTTTGGCAACCCGCTCTACATCCCAACCGATTACATTAGCGACTATGCCGATGGCAAACTAACCCTTTCCGTAACGCTTTCCGTGGTTGAAGACGAAACATGGGATCGTTCACCAGATTTTGTGACCGTCCATGCAGGCAATGTTGAGGAATTGGCATAAAAAGATATACCCATAGATGATTCGATACTATAGCACCAACCAACAAGCCCCAGAGGTAACGTTTCAAAAAGCGTTGTTTCAAGGGTTAGCCCCTGATGGCGGGCTTTATTTTCCCACAAAATTTCCCACCTTTTCTGCGGCCGAATTAGCTGCCCTTCATGGCGCATCACTGCCAGAGGTGGGTTATCGTGTGTTGCAAAAATGGTTCGGCGAGGAAATTGAGGCTGAGTCACTGCGCCACATTGCCATGGCTGCCCAGTATTTCCCCATTCCGCTGCGGCAAGTTGGCTCATACCAGATTTTGGAGCTATTCCATGGCCCAACGCAGGCGTTTAAAGATGTGGCCGCGCAAAATCTGTCGCGGCTGATGAGCCATTTTTTGCAGCAACAGCAGCAACGAGTGACATTGCTTGTCGCAACCAGCGGCGATACCGGTGGTGCTATCGCCCACGGTTTTTCTGGCATAGACAATATCAACGTTGTCATTTTGTACCCCAAAGGACGTGTCAGCCAGCTTCAGGAGGAGCAGCTAACGCGGGTTGCTGATAATGTGTTTCCGCTGGAAGTAGATGGGGTGTTTGACGATTGCCAGGCCATGGTGAAGCAGGCGTTTAACGACCCTGATTTAGCGGGCTTGGCGTTGACTTCGGCCAACTCCATCAGCATCGGGCGGCTTATTCCGCAAATTATCTACTATGCCTATGCTTATGCTTGCCTGGGGCGGGATGATATAGAGTTTGTGGTGCCATCGGGAAACTTCGGCAACTTAACTGGTGGGCTGTTTGCGCGGGCAATGGGGTTTCCCTTTAGCCAATTTATTGCGGCCTGCAACCGGAATGATGTGGCGGTGCGCTATGCGGCCACGGGTCAGTATGCGCCACAGCCGACAGTGGCAACGCTTTCAAATGCTATGGATGTGGGCAACCCTAGCAACTTTGTGCGGGTGCTGGAGCTATTTTACCATGATTGGGCGGCGTTCCGGGATGTGGTGCAGGCGTACATGGTTTCAGATGAGACGACGGTGGCAACCATTGAGGCGGTGTGGCGGGAATATGGCTATTTGCTGGAACCACATACGGCCGTTGGCTGGCAGGTTGCTGCCCAGCACCGTGACCCTAGCAAGCAGACAGTGATTATTTCTACAGCATCGCCGCTGAAGTTTGCGGCTGAAATTGAGGCGCAAACGGGTATTTCGGTGGACAATGGGACGGCCATTGCGGCTCTTCAGCGCCGGCCGGTGCGTAAGTGGTCGGTGGCGGGGGAATATACGGCCGTTAAATCCTTCCTGCTGCAAATGGAAAAGTAAGCCATATGCTTGACAAGCCTGTTTTACGGGGGCGGTTGGTGACTTTACGGCCGTTAAATGTTGAGGATGCCTCCGCCATTTTTGCCAGCATGGAAGATGCCGAGACCATGCGGTTAACGGGCACACAGCAACAGTTTGCGCTGCCCCAGATAGAGGCATTCTGTCGCGCTGTTGTTGATGCAGATGATCGCGCCGATTATGCCATTACACTCGGTGACGACCCAGCTTACATAGGTGAAGCGGTACTCAATGATATTGATTGGACTAACCGCACGGCTAGTTTTCGCATTGCATTGGCTGGGCAGCGTTACTTTGGGCACGGATATGGCAGTGAAGCGACCCGCCTCATGCTTGACTATGGCTTTCGCCATCTCAACTTACACCGAATCGAGCTGGAAGTATATGATTTTAACCCCCGTGCCCAACGGGTTTATGAAAAGGCTGGGTTTGTGCGTGAGGGGGTGCGGCGGGATGTATTGCTGTGGGATGGGGTATATCACAGTGCCATTGTGATGAGTGTGTTGGCACCAGCGTATTGGGAGCGGGAGAAGGTAAGAGGAACTAGCGACACATGAATTGTTTATAAACGGCCGTTTCTTCCCCACTTGGTTATTTCCCCCAAATCCGCTATAACTACCATAACCTATAAAACAATCAGGCTGTGGCCTGTATGGAGAGTTTGATGACAACTGCGATAGCCACTGTTCAATCTGACGTGGTGGGTGTGCGCTTTCACAAGCTGGGCAAGCTTTACCATTTTGCCATTGGTGAGCTAACCGACCTTCAGCCCGGTGATTATGTTATTGTTGAGACGCGCCGGGGGCGGCAGCTTGCCCAAGTCATTGCCTACATTACCCCGGACAAAGTGCATCGCCGCAAGGGGCTGCGTGAAGTTGACCGCAAGGCCAACCCCCGCGACTTGGTCATGAAGCAGGTGTGGGAGTCTAAAGAACTGGATGCGCTGATTAGCTGCCGCGAACGAGCCGATGAAATGGGTATTAAGGATGCTAAATTTGTCAAGGCTGAGTACAGTTTTGACGGCTCCTGGCTTACTTTTTCTTATGCTACCGAAAATAAAAAGCTCAATATTAACGGGTTGCGTAATGCCTTGAGCCGTATGTTCCGTACCCAAATTGAGATGCGGCTGGTGGGGCCGCGTGATGTTGCTAAGATGTTGGGTGGGTATGGAGCGTGTGGCGCACCGCGCTGCTGCTCCACCTTTATCACCGAATTTAGTCCTGTTTCTATTAAAATGGCAAAGGAGCAGGGGATTTCGCTGAGTCCACAGGAAATTACCGGGATGTGCGGCCGGCTGCGCTGCTGCCTGGTGTTTGAGTATGACCAATATGTTGAGGCCAAGAAGCAGCTTCCCAAGCGTGGCAAGCGCATTGGCACGCCGCATGGGGAGGGAAAGGTGGTGGATGTCCGCCCAATGCGTGATTCGGTGCTGGTAGACGTAGATGGCGAGTTTGTTGAGGTTTTTCGCCATGAATTTGAGCCGCTGGAAGAGTTAGAGGCGTTGCAGAAGAAAGCTGAGGCCGGTTGCTCCAAGCATGAGAACGGGGGGTGTGATTGTGGGGCGCAAAAAACGGCCGTTGCGGCTGATGATGATAACATTGACATTAGCGAACTGTTTGATGAGGATGAATAAGGCGTGATGAAAAGTCGAGAGGAAGCGTGGGCGCTGGTTTGCGAGTTTGTACAAGATCGTGGTCTCCAGCGTCATATGTTGGCGGTGGGAGCAGCAATGCGGTTTTATGCAGAAAAGCTGGGGGCAGACTCAGATTATTGGGAAGTTGTCGGGCTGATCCATGACTTTGATTGGGAAATTCACCCTGATTTAGATCGCCATCCTATTGCGGGTGCGCCCATTTTACGGGAGCGCGGGTGGGATGAGGCAACAATTCGCACGATTTTGTCCCATTATACGGCAGGAACGGCCGTTGAACGCAGCCAACCGATTGATTTTGCCCTGTTAGCTTGTGACGAAATTACCGGGCTGATCATCGCTACAGCACTGGTACGCCCATCCAAGGATTTGCGCGAGGTAGCCGTTAGTTCCGTCCGCAAAAAGTGGAAAACTCGTGCCTTTGCGGCTGGCGTAGACCGTGATCACGTGGAAGAGGTCACAGCCGATTTTTCCCGCGAATGTTTTGGTGGCAAGCTGGAACTATGGGAACATATTGGCAATGTGCTGGTGGCAATGCAGGCCGCTGCGGCTGAGATGGATTTAGACGGCCGTTTAGCTCAGTAAATGGTGTGGTAATTTTTAGGGGAGATTAGGGATTAGAGATTGGAGATTAAACGACTCTCCAATCTCTAATCCCTAATCTCCAATCCCCCTTTATATGGCGAATGAATATTTGACGGTGCAAGAGGCATTAACGGCCGTTTTAGCCGGCGTATCGGTACTGCCAGCCGAGCGCGTGCCGCTGTTGGCGGCGTTGGGGCGAGTGTTGGCTGAAGCGGTTGTAGCTCAAGACAATTTGCCCCCGTTTGCCAACTCCTCAATGGATGGCTATGCCATGCAGGCGGCAGATTTAGTTGCGGCATCGCAGAATAACCCGGTACGGCTGCGCGTCGTGGCTGATATTGCCGCCGGGTCACTACCAGCGGTGGCGGTGACGGCTGGGACAGCAGCGCGGATTATGACCGGTGCCCCTTTGCCAGCGGGAGCCGATGCGGTGGTGCCGGTTGAGGATACGGATGAGGTGTGGCGGGGGTCGGAACGGCCGTTGCCTGCGACTATCCAAATTTTCCGTCTAGTTCAGCCCGGCGATTACGTGCGCCACCCCGGTGAAGATATAAAAGTGGGGCAGGAAGTGCTGGCGGCCGGCCACGTGCTGCGCCCGCAGGAGATTGGCGTGCTGGCTTCGCTAGGCGTAAGCCAGGTTCCCGTCATTCGCCAGCCTCGCGTGGGCATTTTGGCAACGGGTGATGAACTGGTTGCCGTTGAAGAGCCGCTAACGCCGGGAAAGATTCGCAACAGTAATGGCTATGCTCAGGCAGCGCAGGTGCTGGCAATAGGTGCCCTTCCCGTTGTGCTAGGCGTGGCGCGGGATACCGAAGCGGATGTACGTGCCAAGCTGCAAAAAGGGCTGGATGAAGGGGTTGACTTATTTCTCAGCTCGGCTGGGGTGTCGGTAGGGGCATATGATGTGGTAAAGGCGGTGCTGGAAGCTGAGGGCAATGTTGGCTTTTGGCGGGTACGGATGCGTCCTGGCAAGCCGCTGGCCTTTGGGCACTACCACGGCATACCTTATTTGGGGCTTCCCGGTAACCCTGTTTCGGCGATGGTGTCGTTTGAACGGTTTGCGCGGGCGGCTATTTTGAAAATGGCGGGTCACACAATGCTGGATCGACCGATGCGGCAGGTGACGCTGTTGGAAACGATTTCGTCGGATGGACGGGAGAGCTATATTCGGGCAGTAGTGAGACGGGATGGAACGGCCGTTACCACCGGCAGCCAAGGATCCCACATTATGACTTCGCTGGTGCAAGCCAACGCGCTGCTAATTGTGCCCGAAGGAATGACGGAAGTGCCCACTGGTACCCAGCTAACCGCTTGGATGTTTGATTGGCCGGAACACGTTTTTTAACCGAAAATGTAACTACTAAGCCTCTGGCAAAGAGGGAATGAAAGGATTCCCAAGAAAGGCATCATGTAAGGCTTCAATCACATTCTGCCCTTGTTTACGCGCTGTTGAGATATAAGAACGAAGTGCACAGAACGTATCTGCACCGTTCTTGGTACGGAAAGCACCGGATACTTTTTGCTTGACCTTTACCATCCTGACATCCCGTTCCGCTAGGTTGTTGTCAAAAGGAACGGCAAAGTCATACATAAAAGCCAACACCCCTGATTTGTGCTTCACCAAGCGGTCAAGCAGGTTCTTTGGCGGTGATTGCTTTGGCCGCCCTCGTTTTTGGAGCGGCGGATTGATTGGCGGTGGGTTAGCGGCTAACCCTTGGCATATAAGCTTATCGTACTCAATCTCGTAGTAGGCCAAGCGGTCTGTCGGCAAACTCATGGCTGGCTCGGGCGTTGCCACCACTTCTGCCTTGATAGTCAGGAGCAGTTGCGCCAACTCTGTCGCCCATGATTGCTGATACTGTTCGGTCACAAATTGCAATTCACGCAGATGATGGGCGTTACAGAAACAGTGCTGGCTGTTATCAAACTGCAAGTAAGCGGAAAAATGGTCGTGAACCGCCTTGCCGTTAAACTCAGGCAAGATGCCCCCCGCGTCCATCCCTTCTTGTCCTCTTTTGCGGTGGACATGGTAATGTGTCAGTCCTGTTGTACTGGCAACGTGCAGCCACTGTAGTTCATTTTCAACACGCAACCCGCTTTCATCGAAATGGACGGCGGCGGCGTGGATCAGTTGTTGTCTCACACTGTCCAAACTGGGTTTGACCTTTTCAGCCAAGTCGTCGTTTGCCTGAATAACGACGGCTTCAGCAGGAGCTTGTCCATAGAAATCAGTCAACAATTCTTCGGTACGTGCCAGAGGAATGAAGTGGTAGACATTCAGATAACTGGTTTGCGCTTTCAGACGCGAACCGTATTGGGTTGGTTGGCTTACTTCTGGCGGAAACGCTCCCTTGACTTGTTGACCACAACCAGGGCATTGTTTGACTTCAACTTGATGTTCGGTCACTTCAAGACGGACGGGGGGGATGTCGAACACCTGACGTTTCTCATGCCCGACCGCTTCTATCTCCGACAAGTCGGTCTGACAATGGGGGCAATGCAAAAGCGGGTGCGGTTCTACATAGTCTGGTTCGGCAACCATCTTTAAGGTGTTGCCCTTATGACCGGGCTGCCCACCAAGCGGTCGCTTTCCTTTCTGGCGCAAACTGCGGGTCTTAGGTTTTTTGAGACCATCACTACTTGGTGGTTTGCTACTGTTACTGCTGTTCTTGCTTAACTGGTCTTGTAACTGATGGATGATTGCTGTTTGATTGGCGACGACCCTTTCCAATTCATCAATCCGAGCCAAACCACTCAGCAGCAATTCGATGAGGCTTTGTTTGTCAAGCTTGTTGAGTTGCTTGCGGTCAACCGTTTCCAGCGTTACCATGATTTGCTATTTTCGCGTTACCTTATTGGATTTGCGTTTGATTTTGATATGAATTCTATTAACTTTTTAATCCCAAGCCCGTTGGCTTAGTAGTAACCCGAAAATAAAAAAGCTCTACGGTTTCCGTAGAGCTTTTTTTCATCTAATCCATCCGGGAATAAAGGGTGCGTTCCAACAGTGCTTCCTGCTGTGACCGGCTGCGTTCCCGGCGCTGCTTCTTTTTCTTCCCACCCCGTTTCTTGCCCCGACGACCATCATATTCCATATCCTGCCCGAACGCTTTCCGTAGAGCGTATTCCATAGCGGTTGGTACGTCTTCGTCAATTTCTTCCTCTTCAGGGTAATCATAGCTGACAGGCTCTGGCTGATGTGTAGGAGCCAAAATTTGTTCGATGGTTGGCTTTTCCATCAAGGCCTTCATGCTGAGATCAATGCGGCGCTTCCGCTTGCTAAAGCCAAGAACCTGCACCTGCACCTCATCGCCGACATTAACGACTTCGCTTGGCTGTTTGACATAGTCGTGGCTCAGTTCACTAATATGAACTAACCCTTCCCGTTCGGCACCAATGTTGACAAATGCGCCATAATTTTCCAAGCGGGTGATGGTGCCAGTATAGGTCTGACCATTTTTGAGGTCGCGCCACTCAACGCCCAAAGGTTCAATCATGGTTACCATGATCTGCTTGCGGGCAGGGTCAACTTTTTCCACCCAAACGGTTACTTCTTGACCAACAGAAAGAACATCTGAAACGCGGTTGACGTGTTCTTTGCCAAGTTTGGAAATGTGGATTAAAGCATTGGTATCAAGACCGACATCAATGAACGCCCCATAAAGCTCAAGGCGGGTGACTGTGCCCGTGAGTTTCATTTTGCGTTTGAGGCTGGCAAGGCCGGTAACGGGGCCATCGTTTTCGGCATCTGCTTCATCGGTCTCAGCATCCGCTTCATCGGCGACATCGTCAACAGCTTCAGCAATGGGTGCCTCCGGTGCTGTAGTTTCTTCAACAACAGCATCGGTCGAGGTTTCCGCGTCTGTGGTGGCCGGGGTTTCCTCTGTGGCTTCTTGTTCGATTAACTCTTCACTCATCACAACTTTCTCCTACGCAGGGATTTGTGGTGTCTGCGCTCCGCGCTCTTTATGAGATAAGTTGTCAACACTTGTATGGGGGCAGAACACTAATATAACTCCTAAAGACAATTCATTATTATAGCAAGCCCATAGGGGCTGTCAACCCTTTTGCGCTACTTTTCACAAATGAGTTTGCAAAAAAAGACCCACCAAATAGCTGGAGGATGCCGCTATTTGGTGGGTTTGGTGGGTTAGTGTGGTTTAGTTGTTAGAAAGCTTCTTCAACGACCGTTTCTGCGCCCACTGCCTCAAATTCACCAATCGGTAGGCCGGCTGTTTTGCGTACAAGGTATTCCAGTTCGTCCATCATGGCTGGGTTTTCCATGAGGAACAGCTTAGCGTTTTCCCGCCCTTGACCAAGCATGGTTTCGCCATAGCGGAAATAGGCACCCCGCTTGGAAACGATTTCATATTCAGTTGCCAGGTCGAGCAAATCGCCAGAGAAGGAAATGCCCTCGTTGTACATGATGTCGAATTCGCATTCCAGGAAAGGTGGCGCGACCTTGTTTTTCTTGACCTTAACACGGGTGCGGTTACCAATGATGTCGCCACCGGCTTTGATAGATTGAATGCGGCGGATATCGAGGCGGACTGAGGCATAAAATTTGAGTGCGTTGCCGCCGGTTGTGGTTTCGGGGTTGCCAAACATAACGCCGATTTTCATGCGGAGTTGATTGGTGAAGATGACGACGGTGTTGGTTTGCTTGATGGCACCAGCCAATTTGCGAAGTGCTTGCGACATGAGGCGAGCTTGTAAACCGACGTGGGAGTCACCCATGTCGCCTTCGATTTCAGCGCGGGGCACAAGGGCGGCTACGGAGTCTACAACCACCACATCCATGGTGCCAGAGCGAATAAGCGCATCAGCAATTTCGAGTGCTTGTTCACCGGTGTCGGGTTGGGAGATATAGAGGTTGTTGATGTCTACGCCGCAGCGAGCCGCATAAGTGGGGTCGAGGGCATGTTCCATGTCAATAAAGGCGCACACGCCACCCCGTTTTTGCGCCTCGGCGATGATGTGCTGGCAAAGGGTAGTTTTACCGGATGATTCGGGGCCGTAGATTTCGATGATGCGGCCACGCGGCACGCCGCCAATGCCCAGGGCGATGTCGAGGGAGAGGGCACCGGTGGGGATGGATTCGATGTTGAGGTTTGTGGCTTCGCCTAAACGCATGATGGTGCCTTCGCCATATCGTTTGGTGATAGTATCCAAGGTTTTTTCAAGGGTTGCTAAACGGCCGTTATCCGATGATTTACTTGCCATGGTTGTTTCTCCTACTGTTTGCACCACAAAGCAGCAAGCAAAAACGGCCGTTTTGTGCCGGTCGCTTGGCAAAGGGAGCATCTACTGAATCTGTTTGTTTGGGTAAGATAGAACAGATTGTAGCACGTTTGTTCTTCAAAGTCAATGCTGGATATGGGAAATTGAACAATCGTTCAAGTATTCGAGAATGGCCTTGCTATGACCACCGCAGCAGCGTTATGAGATAGCGAATCTCTTGACCACCAAGCAGCAGATTCAGCAGCAGGTAGCTGAGGATGCCACTAGCTGTACCAGCGGCGAGGAAGAGAAGGGGGGAGGTGACAAATTGACTGATGGCAACGATGACCAGCGACATGCCGGCCGTAGCCAGAATGGCTCGAACGGCACTGAGGCCAAGCCGACGGTTCCACAAATCGCCCAGGGCGCGATGGTTGAGCCAGAACAGCACGGCGGAGAGGAGGGTGAAGGCGACGGTAGTGGCGAGTGCTAATCCAGCAACGCCCCAATCGTCAACAAAGAGGTAGGCTAGGAAAACGGTGACGGCAAGCCAGCCGAGATAGGCAAACATCGGGATGCGGGTGTTATGCCGGGCGTAGAACAGCCGGGCAACAACTTCCAGGGTGGCTTCGCTGACAATGCGAACGCTGAATACAACAAGGATGCTATAAACGAGGCGGGTGGATTGGGCGGTAAAGTTGCCCCCTTCAAGCAGAAAGGAAATGGCTGGCTGGCCGAGCAGTACCAGCCCGGCGGCGCAAGGAATGGTGAGTGTCCAGATGATACTGAGGGTGTTAACGGCCGTTTGTTTTAACCCAGCCATGTCCCCCTCATTAAATAGCTCTGCCAGCGTGGGAAAGACCACCAGGGCAATGGCCGTGCCAAACAGCGTCTCTGGCAACTGCATCAGGGCAAAGCCGTAAAAGTAGCCTGAGGTGGAGCCGGGTGGCAAGGCCGATGCCAGCCGCACAATGTAGAGGTCTGAGAGTTGGATTACGCCCAGCGTCACGATGCGCGGCCCCATCAGCCGCATGATTTCGCCCATGCCCTCCAGCCGCAGGTTGAGCGTCGGCCAGTAGCGGTAGCGATAGCGCAGCAGGGCGGGCAGTTGAATGGCAACATGCAGCACGGCTCCAATGACGGTGCCCCATGCCAACCCTAAAATCCCCTGCGAGGGCACCAAGAAAACAAGGCCGAGCCAATAGCCAATGTCAAGAGCGATGGGTGCCAGGGCGGGGAGGGCGAAATGCTGATGGGCGTTTAAGACGCTGCTTAGGACACCGCTGATGCCAAAGATGGTGGTTTGGATGAGGATGACGCGCATGATAACGGCCGTTAATGCCTGCGTCGCCGGGTCAAAATTGGGTACCAAAATGGTGCGCGTCAGCCATGGCGCAAACAACGCCCCCGTGGCTGAAAGCAGCCCCAAGATGACAATGACCAGCGTTAGCACGGTGTTTGCCAGCTTCATAGCGGCTTGCTGTCCCTTGTCATGTAGATAAGCGGAATAGACAGGGATAAATGCTGCTGCCAGCGAGCCACCGGCAATAACGATAAAAAAGACTTCGGGGAGCTGATTGGCAGCCGTAAAGGCGTCAAATGCAGTGCCTGTGCCAAACGTAACGCTAACCAGGCGTGTGCGAACCAGCCCCGTGAGTTTGCCCAGGCCAAAAAAGAGGATGACAAGAATAGATGATTGCAGCAAATGCTTTGTGCGGCGCATAGAGCGGGATTGTAGCCGAAAACTGTGCCGCTTGGAAGTTGACCGTGTTTTTTTGCTGGAATCGCCTAAAATTAGCGGCATGTTACCAATGATTAGCAATGTTCATTTTGAGCAGACGCCAGAGCGTCTAAAAGTTGTGCTGCCGGTTAAGCGAAACTGGTTTTTGGTGGTACTCTACACCGTCATGGTGCTGGCTTGGCTAGTGATGCTGGCGGGCGGTATCATGTTTATGATACGTGAGGCGGCACTGTCAGGGGAGCGGTATGCTTTTGTCTTTACAACTATGCTCCTGATTTTGCTGTTTATTCTTTATCGCTTGGGGCGGCGGGCGGTGTGGCAGCCGTGGATGGCACTGCTGGCAAATCGGGAGATTCTGTTTATCAATAAGGAATCGCTCATTATTCGCCGTCCGGTGTCGCTGCTGGGCACAACAGACTTTTACGACATGGCGCACGTTAGCCCGTTTTTCTATTTGGAGGAACGGCGTACGCCAGCGT
Organism: Ardenticatenaceae bacterium; assembly: GCA_020634215.1. Taxonomy (GTDB): domain Bacteria; phylum Chloroflexota; class Anaerolineae; order Promineifilales; family Promineifilaceae; genus JACKCD01. The sequence goes on along the minus strand of JACKCD010000028.1, from coordinate 43,985 downwards.
TTCACTATGGGCAGTTTCGCACAGAGTTTGGGCGTTCGTTGGGGCGGCCAGAGGCGGAACGGCTGATTGTGACGCTAAACAATTTGTATTTTCCGAATTGGGATGAAGAGGATGAGGATGATTAAGGCTTGCCTGTAGCCGAGGGGAGCCAATCCTCGGCTACTCAATCAGTGACAGATCTTTGGTGGCAAAAAAGTCGGCTGCCAGCAGGAAAAGGATGGTGGCATAGAGCAGGATAATGGCGGGGGCTAGGGCTTCGGAGGGGGTGAAGAAGCCGCGTGAAACGGCTTCAACCATGGCGCGGAACGGCCAGAAGACAAAGCCAAACAGTCCTCCTAACTTATTGGTACCGTCGCCCGTGAGCCAGTCGGCGACTTTGGTAAATTGGTTGCCCATAAAAACCCAGTTTTGCTGCCAAAAAATTTCGCCAATGTTTTCTAGGGCGTTGGCAAACCAGCCGCTAACGGAGTTGCCGCTGCTTTGCCCCAGCAGGAAAATGGCGAGAACGCCGAAGATGTAGACGCGAGACCAGCCGGCCGTCACAAAATCTGAGGCGTGCATGGCGAGAACGGCGGCCAGGATGTTGGGGGCAAGCCAGATGGGGGGAATTTCGGCAATGTGGCTTAATGTGAGATCAGGGCCGCTGATGAGAGCGAGAACGGCGAGAAGAAGCTGGAGGGTGGTGGAGAAGAGGAGGGTGGCGAGGAGAACGGCCGTTAAATACTCTACTCGACTTGCCAACCGTACCACCAGCGGATAATTGTACGCCTGATTTGCCAATGTCGTCAGCGAAAGAGCTACTAAAAACGTCATCGCCGGTCCAAACACGCCAATAATCACAATATAGTTATCACTATCCGGCGTTTTTTGCTGAGGCGGGAAGAAAACAAGCCAATAGACCAGCGTGAGCAGCAAATAGATAATCCCCGTCCATGACAGTGCCAAACTTCGCAGCAAATAGCGCGTCATTGTCAATACCCGCTGTTTCATCGAATCGCCTCCGCATAAATTTCCGACAAAGTCACCCGTTTTTGCTCCACATGCACCACGTCATACCCCAAATTGAGCAGCATGGTCAAAATATGGCGGCGCAGTTCAATCGCCTCATTTTGCAGAATTAGGCTGTCTTTTTGAATTTGGATGCTGGGATGCAGCGTTTGCAGCATCTCCCGCACAGGAGCCAGATCATTATTCGTGCGAATGAGGGCATAAGGGCGCAGTGCCAATGCTTCTGACATGCTGTTTTGGTAATGAATGTGTCCCTCATTCAAAATAATAAGCTGGGTGCAAACCTGCGTAATCTCATAAAGCAGGTGGGAACTAATGACAATGGTTTTACCCGCCTGATGCAATGCCTGAATGTAGTGACGCATCTCATCCTGCCCGGTTGGGTCAAGCCCATTTGATGGCTCGTCAAGCAGCAGCAGCGGCGGGTCTCCCAGCAGTGACTGCGCCAACCCCAACCGTTGCCGCATCCCACGTGAAAGCCCGCCAATTTTTCTGTTGGCCTCATTGACCAAATTTACTTGTGCCAGACTGTCGTAAATTGCCTTTTCGCTGGCTTCGGAGGGAATATTGCTGACCCCGGCAACTGTTTCCATATACTGTGTAATGGTGAGATGGTTTGGGAAAAGAAGCCGTTCTGGTTTGTAGCCAATTACCGGCCACCCGCGTCCCAGTGGTTTGATAATACCTTTGTCTGGTTTAAGAAACCCGGCAATCAGTTTGAGAAGGGTGGATTTGCCAGCACCATTGGGGCCAAGCAGCCCCAGGACTACGCCACGGGGAATTTTGAGAGTAATGTTATCGAGTGCGGTCAGCGAATAGTACGATTTGGTGACGCTGTTGATTTCTATCACGGAATGCCTGCTAACGTTTAATTTTAGGTTGTCCTTGACAACTGCGTGTAGTTTACCACATGGTTATGTGCGGGCAATGGTGCCCGAATTCGACGCAAGACATATTACCTGCTATAATGGCTAATTTGGAAGCAAAAAATACGTTTTTTAACTTGCTTTATAGCTTACAATGAATTTTTCTGCAATGATGCTGTTGCTGAATAGATTAATTTTTGAAAAGGAATTGAAACGGCTATGAACTTTCAACCGTGGGCTCCGTACCTAAGTGTAGCTGAGATTATTTTGGGAATTACATTGACGATTCTGGTGTTGATCCAAACCAAGGGAGCCGATTTGGGTGGCTTTTTGGGTGGCAGTGGTGAAAGCGGTAGTTTCCGTACGCGGCGTGGGGTGGAAGCAACGCTGCACCGCATTACGATTGCTACCGGAATTATTTTCTTTATTGTCACATTGATGGCGTTTTTGGCTTGGGGGCAGGTTGTTTAGTTGAATACGCTGGGCAAAGGCAGCCGTTTGCTTTTGTCGGGGACAAAGCCAGCAGCATCTTGTAAGAGGTGCTGCTGGCTTTGTTTGATCATCGGGATTAACCGTTTTATATGAAAGTGAATCTTCGTTGGCAGATTTTGCTGGCGGTGTTGGGTTTTGCTCTGGTGCTGTCGCTGCTGTCATTGACCGTGCCGAGGGAGGTGGCTTCGGGCACGGTGGTTCCAGGCGAGGTGGCTCCGGGGTCTGCCGTTTGCCAGGCTCAGGTACCGGTGCGGGGTGGGGTGTTTGCAGAGGGGTTTGTGGGAGTGCCTCGTTATCTGAATCCGTTGCTAAGCGATGGCAATCCAGTTGACCGCGAGATTTCGGCACTGCTATTTGATGGGCTGACGCGGTACGATGCATTGGGGCAGCTTGTACCGGATTTGGGCAGTTGGGTGGTGGGCGAGGATGGCAGGACGGTACGGTTTGCGCTGTTTGAGGGGAAGCAGTGGCATGATGGGGAGCCGGTAACGGCCGTTGATGTGGTTTATACTTATAGCTTGATGCAGGATGAGGCATTTTCTGGTTCGCCTGATTTGAAGACGCTGTGGCAGTCGGTGACCATTAACCAAATTGACGCGATGACGGTGGAGTTTGTGCTGTCGGAGCCGTATGCGCCGTTTTTGGCGGCGACAACGCGGGGGCTGCTGCCCGCTCATTTGCTGCAAGGGGTAACGGCCGTTTCTCTGCCAAACCACCCCTTTAACAATGCGCCCGTAGGTACGGGGCCGCTGCGCGTGGATGAAACGGTTTCCTGGCGAGAAAACGGCCGTTTGCGTCTGTTGCCCAGCCCGGCCGTTTGGCCGCAAGGGGTGCAGTTGGATGCCATTGATTACCGCTTTTACCCCGATGAGGCCACTATGTTGGCCGATTTTGCCGCCGGGACGCTGCAAGCAGTGAACCATTTGCCCGATTCGGCCTTGCCGGAGATGGCGGCACTGCCGCAAGCGCGACTGTTTACGGCGCGTGATGAGCGGTATACGACGCTGCTGTTTAATGTGACTAATAGCGCCCAAGGGGGAGTGAACACGGTGGAGATGCGGCGGTCGTTGGCGGTGGGGCTGAACCGCGATCTGCTGGTGGATCGGGTGCTGCAAGGGCAGGGGATTGTCTTTGAAGGACCTTATTTGCCCTCGTCTTGGGCGTATCAGCCAGATTTGCTGACACAGTATGGAGATGGGGATCGGGAAACGGCCGTTTCCCAGCTTGAAATACAGGGATGGGTTTTGTTAGCAGATGGCGGGCCTCGGCAAAAAGAGGGTGCGCTGCTGCAATTACGGTTGGCTGCGTTGGAGCAACAACAGCCTATTGCCGCCGAAGTTGCGCGACAATGGGCAGAGATTGGCGTGGGTGTCGAGCTAACACTCTTGCCGGATGTTGCCTCGTTGCGGTCGGTGCTGGCTGAGCGAGCCTTTGATGTGGCTTTGTTTGATGTGGTGCTGGGTGGTGACCCCGACTTGTATGATTTCTGGAGTCAGGAGGCGATGGTGCGTGGGCAAAACTATGCTGGCTGGAACAACCGTCGTGCCAGTGAGTCGCTGGAGAGTGCGCGGCAGCTTTGGAGTGTGGCTGAAAGACGGCCGTTTTATGACACTTTCTTGCGCCTGTTTGACAATGATTTACCCGCTTTCTCGCTTTACCAGCATGTTCATACCTATGCCGTGCGGAGCGAGGTTGAAAAGCTGGATATTGGGCAAATTCGCACGCCTCGTGATCGGTACCACACCTTGGCCGATTGGTTTATGCTTTATGAAAACGTGGTGATTGCTTGCCCAACCGATGCGGTTTCGCGTTAGAATCTACCAAGTTTTGCGGAAAATTGGGGATTATCTGTTATAATCGTCTTAAGATTAAAATTTGTAGATTTTTGGAGAGAAGAACATGGGTACAATAGGTCTTCCTGAACTGTTAATTGTTTTGGTCATTGTTTTACTTGTCTTTGGCGTTGGCCGTATTACCAAGATCGGTAGCGAATTGGGTAAGGGGATTTCGGCATTCCGCCAGGGCGTGCGTGAGGGGCAAGAAGATTTGAAGGAAGAGCAAAAAGAGGCGTAAGGCGGAAAACGGCCGTTATTTGGCCTGAAGTAATCACATGGACAGTGTTTTTGGGGTAGGTCTCCCAGAATTTATTCTGATCATGCTCATCGCAGGGATTGTGATGGGGCCAGAACGCATTGCCCGTACCGCTCGCTGGCTAGGTAAAACAACAGCCCAGCTACAGGCAATTTCGCGTGGATTTGTGCGGCAATTGACGGCCGAAATTGATGGAGCCGACGACGGTGCTTTTCGTGAGGCAATGGCAGAGATGCAAGATTTGCGTCGCCAAGTGAACGAACTGCGGTCGGAGTTAACTGAAACGATTAAGAGTCCCGTCAATGACACCAGAAAAGTACTTGGCGAAAGTCAAGAACTATTAAATCGCTCTATTCAGCCGCCGACGCTTGGCTCTAGCAATGGCAAAGCGTCCCCCTCACCGGAGCCTGCCAAACCATCCACCCTGTCACTTCCTAAACCAGTAAACGTACCAGGTGATCCCGAGGCGTAGCCCATGACCGACGTTTCGTCTGAAACTCAGTTTACCGAAGAGCAAATGACCCTCTTGGGTCATTTAAATGAGCTACGTATTCGCCTGACGTGGGCGTTTGCTTCCATTTTGCTGATGACCGTCATCAGCTTTATTTTTGCCGAACCCCTACTCGACTTTTTGCTGTCTCCCTATAACAATGCGATTCAGGCGAGTGCTCAGCTACAAACGCTGCGCCCTACAGAAGGAATTGAGACCTTTTTTAAGGTTTCGCTGATGGCGGGTGCCATTTTGTCGATGCCAATGATTTTGTATCAGCTCTGGCTATTTATTTCGCCGGGGTTGACGAAAGAAGAGCGTCGTTACGTCTACGTCTTTGTGCCTAGTGCCTTGGTGTTGTTTTTACTGGGCATTGCGTTTGCCTGGTTTATTTTGGCTCCGGCAGCCATCTTCTTTCTGGCTGGCTTCTTGCCCGATATTTTCAAAACAGATTGGACGGGGCAGGAATACATTGGCTTTTTGACGCGGATGTTGTTTTGGCTTGGGGTGAGCTTTGAATTACCGGTTGTTGTTTATTTTATCGCTCGCGTAGGGCTGGTAACATCGCAAGCACTGCGGGAGCAGTGGCGGATTGCTGTGGTAGCTGTTTCGGTGTTAGCAGCAGTGATCACGCCATCTATTGACCCGGTGACGATGCTGTTGACGATGGCACCACTGCTGGTGCTATATGTCCTGAGTATTCTGCTGGCACGGATTGGCTACCGTCAGTTTGAAGCAAGAATGGCCGTTGATGAGTAGGCCGTTTACAAAAAGCTGCTTATTTTCTCAATCAGCGTTTGGTAGCTAATTGGTTTTGTTAAATACGCATTGGCACCCATTGCCAAGCAGCGTTCTCGATCCCACTGCATAGCTAACCCTGTTAGCACAATAATCGGAATTTCGGCTGTTCTGGGGTTTTCCCGAATAGATTGCGTTGCCTCCAACCCATTCATGATCGGCATTTGAATATCCATCAAAATAAGATTGGGCATTTCCTCATTTGTCTTCCAGATAGCCTCTTGTCCATTTTGGGCAATAGAGACCCGATAATTTTCAAACTCAAGAATATCGCGCAGTGTATCACGATTCAGCTCATTGTCCTCCACAATGAGAATCAGTGGGGTATATCCAGACGAATGTTGAGTTTGCACAGTTTCGCTCATGCGTATCATATTTTATAACAAATCCTCGGAACCAATTATACCGGTATTTTGACAACAAATTTGCTGCCCATTTGGCTATCGGAATAATCGGCGAAAATTTTGCCTTCCATTGCTTCAACTAGCCTTTTTGTAATGGCTAGCCCTAAGCCCAACCCGCGTATTGTTTCCACATTGCTGCCTCTGTAAAAAAGGTCAAAAACATGGGAAATATCTTCCTTGGGTATACCCAACCCTTTATCTTGGATTGAGATCGTTACAAGCTGGCTTTCTAAGCACGCTGACAGGTGAATAGGGTCGGGTGGTGCGGAAAACTTGAGGGCATTGGATAGGAGGTTAGCTAGGATATGCCGCAAAAGCTTGGGGTCAACCATTATTGGTGTTTCCAGGTTGTGAAAATGGCTGATGATTTCACGGTTGTTGTGCTGGTAGCGTAGTTCTTGCAGCAATTTTTGGATTAATGTTGGCAAAACAACGGGTGCCGGCTGCACAACAATATTCTGGCCGTGGGAGGTGTTGACAAAAAACGCATCGTTCAGGAGTTCGGTTAAATAGAGAATGGATTGGTCAACGCGGGCAAAGATGGTATTGCGGTGCTGTAGAGTGAGGGTGTTTAGATGTTCGCGGAGAAGTGCCAGTGAACCAGAAATGATGTTGAGCGGCGTTCTGAATTCATGCGAGACAACATTGATGACCTGTGTTTTGATCGTATCTAATTCGCGTTGCTGCTCTAGTGCTGCCCGTAGCTCGGCCGCTAGCAGTTTTTCGCGGGTGAGCGATGCTTCCAGCTCTCCGGTGCGGGCAACGATTTCTTGCTCTAGGTGCTGCGTCAGGTCGTGAATGCGTAAATGGGTTGTTACTCGTGCCCATAGTTCATCTACTTGAATAGGTTTGGTGATGTAGTCTACGGCTCCGGCTTGAAAACCTTGAACGATGTATTCTTTGTCTGATAAAGCCGTCATAAAGATGACGGGGATGTTGGCTGTTTGCGGATTTGCTTTTAGCTGGCGGCATGTTTCAAATCCGTCCATGCCAGGCATTAGCACATCCAGCAGGATGAGGTCGGGTTGCCCATATTGGGCTCGTTGCAAGCCGCTTTGTCCGTTGCGGGCACTGAGAATATTGAAGCCAGGCCGCTGAAGATAGGTCATTAAGAGACGCAAGTTGGCTGGCGTGTCGTCTACGATAAGAATGGTGTGCTCTTTTTTGACCAGATCGCTCATGTTGGGCTATGTTCCTGATAAAGAGGAGAAGGCTCTGTGTATTGGAGGAGTGGAAGCTGTAAAATGAATGTGCTGCCTGTGCCTTCTTCGCTGGTGGCGGTAACGTGTCCATTGTGTGCTTCAATGATTGCTTTGGCGACAGCAAGGCCCAAGCCTGTGCCGCTGGCTAGGTGTTTGTGTTTGCCGACGCGCCGGTACCGCTCAAAGATGTAGGGGAGTTCTTCTTGTGGGATGCCGTAGCCATTGTCGCATACTTTGACAACGGCCGTTCCTGCTTCCTCGCTCATTTCAATGTTGACTTTGCCACCTTCTGGCGTGTATTTGATGGCGTTGGAGACGAGGTTGACAAGTGCCCGCTCAATTTGCTGTTGGTCGGCTTCCAGCATAACGGCCGTTATTCGAGGTTTATAGCTCAGCGTAATATTCTTCTCTTGGGCTTGGGGGTGAATAGATTCAACCAGATACTCAGTCAACATTTGCAAATCAAAAGTCTGTTTGTCTAGCGGCATGGCTCTCCCGGCTTGCAGCTTCTCTAAATCCAGGATGTTGTTGACAATATTGAGTAACGTTTGTTGGTTGCGTCGAATCGAGCGGGGAATGTGTGGCTTGGCTTCCAGAATTGCAGGGCGTTGTTCAAGCAGTTCGGCATAGAGGCCAATACTGTTGAGGGGGGTTTTCATGTCGTGGGTTAGCACGGCTAAAAAGGCATCTTTGTCACGATTAACCGATTCAAGCTCTTGGGTACGGGCTGCCAGTTCCTGAGTACGCTCGGCAACAATGCTTTCCAGATTATCCATATGCGAGCGCATTTGGCGCACATAGAGACGAAAGGCGTACGCGGTTAGCAAGACAGGGAGGAAGAAGATGACGATGCCAATAAGGTTGTATTGTTGAGCGGCGTAGGTGAGAAGCATACCACCGCTTGTGAGAACGACAATGTTGATGGGCATGGCCCACAAATTGTCTTTCCACATGGCAATGGTGCTAAAGTTTTTGCCATGCTGTAGGCGCAGAATAATAAGCAGTAACCACAGGTTGAGCTGATCGTAGCAAACGGCCGTTAATAAAAACGACAGAATGTACTTGGCAACCGTTAACTCACCCCATAAACTTTGGAACCAAATAAAAAAATAGCCCGCCCCTAAAATGGCAATAGCGTGCATTCCATTGTTAAACAAAAGTTGTGAAAGGCTCTTTTTCCAGGTGCCCCGTTTACTAGGCTTTACCAGCCACAGGCTGGCATTGGCTGCTGCCGTAATAAAAACCCCTGCTGTTGGTGAAAACAAGGCAATTGCTGTCATGCCAACCGACGTGCCAACATCAAACGTTATGCCAGACTCTTGCGAAAGCTGAACAGAGGTTGTGGTGATTTCAGCAAAAATTGCTAACAGTAGCAAGGCAGCAAAAAGCACAAAAGGTAAATAGGTAGGTATTTTGAAAGTGCTCCACCCAACGATGAGCACCCCTATCAGGCTGATGATAAAGAGATATACTTTGTAGGGTGTGAAAAAAGAGTTTTTCATAGGTTGATACTTCTAGAATGTGGTGCAGCTTATTGCATCAATACCCTCCAGCCCAAGTATAAAGAGAAAAAGGCAGGGATCAATAGATGAACCTGCCTTTTTGATGCAGTTGGGCAAAAAGCCCTTATTCTTGTGGTACCCACGCACCAATGGAACTGCTTTGGCTGTTCCATACGGTGTTTGCATTCCAATTATAACTACCGTTCCAGAAGTAGCCGCCGTTCCAGAAGTAGCCGCCATTCCAGAAGTAGCCGCCGTTCCAGAAGTAGCCGCCGTTCCAGAAATAGCCGCCGTTCCAGAAGTAGCCACCGTTCCAGAAGTAGCCATCAACTGCATTGCCATCACCATCCATGATGTAGTAGTTGCCGGCCTCATCTTGGTTGGCGCGACCGCCAAAATGGGCGGTGCCAGCTAAATCGGCGGCAACATTAAGCCCCTGATTCGCCATGACCTGGTTTTCGGCAAAGTGCACAGCATCATAGACGTTTACCATCCCTGCTCCCTGCTGGAAGATACTATAGGCGAGATTGCCGCTTTCATCCGTGGCCGGATGCGCCGAAGCCATTAGCCGGGATTTGACCTGTTCGGGCGTGAGCTTGGGGTCGGCTTGCAGCATGAGAGCCGCAGCACCGGAAACAACGGCCGTTGCTTGTGATGTACCCGACATGGTGAAATAGCTGCGCGTGTCGTGGTATTCAGGGTGGGCGACGGCAATTTGCGAGTCCGCCTCCATCATTGCCAAAATATGCCCACCGGGTGCCACTAAATCCGGCTTTACAAACCCTTCTACAGTTGGACCAGTAGAAGAGAAAGAGGCCAACATATCATCGCTGCCATCTAGGGGTGTATAGTTGTCACTCATTGCACCGACGGTAATGATGTAGGGTACATTACCCGGCACGCCGATGGTCATAGGGTCTGGGCCGGTGTTGCCTGCAGCCGCCACAACCACAATCCCTGCTTCCCAGGCACGCATAACGGCCTGGTTTAGCGGGTCATCCCAATAATATGATTTTGGCTCGCTGCTAAACGACAGGTTGAGAACACGAATGTTGTATTCATCTTTGTGGTTGACGATCCAGTCCAGCCCGCGAATCACGTCAAGGTAAGTGCCGCCACCGTTGGCACCAAAGGCTTTGACAATGACCAGATTGGCATAAGGGGCAATGCCGTTGAATTTTTCTTCCAGGCTGCTGGTGATGGGGTTAGAAATGATGCTGGTGACATGGCTTCCGTGACCACTTCGGTCATCATTTTCCCACCAGGTTAGCTGTTTATCCTGAATAGCATCATAGGTTGCCAGGTGGCGATCCTTCCAGTCTGGGCGGCGGGAAAAAACAAAGCTGTCGGCAATGCCTGTATCCACAACTGCTACGGTTACATCAGCGCCGTTGATGCCTTCATTATGTAGATTGGTTGCCCCAATTAAGGTGGGGTAATTGGTGTGGGGACGATAGAGATCATATTCGATTTGTACGTTGTCAACGTAGAAAAATTCGTCAGCTTCCGTATAGCCGTTGCTAACGCGGAAGCGAACGGCCGTCCAATTGGTTGTATAGCTGAGGATGCTATAGCTGCGGCTGCCACTACTTTCCCCGGTGAGATTTGTGATAGTTTCTAAGGGAATATAGCTGGTACCATATTTAGAAACTTCGACAGTGATAGTATCAAGGGCATCAACAGTGCCAGATGTTTGATAATCAAAGGTGAGGTTGGCGATGGTAATGTTGCCAGACATGCTGACAGAACGGCCGATAGTGACGGTGCTGCTGCTGTTGCCATGAAGGCGCAAACGGCCGTTTGTCACTTGAATATCCCCCGCTGTTGGCCCACTTCCCGCCGCATCCTTTTCGTTCCAACTGTTTTTCCAATTTTCCGTGCCAGCGTTTAAGGAAAAACTCGCCTCGCTAAACTCATCGCGCACGGTTGCCAGTGAGGACGAAGCGCTTTGGGATGTGTTGCCTGCGGTAGACTGCACGCGATAATTTTCGGCCAAATGCGAAATGCTGCGATTGTTTTTTAGAAGCTGTTGTTGCTTTGGTGTTAGCAGTGCCCCAACCCCATCAATAATGTCTAGCTTATGGGTGACAGTTCCCCCAACGCTTTCTACGGCCGCGATAACCTCATCCAGGCTGCGACCCTGCACGATGATGCTTTGTGCGGCGACATGGGCTGGTCTTTGTTGCGAAACGGCCGTTAATAGCAACAACGCCAATGCCACAAGCATTCCTGATACGCTTGATTTTGGGATACTGCGTTTGTTCTGGCTCATTAAACCCTCCAATCGGTAACTTGATTACTTCCTAATGTGTAATAAACAAAACAATATCGGCTACATGTGAACATGATTCAAACTACCATTAACAACACAGTGCCAACTTCCTATTATCTTAGCAAACGGCCGTTTAAATAAACATTACAAGAGGCCGTTTTCTAAACGTCTGGCGTAATATCTAGAATTTTTTAGAAGCTGTTATACTTCTTTAATATGTTACCTTTCTTACTTGTTTACTTGGCTTTGGCACTTTTTTACCTAGCAACGCAGCAGCGGCGGCTGCCTGCCCATTTTCTGATCAAAGCACTGCCGATTTTGCTGCTGGCAATTTGGAATAGCAACAGCAGCGGATGGGTTGTAGCGGCGTTGCTCTTCTCGGCTGTAGGCGACATTGCCCTGGCACTCGATGGCGAGCGATATTTTGTCATTGGATTAGGGGCGTTTTTGCTAGGGCACCTTTGCTATATCGCCGCTTTTTTGCAAAATCCAGCTTTTCAACCGGTGTCACTGCTGCCCATCATAATTATTTTGCTGTTGGGCGGGGTTGTGACCTGGCAGCTTTGGCCTCATTTAGGCAAGCTGAAGGTGCCAGTGGTGGTTTATATTGTGGTAAGCATGGGAATGGGGGTGAGTGCATCGCTGCAACGGCCGTTTAGCTGGCTGGCCGTTGTGGGAGCCATCACCTTTATGCTGTCAGACACAGGGATTGCGGTAGATAAATTTTTACGGCCGTTTCCTCACCGCGATTTCCTGGTCATGGGCAGCTATTACTTGGCGCAACTACTCATCACGCTCGGATTTGTACTATCCCAAACACGGTTATAAATTGACATTCTGTCTATTGGCTGCAAGTTGTAAGTAGCAAGTGGCAAGCCTTGTTTGCCAACAAAACTTGCCACTTGCCACCTGTTACTTGCTAAAATAGCCCCATGAAAATCGAAACCTTTCAACTTGAACGTGATCAATCCCTTTGGGAAAACCTGGTGGAGTACAACCTGACCGAGAGCGGGCTGCATCCCTTCACCCTCAGCGAACTGTTTAGCTCGGCGCAGTTGGATGAACTGCTGTCGCTGCGGCTGGGATATGGGCAAACCAACGGCTCCATTCCGCTGCGGCAGGCGATTAGCAGCTACTACCCCGGCGCAACGGCCGATTCTGTGCTGGCAACCAACGGCTCGGCCGAAGCCAACTTTTTGGCAAACTGGACGCAGCTAGAGCCGGGCGACGAGATCGTCTACATGGTGCCCAACTACATGCAAATTTGGGGCGTGGCGCGGGCACTGGGGGTGACAGTGAAGCCGCTGCCTTTACGCCAGGCGTTAGGCTGGCAGCCCGATTTGGATGAACTGCGGCAGCTTGTGACCCCCAATACGAAAGTTATTGCCGTGTGCAATCCCAACAACCCCACCGGGTCGCGGTTGAGCAGCGAGGCGATGGCGGCGATTGTGGCGGCGGCGCAGGCAGTGGGGGCGTGGATTTTTTCTGATGAGGTGTATCGCGGGGCGGAGCTGGATGAGGTGGAGACGCGCAGCTTTTGGGGGATGACCGACAAGGTGGTGGTCACGGCCGGGTTGTCGAAGGCGTATGGACTGCCGGGGTTACGGTTGGGTTGGCTGGTGGGGCCGGCCGACTTTATTGCTCAATGCTGGGCGAGTTCGGACTACACCACCATCACGCCGGGGATTTTAAGCGACCGAGCAGGGACGTTTGTGCTGGGTGATCGAGCCATGAGGAACCGGATTTTGACGCGGAACCGGGGCTGGCTGCGGCAAAATTTGGCGTTGGTGCAGGAGTGGGTGGCGGAGCAAAACGGCCGTTTATCCCTGACCCCTCCCCAGGCAGGCGGCATGGCCTTTATGCGCTACGATTTTGCCATCAACTCCACCGAACTGACCACCCGGCTGCGGCAAGAGCAGTCGGTGCTGGTGGTGGCCGGTGATTGTTTTGGCATGGACGGCCACCTACGTTTTGGCTTTGGCTCTGAACCCGAATACCTGACGGCCGGCCTCAACCGGGTTGCCACCTTTTTGCGAACACTACAGTAGCCTTGAAGCTTTTAGCTATCTGACCCAACCTTGCCTATTTGCAAAGATTGTTAGATAGAATCGCTGCTCATATAATACCAGCGGCTCGTCGGCAATTGTGCCGATGCAAGCCCATTGAAGTGGTTGGAGACCCATGAAACCCAGGTAACTCACGAACGGCAACACACCACCACGAATGCAAATCAAAGATTTCACAGATTTGTCCGTGTTCGTCCGTGTTTGTCCGTGTCTCATTTTTTGAGGAGAGAACCAATGAGCACATTTCGTATTGCGGCCTGCCAAATGAATTCGCAGAACGACAAAGCAGCGAATTTGCGGCGGGCTGGGGAGCTGATTGATGAGGCGGCGGCGTTGGGAGCGCAGATGGTGGGGCTGCCGGAGATGTTTAACATGCTGGGAGAGCGCGAGGATTCGCTGCGGGGAGCGGAGGATATTCCCGGCGAGACCAGCGAATTTTTGGCAGCCAAGGCGCGGCAGCACGGTATTTATGTCCACGGCGGCAGCATCCCGGTGCGGGCAGACGAACCTAACAAGGTGCTAAACAGCACGCTGATTTTTGACCCGGCCGGGCAGATGATTGCCCGCTATGACAAGCTGCATTTGTTTGACATTCACATTGAGGGGCAGAAAACATACAAGGAGTCGGATGCGATTGCGGCGGGAAACAAAATGGTGACGTTTGAGACTGACCACGGCAACGTGGGGCTGTCCATTTGTTACGACATCCGCTTTCCAGAGCTGTTTCGGGCGCTGACGCTAAACGGGGCGCGGGTGATTTTTCTCCCGGCCGCGTTCACCCTCTACACGGGCAAAGACCATTGGGAAACGCTGATTCGCGCCCGGGCCATTGAGAACCAGGTGTATATGGTGTGCCCGGCGCAAATTGGGGTGCATGGAAACGGCCGTTTCTGCTACGGCAGCTCCATGATCGTAGACCCGTGGGGAACCGTCCTCACCCGCGCCCCCGAACGGGAAGGGGTTATCGTGGCCGACATCGCCTACAACGCCCAGGACAAAATCCGCCAGGAACTCCCCTCCCTCATGCACCGCCGCACCGATATTTATGGGCAGCCGGGATGATAAGAATGGGACGCAGATTTACCTGATTTTCCTGATACTCAATCAGGTAAATCTGCGTCCTATTCTCTTAGATGAAGGAAAGTCTAAATGCGCGTCTTAATTATGTCCGACATGGAAGGGGTGAGCGGGATTGTAACCTGGAGCCAGGTGACGGGCGGCCACCAGATGTATGAAGAAGGGCGGCGGCTCTACACCGAGGAGATTAACGCCGCTGTGCGCGGAGCCAAGCGGGCTGGCGCAACGGAAATTGTGGCCGTGGATTGCCACGGCGCAGGGCAGGATTGGTCGTTCAACTCTTTTGTCCCCGAACTGCTAGACCCCGACTGCGAATGGGTGGCGCACCACGCCTGGTCACGCTACACCGACATGCTGGAAACGGGGTGCGATGCCGCGCTGATGGTGGGAATGCACGCCCGCGCTGGCACGCCCGATGGGGTGCTGTGCCACACCATTTCCACCGTCAAATGGAAAAATCTCTGGTTCAACGACGATTTGGTGGGGGAACTGGGGATTAACGCCGCGCTGTGTGGTCATTACGGGGTGCCGGTGCTGCTGGTGACGGGCGATACGGCCGTTTGTCGGGAATCTGCCGAACTGCTGGGGCCGGGGCTGACCACTGTCGCCGTCAAGCATGGCCTCAGCCGCTACTCGGCGCGGCAAATTCCCCCCGTGCGGGCGCGGCAGATGATTGAGGATGGGGCGTATCAGGCATTACAAGATTTAGGGGCGTCGCCGGGCGCACGCCCTGCCGTTTCCCCCTACGTCCCCGCCAAACCCACCCAAATCATCGTCGAGGTAGACACCCCCGACAAAGCCCTCGAATTCAAAGGCCGCCACGGTGTCGAATTCGTCGAACCCCTCAAAGTCGTCAGCACCGGCAAAGATTGGCTCCAGGCATGGGATCAAGTATGGCATTGGTAGGAATCAGAATGGGACGCAGATTTACCTGCACGCAAAGCGGTTGTGAAACAACATTTTCCTGATAAAGAATCAGGTCGATCAGGTAAATCTGCGTCCTATTCTTCCAAAATGATTACGAGAATGGGATTTCTCCTCGAAGACTCGTCGAAATGACATATATGTGTCCGTGTTCGTCCGTGTTCGTCCGCGTCCCATTTTCTAAGAAAGAGCGATGACAACTGTACTCACCCTCATTGACGGGCTGCGACCCGATGCCTTGCTGGCAACCGATGCCCCCCACATCAACGGGATGCGGCAGCGCGGCGCGTGGACGCTGCAAGCCCAGTCGGTGCTGCCCAGCATCACCCTGGTGTGCCACATGTCCATTTTCCACGCCGTCCCCCCCACCCGCCACGGCATCATGCAAAATTTGTACCAACCATTGGCACGCCCACTGCCGGGGCTGTTTGAACAAGTGCAGCAGGCGGGGTTACGCAGCGGCTTCTTTTATAATTGGGAACCACTGCGCGACATCGGCCGACCGGGCAGCCTCCACTACAGCCATTTTCACGCCAACTCCCACGACTTCATCCACGGCGACCGCAAGCTGATGCAGCGGGCGGTGCGCTATGTCAACGTGGAAAAACCCGACTTTCTTTTCCTCTACCTCGGCTCGCTGGATGAGGTCGGTCATGCCTACGGCTGGATGTCGTCCGAATATTTGGCGCAAGTGTCGCTGGTGGACGGGGTGGTGGGGGAAATGTTAGCCGGGTTGCCCCCGCACAGCACCGTGCTGCTGCAAAGCGACCACGGCGGTCATGATCGCACCCACGGCACCGATATGCCAGAGGATATGGACATTCCCTGGATTATCACCGGCCCCGGTATTCGGCAAAACCACGAAATCAGCCAGCCCGTTAGCCTATTGAACAGTGCGCCGACATTAACGGCCGTTCTCAACATCCCCTCCGCTCCCCAGTGGGACGGCCGCTGTGTAGAAGAAATTTTTACATAAGAATAGGACGCAGATTTACCTGATTCTTTATCAGGAAAATCAGGCAAATCTGCGTCCCATTTATTTTTCAGGAGACATATTCCCATGCCCAAACTAACCGGTGGTCAAGCCATCGTCAAATCCTTGCTGCGCCACAACGTAGATACCTTGTTTGCCCTGCCCGGCGTGCAAAACGACCAATTTTTCAACGCCCTTCACGACGAAGGGGGCAAAATTCGCGTCATCCACACCCGCCATGAGCAGGGCGCAGCCTACATGGCCCTCGGCTACTCCCAAGCCCTCGGCCAAGCCGGGGTCTACAGCGTCGTTCCCGGTGCGGGTTTCCTCAACACCGCCACCGCCCTCTCCACCGCCTATGGTGCCAACGCCAAGGTGCTGTGCCTGACGGGGCAAATTCCTACTCCCTACATTGGCAAAGGCTACGGCTTTTTGCACGAAATCCCCGACCAAATGGGCATTCTCAAATCACTGACCAAGTGGGCGGCGGCGATTGAAACCCCGGCGGCGGCTCCAGGGCTGGTCAATGAGGCGTTTCGGCAGTTAAATAACGGCCGTCCGCGCCCCGTCGGCCTTGAGTGCGCCATGGATGTGCTGGCGGAGGAAGAAGAGGTGGAACTGCTGCCCGGTGCAGTGGAAGTAGCCAACCCCACCCTGGACCCCGACATGGCCGAAGAAGCAGCGCGGTGGCTGGGTGAAGCCAAAAACCCAGTCATCTTTGTCGGCAGCGGGGCGTTGGATGCCAGCGACGAGGTGCGGCAATTGGCGGAGATGCTGCAAGCTCCCGTCGTCACCTACAGCATGGGGCGCGGCGTTCTCAGCAGCGACCATTATCTCAACCAATACATCCCCGCCGGGCAAACGCTGTGGGAACAGGCCGACGCGGTGTTGGCCGTTGGCACCCGCCTTTACATGACCCGCAACCGCTGGAATCTTGACCCTACCAAGCTAATTCGTATTGACATTGACCCCGAAGAACACGAACGCCATCCCGAAACGCCGCTCAGTTTGCTGGCCGATGCCAAAGAGGGGCTGGAGGCGATGCTGGAGCTGGTGCCCAAATACAACCGCGCTCGCCCCTCGCGCCGCGACGAAATGGCGGCGTTGCGCGGGCGGGTGGACAAATTGACCGACCGGCTGGGGCCGCAAAAAGCGTATCTGACGGCCATCCGGGCCGAACTGCCGGAAGACGGCATTTTTGTGGACGAAGTAACGCAAATGGGATTTGCCAGCCGCCTTGTGTTTCCGGTCTACAAGCCGCGCACCTTTATTTCGCCTGGCTATCAAGGCACGCTGGGGTGGGGGTTTGCCACGGCGTTGGGGGTAAAGGTGGCGCAGCCGGACAAGCCGGTGGTGTTGGTGTCGGGTGACGGGGGCTTTATGTTTACGGTGCAGGAGTTAGCAACGGCCGTTCAGCACAAAATCGGTCTCGTCACCCTGGTCTTTAACGACGGTGCCTTTGGCAATGTCCGCCGGATGCAAAAAGAAAACTACGGCGGCCGCTTCATCGCCTCCGACCTGCGAAACCCCGACTTTGTCAAAATGGCCGAATCCTACGGTGCACAAGGGCTACGCGCCAACTCCCCCGACGATCTGCGCGGTGCCCTGCGCCAAGCCTTTGCCACTCCCGACGTGCCCACCATCATTGATGTCCCCGTCGGTGAAGTGCCCAGCCCTTGGCCGATTATCATGGCTCCGCAAAATTTACTGGCGCAGATTGATTAGGAGATTGGGAGATTAGAGATTGGAGATTAACGAAGGTCAATCTCCAATCTCTAATCTCCAATCTCTTCCTTAAGGAGTTCCCATGAACTACACTTACCTCGGCAACACCGGCGTGCAGGTTTCGCGCCTGTGCTTTGGCACCATGCTTTTTGGTGGCGAAGCCGATGAAGCGGAATCGGCAGCGTTGTTTAACCATTGTCTCGATGTCGGCATCAACTTTTTTGATTGTGCCAACGTTTACCAAGGCGGCCGTTCTGAAGAAATTTTGGGCAAGCTGATGGCGGGAAAGCGGAACGATCTCATCATTACCAGCAAATTTTTCGGCCAAATGGGGTCAGACCGCAACGCACGGGGTGGCTCCCGGCGCAATATACGCCATGCGGTTGAGGCCAGCCTGCGGCGGCTCAACACCGACTACCTCGACATTTACTTTATCCACCACTTTGACCACCATACCCCGCTGGAAGAGACGCTGCGCGGGCTGGATGAGCTGGTGCAGCAGGGGAAAATTTTGTACCCAGCGGCCAGCAATTATGCAGCGTGGCAGGTGATGAAGGCGCTGGGGGTGTCGGCGCGGCACGGCTGGGCGCGCTATGAGTGCATTCAGCCAATGTACAACTTGGTGAAGCGGCAGGCGGAAGTGGAACTGCTGCCGATGGCGCAGGCGGAGAATTTGGGGGTGATTCCCTATAATCCGCTGGGGGCGGGGCTGTTGACGGGGAAATATGGGCGGGAAAAACGGCCGGAAATCGGCCGTTTGGTGGAGAACAAAATGTATGCCTCCCGCTATAGCGATCCGATGCTGTACGAGGTGGCGGAACGGTTTGTGACCTTTGCCCAAGCACGAGGGTATGACCCGGCGGCATTGGCGTTGGCTTGGGTGGGCAGCCACCCAGCGGTAACGGCTCCCATTGTCGGTGCCCGCAGCCTGGCGCAGCTCAAAAGCTCGTTGAAGGCATTGGACATCCCCATGACGGCTGAATTCCGCGCCGAAATCTCCGCACTCTCACCGGAACCGCCGCTGGCGACGGATCGCAGCGAAGAACGGTAATCGGTAATCGGTAATCAGTGATCAGGAATCAGTCTTGGCCTGAACTGTTTACCGATTATTGTTTACCGATTAACGCATGGCAAAGACCCGCTGTGGTGCCAGGAAAAAGGGCGGGACGATGCCAGGGATGTTGGAAAGCGGCAGCACTTCTTCAGGTAGGGCAATGCCGAGTACGTCGGTTATAAAGGCGCGGCGCTGCTGGCAGCGGGCGTAGAGGTCGGGGTAGCTGGCGGCCAGCGTTTGGCGTAGGGTGGCATCGGCCAGCACCAAGCCGTCTTCGACGCGGGTGGAAGCGTAGACGGGGTGGACGGGAATGACATCTACCTGCATCACCATGCCAGATTGCAGCGGTATGTCAGAGCCGAGGTAGATGGGGGAACTGAGCCATTCGTCGAGGTGAATGAGGTGGCCGGGGTTGAGGGTGATGCCAAATTTGTCGCTGGGGAGCTTGTCGGCAATGAGTCGGGCAATGGTGTCGCCAGACATACCGATTTGCATCAGGCCGAACCATTCGGCCATCACTTCAAAGTAGATGCCAGCGAAGTTTTCCACGTAATCTTGGGCGGCGGAGGGGAGATCAACGGCCGTTTCTGCCACCCATCCCGCTCGACAACTATTGCTTCCCCAATACGCCAGGTTAGACGACATCGGCTCGCCGCGCTGGATAGTGCGCCCGGTGGGGCCACTTAACCCCGGCAGCTCCCCCGTGGCAAAGGTGATGTGGCAGCTTAACGGGAAACCGTTCCAGCCAATTAGCTCCGCCACTTCATAATCCCGCATGCCGGGGCGCAGGCCGTGGAGCATCCGCGCCATGCCGTCGGAGGCGAGGGTGTTGGTGTATTCAAAATAGGCGATTTCGGCTGGTGAGCAGATGGCTCGCAGCCCGTCGCGGGGGTTCATAAAAATGCTGGTGGCGTTGTGAACATTGTCAAAACCGGCCAATTGGCGCAGGGTGTCGGCAATGTAGGCGGGGATTTCGAGGGTGTGGGCGGCCTGGGGGTGTTCGGCTTCGCTGAAATATTTCCAACCGGCACAGCCGACGCGGGAACGGCCGTTAATCCCCTCATCGCCCAAAATCGCTGCCAACTGACGGCTGCGGTTACGCGGCTGGTTGAGCAGCGAAAACGGCTGGTACAGTTCACTACGAAGCTGCCCGGCCACATAAAGTGGGCTAATCGGCAGATAGCCCTCGCACTCGTTGCCCACTACCAACAGCGGCGTGGCCTGGGTGCCAATAATCAGCAGTGCCTCCTCAAAGCGCGGGTCAAAGCCGGTGAGGTAGGTCAGGTTGGCAAAATGCTCCCGGTCGCCGTAGACAACCAGATGGGTCAAGTTGGCCTGCTCCATGCGCTGGCGGGTGGCGGCAATGCGGCCGGCAAATTCTGCTAATGTGGCCGGGGCGGGTGGCGTGGCCTCGCTAAATGTCGGCCACTCAATTTCAATTAAGGAATGTTTTAGGGTCATGGGTTTCCTATGTAAATTGTGGTTAGTGGCTGGTGGCTGGTGGTTAGTGACTTATAAGAGCCACCAGCCACCAGCCACTATTTTTATTTGTCAATGGTCAAAGTGGTCAACCTGACCACGCGCTGGCTCCGCTCAACAGTACCAATTTTCGGTGAGGCGGGGTGGGGACACTGTGGGCAGCGGTGGGGGCAGCCAGTCGAGAATGGGACGGCCGGCTAAATTGTAGGCCAACCGTTCAACGGCTGCGAACAGGGCAAATGGGTCATCGTGCCCCGCTTCAGCCAGCGACAGCACGGCTTCGTGTAGCTCATCCATGCGGGGGTCGGGGTGCTGCCAGCGATAGGTAAAGTTGGCGGCATCGAGTTCACCCAGCCAGCTTTTGGTGTCGCTGGCTGCCAGCAGGGTGCTGTTGGGGGGAACCAGCAGCCGAATGGCAAGCTGAATGGTGGGAATGTGGGGAATCAGCCCTTGCTCACGAATCCAGGTGAGATGTTCAATGTAATCATGGAGCGTTGTCCACGGCGTAAAGGCGACCAGCGTGGGGTGTACGGGCAGCTTGGCCTGGGCTAAGATGCGGAGTGCCCGGTCAAGGTCGGCGGCGGTATGGCCTTTTTGCAGCTTTTGCAGCACCACATTGCTGGTGGATTCAAAGGCTGATACCACAAAGCTGGCACCGAGTTGGTGCAGTTCGGCCAGCAGTTTGGGATGCTTAAGAATGTGTTCGACCTTGGTGGTGAAATCAAAGGTCAGACCGGGGAATTCACGGTGGAGGGCTTGGGCGACGCGGCGGGCGTGGCTGGGGCCGTTGAGGAAGTCGGGGTCGCCAAAGGTGATGTGGCGGGCACCGGCGGCTACCTGCTGGCGGATGTCGGCGAGGATGATGGGGACGGGGATGGCGAAGAAACGGCCGTTATACACCGGCACCACCGGGCAATGGGTGCAAAAATGGAGACAGCCCCGCGTGGATTCCACGTACCCGGCGGCCACGGCTTCCCCCTCGGCCACATAGTGGGCGTATTGGGTTAGCAGAGGCAAAGAGTCGCGCAGAGGGACGGGGAACGTTTGGCGGCCAAGGTGGGGGGCGGTGTGTTGGGCGGGGGTGGAGATGCCGGAAACGGCCGTTAAATCTCCCCCCGCCAGCACCGTTTGCGCCAGTTCTGCCAGCGGTGTTTCCACTTCTCCGGCAATCACCGAATCGGCAATTTCGTCCAGCAGGTAATCGGCGTTAAGCCAGGCATAGAGGCCATAGAAACAAATGTGGGCATGGGGGTTGAGATAGCGGATTTGCTGGGCTGCCCGCACCCCCAGCCGCAGTGCCGTGTGCATGGGCACAGCAATGCCGACAAAGGCGGCACTTTTGGCCGTGTCCTGGGGCAACTGCGTCACGCTCAGATCAACGGCCGTTGCCGCCACGCCACGCGCCTGCAAAACCGCCAGCGGCCAAGCCAAGCTTAGCGGCTGATGACCCAGCTCATAACAAGCAATAAGTAAAACTTCACCACTCATATTCGTTTGAACAGATGATGAGGAAAATTGATAAGGCGGGATGTAAACAAAGGTGAGACCAGGGCTGCCATCATGCTTGGGCAAACCCTTTTCTCCTCATACAACATGATCTATTTGCGCGGTGCTCCTTTTGCCACCGGCGCACCAGCCACAGCTTCCCCTGGCCCCTCATTAAACAAAAACTCTTCCATTTGTTGAAAAAGCAGTTCGTGGGCGTTGGGGTCGGCCAAATTGAGGCCATAATGATTGATAATCAAGGTCGCCCGCTGCTGCCACATTTTGTATGCCTCTTTGGAGATTTCGTTGTAGATGCGTTCCCCCAGTGGTCCAGGAAAAGGGGGGCGATCCAGTGCTTCTAGTTCCATGCCCAGCTTGGTGCATGGCACAACGGTGATTGTTTTTGTCACTCTTGCCATTTGTTTTACCTCAATGGTTACGGTTATCTTGGACGGAAGTATATAATGGGTTTGGGGTTCGGCCAAAAAAGTAGCGGGGTTCCGCTAATGTGGACGATTTTCCAAATTGTCCGACAAGTTTTTATTGCCTATGGAAAAACGGCCGTTTCGTCTCCTCTACTTTGGCATGTTGGGCACCTTCTCCCGCCCCCCGTTGGCCGCCCTGCTCATCAGCCCCCTGGTCGAAGTCGTCGGCATTGTCATTCCCCAGCCCCGCCTGGCTCCAAGCCAACCAGCCATCGAGTTGCTGCCGCCTGCCCTCCTCACCCAGTCGCTGCTACTCACCCCCACCGTACAGCAAGATATTCGCTATCTGGGCTGGCAGCGCAACATCCCCGTTTTTGCCCTGCGTCAGCCGCGTGATCCTGCCGTTGTACCCCTGCTGGCACAACTCGCCCCTGACGTGGGCTTTGCGGCCTGTTTTTCTCGGCGTATTCCCAACGAATTGTTAGCCCTACCGCGCCACGGCTTTTTCAACCTTCACCCATCGCTGCTGCCCGCCTATCGCGGGCCAGAGCCGCTGTTTTGGCTGTTGCGTGACGGGGCGCAGCCGGGGGTGACGGTGCATTTGATGACGGAGGAATTAGATAAGGGGGATGTGGTGGCACAAACGGCCGTTTCCCTCCCCGATGGCAGCAGCAGCGATGAAGCTGAATGGCACTGTGCCTCTGTGGGAGCTGATCTGCTGCTGCAAACGCTGGCGCACCTGCAAAACGGCACGTTGCCCCCGCCAGCCGCAGGGCGCAGGCACCCCTTCCCAACCCACGCCCCGCCGATTTTTGTGACTACGTTGCTCGGCTCAGCGGGCGTTTAATTTATGCGCGGAACGGCCGTTTTCCACCACCCCTACCGCATTTGGGGTTAGACGGGGAACTATGGGCAAAAACGGCCGTTGGCTACCACCCAACCGAGCAGCTTGGGCAGCCGATTGTCTTTGGGGGAGAAAACGGCCGTTGTTCAGTTCAACCCAGGCACGGTGGAAATGGTAGTCGTATATCGTTATACGCCCTCATGTGGAGAAGGGCGTATCAGTACTCCCCATTACCGTTTCCGATTCGTTTTGTTCTTTATCCCGCCCCGCGATTTTTTGTCGTCGGCCATGCGGACGATGCGCGGCATAAATTGCGCCACCGCCATCACCAAATCCCGCTGCGCCGCCATGACGGTGTCAATGTTTTGTAAGCCCGTGGCGATTCATGCTGCCGCCCAGCAGCGTCACCTGCTGCTTACGTAAATATTCCTGCCACCGCTTTGGCTCCAGCGTGTTGAGTGCCTGGTTGCGCCCCAGCCGCCGCCCTGCCCCGTGTGAAGCTGAGTTGAGGCGAAACGGCCGTTCCCAACCCCCGCACCACATACGCCGGGTCGCCCATCGAGCCAGGAATGACCCCCAGCACTCCCGCCCCCGCCGGGGTCGCTCCCTTGCGGTGGACAATCACCTCGCTGCCGTCGGCCAGTTGCTCCTTCCAGGCAAAGTTGTGGTGGTTTTCCACGGTGGCAACGGCCGTTAATCCCGCCGCCGCCAGCACCCGCTCATGAATCACCGCATGGTTGGCCGACGCATACCGCCCCGCCAAATTCATTGCCAGCCAGTATGCCTGCCCCGCCTCCCCGTCCAGCCCCAGCCACGCCAGCTCTTGGTACTTCTTGTCCAGCCGCGCATGACGCTGCCGCGCAATTGTTGTGTACTCTTGGGCAATAGTCGCCCCCAGCCCCCGCGAGCCGGAATGGGAGAGCAGGGCCAAATATTTGCCCGGCTGCAACGCCAGATCCTCAATCAGGTTGTCAACGGTCAAAATGCCCCATTCCACAAAATGATTGCCCCCGCCCGACGTGCCAAGCTGCGTCCAGGCCTTGTCTTTTAGCTGGCGCAGCAGCGGCAACGCTTCCCATTCGGGCGCATCCAAAACGGGGTGTAACGGCCGTTCGCTCTTGCTCCAATCCGCCCCCATGCCAAAGCGCGTTTGCTCCAACAGTGCCGCCTCAAACCGCTTTCGCTTTTGCTCCAGCAAATAGGGCGACACGTCACACACCGATAGCTTCATCCGGCAGGCAATATCTACCCCGACGGCGTAGGGAATCACTGCCCCCTCCGTTGCCAACACCCCGCCAATCGGCAGCCCATACCCCACATGGGCATCGGCCATCAGTGCCCCCTGCCGCGCAATGGGCAGCCGCGCCGCCCGATCCATCTGCACCCTGGCTTCGCTTTCAATCAGTTCCGCTCCCCAAATTTGCACCGGCACCGGCTCTGCCCGCAGGTCGCTGCTGTGGCTGGGGTTGGTTGGCTGGCGCAGCGCCAGCCAGGCATCGGCCACGCTGCCCAGCGTGTCATCTTCCACAAACCCATTGGGATTAGCCGCTACTTGCCCCAGCAGGCTTAGAATATGTTCATCCTCTTGCCCAGTGGCGGCCAGCGTTTGTGCTGCTGCCAACCCTGCGCCAATGACTGGTCCGGCCGGCCACCCCGCCGCTAAAAGGTCACTGCCATTAATCATAATTTGTTTCCATTACATGCGGAACGTTCCATACCGCCCCGTGCCAAATGGTGCATTCAGTGCCGCCGAAAACGCTAGCCCCAGCGCCATGCGCGTTTGCGCCGGATCCAGAATCCCATCGTCCCACAACCTCGCCGTGGCAAAATAGGGGTCACTTTCATGTTCATACTGCGCCAAAATCGGCGCTTTGAATTCCGCCTCCACCGCCGCCACTTCCTCTGGCGAAGGGTCTTTTAGCCCGGCCAACGCCCGCTGCTGCCCCACCGTCCACAGCGTTCCCGCCGCCGCCTCGCCGCTCATCACGCTAATGCGGCTGTTGGGCCAGCTAAACAAAAAGCGCGGGTCATAGGCACGACCCGACATGCCATAATTGCCCGCCCCGTGGCTAACCCCGTGCAGCAGGGTGATGCGTGGCACGTTGACGTTGCTCACCGCCATCACCATTTTGGCCCCATCTTTGGCAATGCCGCCGTTTTCATACGCCTTGCCGACCATAAACCCGGCGATATTTTGCAAAAAGAGCAGCGGCGTACCGCGCTGGCCGCAAAGCTGGATAAAGTGGGTGGCCTTGAGTGCCGATTCACTAAACAGCAGCCCGTTGTTGGCGACAATGCCTACCGGAATGCCCATGATGTGGGCAAAGCCGCAGACAATGGTGGTGCCATACCGCGCCTTAAATTCGCTGAGGCGGGAGCCATCTACCAGCCGGGCAATGACTTCACGCACATCGTAGGTTAGGCGGGTATCGGCGGGAAGAACCCCGTATAGTTCGCCGGGGCTGTAAATGGGTTCTTCGGGGGCTTGCAACTGCACCGCGATTTGTTTGCTGTGGTTTAAATGGCGCACCGTTTCCCGCACCCGCTCCAGGGCTTCCTCTTCGCTGTCGGCAAAATGGTCGGCCACGCCGCTGAGTCGGGTGTGGACATCTGCGCCACCCAGTTCCTCGGCGGTAACTTCGGCTCCGGTGGCGGCTTTGACCAGCGGAGGCCCGGCCAGAAAAATGGTACCGTTTTCGCGCACGATGATGGTTTCGTCCGACATAGCTGGGATGTAGGCACCTCCGGCCGTACAAGACCCTAATACTGCCGCAATTTGGGTGATGCCTTGCCCCGACATGCGGGCGATGTTGTAGAAAATGCGGCCAAAATGGTCCCGGTCGGGGAAGACATCGGCCTGTAAATGGAGAAACGCACCGCCGGAATCTACGAGGTAGATGGTGGGAAGTTGGTTGTCTTCGGCAATGGTTTGGGCGCGGAGGTGTTTTTTGACCGTTTCGGGGAAGTAGGTGCCGCCTTTGACCGTGGGATCATTGGCGATGATCATGCACTCTGTCCCTTCAACGCGGCCGATGCCGGTGACGATCCCGGCACTGGGAGCTTCGCCGTCGTGGAGTTCCCAGGCTGCCAGCGGCGATAGCTCTAAAAAGGGGCTGCTTTTGTCAAGGATGGCGTTGATGCGTTCGCGCACCAGCAGCTTGCCGCGCTCGCGGTGACGCTGTAGCAGGCGGGCGGGGCGGTCGTTGGCGACCTGCTGCTGCCGCTGGTGCAGGGTGTCGGCCAATGCTTTGTTGTGGGCATAGTTGGCCTTAAATTCAAGACTGTTGGGGTTGATTTGGCTAAGAATTTCACTCATGGGTGAATTTTAGCAGGATTTGGGGCTACATAGTAGCCGAGGGCTGGAGGTCTTGGCTACTATGCTTATGGCGAGCCTGGGATGAGGGCAAAGTCGAATTCGGCGACGTGGTTGGAAACGGCCGTTTCTGAGCCATCACAGTTCACCGCCCGCACCCAGTAATAATGGTTTGTGCTGGGGCTGCCCACGGCCAGGGGTACAGTGGCACTGCTGCCGCTGCCGCTGTTGATGAGCGTTCCGGCTGTGGGGGTGAAGTAAGGGGTGGTGTCGCTGTGAACTTCGTAGGTGCAGTTGGCCGGGTTACTGTCCCAGGCTAGATCTAGGCTTGTGGAGGTTGTGGTATTGATGGTGGGGGTGACGGTGGGGGAAACGGCCGTTAAATAATAGCAGTCGCTCCAATCAATCAACTCCGTCAGGTTTCCCGTCGTGCTGTCACGCAGCAGGCCGCTGTAGGCCACGCAGATTTGGCTGCTGTTGTTGTCTGTTACGGTTACCAAGGCAAACTGCCCCGTACCGGAAAAGGGGCCATGGGTGTAAGGCCCCCCCTTGATCGAGCCGCCCCGATCTAGTGCCGCCGCATGGAAGACCGGGAATGACGCGCCGCCACCGGTAGCGTAGCTGTTGTTGCTGCCGTCGTCCAACGCCAGCATGTGAGCATCGGCCGAGAGCATGACTAAATTGTGGATGTTGTTGTCCTTAATAAAATCGGCCAACTCACGCCGCTCAGTCGTATATCCTGCCCAGGTATCGCTGCTCGACGAGGAAATCCAGGGGACGGAGCCAACGATAAAGATGAGCGGATAGGCTCCATTCGCGTCTAAAAGCTGCTGCTTAAACCACGCCTTTTGTGCTGCCCCCATCATCGTTTTGCTGGCATCATCGGTGGCACTGCTGGGGGTTCGCGCCGAGCGCAAATCGAGCATGATAAAGCGGGTGCGGCCGACGGTAAACGCCTGATAAATAGGCACATCGCCGCTGCCAGCCCCCAGCGGATAGTGCGGCACATATTCTTGGTAGGTGAGCCGGGCGGCTTCGCGGCTGGGTGAGGTGCCGTCGGCATTGTTGGGGCCAAAGTCGTGGTCGTCCCAGACGTAGGCAATGGGCACCTGTTGGTAAAGCTGAGATTGTGTGGTGGAACCAACCGAGGCGTCAAAGGCGGCGCGGAAGAGGTTGCGGTCGTTAATGCCAATATCGGCGTAGAAAAAGTCGCCGGGGTTGAGGAAAAAGAGCGGGTTTTGGTCACGGATGGTGGTGTAAATGGGGGAGGTGGAGCCGAGGGTGGCATCGCCGGCCATGGCAAAGGTGTAGGAGAAGGCACCGTTGCCAAAGGTGTGGAATTGGCCGATTTTGCTGCTGTCTATGACCCCTTCGGCTTCGATGGCGTAATAGTAGGCGGTGTTGGGCGTGAGACCTGTAATGGTTAGGGGAGCCACGTTGTTGTTTGCGGCCGAAGCGGTGGCAAAGCCAGAAGCGATAGGGTTGCTGAGGTCAGCGCTTTGGCTGACGATCAGGCGGACGGTGCTGCTGGGGATGAAGAGCTTGGCGTTGACTTGTGCGGAACTGTTGGTGATACCGCCTGACCACATCAGTTGGACAAATTGGGTGAGTGTGCCGACTTCCAGTTGGAGGTCAAAGCTGATGTCGGAGCTGGTGCTGTTGGCTTGGTGAATTTCGACGGCCAACACGTTGTTGCCGTTGGCTAAAATTCCGTTGGCGGTTATGGTGCTGGTAACGGCCGTTAATTCGCTGCTGCCGCCAATGGCACTGCTGGCGGTGGTCAGATAGGTGATGGCACCCCCGGGTAGGTTGTCGCGCAGGAGTTCGGTGCCGTTGAGGTAAACCACAACGCCATCGTCACGGATGACGGAGAGGTTGAGGTAGGCGATGGTGCTGGCATCGGCGACATTGAAGCTGTGGCGAAAGTAGGTGGTGGTGTATTTGTTGTTGATGTCGCTGCCGTAACCAACGATGGTGGTTTCATCGCCGTCGCCATAGCCAAGTTCGGCTGCGCCGCTAGCCCAACTGCTGTCGTCGAAGGCGGGGTTACGCCAGGCCGTGCCCTGGTCGCTGCCGTTGTCGAGGTATTTCCAGGAGGCACCAAGGGGAACGAGGGTGGTGGCGGGTTGGTTGGGGCGTTGGGGAGAAACGGCCGTTTGTCCCCAGACCTCTCTCCTCAATAGCCCCAGGCTGCAAATAACCACAGCCAGAATAGCGAGAATGTGACGTGTTTGCTTCATCAGTGCCTTCGCCAAAGAATCAGCCAGAAGGGGAATGAATAGTCCCCAAAAGACTAACTTTGGCAAAACAGTGTTCAATTTTGGCTAACATAGCGGAGAGTATAACATAAATTGTGCTTGTTTATTCGGGTGAAAATTTTGCCAAACGGCCGTTTATTCCCCCCAATATTTCTCATACGCCCCACGAAAGACGGCCAGCAGCGACTGGTAAAGGGCATGGTTGGCTGGGTTGGGTTGGATGGCAGGGCGGGTGGAGGCCCAAGAAACGGCCGTTTTTCCGACATCAAACAAGCCTGCACCTCCACCCGCCAGCAAAATCGCCCCCATTGCCGACTGATTCTCCACCGCCAGCGGCTCCACGGGCAGGCCAAACACATCCGCGATGATTTGGCACCAGAGGGGGCTGCTGGCGCCGCCACCTGCCAGCACAATGCGCTGGGGCGCAGCCCCTAATTCTGCCAGCACCGCAAAGGCATCAAAACAGGCCAGGGCGACCCCTTCCAACACTGCCCGTACCAGCTCGGCGCGAGCGTGCTGTGCTGCCAACCCCAAAAACATCCCCCGTGCCTGCGGGTTCATGTGAGGCGTGCGCTCTCCGACCAAATAGGGCAGATAGAGCAACCCGTTGGCTCCAGGCGGGGCGGTGGCTGCCCAGGCGGTCATTTTCGCGTAGGCATTAGGATCATCCAACCCAAACACATTATCACGCAACCAGCGTAAATTGAGACCGGCGGCCAAAATCGCCCCCATTTGGTACCAGCCGGCTTGCCCTGTGGCGGGGGGCAGGGCGGCACAAAAAGTGTGGATACGGCCGGCCGTATCCACCGCCATCGTTTCGCTGGGCAGTACAAGCTGGCCGCCGGTGCTGAGGGTTAGCAGTAGGTCACGGTTGCTGACGACCCCGGCTCCCAACAGCCCGCAGGCGGTGTCGGCACCGCCCACCACCACAGGAATGCCGGGCGGCAGACCGAGTTCGGCGGCGGGGATGGGAAGAAGGGGGGCAGAAACGGCCGTTCCTTCCCACACCGTTGGCAATTGTTCCAGCCGCAGCCCTACTACATCCAACAACTCTGGCGACCAGCGGCGGTGCGCCGTGTCAAACAGCAAGGTGGCCGAAGCGTCGCTGGGGTCGGTGTGATACTGTCCCGTCAGCCGCCAGCCCAAATAATCTTTGGGCAGCAGTACGGTGCCGATTTGCGGCCATAGGTCGGGGCGGTTTTGCCGCAGCCAGCGCAGTGTGGCCGCCTGGAAACCGGTTGCCACCGGACTGCCGCTAATGTCAATAAGCTGCATGGCGCCCACGGCGGCGGTAATTTCGGCCACCTGTGTCTGGCTGCGCTGGTCAGGCCAGATGACGGCTGGCGCGAGCAGGCTGCCCGTTTTGTCCAGCAGAACCGTGCCGTGCATCTGGCCGGAAAGCCCGATGGCGGCAATGGGTGGGTGAGGGGAAGCTTGGGTAAGGGCGGCGCGAACAGCGTAGCAAACGGCTGTCCACCATTCGGCCGGGTTTTGTTCGGTTTGGTTGGGTTGGGGATGGTGCAGGGGGTATTCAGCACTGGCTTGGGCGAGTAAACGGCCGTTTGTGTCTGTCAGCAGCACTTTGACAGAGGAGGTACCGAGGTCAATGGCGAGAAGGGGTTTCATATTTTGATTGGTTCTTTTATATGGGGGAGAAAACGGCCGTTTTGCTCCCAATCACTTGTAGCCAATTGGCTCTCCTGTTGGTCTGCCACAAGAACTATTTAATGCTTTGTAGGCTTTATCATAGCTATCGAGACAGCTAAACAGGCCACCATTGGCAACCGGATCCCTGCCTTTCAGCTTTGATGAGCTAATCTTGATAGAGTAGGCACTGTGGCTGCGGATCGTGTTGAGACTGCCGATGAGGTGCGAGCGTTCAACTAGAATCGTTTGCTGATTATTGTTACCAAGATTATATAGCCCATAATTGCTTGTGGCGACCGTAGCGATCATGTTGCTCATCTCAGGTGCTGTCGTATTGGGATGTAGGGCAGGGTTGCGACCATTTGCTCAATTGCCGATTGCACTTGATAATTGATGCCTGTAGGTGCGTTGGTGTTGTATTTGTCACACACTAATCATCCCTCAGCATATCTTTTTTCTGACCCTGCTACGGAGAACGAAAGATTAAGGAAGTTATTTATGAAATTTATAGACCTCACTATTCCCCTTGGTATTGGCACTCCCCCATGGCCGACATATGAACCATTGCAAGTGAAATATTTTAAGCGGCTGGCACCCAATGGCGCGAATGGGCAGGTTGTGACCCATTCTAACCATGTGGGCACCCACCTGGACGGGGAAATCCACTTTTATACGCCGGGCAAAGATATTGCCTCGCTTGATTTTGACTTTTTGTGCGGCGAAGCGGCGATTGTAGATTTGAGCGATTGCTGCGGTGATTATGATGTGTATACGCCAGAAATGATTGAAGAGCGGGTGAAGGTGCGTGAAGGGGACATTTTGATTATCCACACGGGCTACCACCACTTTGGCTGGGATCAGCCCTATGGCAATGAGGTGCGCTATATGGTAATGCACCCTGGTCCTGATGCCCGTTTTGCCCAATGGTGCGAGGAAAAGAAAATCAAGTGGATTGGGGTAGACTGCGGCAGTGCTGACCATCCAATGAATACCAAAATCCGCGACTGGATGCCAGCCCAGGCAGAGGATGCGGATGCGTATTTCCGGGAAAAGTATGGCAAGCCGCTGGCTGATTATTTTACCAAAGATATGTACCAGATGATGCACCTGTGGATGTTCCACAAGGGGATTATCCATGCAGAATGTGTGGGCGGGGATATTGACCTGCTGTGTAATCGGCGGGTGCAGGTCGGCTGTTTCCCCTGGCGTTTTGTAGATGGCGAGGCTTCGATTGCGCGGATTGTGGCGATGGTGGATGATGCGGAGTATGAGGAGCTGATGGCGAAGAAGGCGACGATGCCCAAAACGAAGTATGGGGACTGCTATGACCCGATCCATGTGGAGCGTTTGGGTGGTCGAGGACGGACGTACTAATTTTGGAGTAATTTTATGAACACGATTACTGTCAAGCAGGCTGAGAAAGATTTCCGAGAGGTTATTAAGCGTAGTTTTGAGAATATTGAGCCAACCATTGTCGTCAATGAAGAAGGTCAGAGCGTTGTGGTTTTGTCGCTCGATGAGTTTAATTCATGGCAGGAAACATTGTACTTGCTTTCTACCCCTGCAAATGCGGCGCATTTACGCCAATCTATTGCCGAAGACAAGTCTG
Source organism: Ardenticatenaceae bacterium (assembly GCA_020634215.1). Lineage (GTDB taxonomy): Bacteria > Chloroflexota > Anaerolineae > Promineifilales > Promineifilaceae > JACKCD01. The sequence continues at coordinate 11,981 of JACKCD010000028.1, read as the reverse complement.
GTCTTACAGAAAGTAAAACCCTGATTGATTCATGAACATTGAATTTACTCCATCCGCATGGGACGATTATGTGTGGTTTCAAACAAATGATCGGCAACTGCTGAGGCGTATTAACCAGCTCATCAAGGAAAGTTCACGGACACCATTTACTGGAACGGGAAAGCCAGAACCATTGAAGGCAAATTTGTCTGGTTACTGGTCAAGGCGGATTGATTCGGAGCATCGTTTGGTGTATCGAGTTAGTGAGACGAGTTTGATAATTGTCTCTTGTCGTTTTCATTATGACAAATGATGGAGTGAAGCAGCGGAGAATATGTTATGAACTATTACGCACTGTTTTATTGGGTGGTGGATGATTATATGGAAAAACGGCCGTTATATCGCACCAACCACCTACAGTACGCCCAAGCCGCCCAGGAACGGGGGGAACTGGTGCTAGGTGGTGCTTTTAGCGACCCGCCGGATTCGGCACTTCTGGTCTTTCAAGCGGCCGATAAATCCGTTGTAGAAGCCTTTGCCCAAAACGATCCCTACGTGTTAAACGGGTTGGTCAAACAGTGGGAAGTCCGCACCTGGACGGTGGTGATTGGCACTGCTTATGAAGATTAAAACAAAAGAGGCTGAGAATGAAGAATAATCAAGCTTTAGAACTGTTGACAAAGGCCAAATGGCATGACTTGACCCAAGCGTTGAGCATTTTTACCCCGCCGTGGCCGGGGGAAATGCCGCTGCAAGTCCACTTTTTCAAGCGCGTCACCGGCTCGTGGGGCGGGGGACAGGGGGCTAACGGGCAGCTTATTGAGTGGAGCAACAACACCGGCACTCATTTGGTGGGGCCACGCGCCTTCCATTCCGGGGCGCGAGCCATTGCCGACATCCCCCTTACCGATTTGTGCGGCGAAGGGGTGGTGGTGGATATTTCCGATGCTGTCTCTGACTACAGCCTTTACACGCCGGAAATGATTATGGCGCGGGCGGAGGTGAAGGAAGGCGACATTCTCATTATCAACACGGGCTACCATCGCCACACTTTTGATTTGCCCGACACGCCCAATCCAACGGCGCAGGCGGGAATTGAAAGCAAGGAGTTTGGCTACTATGTGCGCCATCCGGGGCCGTCGCCGGAGTTTTTCCCCTGGGCGCTGGAGATGAAGCTGAAGTTGATTGCCGTAGACTGTGGCTGTGCCGAACACCCCATGAACACCAGCATTCGCTATATGCACGCCCGCGAATTTGAAAAGGCGGAAGCGAAATTAAAGGAGACGCACGACAAAACGTGGGATGAGATGTTCCCAGCAGAGGAGTATCATGCGTTAACCCATATCACCATGCCCAAGTCAGGGTTGCTGCTGGCTGAGGGGCTGGGTGGGCAGATTGCCGAGCTAAATAACCAACGGGCGTGGGTGATGGTGATGCCGGTTCCTTTTATGGAGGTGGAGTCGGCGTGGAGCCGGGTGGTGGCGTTGCAAGCTCCTGACGGGATGGGCGAGGCTGAGTTTTTGGCGGCGATGGGGCAGGTGGAAATGGCGGATATGACGCTGCCGTTTAGCGTGCAAACGCCGCAGTGGGCAAACTATGAGCCGCTGAGTATTAAATATACCAAGCGGGTGGGTGGGCAAAATTTTGGGCTGGGGCGGAACAATGCCCACTGCCGGGCGAGTTTCCATTTAGCCAGCCACATGGACGGGGAAAAGCATTTTTGGGCCGCCGGCCGTACCATCGGCCAAACCCCCTTTGATTATTGGATTGGACAGGGAGTGGTGGCGGATATATCTGGTCTGGTTAGTAATTCCAGCGTCTACACCCCAGAAATGATTGAAAGTGTGGTGGATGTGCAGGATGGGGACATTTTGATTGTGAAGACCGGCTGGCATCAGTACGGTTGGAACAGCCCCGATTCCGATGAATTCCGCTACATGATCAAACATCCAGGGCCGTCGCCTGATTTTGGCGACTGGTGTATTCAGCGCAATATCAAATGGCTGGGGGTGGACTGTGTGGCGATGGAGCATCCGATGAACACGATTCAGCGGATTTGGCACCCCAAGACGTTTGCTGAGGCGAACCAGAAGCTAATTGCTGATTTTGGCAAGGATTGGGATGAGATGTATCCGCTGGATAAATATTATCAGGATATGCACCTGAATTTGTTCCCCAAGGGGATTGTTCATGCCGAGAATTTGGGGACGGAGATAGCGGAGCTGGAAAACGGCCGTTATTTCCTCGGCTGCTTCATTCAAAAAGGGATGGAATTGGCCTCCTGCTGGGGGCGGTTTGTCGCTTTTAAAGCGTAACAGGTAACAAGTGGCAAGTAACAGGGTAACAGGTAGACTACTTGCCACTTGCCACTTGTTACTTGCAACATCTTCCTCTCCATGCGCCTCCTACTCCTCACCCCTGCCTTCCCCCCTTTTCCTGGCGGCGGCGAACGGTATGTGCGTTCGTTGGCGTTAGCTTTGGCGCAGCACGGCCATGAAGTGACCGTGCTAACCAGCGCGGCGCAAAGCGAGCGTGATTTGTGGCGGGGGTGTGGCGAGGGTGTGACTGAGGCGCAGGATGAAGGACTGCGGGTGATTCGCTGCTCCATTCGTGGGCTGCCGGGTGGTTTGCCCACGCTGCTGGCATGGCGTAAGGCGATGGTGCTGCTTTCGCTGCTGCCGGGGGATCAAACGGCCGTTCTGCGCCACCTCGCCCGCGCCATTCCCCCCATGCAAAAATTGCCCAGCCTGCTAGAGCAGATGGTTGGTAAGGTTGATCTGGTGCATGGTTTTAACATCTCCTGGGAATATCCGCTGCTGGCGGGGTGGCGATGGGCCAAGCAGCAGCGGCTGCCCTTTGCCGTGACCCCCTTTGCCCATTTGGGTTCTGCCACCAATGACCGCGTGGCTCTGAACTCGACGATGGATCACCAGCGTCGGCTGCTGGGCGAAGCCGACGTGGTGTTTACGTTGACGGTGGTGGAGCAGGAAGGGTTACAGGCTCACGGCATCGAGATGAAGCGGGTGACAACTGTTGGCAGCGGGCTGGATCCGTTACCACAGCCAGCCGATTTTGCCTTATTGCAGCAAAAACACGGTTTGGCACCCCCATTTGTCCTGTTTGTGGGGCGCAACAGCTATGAAAAAGGTGCCATTCACGCGGCTCAGGCGGTGTTGAGCTTGCGGCAGCAGGGCAGCCCGGTGAATTTGGTGCTTGTGGGGCAGATGGCGGTGGAGTTTGAGCGGTTTTACGGCCGTTTATCTCCCACCGAACAAACCATCATCCGGCCGCTTGGTGTTGTGAGCGAAGCGGAAAAGCACGCCCTGCTGCGCCACACCGAAATGCTCCTGCTCCCTTCCCGCACCGACTCCTTTGGCATTGTGCTGTTGGAAGCGTGGGCGCATGGCAAACCGGTTATTGGCGCACGGGCAGGCGGCATTCCCGGTGTGATTGACCACCAGCAAAATGGCTTGCTGGTGGAATTTGGCGATGTGGCGGGGTTGGCAACGGCCGTTCAAACCCTGTTGCTGGATGAGACCAAACGGCGGGTGCTGGGAGAAAACGGCCGTTATAAAACCCAAACCCAGTACAGTTGGCAGCAAGTCGGCCGGCAAGTTGCTGCACAGTATGAACAGGTTGTCGCAAAAGTGCCTGGTTAATGGGACTGGGACGCGGACGGTCACAGACGAACACGGTTGAATCTGTGGCATCTGCGAAATCTTTGATTTTTGTTTCGATGCGTATTCTTCACCTGTTGCACCAATATTTGCCCGAAAAAGTGGGCGGCACCGAACTCTACACCCGCAGTCTGGCGCAGCAGCAAGTTGCCCAGGGGCATTCGGTGGCGATTTTTGCCCCCGCTGGGCAAGGCAACACTGGACCAGAGCCATCGCTTGAAGAGGGGGTGCGAGTTTATAGAGTCAGAGTTGGTGAGCGAAGCCCAACGGCCGTTTTTGCCAGCACCTTTCGCCATCCCCAACTCCACCACGCCTTTGCCCGCGTTTTGCAGCAAGAACAGCCCGACTTGGTGCACATTCAGCACCTCATGGGGTTGCCCGCCAGCCTCATCGCCCAGATTCAACTGCCATATGTTGTCACCCTACACGATTTTTGGTGGGTATGTGCCAACGCTCAACTGTTAACCAATGACACCCAGGAAATTTGTGACGGCCCACAACGCTTTATCAACTGCGCTTGCTGCGCCCTGGCGCGAGCCGGGCTGCCGCCCATTTTGCCCGTTGCCCTGCCCGCCGCTCTGCCGCTGGCGGTGCGGAATCGGCGTTTGCATCCGGTTCTGGCTGCCGCCGGCCGTCTGATTGCACCATCGGCCTTTGTCGGGCGTTGGTATACGGCGCACGGGGTACCGGCTGAGAAGCTGGTAGTGGTGCCGCACGGGCTTGATTCTCCGGCTGGGGAAGTGGGCAAACAGCCTGCGTTGAGCTTGTCGAAACGGCCGTTTCTCATCGGCTACATCGGCGGCATCTCCCCGCAAAAAGGGGTTCACCTTCTTCTGCAAGCGTATCAGCAGCTAACCAATAGCGAGCTATGGGTTGCCGGTGACACCAGCTTTGACCCCGCCTACACCGCCCAACTACAGCAACTAGCAACGCCCACCGTCCGCTTTCGTGGCAGACTCGACCGTGCCGCCATTTGGGAAATGCTGCAACAGCTAGACGTGCTGGTTGTCCCCTCCATTTGGTATGAAACCTTCTGCCTCGTCATCTCTGAAGCCTTCGCCGCCGGTGTGCCTGTCGTCGCCTTCAATCTGGGCGCAATGGCCGAACGCATTCGCCACGGGCAAGATGGCCTGCTGCCGCCCCCTGGTAACACGCAAGCATTAGCCCAAACCTTGCGAACGCTTCAGCAAAACCCCGCACAGTTGGCACAATTGCGGGCTGGTATCCAGCCAGTACCCACCATGACTGATCATGCCATGCAGATTACGGCAAACTATGAAAGCATTTTAAGCAACCGAGATTGAGAATCGTTGGCTGTTATGGCCTATCACCACGGGGTCGTCTACAATTGTGGCATTTATACTCAAATTGACACGGAGTGGTCGCTCTGCGACATTGCCTATGAACCTGACTTTAACCAAGCGGTTGCCAACGGCCGTTTTTCTCATCGCCTTTACCCATTTTGCCCTTGAACTGCACCACAACTTTTTACCCGTTGTCTATCCTCTGCTCATTGAAAAGATGGGGTTAACCTACAGCCAAATCGGTACGCTTGCACTGGTAGTCAGCATATCAGGGGCTTTAACACAGCCTTTATTTGGCTATGTAAGCGACCGCTGGGATCCCCGCATGATGGTAGCCGGGAGCATGGCCTGGATTGGCTTCTGGATGGGGCTGTTTGGGGTGGTGGCGTATTACAGCCAGCAATACTGGCTGCTCATGCCCGTTATTATTTTGGGGTCGTTTGCTTCGGCAGCGTACCATCCGGCCGGAGCGGCCCTGGTTCCGGCCAATGCCGCCACCCGGCGCGGGGCGGCCATGTCGCTCTTTTCAGTGGGGGGTAATCTGGGATCAGCCCTCAGCCCACTGATTGTCAGCGCGGGGTTGCTGTGGTTTGGGCTGCGAGGAACGGCCGTTCTCATTCCCCTCGGTTTGCTCATCAGCCTCTTTTTGTTTAGCCAGTCGCGCCAACTGGCCCGGCCGGAACATACGGCCACGAAAGGGAGCGAAAGCCAAACCGGTTCCTGGCTCGCTTTGGGACTGATTGTGCTAGTTGTGGCGGCGCGTTCCTGGTTTCAGGGCAGCCTGATCACCTATCTGCCGGAATGGTTGTTGAGCGAAGGACGGCCGTTATCGCTGGCAAGCTCCATCTTCTCCATTCTGCTCATCTCCCTCAGCATCGGCAGTATTAGTGGCGGCACGCTGTCGGACAAAGTGGGGCGAGTGCCCATTATTGCTGGCAGCATGGTGCTGATGGTGCCATTCTACTGGCTGATGTTCCACACCAGTGGCATCGCCCAGATTGTCGCCATTGCCCTTGTCGGGGTGATGGTTGGTGCCTCGTTCCCCGTCACCATTCTCATGGCGCAGGAAATTTGGCCGCAAGCCACAGGGCTGGCGGGTTCGCTGGTGATGGGTCTGGGTTGGCTGCCCGCAGGCATCGGTTCTTGGGTGGTGGGGCTGGTGGCGGATCGCTGGTCGTTGACAACGGGTTTGACGACCCTGATGTTTGTGCCGATGGTGGGATTAACGGCCGTTCTCCTCTTCAAATGGCGTTTTGATGAGGCATAATGGAGCCAGTCCAAAACGAGAAACAAATGAATGACAAAGTAGAGAATGCCTTAAAGCGTCTGAATTGCATTTTGCCTTTGCAAGCAAGCCAGGATAAATGCAGCCCGCGGGTTAAAGAGCTTCATCAGCAGATGCTTCGCTCTGTTGTGACCAGAGGCCACATCATGTCTAAAGCAGAAATGGCTCAATGGGTTGATGATGTTCCAGCGGCCATCAATGTCCTGAGCCAATATGACATGGTGGTATTTGCTGAAAACGGTGAACCTGTCGGCGCTTATCCTTTCACCATGACGGCACGTGAGCACACTATTCACGTCAATGGGCAACAGGTTTATGCCATGTGCGCTTTGGATGCCTTGGCAATTGGCCCCATGTTTGGTGAGACAACGCGCATTACCTCCAAATGCCGGGTGACAGAGGATCCAATAGTGATAGAGATGTCAAGCGAGACGATTCTGAATTGGGTTGAGGTCCAAGACATTTATGTGGGCATTGCCTGGGAAATGGCCGATGCCGGTTCATGCTGTGCCGATAGCCTGTGCATGGAGATGATATTTCTCCGCGATGGTACTGTTGCCCAGCAATGGCTTGCCGAGAACCTTGGGGGGCGAGAGATTTTTGCCTTGCAGGATGCTGTAGAGTTTGCCAGTCGGTTTTTCCTGCCTCTGATGTCGTGATATGAGATGAGGTGGTGGGTAAACGAAACGGCCGTTTGCAAACGCTGGCTCTTTGGGATGTTACGGGAAATGACGTAATGTGTAGTGCGCAGACTCTCTGCTTACGCACTACACACTGTGCACTATCCCTTACCAAGCATATGCCTCCGGCGCGGCACCACCTGGGCCAGGCCAAATTTCATCTAGCCGCTTTAGATGCTCATCGGTCAGCCGAATATCCAGTGCCCGCAGGCTGCCGGTTAGCTGGTCAACACTGCTGGGGCCAATAATCGGCGCGGTGACAGTGGGGTTGTGCAGCAGCCACGCCAACGCCACATCGGCCGGATGTTCGCCCATCTCGGCGCAGAAATTTTCATAGCTCTCAATCTGTGGCCGAATCGCCTCAATGCGTTGCTGCATATTGGCACTGGCGCGTCGCCCACTCTCAATTTTGGCTAACACCCCGCCCAGCAAACCGCCATCCAGCGGACTCCAGGGAATGATGCCAACGCCATAATCATCGCAGGCGGGCACGACCTCCAACTCTACCGTCCGGGCACTCAGGCTATATTTGCTCTGTTCGCTCACCAGCCCCATAAAATTGCGTCGTTTAGCGGCTTCATTAGCTTTAACAATGTGCCAGCCAGCAAAATTGCTGCTGCCTACGTAAAGAATTTTGCCCTCGTGGACAAGCTGCTCCATCCCCTGCCAAATTTCTTCCCACGGCGTGTCGCGGTCAATGTGGTGCATCTGGTACAGGTCTATGTAGTCGGTTTGCAACCGTTTAAGGCTGGCTTCACATGCCCGTTTGATATTCAGTGCCGAGAGTTTGCCCTCATTGGGCCAATCACCCATGGCTCCATACAGCTTGGTTGCCAGCACAACTTTCTCGCGCCGCTGTCCTCCCTGCTGAAACCAACGGCCGATAATCTCCTCCGTGTGGCCGTGATGGCTGCCGGTTCCCGCCCAAATACCGTAGCGGTTAGCCGTGTCGAAGAAGTTGATGCCAGCATCCAAAGCTGTATCCATCATAACGTGGCTGTCCGCCTCATTTGTCCACGGCCCAAAGTTCATGGTGCCAAGACACAGCTTGCTCACTTGTAGGCCGGTGCGGCCAAGATGTGTATATTCCATGTTCTGTTCTCCTGAATTATCTGTTTATCATGTAGCCTGAGTGCAGAGTTAGTGTACTCAATGGTTTTGGTAAATCCCCTTGATGTTGGTTAATCAAGCAGGTTTGCGACCGCGAAAATGGTGCGGGCAATGCTCGCCGCTTTCTAGAACAATGAGCATCGCTTGCCAAAGGGCAATTTGCTCTTCAACTGCTTCACCTCCCATTACCGCCTCAAACCGAGGCCGATCTACTCCCTGCATTCGCGCCAATTCCTGCTGCGCCACCCCCAAATACCAGCGGTTGCGATTGGACAGTATAATGTCCACAAACCCAGCTGCTTCAAGGGCGCGGCAGTAGCGGGTGGGGGAAGCCATGCCAAAATCCAAATCTTCGCGGCGGATGTAGTCGGCCATTTCTGGTGACGGCTCGCCATCATGGGCAATTAGCCAGTCGGAGGCCACAAACCAGCCGCCCGGGGCCAACAGCCGAAAGGCATCTTGCGCCAAACTCTCCTTGTCAGGAATGTGGACTATCGAATCTTTGCTAAACACGATGTCGAGTAAGCCATCGGGCAGGGGGATGGAGCCGGGCGCAACTTGGCGAATCTCCACGCGGTCGGCCAGTCCGGCATCTGCCACGCGCTGCCGAGCAGTGGCGCAGACTGGTTCCTCTACGTCAATGCCAATTACCCGGCCGGCACCATAATCCCGCGCCAATGACAGCGTGATGCCGCCAGAGCCGCAGCCAATGTCAAGAACTGTTTTGCCAGCTAGGGAAATGCCATCTAGCAGCCGCTGAATTTCCTCTGGCCCACCGGGCGAAAGATAGCCTGTCCCCCACATCTCTTCCAAAAAAGCAATAAACGTCGGGTCATAATGCGGATTCGTATCAGCCATTGGGTAATTTTCCTGTCATGAAATCTATCTTGCTTTCCGCCGCGCAGCTTCTTGCACCAATTCGTCAAACAGCCGCTGCTGAGTAGAGTCTGCGGCGGCTGATTTTTCCGGGTGCCACTGTACCCCCAGCAGCCAGGGCAGGCCAGTATGCTCAATGGCTTCTATCATGCCATCGGCCGCCCGCGCCGAGGCGCGCAAGCTGGGCGCAACGGCTTTGACCGCCTGATGATTGCCGGAGTAAATGGTTACACGTTCGGCCTGCATCACTTCGGCCAGCAGCGAGCTGGGCATAACTTCCACCGTATGCGTCGTCCAGCCGCCGTCTGAACCGCGATGGATGTCTTCGGGGTGAATATCGGCGATATTTTCGTATAGTGTTCCACCTAGAGCCACATTAACGACCTGCATACCGCGACAAATCGCAAGGGTGGGGAGAAAACGGCCGTTTTCCGCTACCATTCGCACCAACTTTAACTCACTTTCATCCCGCTCCCAATCAATTCCCCCTAAATCAGGATGCTCACTATTGCCTCCATACTCTGCTGGGTCAACATCCCCGCCGCCGGTAATCAGCACACCATCTACTGCGGCCAATGCTGTCTCCAAATCAGTCTCGCCGGGTGGCAGCAAAAACGGAATGCCGCCAGCGCGGCGCACAGCATCAATATAGAGCGTGGGCAGGCAGAAATGATGTGGGTAATAGGGGCTGGCTGTGTCTTTTTCAAAACGGCCGTAAGTTGTGATCGCAATAATTGGTTTCATGAATCAGGAAAACTCCTATATGCGTAAAGATTGTGGGATTAGAGGTTTGAAGATTTATTGCAATCTTGGCAAACACCCACCATTCGATTATAGCAAATTCGGCGCACTTGGCATTTCTTTATTATACAACTAACGTTAATTAATTTAAGTATAAAACGTATTCTAGTAGGGGTCGAGACGTGTTTCGTCCCCTACCCTGTGCTACTGAATTCCTGTATACTGCCCCCTCATGACCATACACCAACCTTTTCACGGCGTTTTTCCCTATCTTGTTTCCCCGGTAGATGAAAACGGCCGTATTCTCGACACCGTTCTCGCCAACCTGGTAGAGCATTTGATTGCTGCCGGGGTGCATGGGCTGACCCCGCTGGGCAGCACCGGGGAATTTGCCTATTTGGATTGGGCGCAGCGGCAGCGGATTGTTGAGGTCGTCGTTGAAGCTGCTGCTGGGCGTGTGCCGGTGGTGGCTGGCGTGGCTGCCACTGCCACGGCCGAAGCGGTGCGCCAAGCCAAAGCGTGGGAAAAGCTGGGGGTAGACGGCATTTTGGCCGTCATGGAGGCGTATTTTCCCATCCCGCCAGCCGGGGTAGTGGATTATTTTACGGCGGTCGCAACGGCCGTTCCTGACCTCCCCATCGTCATCTACACCAACCCCAACTTCCAAAAAAGCGACCTCACCCTCGATGCCCTCGCCCAACTGGCCGACGTACCCAACATCCAATATCTTAAAGACGCTTCCAGCAATACCGGCCGTTTGCTCACCCTCCGCAACCGCGTTGGCGACCGGCTCAAGCTGTTTAGCGCCTCCGCCCACATCCCCCTGGCCGTCATGCTCATCGGCGGCGTGGGCTGGATGGCCGGCCCCGCCTGCCTCATCCCCCGCCAAAGCGTGCAGCTTTATGAATTGGCGCGGGCTGGGCGATGGGAAGAAGCGATGGGGCTGCAAAGCCAGCTTTGGCAGATCAACGAACTATTCGCCAAATATGCCCTTGCCGCCTGCATCAAAGCTGGGCTGCAAAGTCAGGGCTTCGCCGTTGGCGACCCCATTCCCCCACAAGCACCCCTCTCCCCCGCCGCACGCCAGGAAATTGAAGCCTTCTTATCGCAGCTATAAATGGAGATTGGAGACTGGAGATTGCAAACAAACAATCTCCAATCTCCAATCTCTACCAAGCAACCCATGTTTGACTACGCAACCGCCATCAAAGATTTCCACGAGGCCCGCCGCCAAGCCCGGCTGGAAGAACTGTTTGGTCGCTTCACCGGCCAAACGCTCGATTTGCTGGCCTTTGACGAGGTACGCAAAATGCTGCGTGCCAGCAGCCAGATTGAGCGTGGGCTGCAAGAGGTACCGCTGGATGCCATTGTCGGCAGCGTGGGACGCTACCGCGATTTTACGCGCACCTTTTTGCCCAAGCTCGACAGTGACAAAGAGCGCTGGGCGCGGGTGAAGGTGGCGCAATCGCGCCAGGGGCTGCCGCCGATTGAGGTTTACCAGGTGGGGGAGGTCTACTTTGTCAAAGATGGCAACCACCGCGTTTCGATTGCGCGGCAGGAAGGTAGCCCGACGATTGAGGCGTATGTAACGGAAATACAAACGGCCGTTCCCCTCACCACCACCACCGACCTCGACGACCTCATTATCAAAGCCGAATACGCCGACTTTTTGCGCCAAACCCAGCTCGACCACCTCCGGCCAGAAGCCGACCTGACGCTGACCTCCCCCGGCAAATACCCACTGCTGCTGGAGCATATTGAAGTTCACCGCTACTACATGGGGCTAAACGAAGGGCGCGAAATCCCGTATGAAACGGCCGTTTCCCACTGGTACGACACCGTTTTTGCCCCCGCCATCCGCCTCATCCGTGACCACGGGCTAATGGCCGAATTTCCCGAACGCACCTCAGCCGACTTCTATCTGTGGCTGGCAGAAAACCGCGCTGACATTGAAGCCGAGCTAGGCGGGGCTGTGTCCACCCAAACGGCCGTTACCGCCCTGGCCGAAGCCGTTAGCAGCTATAAACCCAGCTCACTCCTCAGCCGCGCCCTGCAAACCGTCACCAGCAGCAGCGGCCCCACCCGCGCCACCCAATGGTGGTACGAACAATCACTCAAAGCACCCGCCGCCCCCTTCTTCGCCACCATTCTCGTCCCCCTTGCCGCCGACGACAGCGGCTGGCAGGCGGTGGAGCAGGCTCTGCTGTGGGCAAAAGCCGAAGGATCGCAAATCATTGGGCTGTTGGCCGTGGCGCAGGAAGTGGAGAAACACGGGCTGATTGCCCAACCGATGCAGGCCGCCTTTGCCCAACGTAGCACCGCCCACGGG